>JAEYYX010000051.1 GCA_023428245.1 Pseudomonadota bacterium
CCGTATCGCTCGCGACCCCACTCCAGGTGAAAGAACGGGAGACGAGGGCCGCGCCTCGCTCTCCCATGGCGCGGCGCGCCTCGTCGGACATAGTCGCGAGCTCCCGGAGCCCTTTTGTCACGCCCTCTGCGGACGGAGTGATTGAGACGCCCGCGCCGCTCGGAGCGACCATCGGCAGGTTGCATTCGGGAGTCAGAAGGACGGGAGTGCTCGCGGAGAGCGCTTCGAGCACAGCCATCGGCATGCCTTCACTGAAGGAGGGCAAGATGAAGGCGTCGGCGTGGGCGACGGCGGCGTCCCGCTGTTCGCCGAAAAGGGGCCCTGTCCAAATCAGCGAAGGCTCGTCGAGACCGAGGGAGCTCGCGAGAGCTAGGTAGCCTGCTTCGTGTCCTCCATCGTCCCAGCCTGTAACAACCAGACTCCACCGCTCCGCGAGCTCCGGTGAGCTCTGCTTGAAGCGAGCGAAGCCATGCAAGAGCTCAGCGAGCCCCTTCTTGGGATGGATGCGGCCGAGGAAGAGCAGAGTGCGCCGGCCTGGGGGGACACGGCCTTCGAACGGAGATACGGGGGAGGTGGCGATCGGATCGACCCCGTTCCGGACCAGGGCGATGGGCGCAGTGACCCCGAGCGAACGCAGCGCGTCCGCTTCGCGCTTTGAGGTCACGACGAGCGCGCTGGCTTCCTCGAGGCTCTTCCGTTGGTAGAGAGCCCAGGCGACGCGCTTCTTGTACCTTGAGTTCCGAAGCGCCCAAGGATCGGCCATCCCATGCAGGGATAGCAGATAGGGAACGCGATGAGCGCGGGCGTATCGCATCGCCTCGAAGGAGCCTAGGGTCCAGAGGCCGTGGGCGTGAACGATGTCCGGGCGCAGGCGAATCAGTTCTCTCTGATACCCCGGAGACCAACCCAGGCTCGTCGGTCCTTGGGCGGGAAACGCGCAAACGGAAACCGGCGCCCAGAGAGCTCGATCCTGGTCCGTGAACTCGTCGACAAGTCCGAGCACGCTCGCGCCGATCTTTTCGAGCTTCGAGAGCTCTTGGGCCAGGCGATAACCTACCCCAAACAGTCCACCCGATTTTCGGGAGACGGACGCAAATACGAAGCTCACATGCATCGAGTGCCGCGGCGCAGTCTAAGCCAAAAATCGCGCCTGCGCAGCTTCGCTTCGCAGCTCGGCCGGTTTCTCGGACCAGACGCGCGCTTGGGCTGTGTGGGGCTCCGCGCAGTCTTCTTCGTTTGGGCGCTTCCGGGCGAGGTTCGATGTGGCTTCTCCTCTGCGAACGGACGGCGGCGGCCTTGTGTCTGGACTGTCTCGGGGCCCGTGCGCGCGCTTGACGGAACATGCTCCTGTCCTATCTGATGCGTTCGATCGTGGGAGAAGAACGAGCCATCGCACCGAAAGTCAAAATCGGCATTGTCGGTGACCTTCATGGAGCATTCGATGCCGAAGACGCCCGCTACTTCAATCGTTCGGACTACGATTTGCTTCTTCTCACGGGCGATCTCGGCAGCGGCACCGCGCAGAACGGAATCAGTATTGCGCGGGAGGTGGCTCGGCTCGACAAGCCGACTCTCGTTGTCGCGGGCAATAACGACGCGCCGTACGCGGCGGAGATCGGCGCCGAGTTCAAGTATCAGGCGCGTCTCGCCGCGCTCATGCGTGTGTCCCGGGGCAGAGGCGAGCAGGAGAGTTCAGTTGCGCTCTGTGGCTACGATCTGCGCACCTATTCATTCTCTGACTATTCGTTCTCGGTGCTCGTGGGGCGGCCGTATTCGCGGGGGGGGCCTGACCTTTTCCACCCGGAAGGGCTCGCTGAACGCTACGGGGTCTTCGACCATCAGGGGTCCGAAGCACTGCTCCGAGAAATGGTGCGCGCCGCGCCTACCCGCGACATCCTGTGGCTCGCCCACAACGGTCCTTCCGGTCTCGGAGAGCGAGGCACCGACATTTTCGGCGCCGACTTCCGGAAGGAGGAAGGAGACTGGGGAGATCGAGATCTCGAAGCGGCCGTACAGTTCTCGAAAGAAGAACACCGGGTGCTCGCGGTGATCGCGGGGCACATGCACAGGCGCCCTCCGCGCCAAGGTGCAGAGCGGGAGCGCACGGCTCAAATCGAGAAGGACGGAACTCTCTACGTGAACGCATCGGTGGTCCCACGCATCTTCAGCGGCGCCGAAGGCGAGCTTCGCCATCATATGGCGCTCGAGCTTTACGCCGATGGCCCGCCGGCTATCCGAGACGTTTGGGTTGAGGAAGCTGTGCGTTGACGCCTAAAGGTTCTCTGGAACGAGCCCCGATCAGGGCTTCTCGAGGCCTCGAAGTTCACTCGCGCGGCGTCCGGAGATCCCGAGCTTCTCTGCAATGTCCCCGAGAAGCTCCTCTTCTTCGCTGGAGACGTCGTCGTTGGCCCAGGCCAGGGTCGCGGCCAGCGTATAGGCAGACTCGGCGGTAACCTTGTCGAGAGAGAGAGCCTCGGTCACGCTATAAATCCGCTCATCGAGTCCTGCGCGGCGGAGCCGTTCGGCGTAGCGCTCGAAGAGCGAGGTGAGCTGATGGTCCTCAAGGTCGCTGTTCAGGGTGCGCGCGACTCCGCGAAGGACCGCCTCCTCACCTTGGCCCACAACGCCCACCGTCGCGTGCATGAGATAGAGCAACTCGAGCAGCGGAGAGACCCTCATCAGCAAAGGATCTTTCGGATCGAGGGGAGCGGGCGGCGGCAGGCTACCGAAGCGAGGCGCGCTCTTGAACTCGGGCACAGGGCTGCTTTCTCCTCGGTCGATCAGAGTGTCGCGGAGCTGCGTCAGATTGGAATCTTTGTTCTCGGGCATGATGCGTCGGACAAGGGTGAAAGGGCGCGGGAGGACGATGCGGAGTACCACGTCGTCCCCTAGCCCCGAGCGCAAGCTTCTCAGGCGCTCGGTGCCCGGAAAAGCACGCCTGCGTAACGTCCAGGTTTCTGACCTCGGGTTTCGCTCCTGCGAGTTCTCGGGGGTCCCCGTCGGGGGCTTGCGGCCGCGCAGCTCACTTGAGATTTGGCTCTTCGGCCGCTTTCGGAGCGGTTTCCGCTTCGGCCGCCTCTGCGGCCTGTGCGGCGAGCTTCTCCTTGAGAAGTCGCTCGCGTTCGTTTGCTTCGTGAGACTCGTAAGCGACGACGATGCGCTGGACGAGGGGATGACGGACGACGTCCGCGTCCGAGAACTCTGCGAAAGCAATGCCCTCGACCGAGCGCAAGATTCGCTTCGCCTCAGCCAGGCCGCTCTTGGCGCCGCGCGGGAGATCGGTCTGTGTCACGTCGCCCGTGACGACGGCTTTTGAACCGTATCCGAGACGGGTCAAAAACATCTTCATCTGTTCCGTCGTTGCGTTCTGAGCCTCGTCGAGGATCACGAATGCGTCGTTCAGCGTGCGGCCGCGCATGAAGGCGAGGGGAGCGACCTCGATCTCACCCCGCGTGCGCATTTGTTGGACCTTTTCGTACTCGAGCATCTCATTGAGCGCGTCGTAGAGTGGCCGCAGGTAAGGGTTCACCTTCTCCGCCAAGTCTCCGGGCAAAAAACCGAGGCGCTCCCCCGCTTCCACCGCGGGGCGGGTCAGGACGATGCGCTTGACGCGGCGGGTTACGAGCATGGACGCGGCCATGGCCATCGCCAGGTACGTCTTGCCAGTTCCGGCGGGCCCGATGCCGAAGGTCAAGTCGTGCGATTTGATCTTCGCGATGTAGTCCCTTTGGGTCGCGGTCTTCGGCATGACCGGCTTCTTGCGCGGGGTAATCAAGATCACCTGATCCAAGAGCTCGGTGAGCGAGCGGTTCGGATCCTTGCGCAAGGAGCGGAGCGAATGAGCTACGTCTGAATTTCGGACCTCGTAACCTTCCGAGAGCAGCTCACTCACGCCTTCGAGGAAGCGGTAGGCGAGCTCGGCGGGTTCCCGCGCTCCGCTCACGAAGACGGACTGGCCCCGCTGGCTCACGGTGGCGCCGCTCTGGAGTCCGACCTCGTTCAAGAACGACCCCGCGGGCCCCGTCAAGCGAAGGAGTAGGTCTGGGCTCTCGATGTCCAGGCGCAGCGTCTTTTCGGGACGAGGGGGCGATGACTCGAGAGCGGCGGCCGACGACGGCCGAGTCGAAGGATCGTTCATGCGGGGCTTTCCTGGGCTCTAGCATTTCTTTCGGTCCCGGACAGCGGAAGTTGCTAAGATGAGACAGCGTGGACGTTTCGAAAGAGAGGGAGGGACTTCGTTTGCGGCGGGCGCAGCTTGCCGACGTACCGACCATGGCCGCGCTCGAGCGTCAGGCCTTTTCCGTCCACCAAATAGGTAGCCTCGCGTTTCGGCGGTTCCTTGCCCGTGAGAGCGCTTTGGTGCTCGTCTGTGAGAGAGGACAAGAGGTCTTAGGGCACGCCGTGGTGCTCTTTCGTGCGCGCTCGAAGGTCGCTCGGCTCTATTCGATTGCGGTGCAGCCGGCCGAACGTGGGCGCGGTACGGGGCGCGCATTGCTCACGGCGGTGATCGAGCAGGCGCGCGCGCGAGGCCTATCTACTCTGAGCCTTGAGGTGCGCGCTCTCGATGGACCAGTCCTCTCCTTCTATGAGCGGTTTGGTTTCTGCTTCAAAGAGCGCTTGCCTGGCTACTACGACGACGGCGCCGAGGCTGTGCGTCTGGTGCTCGAGCTGAAACAGCGAGAGCGACCTCTCCGTCGCGCCTCCTGAGAGCTGAGCTTCCGGAAGTCCCACGCCCCGAGCAGCCTCGGGGGGGCTCTACAGATCGCCGTTTTTTTGCCCGGGAGCGCTCGGCTTCGGTAGGGACCTGAGTCATGACCTTGCGTGGTTGGCTCAGCACTGGAGGCCTGATTGGGGTGCTCCTCGCGCTTTGGCCCGTCGTGCGCGGAGGCGCTCCGGTGGATCCGACCTTGGGCAGGCTCGCGAAGCTCACCAAGAGCAGCGAAAAAGCCGCCCGAGAGGCGAGTCTGGAAGGACTCGACCTGCGCAGGCTCGATATCCGCCCGAGCGGGGTGACAGCGCCGCTCCCCGGGGGACGCCTCGCCGAGCTCACCATCGATCCCGGTCTTGAACGCGCGGCGCTTCGAACCATGCACAAGTATCGCGTCCCCGAGGCCGGGGTCGTCGCGATCGGCGTGAAGACCGGTCACGTCCTCGCCTACGCGAGCCAGGTCCTCGGCAAGGACAAGTTCGACGTGAACGTGCGCGCAGAGGCACCTGCCGCGAGCGTATTCAAGGTGGTTACCGGCAGTGCGCTGGTCGAGAAGGCGGGACTCTCGGCCACCACCGAGCAATGTTATCGCGGCGGCCGCAGCCAGATCGCTGCCGAAGAGCTGAGAGAAGATCCTCGCCGCGACAAGTGGTGTGCGACCCTCGACATGGCCATGGGACGGTCGCTCAACGTGGTCTTTGGCCGCCTCGCCCAGAAACACCTCACTCCCGAAGACATCACAAAAGTGGGCGGCGCGCTCGGATTCGGCACACCTGTGCCGTTCCCTGTTCAAAACGAGGCACCGAAGATTGAGATCCCCGACGAGCCCCTCGAATTTGCTCGCGCGGCGGCCGGCTTCTGGCACACGACTCTCTCACCCCTCGCGGCGGCGGTCCTCACACAAACCATCGCGAACGGTGGTGTGACGCTTGAACCACGCATCGTAACCCGCGTGCGGCAGGGCAAAGAAATCCTCTACGAGTTCCCCCTCGAACCGAAGGTGCTCCGGCGCGCGCTCCAAAGAGACACCGCGTCTGAGGTCGCTCAGATGATGAAGAAGACGATCTCCGACGGCTCGGCGTACTCTGCGTTCCACGACGACAAAGGCCGCTCTTTCTTGCCGGGCATCGAGGTCGCCGGAAAGACCGGAACTTTGACGCGCGAGAAGGAGAACCGGCACTACACTTGGCTGGTGGCCTTCGCGCCCGCGTCCGATCCCGAGATCGCTGTGGCGGCGGTCGTTGTGAACACTCCCGAGTGGCAGATCAAAGGCACCCACCTCGCGCGCGATGTGCTGCGTGCATACTTTGCGGGTAAAGGTGCGCCGGGCGTGACGAGTCCGTGAAGAGTAACTCGGCGGGATCCAATAGCGATGGAAAGCTCCCATCGCGCATGAAAGCAGGACCCGGCCCTTAGGCTTTTCTGGGAGCTGTCGTTCTCCAAAACGAGCCTCTTCCGAGGCTCCTGGGGTCGCGATTTTCCTGGGGACCCAGCATGAAGATCGCGATTTCAGCGAGTTAGGGCGGGAGGCTCAGCGTGCGCCGAGTCTGTGCCTAGAAAGGGAGTCAGTATGGCGAGTCGAAGACGAGGAGAGGTAGATCACGCCGAGCTGATGGGGCTGGAACTTCTGGCTCGCATTGCTAGACTCCCTCACGTGCAGGTGGTCCTTCGGAAGCTCGGTCGTGGCTCTCGCGCCGTTTCCGGACGCCTCGTGAGAGCCCCGCGAAAAGGTTCTGTCGTTGTGATTGAGTTCGCGGACGGGATGCACGAGTACGTGACGACGGCGGTCAAGCGGGTGCTCCGGTTGGCTCACCAAGACGTCTTTTATATCGAGACGGCGAACAGTCGGTACCGCCTCGAGGTCCAGGCCAAGGACAACGTCCTCGAAGACGCTTCGAGCGGCTGACTGCTTTCTCGCGAGGGCGCGACCGTTTCCGACCTTCCCAAGACTTTCGAGATCGAGTAGGCGATCGCCTCGGTTTGTCGTCCCTTCCTTGGACGGCAGCCCCAAAACTCCAAGGAGAAATGATTCATGGGTAGCTTCGACAGTCGGAAATCTCTCAAGATGCGCCAGAAGGTCGCGCAGAAGAAGAAGAAGGAACGCGAAGCGCGTCGCGCTGAGGCCGCTCGCGCCGCACGCAAGGGCTAATGTCCTCTTCTGAAGAGCCCCGTTTCATCGTGGGCTCTTCTCGCGTCGACTCGGGCGCGACCCCAAGTTTTCTCTCTCGCCCGAGCGGGCAATCTTTTCGCGGAAGGCCCCCGGGTGGGCGACATGAGGAGCCGATCATGAGCTGCAGGCGTCTCCCTCAAGCCATTTTCCTCCTCTCGCTCTTCGGCTGGGCCTGTTCCGAGTCGGATCCAGGTGCGGCCGAGGACGCTGGGAGCGGGGGCACTGGAGCGAGCGCTACCGCCGCGGGCGGACGAAGCGCTTCGGGAGGCGACGGGTCGCCGGCGAGCGGCGGGGCCTCGTCAGAAGGTTCGGGAGGACGCGGGAGCGGCGGACGCCCAGGCACGGGCGGTGATTCTGCTGGCACCGGTGGTGAGGCGATAGGGAGTGGCGGACGCCCAGGCACGGGCGGTGATTCTGCTGGCACCGGTGGTGGAAGCTCAGTCTCCTGCGACGACAAGCCAGATAGGAGCCGGGGCTACCGAAAGATTGAGGTCGATGGCGCTTCGAGGGACTACTACCTGATCCCGGCCAAGACGAAGAACAAACCAGTTCCGCTGGTGCTCGGTTTCCACGCCTACGGCGGGAAGGGAGAATGGGACGTGGGGACTTTCTCCTTCGATTATGCGAGCGAAGGGAACGCGGTGCTCATGTATCCCGATGGGCTGGATCAAGGTGGCGCGACGGGCTGGGAGACGCGCGGCAACGACAACGCCGATCTTCGTCTCGTTCGGCGGCTCATTGACGAAGCCAAGGCGGACCACTGCATCGACGAGTCGAAAATCTTCGCCATCGGCTTCAGCTGGGGCGGCTGGATGGCGACGCAGACTGCCTGTGCCCTCGGCGATCAAATCCGAGCCTTCATCTCCATCGCGGGAGGCGGGCCGAGTGGCGCCACTTGTCAGGGGCCCGTCTCGGGGATGATCGTGCACGGGACGAACGACCAATCAGAGAAGATTTCTTCCGGACGTTCGACGCTGACGCGCTTCCTCACGGAGAACGGCTGCGGAATGGATACGAGCTCGGTGTTCGACGGCGCGTGCCAAGCGTATTCCGGGTGTGAGACGGACACGCTCTGGTGTGAGCACCCGGGGGAGCACATCATCCCTGATTATATCTATCGCGTCGGCTGGCAGTTCCTGATGAACGCGCCTTGAAGCGGCTCAATAGCCACGGCTTCGTGCTCGCCGGTCCTATCGAGCGGCGGCTTGAGTCGTGAGATGCGCGGAGGACGGCGAATCCATCGTGCGCCGCTTTTTCGCGTGAGACTGGTTCTTATGGCTCAGCGGAGGAGAAAATTCGCTCGAGGTCCTGGGACTCGTGCGATCATTCGACGGCGGTGGCGCATGGAAAGTGGTGCCTCGAGGCTGCGAAGGAACATGTCTATGAGAGATATCCGAGGAAGGATGCGCGTGCTCGCGCGATGTGCGGCCTGGCCGACAGCGGTCACACTCTTGGTGGGCGCCTGCGGGTCGCCGGAAGGAACGGCGCCGGGGGCGGACTCAGGAGGAGCTCCCGGTGCCGGCGGCGCGGGCGCTCAGGCGAGCGGTGGAGCGCTTTCGAGCGGAGGTCAGGGGTCAGCGGCGGGCGGGGCGAGCTCCGGCGCGGGTGGTAGCCCGTCGGGCGGGGCGAGCGGAGGCTTGTCCGGGATAGGCGGATCGGAGGCTACCGGAGGCATGACGGGCAGCGGAGGATCCCCGGGGGACACCTGCGGCGGAGAGCCGCTCCTCGAGGCGCCGGGGCCGGAGCTCTCCTGTGGACCGCGCGGGCACATCTTCGAGGCTGTAGGGCGGCCGGACAACCGCGTGAATTATGTGATTGTGGGGGACGGCTACGACGAGAGCCAGATCGGAGAGCGCTTCATCGAGCACGTCGAGAACATGCTCTACCACGAGGCGGCGGGCCTCTATAGCGCGATCGGTGAGCCGTACCGGAGGTACCGAAAGTTCATCAACGTCTGTGGGCTGAAGCTCGCTTCCGCCGACGCCTGCATCGACAACCCCGACGAAAACCGCGAATGCGACACGCTCTTCGACGGTCGCTGTGAGCCGCCTTGTGGTCCGAGCGGGACCCGTCTCGGCGTAGCGAATCGGAACAAGGTGAACGCGGCGCTCGTGGCAGAGCTTCCGGAGGAGGTCGACGCGGACTGGGTCGCAGTCAGCCTGAATGCAGACGCGAGCGGCTGGTGGAACTCAGGAGGGCCGGTCATGGTCTGGAACGGGGGCTACCAAGATCGGCTCGGTGCAGCGAGCGTCGCGCTCCACGAGGGCGGCCATACCTTCCACGCGCTCGCTGACGAATACGGCGGGACGAGCACGACCTGCGGCGAATACCAAGAGCTGAACTCGACCGCCGATCCGGAGGGCGAAAAATGGGCCCATTGGATCGGCTATCAGGATGAGCGGGAGAACTCTGGCCCGCTGCCGCCGGCTTTGGCCGGACGAGGGAATCACGGGACCTTCGAGCAAGGGGTCTTTGAAGGGAGCCGCTACTGCGATCGAGGTCAGTACCGCCCGTCGAAGGACTCGGAGATGAACCAACTGCCGCAGCCCTTCAACATGCCGTCGATGGAGAAGATGATCCTCGACATTTACTCGATCGTGGATCCGATCGACGCCCACACGCCGAACGACGCGCCGCTCGCCATGCCGACGGGGCTCCAGGTGAAAGTCGTCGATCCCGAAGTGCTCAAGATCGAGTGGTCAGTGGATGGAGAGGTCATCTCCGGGGCGACGGGCGAGTGTTTTGTGGTTCCGGAGCTCGCGCCAGGGAAGCATGAGGTCCGGGTGCGCGTATTCGACGAGACGCCCTGGGTTCGAAAGGGGCGCGAGCAGCTCGAACAGACGATCACCTGGGAGGTCACGGTCCCGTGAAGCGGGGCGCGCTCGCTTTGGGCGCTCTTGGCGCGCTGGGCGCTGTCTGGGCTCTGGTGACGGGCGTGGGGGGGGGGGGGGGGGGGGGGGGGGCGGCGGGGGGGGGGGGGGGGGGGGGGGGGGGGGG
>JAEYYX010000056.1 GCA_023428245.1 Pseudomonadota bacterium
CCCGCGAGGCGGGCGGCGCCCCCCCTTGAGGTTGTCGCTGGCGTGCGCTGACGAGGCCGAGCCTTCGTCTGAAGTCGCGTCTTCACAATCGACCTCGGTCGCTGAGACTTCTCGCAACGCGCTCTGCGTCGGGCCGAGTTCTCTCTCGTGTCGGCCAGACCGTCCCTTCCATTTCGGGGGCACAGGGTCTGGCCCCAGTACGAGAAAGACCCAACAACATGAATGCGAAAAAACTGACCCAGACCCTCATCTCTCTTCTGGCTCTCGGCTCCTCGTCGATCGCCTGTCACTCCCAGACAGGCACAGTTCTGCCCAAAGGCGGCGGCGAGTATGAGGTCATTGGACAGGGATACAACGAACAAACCGCTTACTCGAACGCAGAGAACGAAGCTCGATACACCTGCGAGAAACAGAAAAAAGAGCTCGTCGTTCGCGACTCCGAGGCCATCTATCAAGGCGCCGACAAGGATTCACGCGGTAAGGTCGATGGTGGAAACATTGCCCTCGCCGTTTTCACCGGCTCCTCGGGAAAGGAACGTCAGTCCGACGACTACAAGGTGAAGCTGTTCGTAGCTTGCATGTGAGGGCGACTTGGCGCGACCTCGAGCCAAAGGGCCCTCCTCCACTCCCTGAGGGCCCCGGCACATCACACCCAGCTGACGAGGCCGAGCCTTCGCCTGAAATCGACTTCGCCGAATGGGCGAAGTCTGTGAGGAAGTCAGCGTTGAACTTGCGCTCGGACAGACGATCTCGCGGACGCGCTCGAGCTACTCCTCGAAGGAGACGTGAGACGACTTTTTGCGCAACGGCCCACCCGCGTCGGCCGAGTGACACCGCGCGCGAGACAGGACTCGCTCCGAGGAAGGCATCATGCAAAGAACACACGAAGCGACAAAGAAAAGACGCGATTCTCTTCCGCTCCAGGCACCACCACACATTCCGCGGACACTCGCTCTCAGCGTAGCCTTGGCCCTAGCGCTCCTCGCTGCCGCTTGCAGTCGAGCCGAGAGCGAAACTATCGAAGAACTCGAGGCCTCGGGTGCAGTCCCGAAGCTCGATCGGACTGATTCGCTCACCGGCACGGACGCAGACCAAAACGGCGTCCGTGACGACATCGACGCCTTCATCACTCGAGAATATCCGCTCGAGCCTCAGCGCAAAGCGGCGCTCCAGACTGCGCGGGCTCTCCAGAAGACCCTTCTCGTCGAGCCTGGGGACGTCCCATCGGCGAAAGCCGCCGCTCGGGAAGACGCCCGCGCCTGCAACTGCGTGTACAGGCAGTTTCCATCGGGCGGCACAAAGGAAGCGGCCCAGGTGGGTTCCGAGCTTGAATCGCTCACGGCGAATACGAAGCAACGGCTTCT
This sequence comes from Pseudomonadota bacterium, assembly GCA_023428245.1. Classification (GTDB taxonomy): domain Bacteria; phylum Myxococcota_A; class Polyangia; order Polyangiales; family Polyangiaceae; genus NIC37A-2. The sequence goes on from JAEYYX010000056.1 coordinate 1,365, forward strand.
CGCCCTCCTCCGAACGTCGAAGACCCTCGACGGAACCTCATGGGCTCTTCCGACCGGAGATACGTGCGAATGAAAGCTCTAGCGATTCTCCTTTCTTCGGTGCTTGCCCTCTCATGGTCACCGGCGACTCTTGCGGAGGAGGACGGTGCTGACCTCTGCTCGGATCCAGGGGTGGTCTTTGTGTTTTTCAACGGAGTGCAGACGACCCTCAGGGGCGCGAACTACGCTAAGGCTGAGTTTCACCGCCTCTTCGGCGAAACGTCACCCGCGGGCGAGACCATCAAATACGAGGTTCTCTATAATTACTCCGAGGGCTTCGAGGACTTCGTCGAGACTTTCGAACAGCGCCTGAAAGAACAGGAAGGCATCCTCGAGGGCCGCTTCGAGCTGTTCTTCGAGGCTCTCCGCGGAGGGGGCCCGTGGTGGGACCAAATGCAGCGCGTGACGAGCTCTGCGGCCGGTGTCCTTGTGGGTTTGGTTGAATGGTACGAGGCGGAGACGCTCAACAATTTGACCACACTGATTGGCAATTCGCCGACGAGCGCGAACTATGCAGAACACCGAGCACGCATCGAGAACTGGACCCTCGAGGGGAAAAAGCTGCTCTTCGTGGCGCACTCGCAGGGCAATCTGTTCGCGAACGCCGCCTATGACTTCGCGCTGACCAAGGTCTCCTCAGAATCCGTGAAGGTGGTCCACATCGCGCCCGCTTCGCCGACTTTGCGCGGGCCGCATACGCTCGCCGACCTCGATCTGGTGATCAACGGCCTCCGTCCCTTCGGCACGGTAGCTCCGGTGACGGACAGCATCCCCGGATACCTGGACCGTCCCCCTGGGGTCACCGGCCACAAGGATATCCTCGGACATGGGCTGCTCGAAATCTACATGAACGAGGGACTCGCGGTCTCCGAACGGGTCTTCGGCCACGTCGTCTCCGCCTTGAACACGCTCGTCGCGCCTGAGGCGCAGGCGGTCCCCGGCTTCATCACCGCAACCTTGACCTGGGATGGCGCGGGGGACGTTGACCTCCACACGCTCGAGCCGACCGGCGCGCACGTTTTCTTCGCAAATCCGGCGGGTCACAGCGGCTACCTCGACGTCGACAATATCGTCGGACTCGGGCCGGAGCACTACTACGCGTCCTGCGATCCGAACCACCTTCGGCTGGGCGAATACCGATTCGCGATCGCGAACTACGACCGCGCCGAGGGGCGTACCGCGACGGTACAGATCGCGTCGTGGAACGAAGGCGTGCTCGGCACGAGGTCGGTAGTCCTCGGTGGCGCGACCGAAGAGTATCCGGCCTATTTGATGTTCAACGTCCGCGTCTTCCAAGACGATACCGGCGAGCTCCGGACCGAGGTTTGGTGAGACTTTCCCAAATCATCTCATTTCGAGCGTCCCTTCCGCTACCTCGGCCTTTGGCAGCGAGTTCCCCGCACCCTACGCCTCGCCTCTTCGAACCTTGGCGGAAGTTCCGTCTTGGATCACAATAGCTCGATGGCAAAGCCGGCTCTCGATATTTCCCAACTTTCGCCCGAGGAACGGCTCAGTCTGATTGGCGAGCTATGGGACAGCCTTGACGCTCCTCAATTGCCGCTGAGCGAAGAGCAGCGTGTCGAGCTTCGTCGACGAATGGCAGACGTCGAGCAGCGCGGGCCTGAAGGCTCGCCTTGGGCAGAGGTCGAGGCTCGGATTCGGGCGCGGGTTCCGTCGGCGTGAAGCGCTTGGTTGTTCGAGAGGAGGCTGAAGCGGAGACAGCAGAATCGTACGAATGGTACGAAGCGCAGCAGCTCGGATTGGGGGGGCGATTCCTCCTTGCCGTTCGAGAGACGCTTGTTCAAGTCGCTGAACACCCGCTGACCTTTCCAGTCGTCGAAGGTCGGGCTCGACGAGCTCGAATCTTTGGCTTTCCGTATTCGGTATTCTTCGAGGATCGGGGCGACCTTGTGGTCGTGCTCGCGGTCTTCCATGCACGCCGCGATCCAGGCGGTTGGGGGCGTAGACTCTGACAACTAGCTAGGAGCCTGAGCGTCCCCAGAGCCGCTTGCCTCTCCCAGCCGTCTCCGGAACCGTTGCGCCCCGTTCCCGCGCCTCTAGCTCCTTCAGGACCGGCCCCATCAGCTGCCCGTACCGACCCGCTGCCTCCAAAAACCCCATCGCCCCTATTCCGCGCCAGCCAGCTGCTTTCAAGAACTCCATCACCCGCATCTGGAGCCAGCTCGCTGGCTCAAAGTGCAAGGCGAGCGCATCACCAACCAGCCAGCTGGTTTCGAAAACCCCATCGCCCCTATTCCGAGCCAGCTAGCTGCTTTCAAAAACTCTATCGACCGTTTTTCGAGCCAGCCAGCTGGTCCAGAACGCGCACCCTCCGCATTCTGAAGCAGCCAGCTGCTTCCCAGCACGCGCTCTCCGCATCCCGAGCCAGCCAGCTGCTTCCCATCGCGCCTCATCCGCTTTCCAACCCAGCGAATCCGCCCACCAAGCGGCCCATCGTCGCGCTGATGAAGCAGGCGCGCGCCTTCGGCGTCGGCGTCGTCGCAGCCACCCAGAACCCGGTGGACCTCGACTACCGGGCGCTCTCGAACGACCTGAAAGACCTGAACCAAACGATCGGTCGTCTCGCGCCTCGCTGGTTCGTGGTGCGCAATGCCCATGTACCCGAGGCGGGCAACGTCCTCCTGAACCCGCGCCACACCATGAGCATTTTGAGGGGACCCCTCACGCGCGTGGAGCTCAAAAGGGCGAGGGAGGGGAGGGGGCTTTCCTCGAGACCGCTTCCGATTCCCACCCCAACCCCGATTCCGAGCGTGGGCGCGCTTCATCAGGAGAGGCTGTTCTGAGCCGAGCGATGAATTCGAAGCGTGCCTGGTCTAGCTCGCGGTGGCGAGCGGTTAGGTCCCTCTTTTCCGAATGTGGTTGAGTAGCTGGCGGCTGATGCCGAGCAGGCGCGCTGCCATGGTCACATTGCCAGAGGTCCGCGCGAGAGCTTCGCGTACGAGGGTTTCGCGAACGTCCTCTTCGACCTCGCGGAGAGAGCGTGCCCCGAGGGAGCGACGGAGGTCGAGCGAAAGACTCGGCGCTTCGCCCATCGCCGACCGAATGGCCGCGCGAATCTCGCTGAGCCCAAACGGCTTTCTCAGAAACGCTCTCGCTCCGGCCTGGGCCAGCGCGAACGACTCATCGGGGCCAATGTCACCGCTGATGGCGACGACTGCTGGGAAACAAGGCGAGCGAGCGAGGGCGCGGAGAACTTCAATCCCAGGGCCATCCGGGAGTCGATAGTCAAGGACGACGAGATCGTAGGGGGATTCCTCGCAGATCCGCTCGAACTCGCCGAGCGATCCCACCGAAATAACTGGCTCAAACGCCTCTTCCGTGAGCACGCTGGCAAGCGTTCGGCAGAGATTCGAGTCATCCTCGACGACGAGCGCACGCTTGCCCACAACTGCCATTTCGTCTCAGGATGGGAGGCGCGTGTCAACGGAAAGTGAGGTTACCGGGTCCGAGCGCGAGAGTTCGAGCTCGGCGCGCCAGTATGACTTCCTCCAAAGGCAAGCGCTGGCGCAGACCGCGACGCGGGCCGAGTCGCTCTTTGCCTGGTTCCGAGTGCTGTTCTGTAGCCTCATTCTGGTCGTTTTCGCGATTGACGCGTTCAACGTCACGACCCCCACTTCGCGTCAGGTCCTGATCGAGGGGGGTGTGGCCCTCGGTGGGATCGGTTTTTCGGTTTGGGTTCTGCGGAGGGGACGCCGCGATTTGCTCGGAAGCGGAACTCGCGACATCTCTGTGATTGTCGATGCGGCTCTTGGGACCTTCGGACTGGCGACGAATTGGGACTCGCCCATTTACCGAGGTTCACTGGCTTGGCTCGACACCGCTGTAGTTCCTCTCATCACGATGACGTCGGTCTTGCGCCTGTCTCCCTCCGCTGTGGTTTGGAGCGCGGTAGCGAACACCTCCGGTCTCGTTCTACTGGTTGGGATGGACTCAGTTCTCGGCTTTCCCGTGAGTGTCGACAAGTTGCTTCTCCTTTGTCTCTACCAGGGGGCTGCCATTCTCGTCGCCTGGTTTGCGACGGACTGGTTCATTGGGACCCTCCGCCAGGCGAGCCTAGACAGCGTGCGGGCGGAGCGGGCGCGAACCGGCTTGCTTGCCCTTCTCACGGACCACCATGACGTCGGGAGTCTCATGTCGGACGCACGTCTCAACGCTGAACGCCTCCATGAACTCCTCGAGAGAGCCCCAGATGATCTCGTGCCTCAGAGAGAACTGAGTGGTCATGTGATCGCCAGCATGGGGCGAGCCAGCGAGCTGCTCCACGGAACACGAAGTCGAGCGCTTCGGGTCCTCGATGGGGCGGCTGACCCACAGCCAGTCGACATCGCGGAAGCCGCGAGATTCAGCTCATGATCAACTCCGCGGAAGGTGATGGAGCGCGGGGCGCGACTCGGATCGTCCTCGAGGCGCGCCTGAGCGACCGTCTCGGCGTCCAAATTTCGATCCAGGACGACGGACCTGGGCTTCCGGCCGAGCTCCGCGCGCGCCTTGGAAAGCGCGGCTTCTCGACCAAGCCGAGAGCGAGTGGCCTGGGTCTGTGGCTTGCGCACGCGGCCCTCTCCTCAGTGGGGGGAAGCCTTCACATCTTTTCCGAGACTGACGGAGGAGCACGCGTGGTGATGACCTTGCGAGCCGCATTCGAGCTCACCGAGACGGCCACTGAACGAATGCCGGGGTGAAAGGATTCTTTCGCTGTCCGGGTCCGCGAGGTGGCTCTACCGTTACAAGCGATGCTTCTCACTCTAAGACTCGTGCACTCGTGTTCCCTCCTCTTCGTTCTGGGGATTGCAGCTTCGTTGCCTTCCTGCGGTGGAAGCGACGAGGCGGGCGATGGGGGGGCGGGTGGAACGTCCTCAGTTGCTCCTGCGGGCGGGGAAGGTCCTTCACTCCCTTCGGCAAGCGGTGGCAGGACTTCCGCTCCAGCGATCGGCGGGAGTACATCAGTCCCCCTCCCGGCAGACGACCGAAAGCTGACCGAGCTGACGGACGAAGAGGGTGAGGTTCTCTGTTTGTCACTCGCAACGCCCGACATCATCTTTGGGCGCTGCGACGTTCTCGCGATGCTCGTGGCTCGCGAAGAAGGTGAATCACGCTATGCGGACGAGTGCGCGAGATTGCGTGACGCGTGCGTTGCATCTCGGGACCAGGGGAACGTGGACCTCGAGTGTAAGAACTTTCCGCGAACGCTTGGCGAAACGTGCCAGGCAACGGTGGGCGAGTTCAAGAGCTGCTCCGCGGCGATCCCGGCGCCAGAAGCGCTGCTCGGCTGTTCTCTGAGCTATGCGGAGGCTCGGGCCTATGTGGTCGGCCCTCCTCCCGACACATCGGCAGTACCGGAATGTGAGTCGCTGAACGCTTGCTATTAGCAGGAGATGTAGTTCGGAACGACTGCACCAAACGGGCGCGGGGAGCCTCGAGAGTGTGCTCTGACAAAATTCTTTCACTTCCCGGTTTCGCGAAGCTTCTGTAGAGATCGGGGAGAAAGGGAGTTCTCTCATGGAAGCTGTTCGCACTCGGTTGTTCGATGGAACGGGGCGAGCCTGCGGAGGACTCAGTTCGAGCGACCACGTTGGAGGCCACGACACCCATCTCGCTCAGTATGCCGGTGCCGAAAGGGCGGCAACTGAAGCAGTTTGGGCTGATCGGACTCGACGGAGTGACGCTCGAAGACCGAGCACGGACCGAACGAGTCGACGGGGGATTTGCCGCGATCGCCAATACTCGAAGCGGCCAGGTGACCGTTGGAGCCGATGCCCATTCGGGGTCGATTCTCGCAGTGGGCAATGCGCTGCTCCGAGACCGCGCGACCGTTCACGGCTCGCTGACGCTCGGCGGGCAACGGCTCAATCAATCCGTGTGGACGGTCGAGGGGGAACAACAAACGGGCGTCCCCCTCGCGACGGAGCCCTTGAACCTTGTTTTTCAGCAACCAACGACCGCGCAGCCCTTCGTCCGGTTGGAGCCTGGCCAAGCGCGCCCGACCCCTCTGCCGCCCGGTCGCTACCAGGGCCTCGATCTCAAGAGTCGGGCCACCTTGACTCTCACCGCGGGCCAATACTTCTTTGGAAGCGTGAATATTGAGCCGGATGCGAACCTTCGCATTCAGGACACGAACGGTCGAGTCTTTCTCGTTGTCAGCAACTCACTTGTCGTCAAGCCGGCATTCCAACGAGTCGGCGGAGGTTTCCCGAATCTTCAGGTCGCCTACTCCGGAACGTCGCAAGCGACGCTTACAGCGCCGTTTGCCGGCTGGGTCATTGCTCCGCGTGCGCTCATCAACCTGGAGGTCATGGGCACCAAGGTTCACGAGGGAGCATTCTTCGGCAAGTCCGTTCGACTCGCTCCGGGCGTGACGCTGCGGCATCGCCCGATGCCCTGGCTTGTTCAAACGGTCTCGGTGACTCCGGCTCAGGTCTGTCCTGGGCAAAGCTTCGAGGTCGCAGCGCAGACCGGAAACGTTGGTCTGCCGAACGACTCCGTGAAGGTCTTGATCGACCGCGTGCCCGTCACCCGCTACGTGGATCAACTCTTCGGAAATCCGGGGCCTCGCGAGATCACTGTTGTTGCGAAAGCGTCGGGCGGACTCATCGACTCGCAAGTCGCGACCGTCGAGCTTGTCGCCTGTCCAAACAGCGGACCTTTCCCTCAGCTCGTGTTCGAGGAGAATATCCTCGAGCAGGACTCGATCCATGTCAGCGTCCTCAACGCTGCCGACTTCGAGGACGGGACCCAGCGCTATACCTTTGACTTCGGCGATGGCGACGTCGTTGAGAGCTCCTTTCCGTCTGTCACTCACGACTACACGGACTCTTTCGGCGCGGACGAGGAATACCGGGCGTTTCTGATCAAGGTCACCGTCCAGCGTACGGGACTCGCGGATGTCCAGGCTTCGCGCACCGCGCTCGTTTGGAACACCTACGCCGTGACCAAGAAGCGTGGCTCCATTGAGCCGCCGACGAGAGCGACGACGGATTCGCTGAGGAAGTCGGAGGGCAATTGGGTAGGTTCGGCAAGAATCGGCAACCGCGAACCCGAGACCCTGAGTGTCGATTCGATGCGGATCGACCAGGTCCCCTGCGACGGGGATATGCCGGTCATCCCGGGCTCCGTCACTTCGCTTGCCCGTACCGTACAGCCCGGAGGTTCGACGCTCGTATCCTTCACCGTCCCCATGAGCGCGATCGGAAGCGGCGTCTGTGGCGTTCAGACTCACTTCTTCGGATCCGTGGCGAGCGGACCGCTCGCAAACTCCTCGGCCTATTTCGAGGTCCCGAGGACGGGCTCAACGACGCCTGTCGATCCAACTCAGCAAGCGCTCCTCGACTATCTCGTCGAAAACCAGCTCGTTGCGAATCCGGACAGAATTTCGGGTCGCGAGATCGCGGAGCTCTATCGACAGCGCCGCATTCGCTATTCGATTGCCCAGCAGGCTTTCTACCAATCGGCACCCGGCCCAACCGGACCGGAATGCGATCCTCAGGATCTGAGCGATATTCCTGGAGTCGGCTACTCCTGCCTTCCGACGAGCGAGTTCACGACCGACGCCGCGTCCTACATCGCCAACGCATACAAGGGCGACGCTGTGCTCATCCACGCCTGCGGTTTCGTCACGGATATGTTCCAGAAACTCGATCCACCTCAGAAGTATTCGCACAGCGGCATGATGATCCGCAACCAGGACCAGCTCCGGCACTCAACGGGCCAGGATAGCTGGCTGATGACCCACGGGATCGGTCTTGGCGGTCTCCCCACGGAAGGAATCGAGGAAGAAGCTTTGCGCTATTTCTGGCCCGGTCCTATCACGGCCTCGATCCCCGAGGCGTTCGAGATCGGTGTCAACGCAGCCTCGCCGGAAGGAAAAGACTATTCGGTCTTTGGATTCAACCGGAATTCGGCTCGCTGCCCCGGCGACGCATCGATCGTATTCCCTCGCCTGGTCAAACCGGCTCCGCAGCACGAAGCGAGCACTCGACCGCGCTTGATCGCCGCCGCCGAGGAGGCAAAAGAGATCGAAGGCCATTACCGGTTCTCCGTGTATTCTGACGCCACCATCATCGGCTCCGACGATCCGAATGCGCCCGCATGGGGACCGCAGCCGACAGTCTGTTCGGCGTTCGTACGGCAGTCGTTGGTCAATGCTGGGATCACGGTGGACGCGGACAAGGCATTCCCCCTGCCGAGCTCGGTGACCCCGACGACGCCCGACGGCATGTACCACTACACCGAAGCGGAACGCCTGGCCGCGGCTGAGGCTTTGGCCGCCTGGCTCCGAAACATGGCCCGAACGCCCTTCACTGAGATCAACGATGAGTTTTGGTGGGCAACATCTCTCGGCTTGGGGGGAGGCGGAGCGCTGATCGGATTGGCCATCGGCGGTCCCGTCGGGGCTTTGCTCGGGGCGGCGGCGGGGGCGTTCGTGAGTCTCTTTGTCGGCCCGGGCGACGTCGTGCAGGCGGGGACGGATACTCCCAATAAGATCGCTAACCAGTTCGCGAACTGCTTTGCGTCGGACTTCTGCGCAATCGAAGCGAATAGCAGCACGGCGTGGCGCGAGCCGGGCACCGGCGTCGCTCTGAGCCCTGATGACCTGATGAATCATTTCGACGCTCCGGAGCAAGGCGGCGTCTACGGCTACCACGAGCCTCTCGTGTACCGGACCGCGCGCTTCCGTCGCATCTATCGCTGGGAGCCGCCCGCGGGACCGGCTCCGCGCACCCTGAATGGGCGCGTCGAGGCGAACGGAACCCCGACCGAGGATGCTCGCGTCGAAATCCCAAGTCTTGCGGTCACGGTCCAGAGCGACTCGAACGGTCACTTCTCGTTCGACAACGTTCCGTTCGGACCGGTCGTCGTGCACGCTTCGAAGACGATCAATAGCGTCTTTTATGAGGTCGATCGTTGCTATGAACCTCGCGATCCAGACCTTTGGCAGGAGATCGATTGTTCGACCTTCCTACCCTTGAGCGTCGCTCCGGTCCTGGAAGTCGTCCTCCCGATCTCGCTTCCCGACCCCGCGTTCCGTAGGGTAACCGTGACCGGGCGAATGACCGCTGACGACTGCGATTGCATCCCGCCCGCTTTCACCAATCACGACTACGCGTCGAGCCCTCTCCACGCCGTCTGTGACGTAGGACCGAACACCCCGGTTGCGCCGCTCGAGTTCACGCTGAGCCGACTGTGCGCTGACGAGGTGGGGCTCGAGGTCATGGGCAATTGTGTCCTCCTCCCTGGTGGTTCTGTTCAAGTGACCATTAACGCCACCTTCTACAACGCCGCCAACAATAACGGGAGCTGTGGTGGTACGAGTGTCGGAGCGCAGCGAGTCTTCACCCAGCTCATCGGTCCGGGCAGAACCGAAGACTTTTACACTCCGGCGCTCACAAATAACGGAGTTTGCATCGCTGTGCCATTCCCTGTGCCCTACGAATGCAGCAATCGTGGCACATTCACAGACGTCGAAGGGACCAACCAAACAGCGCCATGAGGAAAACCGCCATTCGCTTCGTCCCTTCTTGGGTCGCCCTTCTCCTACTAGGGGTCGCGGGGTGCAACGGCGATGGGCCGCCGAGCACTCTGGCCCGTCTCGGTGCCCCTTGTGAGGATTGTTCGAAGTGCGTACCGAGCATCGAACCCTGTGAGTGCCGGACCTGCGTGAGTACGGCCTTTGATTCGGAGCGATCCGAGATTCTTGCCTGTAACCGCGCTGACCTGAAGTGGCAAACGCGCTATGAGTGTCCGGGCGGCGGCTCTGTGGAGTGCGATGGCGGGGGATTTCGGTTGACGTGTCTGGACGAGGACGGAAACGACGTTCTGGACCAGAACTAGAACGTATCTCAGAACCTCCGCGGCTTCGCGAACGCCCGCCGAGATGCGCTCTAGTCCGGAAGGCCTTTGGGTTCTTCGCATTGGTCCTGAGTCTCGGCGGGCCGATATCGTGCGTCCCGGAAGGAATTCCTGCACCGCTCACCGGTCCGTGCGACGCGAGCTGTGTTCTTGCGAGAACCCTGCTCATTTCCTCCGCTCGAGGATCCTGCGGCGGGGTGCTCTGGTCTGAACGAACGAAAACCTACATTCTGACCGCCGCCCACTGCGCGCGGGGAACAGTCGTCGTCCACGCCCCCTCGGGCAAAATGAAGATTCCTGTCGACCAGGATGCTTCGGCGAGCGTGGCTCCGGGCAGCATTCGCGATCTCATCTTACTGCCGATTCGGGGCGCTTTCCCGAAACGCACCCGAAGTCCCTTACCTGTGCTTCCCGAGGGCGAGTTTCTCCTGAGCCGACTCGACGGTGAGGAATCTCGCGTGTTTGAGAGCATCCCGCTCAGACTTCACGAGCAGCGGGACCTCTCGGCGGAGTTCGAATCCGATGGCCACGAGCTCTGCTTCGGTTCGAGCGGCTCGCCTGTGTGGCGTCGCAGTCGAGACGGATTCTTACTCTATGGACTTGTCTCGTCTGGGTCGCGAGAGTGCAAAGGTCACGCACAGGTGATTCGGGTCGAAGCGCTCGCCTGGAACAAGCCGTCCATCGGTCCTGCCAGCGGTCCGCGCTGTGCAGCGTGCATCGAGGAGCTAGGTGCCGGACTAGGGGCCTGCGTCACGGCGCTCGAGCGGTGCAAGAGAAACTTGATCTGCCGAACCGCGCTGGAGGACTTGAGGTCGAACGTGGCTACCAACGGACTCACCCCAAACCTCAGGCGATGCGTTGAAGCGAACGGCTGCGCCGGTGTCTGCGGGAGACCGAGGGCTGCTCGTAACCCATAGACCTCGATCAACTCGCGCCGTTTGCGCACCCTTCAATCTGGGTCCTTCGCTGGGATGGCTGAGGACTCCTTGTGCGGAGGGCGAAGATTCTCTGCGTGTGGGAGGCTCGTGCTTGTGTGTGGCAGATGTGCGGGTCCTCACTCGTGAGGACCCGACACAGGATCGCTGGTTTGTTGCCCGCGGAGAGAGCCTTGTCGAGGCGGAGCGGTGTGCTTCTGCCCGAGACAGATTCGAACGAAACGCGGGGCCTTGACCGATCCCGCGCGGCGCAAGAGCAAGGCACTCCGTGACCTCTCGGACCTTACATTCGTAAGCGTTCGGCGTGCCAGGCGATGTGGGAATCCATGAAGGTCGAGATGAAATAATAGCTGTGATCGTAGCCGGGTTGCCGCCGCAGGGTCAGCTGGACGCCTTTCTGCTCACAGACTTGTTCGAGGAGCTCGGGCTTGAGCTGTGACTCGAGGAAGGGATCGGCCGCGCCCACGTCGATGAGTAAAGGTTTGTCGCAGCCCCGCTCGAAAATGAGCGCGCAAGCGTCGTGCTCGAGCCAGGCGCTCCGGTTTTCACCGAGGTAGGCCGAAAAGGCGCGGCTGCCCCAGGGGACCTCAGAGGGCCGCACGATCGGAGAGAATGCGGAGACGGACTCGTAGAATTCTGGATGCCGGAGCGCGAGTGTGAGCGCACCGTGACCGCCCATGGAGTGGCCGAAGATGCCGCGCCGACCCGAGAACCGCCGAAGCGCGGGCTCGATCAGCGCGGGGAGCTCCTCGCGCACATAGGATTCCATCCGATAGTTCTCGCTCCAGGGACTCTCCGTCGCGTCGAGATAGAAACCAGCGCCCTGCCCGAGATCATCTTTTCCGGGAGCGTCCGGAACGTGTTCGCCGCGCGGACTCGTGTCGGGCCAGACCACGATCACCCCGTGCCGCGCGGCCCACATTTGCACGCCCCCTTTGGTCACGCAGTTTTCCCATGTGCAGGTGAGCCCCGATAAAAAATACAAGACAGGACAGTCTCGGCCCTCAGGGACGCTCGGCTCGAAGACGGCGAACTCCATGGGCGTCCCGGTCTCCCGGCTCTCATGAACATAGACGCTCTGGACGCCATCGAACGACTTCCAGCGCTTTTTAAGAGTTGCGCCCGGTGGCGGCGATTGGTTCTGTGATGCGTGCATGATTGACCCTTGGTCGCTCAGTCGTACACGACGACCGAACGGATGCTCTCGCCTGCGTGCATGAGATCAAAGCCACGGTTGATGTCGCTCAGGGAAAGCTGATGCGTGATCATGGGATCGATCTCGATCTTGCCCTCCATGTACCAGTCGACGATCTTCGGCACGTCTGTGCGGCCCCGCGCTCCACCGAACGCGCTCCCGCGCCAGACTCGTCCGGTCACGAGCTGAAACGGCCTGGTGGAGATTTCCTGACCCGCGCCGGCCACGCCGATGATGACGCTCTCGCCCCAGCCTTTGTGACAGCACTCGAGCGCTTGGCGCATGACGTCGACCTTGCCGATGCACTCGAAGCTATAGTCCGCGCCACCCCCCGTAAGATTCACGAGATGCGGAACGAGGTCCGCTCCGAGCTCAGCAGGATTCACGAAATGAGTCATCCCAAACCGCTCCGCCATCTCGCGCCGAGCGGGATTGATATCGACGCCGACGATCATGTTCGCGCCGACGAGTCGGGCGCCCTGCACGACATTGAGCCCGATGCCTCCCAGTCCGAACACGACGACATTGGATCCCGGCTCCACCTTGGCCGTGTGAATGACCGCACCGATGCCTGTGGTGACGCCGCAACCGATGTAGCAAACCTTGTCGAACGGGGCGTCCTCCCGAATCTTCGCGAGAGCGATCTCAGGCAGAACCGTGTGGCGCGAGAAGGTCGACGTGCCCATGTAGTGCAGAATCGGGCGGCCATCGAGCGAGAAGCGCGACGTCCCATCCGGCATCAAACCCTTGCCCTGCGTCGAACGAATCGCCTGGCACAGGTTGGTCTTCGGATTGAGACAATACTCACACTCGCGACACTCTGGCGTATAGAGCGGGATGACGTGGTCTCCCTTCTTCAGGCTGCGGACGCCCGGCCCCACATCGACCACGACCCCCGCGCCCTCATGCCCCAGGATCGCCGGGAAAGCGCCCTCCGGATCCGCTCCGCTCAAAGTGAACTCATCGGTATGACAGATCCCCGTGGCGCGGAGCTCAACCAAGACCTCGCCGGCCTTTGGGCCCTCGAGATCGATGGTCTCAATGCTGAGCGGTTTTCCGGCTTCGAATGCGATTGCGGCTTGCGTCTTCATCGTCTCTCTTTCCCTCCGGCTTTCGGTTGACCCCGTGGACCTCGGGCAGGGTTGCAGGGAGAGGCTTGAGATTCAAGCACGAGGTCGGAGAGAGGTTGACTACTGTTCGACCATCGATGCGCGGAGGGCCAGGCGTCGCCGGAGCGCCGGGTCGTCCTTGGCAAAGACGAGCGAAAAGCCAATGAACACGGCCCACAAGGCGGCCAGCTGGAGGAGCATGGCGGCTCCGCCGAAAGCGGCAAAGAACCAGCTACTGATGGGTGGTCCCAGGAGGATGCCACTCGCATAGAACGTATTGTAGAGGCCGTTGGCCTTCCCGAGGTCGCGGCGCTCGGTGACGACTCCGACCAAAGCCAGGGCGACAGGCGACATCGCAGCGAGAGTGGCTCCGGCCAAGAAAACCAGTCCACACATCAAGAGATAACTGTCCACCAGCACGAAGCCCATCACGCAAGACATGCCGACCATGGACAGCGCCGTCATCACTCCGAGGTGACCTACCTTATCGGCGATGCGCCCCACCAGGTTTGAGGCGAGCAGCATGCCGAGGCAAAAGAGCCCCGGGAGCACGAGCGTGTCATCCTTCGGGATGCCTTTTTCCTCCATGAGGTAGAGCGGCAAAAAAAGCACGACCGCGGATTGGAAGTAGCCGTAGGTGAAGATGGAAAAACAAGAGGTCTTGATCTTTGCGAGGAGCTCGCGCGTGCTCGGAGCTTTCTGCTCGTCCTCCGCGTCCGCGTGCGTCCGCCCGAGGGAGCCGCCTTCAATATCGAGCTTCCGCTGAAGATAGACCATGGCTGAGAGCGCGATGGCGCCAGCGAGCAAGAAGAGCTGCTCGTATCTGAAGAAAGGCGACAGAACGCGGGCAACGAGTGGGCCCGCCACATAACCCGAAGCGAGCCAGATGGCGTAGAGGGAGGTCAGGTGCGCCTTGTGGCGCTCGTCGGCCTTACGGAGCAACACGGTCTCGGAGCTCACCCAAATGCAAATGGAGAAGGCGCCGTCCAAGAAGCGAATCGCCGCGATCGAGCCGTAGCTCGCCATGAAGGGGAACGCGGCCACAGAGAGGGCGTAGCCGCCGAGGGCGCTCGTGAGCACTCCCTTGGAGCCAAAACGGCGCAGCACCGCGCCGAGAGGTAGCGAGCAAAGCACGAGGCCTCCCGCGAAGAAGAGCGCAAGAGAGCCCATCTCTTGCTTCCCGAAGCCGGCCCGATCGAGCCATAGAGGGGTGAGCGCGAGCGACAGGCCGCAGGCGGTGCCAAAGAGGAAGGTGCCCCGGTAGAGGCTGGCCAGCTGGGCGGCTGGGCTGTTCAAGGGGCCGCGCGCGGCGGCGTCATCGTTTGAGGTTTCCATTGCCGGCTCCGGCACAGTAGCGAAAAGACGTCGGGAGCGCTGAGCTCAAACGAAGACGCCCCGCGTCCACAGCACAAAAAAGACGAGCACCAGCGCGAGATAGGCGAGCGGGAGGGCGCTCTGAATGCACGCGGCGCGGTCGTCTCCGCGCTTGAGCTTTCGCTTCGCTGCCTTTCGAAACCAAAGATAAACGAGAGGGTAGAGGAGCGAGGACCAGAGAAAGGCTCGGGCGACGAGCTTCTCCAAGAGCGGCTCTCTTCCCGTTGTCTCCGCGGCGAGACTCATCATGTTCGCGAAGAGGATGAACGGATAGATGATCAAGGGGAGCCCGCCGAGAACCAAGAGGACCGCTGTACCGATCCTGTAGCGGCTGCTGGGCGGCTCGAGCATCATGGGCGCGGCGAGTTCGGGGAAGTTCTGAGCGCGACGCGACTCTTCGTGCCTCGAGCGGGCACGTAGATGAGACGAACGATGTCATCGTCCACTCGGTCATGACTCACGAAGCGGAGTCGCGGTCGCGGTCCAGCAAAGTACGGAGTTCCTTTGCCCAGGACGACCGGGTGAAGATAGATTCGGTATTCGTCGATCAGTCCGAGGTCGGTCAAGCTGCGGGCGAGGTCGGGCCCGGCTATTTCGATTTCTCCGTCGCGCTCGGCCTTGAGAGCGCGGACGGCATCGTCGCGCTCACCCTGGAGCAGGAGCGCATTCGGGCCCACCTTGGGCTGCGCTTTTGACACGACCCATTTCGTCTGCTTTCTCCAAGCGCTGGCGAAAGCACGCTCGCCTTCGCTCCAGCCGGGCTGGTCGTCGTCCCAGTAGCGCATGAGAGCTTTTACTCGAACTTGGCGCTGAATGCGTCTCAGGAGCTCTCGCGGGGTGGGCGCTGCGGAAAGGCACTCGTGTTAGGCGAGGAAGCGCGCGCGCTGCTCTGGAAGAGGCACGAGGCAGACAGGTGCGGCGACACGGTGACGGATGCGCGCAAAAGCGTCGTAAGCCGCGTCCCGCAGGAAGCGCGGGATGAAGCGGAGCAGCGCCAGGAAACGGAAGGGCCCGCGCGCTTGCTCTGCGACCCGGAGAGCGGCGGTCGAACGCATCTGGGCGCGCACTCCGCGCTCCGGATCCTCTTCGATCCAGAGGAGCGAGTCGACGCCCGGGGGAACCTCGGCCGCTTGCCTGAGCAGCAGACCGACCGGGCTCTCGAGAGGTGCGAAGCGCAAGCGGCTGTCCTGTCGCTCGTGCTTCAAGATCCACTGCACGGTGACGTTACAAACGCCGCAGCTCCCATCGTAAAGGAGCACGGGACCGTCCGCGGTGAGCGCTTGCGCTTGCTCGATCTGGGCCACCATTGTTTTCAATCTAGGACCAAATCCGAACGCGGCAAGGCCCCGCAGGGCGGCAGAAAGGCGAGCCGAACCTGCGCTCTCCCATGGACGGAGGGCACCTAGGGCAACCGCGCGAGAGCGCCCTCGACCATGTCGACGTAGCCTCTTCCGAACAGGTTCACGTGCACGAGGAGGGGATACAATTGATAGAGGGCAACGCGCTCTTCGGCGCCCGCTGCGCGCGGGAGAACTTCGTCGTAGGCGGCGTACACGCGGGAGGAGAACCCGCCGAAGAGCTGCATCATGGCGAGGTCGACCTCACGGTCCCCGAGGTAACAGGCAGGATCGATGAGATAAGGCTCACCACCTGGCCCTGTGAGGACGTTCCCGGACCAGAGGTCGCCGTGCAGGCGGGACAAGGGCGGCTCCGACGGGATGAGGCGAGGCAAGGCGCTGATGAGGCGCTCGAAGCGCGCACTCCAGCGAGGAGGAGCCCAGCGCCGCTCGAGGGCTCTTCGGACGAGGGGCCGGAGGCGTTCTTCCGCGTAGAACTCGGTCCAGGAGGCTCGGAGTCGATTCGACTGAGGGAGCATGCCGATATAGTTCGGAGGGAAGGCGCGCGGCCGAGCCTCTTGAAACCTATGGAGCGCGGCGAGGCCTCGTCCGAGGGCTTCGTCGGAACGAGAGTTCTTTGGCCCGGGATCGACCCATTCCAGGAGCAGCCAGCCGGGCCCTTCGTTTCCTTTCGAAACACTCACTCCTCGCACTTCTGGCACCGGGAGCGCTCGAGTCTCCGCGAGCCACCTGAGGCCCTCCGCCTCGCGCTCGAACATGAACGGGAGCGCCTTTCGATTTGACTTGAGGAAGAGCGATCCGCCTTCCTCATTGACCAAACGAAACGCATCGTGGATGTCGCCGCCGCGGAGGGGCGTGACGCGAGCTGTGCGAAATAGAAGCTCGCGCTCGAGAAATAGCTGAAGAACCGGAGAGAGACCGTCGAGTGACCGGGACATGACGGAGGCGCTTCCGCGAAGGCCGGTCTCGGTTTCGCCCGTGACCTACCTGGGACGTTAGCGGCTGCTAGGCACAAGCGCTAGCTATCGAACCGAGCGCGGGAACGTCCGCTCCCATTTTCGAAGCCCCGCGCTTCGATTATGACTCATAGCAATGCAGAAGCACCGCCTGCGAGGAGAACCGAAGTGAAGGGGCGCATCCTTTTAGTCGACGATGAACAGGATATGTGTGATCTGTTGGCGTCGCTGCTCAAGGCCGAAGGGGCCGAGGTAGACACGGCGCTCGACGAGGCGGAAGCTGGCGAGAAGCTCGCCGGGCGACTCTATGACGTCGTCCTGACCGATCTCGATCTCGGCGCCGGGAGTGGCCTTCAGGTCTGTGATCTGGTGAGCCGCATGCAGCCGGGGGTTCCGGTCATTGTCGTGACAGGCTTCGGCAGCATGGATACGGCGATCGGAGCTATCCGAGCTGGCGCCTATGATTTCATCACAAAGCCGATCGAGGCCCCTGTGGTTCTCGTTGCTGTCGAGCGAGCGCTTGAACACCGGCGCGTCCGGGTCCAGCTCGCTGAGCTGGAAGGTCGACTCAAGCAGCGAGATGCCCCCGGCGAGTTGGTCGGCGAATGTCTCGCGATGAAGCGAGTGTATGAGCTGATTCAGCGAGTGCGCGACACTCCCGCCTCCGTGCTGATCTGCGGTGAGAGCGGGACAGGAAAGGAGCTCGTTGCTCGCGCCCTGCATCAAGGGACCGCGCGCCGCGATCGACGCTTCGTCGCCGTCAACTGCGCCGCCATCCCGGCGAACCTCTTGGAGAGTGAGCTGTTTGGTCATGCGCGGGGAGCCTTCACTGACGCCCGCGCCGCCCGCGCGGGGCTCTTCGAACAGGCGGACGGCGGAACCCTGTTCCTCGACGAGATCGGCGAGATGCCGACCGAGATGCAGCCGAAGCTGCTCCGCGTGCTGCAGGAGCGAACAGTTCGCCCGATTGGTGACTCACGAGAGATCCCTATCGACGTGCGCATCGTCGCGGCAACCAATCGCGACCTCGAGTCAGAGGTCGAGAAGGGGAACTTCCGAGAAGATCTTTTCTATCGACTGAACGTTGTTCAGATCAACGTGCCCCCCCTCCGGGCGCGTGGGAACGACATTCTCCTTCTCGCCGGTCACTTCATCAAGCTCGTCGCCGAGCGCATGAGTCGCGACGTGAAGGGGATCACCGGCGAAGCGGCGCATCTGCTCCTGAACTACGACTGGCCCGGCAACGTGCGCCAGCTCCAAAATTGCATCGAGAGTGCCGTCACCCTGACGCAAACCGATCATCTCACGCCGCTCGATCTGCCCGAAAAGATTCGGGGCTTTCAGCCTCCTGCGCGCAGTTCAGGCCCCGAGGTTCACCCCGAGCACATTTTGTCTCTCGAGGAGGTCGAGCGCCGCTACATCGAGCAGGTTTTGGCCCTGAGCGGTGACAACAAGAGCCAAGCGGCGCGCCTGCTCGGCCTCGATCGGCGGACGCTCTACCGGAAGCTTGAACGCTACGAACAGGGCGTCTCGGACGCGAAGGACGCGGACTAACACGGGAGGCTCCGGCTTCGATCCGCGAGGAATGTGGGCAGGCACCTCGAGGCCATGGTCAAAAAGCCCCACCTCCCGGCCGGGTGTCGCAGAATGCGACACCCATCCTCGGCCGTACGGAAAGCCAGGTAACGGCCCTGAAACAACCTGTCGCTGTGGCACGCGTTTTGGGAGACTCGTAGGGTGGCACGACGAATGCAGCGTCCAAAAAAGGAGGCTCCATTCCCGCTTTGAGAAGGGGCCAGAAAGGAACTCATGAACCCTTTGATTGTGGAAGGAACGCGACTCATGGCACCGACGCTCATCGCTGCCGCCAAATCCATCCCCACGGCGCAGCTGGCGCGCTTTGGTTTGCTGCGAGGGCCGCTTGTCGGATTCGGACCGGTTGCTCTCGCCTTCTTGGGTGGAGCCGCTTTGACCGCGCTCGCCGTTCCCGCCAGCCGCAACTGGATCACCGAACAAGCGACGCGGGCTCTCGGCGCCCGCAGTCAGAATAACGGAGCCCCTTCACACTCCGAGGAACGAGCTGTGCTTGAAGAAACCTGACCTTACGCGGGGCGAACCGAGCCGGATGTCGCGGATGATGCAGGACGCCAAAGAAAAGCGGAGGGTCCTCGTGGCCGACGACGACGACGATTGGCGTGACTTGCTCGTCGCAACTCTCGAGAGCGTTGGCTACGAAGTTGTGCAAGCCACAGACGGCAAAGACCTACAGCTCAAACTTGCGGCTCTCGCCGACGCGGGGAAAGTTCCCGACCTTGTCGTCAGCGATCACCGCATGCCTCACGCGACAGGCCTCGAGGTCCTCGAGTGGGCGAGGAACTACGGACCGAAAGTCCCCTTCATCATCCTCTCAGCTGTTGCTGGCCCCTACATTCGTCAGCCCGCTTTGAGCCTGGGAGCGATCGCGGTGCTCGACAAGCCCGTGGACCTGAACTCGCTGAAGCAACAGATCGTGGCGGCGCTCGCCGATCAGGGCATGAGCGCGAACTGACTCCGGCCTCGAGGGGACTCTCTCAGAGGGTCCTCTCGAGGCGGCGCTGGCACCGCGCGGGCGTCAAGAGCTCGCCCGCGC
>JAEYYX010000059.1 GCA_023428245.1 Pseudomonadota bacterium
GGCGCCCGGAGTGAGAGGCGGGTGCACTCGAGAGGCGCTGGTCGCTCGGAGGTCTTCGCATGGTGCATGGAGCGAATGCCAAGCTCGGCGCGACGCTGTTCGTGCCATTATGAATGAGAGGGGTTTCGCTCTGGACCGCGCGACAAGGGTGAAGCTCCTCGAAGCGGTGAGTGGAGCTGAAGGCTCGGCTGGGCCCGAGGCGGAGGTGATGGACCGGGGCCAAAACCTCCTCCTTGAGGGGAATGCGGTTTCTACGCTGCCGCACTCGCAAATGGCGGGGAAATTTGGCTCGGGATCAGGGACCCTCTGGTCCGGTCGGACGGGCGTGCTATTCGGCTCGCCCCGTGGCCCGTTTTATCGACGAACTCAAGCGTACTCATACCTGTGGCGCGCTCCGCGCTTCGCATGCCGATCATGAGATCGTGCTCTTTGGCTGGGTGGCGAATCGCCGCGATCACGGGAATCTCGTCTTCGTCGATCTTCGCGACCGCGAAGGCGTAACTCAGATCGTCTTCGATCCCGAGGCTTCGAAAGAGGCCCACGAGCTGGCTCAGGCGCTACGCAGCGAGTGGGTCATTGGTATCCGTGGCAAGGTCAAGCTGCGCGGAGAACAATACAGTCAGAAGGAGGGCAAGATGGTCAGCGCGCGGAACCCGAACCTCCCGACCGGCGAGATCGAAGTAGAAGTGCTCGAGCTCGGTGTCTTCAACAAGGCGGAGACACCGCCCTTTGAGATCACCGATCGCTGCGACACCGGCGAAGAGGTTCGTCTCACTTATCGCTACCTCGATCTGCGCCGAGGTCCGCTCCAGGCTGCGCTCAAGGCGCGCCACACGATCGCCCAGGCGACGCGGAACTTCCTCTCGGACAGCGGCTGTCTCGAAGTCGAGACGCCTTTCCTCGTGAAGTACACACCCGGCGGCGCCCGAAACTTCCTGGTGCCAAGCCGCGTGCACTCCGGGAAGTTCTACGCGCTCGCGGAGAGCCCCCAGCTCTTCAAGCAGCTCCTGATGTGCGCCGGTTACGAGCGCTATTTCCAGATCGTTCGCTGCTTCCGCGACGAGGACAGCCGTCTCGATCGTCAGCCCGAGTTCACCCAGATCGATATCGAGATGAGCTTCATCAACCAAGATGACCTCTTCACGGTCATCGAAGGGCTTGTGGGCGCGATCTGGAAGGCGACCCTCGGGATCGATCTCGCGAAGCAGTACCCGGGCGGTCCCGATCATCCCGCCGGCTTCCCGAAGTTTCCGCGCATGCGCTTCGAGGATTCGATGCGCTACTACGGCAACGACAAGCCCGACCTGCGCTTCGACATGAGGCACACGGACATCACCAACCTGATCGTCGAGCACAAGGGCGGCGGCGTTCCTTTCTGGGAGCCGATCGCTCAAAAGTTCGCAGACGGAACCTATCGCGCCGATCTGCCGGCGGAGATCGTGAAGGTCCTCGTCGTTCCGGCGAGCGCGAACTTGAGCCGTAAGGACGGCGACGAGCTCGAGAAGCTGGCCAAGAGCATGGGCGCGGGAGGCCTCGCTCGCGCGAAGGTCGGACCTGGCGGTGAGTGGACCCAGTCGCCGCTCAACAAGATGATGACGGTGGAGCTCCGCGACGCGATCAACCGCGCCTCGGGGGCCCACGAAGGCGACCTCATCATCTTCCAGAGCGGCAAGGCGCAGCTCGTCCACACCGTAATGGCAAATTTGCGGGTCTATCTCGGCAAGCGCCTCGGGCTCATCCCGGAGGTCGGCCACGGCGGCAGCTTCAACTTCCTCTGGGTCGTCGATCCGCCCCTCTTCGAATACGACGAGGAGACGAAGAGCTGGGCCGCAGCGCACCACGCCTTCACCAGGCCCCACGACGACTGCGTCGACCTCATCGACAAAGATCCGGGCAAGGTCCTCTGTTACCGTTACGACCTCGTGCTGAACGGCTTCGAGATCGGCGGCGGCTCGATCCGTCTCCACGATCCGGCTGTCCAGGCGAAGGTCTTCGCGGCCCTCGGCATCGAGGGCGACGAGGCTCGTCAGAAGTTCGGGTTCTTGCTCGACGCTCTGAAGTTCGGTGCTCCGCCCCACGGCGGCATCGCGCTCGGCATGGACCGGCTCGTCATGTTGCTCACCGGTCGCGAGAGTTTGCGCGATGTGATCGCCTTCCCGAAGACACAAAAGGCTGTGGACTTGATGAGTGATGCGCCGACCGCCGTCACCAATCAACAGCTCCGCGACCTTCACATTCGCACGGTCGAAGAGAGCTAAAAACGCTCCCGGAAATAATTTTCCGGCGCCTTTGGAAGAAAGGGCTTTCAGACAACCCATCGCTGCTTTTGCGATGGGTTGTGGTTCGCCTGGGCCAAGTCGTGAGTTAGTCTCGCGTGCAGTATGGCTGAACCTAACAAGCCGACGCGCGGCGGGCGCGCGTCGCGCTCGAAGAACGCGAAGACGAATCAAAACGCGGACAAGCGTCCCGAGACGACGTCCCTCGCCGATCTCGAGTCAGCTCCTCATCAAGGGGAGCTGCGCGGCGTCCCCAAGTCGAGCCCGCCCCCGCGCCTCGGTCCGGGCGCCCCTACGCGCGCTTCCTCTGCACCGCCGCCCCCGCCTCATCGAGTCTCTCCCTCGAGTCCTCCGCCCGCGGAGTCCGTCGTCGCGCGCACCTCATCGAGCCCGCCGCCGCCTCCTCGCGCGAGTGAGAGCAGGGCGATCCAGCAAGGCGCTTCCGACAGTGAGCCCTCTGTGAACGGAGCCCCGAACCGGCCTGCCCCTATCCAGGTCAAGCTGACCCCTCCACCTCCCCCGGCTCGCGTCTCAGCCGGGCCCCCACCGCCCCCGAAGCGCCCCACCGCCGGCCCTTCCGCGCGCCCCTCGGCCCTGGTGCCCCCACCGCCGCCGCCCAGCGGAAGGGCAGGACTTTCGATGCCCGCTGCGCCCCCTCCGCCCGCTCGCGTGCCTCCGCCGCCGCCCCTGCCTTCGATGCAAGCGCGCACCACCTCGGATACCGAGCCCGCGCCCGCACCCATCAGCGACCAGACCGCCGCGCGCCCTGAGCCCGCCGTGCCGACCGCGCCCCCCGCCGCAGCGCAGACGTTCGCGCGACCCGAGCCCCCGCCGCTCCCGTCCACCAGTGCACGAGCCCCCGGGCGCTCAGAGCC
>JAEYYX010000074.1 GCA_023428245.1 Pseudomonadota bacterium
CCCCCCCCCCCCCCCCCCCCCCCCCCCCCCCCCCCCCCCCCCCCCGCTCGCCCCTCTCCGGACCCGGAATTCACCCGCCGCGCGAGCGCTTGGACCCTCGGATCTTCCTCTCCGAGCAGAGCTCGTAACTTCTTGAGATGATGCTGAGCTTCGGCCTCGGCCCCCGCTTCGCTCGTGAGCAGAGCTAAGTTGTAGCGGGCGTCTCCGTGGTCCGGGGCGCGCCGGAGCACCTCGAGGAGCCCCTCCCGCGTCGCGTGGTAGCGCCCCTCGTGTTGGTCGAGGACGGCTCGATTGTAGAAGGCGTCGATACTCTCCGGCTCGAGGGCGAGCGCCGCTTCGGTGGCTCGTCGTGCTCTCGACCAGTCGCCTCCTCCAAAGGCCAGCAGGGTCAGAAGCAGGTGAGCGGGCACGCCGCGTCCGAGGGAGGCCGCGCGTTCCGCCTGCGTCGCGGCTGCGTCCGTCTTGCCGGCGAGGTACGCAAGATGAGCGGCGGCGTAGGTTGCGAAGGGATCGGTGTTCGCTCGAGAGCCCATCTTCTCCAGTGCAGCCTTCGCCTCGCTCACCTTTCCCTCACGGGCGAGTGCCTCAGCGCGCATTCCCAGGAGCGTAGCCTCGCCTGTACCTAGCGCATCCATGAGCTCACGCGCCCGCTTCGGTTGATCCAAGTCGAGGGACGCCCGCACGGCCGCGCGCGCGCACGCGCTTGCTTCGCCGCCTGTCTCGAGCTCACTCGCCCCGCGGTTGAGCCCCTTTTTCTCCAATTGGAGCCGGAGCTCAGGAATCGCCGCGCGCACGGAGGGACTCACGTCGCGCGGAGAAGCACCCGTCTCGGGCAGCGAAGGACTCTCTTCCCGTCCACTCACAAGCAGCCCGACCGAGCCCAAGACGACACAACCAGCGACGCCCAGTTGCACCCAAAATCGCGCGAGCCAGGGGCGAGCCATGCTCGGGGAGCTTTCAGTAGCCGAAATCGCGTCCGGCGGAGGTCGAGGGCCTGGCCGGTGTGGGCGCCGGTTTCGGAGCAGGCTCCGCTTTCTTCTCGACCGGAGCCACCGGCGGCGGAGGCTCGATCATGGCGCGGGAAGCGTCGGCCGAGGTCACCGTCTTGGTCGAAGAGGTTGTCGCCTTGGCGGTGGTTGTCGTGCGCTTCGTGGAGGTCGCTCTTGTCGCGGCCTGCACGGGGGCGGGGGTCGGTTCAGGCCCCGGAGCTGCCTTCTCGGGAGGCGGCTCCGCCTTCTCGGGAGCGGGTTCTGGAGCCTTCTCTGGGGCGGCCTTCGGAGGCTCGGGGGCGATCTCGACCTTCGGGGTCTCGAGGGGAGTCGAAGCTGAGACGGAAGTGGGTTCGAGCGGCGCTTCGGGCTCTCCGCCTCGGATCAACAGAGCTGCGCCCGCCGCTACAGCGAGGGCGACGACGCCGCCGAGGATGATCGGAAGTGTTTTCGGCTTGCGCACGGAGGAATCCGTGCCGGTTCGTGTCCACTCCGACTTCGTCGAGAGGTTTTTCGCCTGGGAGGGAAGTACGTTGATGGGCGGGGAGAGGACAGTGCCCGCCGTCGGGTTCAGGGACTGGGTTCCGCTGAAGCGGAGGCCGCGCCTCTTTGCCCAGGTGTCGAGGTCCGCGAGGAACTCGGCGGCGGTCTGGTAGCGGTGGCTCAGGTCTTTGGCCGTGGCGCGGCGCACGATGGCCGAAAAGGCGGGATCGACGCCGGGGATGACCTGTTCGAGGGACGGCATCTCGTTCAAGACGATCTTGAACATGAGATCGTTGAACGAAGTTCCGTCAAAGGGAACGGCGCCGGTGAGCGCTTCGAAGGCAATCACGCCCATCGAATAAAGGTCGGACTGGTGATTGACCTGGGAGGAGCCCTTCGCCTGCTCCGGGGACATGTAATAAGGCGTGCCCATGACCGACCCGGTGCGGGTCATGCTCATGTCGCCGCCCGTCACGCCGAACTTCGAGACACCGAAGTCGATGATCTTGAGGAAGTCGCGTCGACCGGCCTTCTCATTCATGATGAAAAGGTTATCGGGCTTGAGATCGCGGTGGACGATGCCTGCGGCGTGGACAGCGGAAAGCCCGACCAGAGCCTGACGCAGGATCGGGAAGAACTGCTCACATGTCATGCGCCCGAGGCGCGTGATCCTTTGGGCGAGGGTCTCCCCGTCCAAGTACTCCATGACCATGTAGCGGTCGCCGGTCGGCAGCGATCCAAGGTCGAGCACCTCGAGCACGTGGTCACCACCAATGCGCCCCGCGGCGCGCGCTTCGCGCTCGAATCGCTCTACGACACCTTCCGCCGCTCGGGCCGAAGCGTGGAGCACCTTGATCGCAACTCGGCGCTCGATGAGTCGGTTCCGGCCTTCGAAGACCGCTCCCATGCCTCCTTCTCCAATGAGACGGACGATCTCGTACTTGTCGTCGATGACTGAGCCGGGCTTGAGTTCCATGGAGGACGGGGCAGGACTGGGCGGAAGAGCGGAGGCGTGCAGACGCGCTCTCCAGCGAGAACGGTAGCCGAGTTTCGGTCATCGCACCACCGAGGACGCTCGTTTCGGCAGCTCAAATAGCCTTGAGTTTCTCCGGGCGCGAGCGCCGCTTCGCAGCTTGGGCGGACGCAAATGCTGCCGTCGGCTTTTGCTTCACGAAAGAGAGGATGGGGCTGACGTTTCAGCGGCCGTCGCCGTACCCGTCTGGATTCTTCGACATCCACTGGTAGGCGGAGCGAATCGTCGCGTCGATGTCCGTGTGCTGCGCACGCCATCCGAGTTCGCTGTGGATGCGGGAGGGGTCCGAGTACAGGCTCGCCGGATCGCCGGCGCGGCGGGGACCCATTTCGACTTTGAAGTCGACGCCCGTAACGCGGCGTGCGGCGTCGATGATCTCGCGCACGCTGTGGCCCCGACCGATGCCGAGGTTGTAGATGCGGCGGTCGGAGGGCTTCAGAGCTCCCATCACATGCACGTGGGCGGAGACGAGGTCTTCGACGTGGATGTAGTCGCGGATGCAGGTGCCGTCGGGGGTCGGATAGTCGTCACCGAAGACCGTGACCTTCTCGCGGCGACCCAGAGCCGCTTGGAGAATGACGGGGATGAGATGCGTCTCGGGATCGTGGTCTTCCCCGATTTCACCGTCGAAGGAGGAGCCAGCCACGTTGAAGTAGCGGAGCGCGGCGTAGGAGAAATCCGAACGGGAAACGGCATAGTCCGAGATCATGTACTCCGAGACAAGCTTCGACATGCCGTAGGGGTTGATCGGACGCTGGACCGTGGTCTCGACGATCGGGTTCTGGGGAGGATTGCCGTAGGTGGCGCAGGTGCTCGAGAAGACGAGGCGCGGCGTGCGCGCTCGGTCGATCGCCTCGAGGACGCTCAGGGTCCCGCGCGAGTTATTGTTATAGTAGAGGAGCGGGACCTCTACGGACTCGCCTACGTAGGCGAAGGCCGCGAAATGCATCACACAATCGATGCTGTTGTCTTTGAGCGCGGCGGTGAGGACGTCAGTGTCGCGAATGTCGGCTTCGATGAGCGGGACGTCTTTCGGAACGGCGGCCCGGTGTCCCCGGCTCAGGTTGTCGTAAGCGACGGGCGTGTGCCCGGCCCGCAAGAGAGCCCGAAGGGCATGAGAACCAATGTAACCAGCTCCGCCGGTGACGAGTACGCGCATGGGCCCGACTATAGACGGACCCAGAGGGGGGATCGAGGCGTCCCCGCCGGGACGCCCAAATGCGACTGGGGCGCGCCTTGTGGCTTAGCGGGAGGGGCGAGAGGAGACGGCGCTGATGGGTACGGTGGCGGCTTCGCCGCTGTCGACTTTGATCGCGTGGACGGCCTCGGCGAAGAGCCAGGTCATCGCCAGGGAGACGGAGCTGACAGCGATGAGCGCGTAGCGTCCTGCCTCCTGACCGAGGAACAGGCCGACGGGCACGACGATGGTCGCCACACCGACCAAGAGGAGCCAAGCCGTAGCGCCGAGCGCCCAGGCATATCCGATATTCTGTTCGACCGAATTCCTCTTCATTCTATGCTCCTATTGGGTCAAAAGGCGGTTCCGACAGGCCGCGGCGCCGCTCTCCTTATCGAGACGTCAGAAGTCCTCTCGGTCAAGAAAACGGGCGATTTCGGCCAAACTTCACCCCCACCCCCACACACACTTATTTAGTTTCAGAGGAAAATATGCGTGGTATTGGGGTTGTTGCGGGATTGTCGACATATCCCCTATGGTCCCTGTTTCGGGCGAACCGCGATGACCGACGAGAAGCCACGCAAACCACTCTATGGGGCAAAGGGACCGCTTCCTGGTGGGGCTGGACGCTACTCCCTCTCATCGAGACCTCCCAAACCGTCGGAGGCAGCTCTCGGCGCCACGGTGGACTCGGCACCTGTCGAGATCCCGGGCCCTTCCCGCGTTCCTCAGGAAGCCATCGTCACGCAAGGTGAGTCGGTGTCCCCGCCTGAGGTCGCGCCTTCGCCCGCGCCTGGGGTCATTCCTTCTCCTCCGACTGAGGCCGGTCCTGTGCCAAAGCCGAGTCCGACAAGGGTCGTTTCCGTCGCGCCCGACGCGTGGAAGGGATCGACCGTCGGGGGCATGGGTCAAGCACCCCGCGTCCCTGCTGGGCGCAACAACGACTTCAAGACGACCCTTGCGCTCGGCTCCGCGCCGCTCCGCGAATTCCTCGAGCAGAAGGAGGAGTTTGCGCCGGGAACGATTCGCGGAACCCCGCCGCCCGCCCGCCCTGGAACTTCTTATCCTCCGGGTCCGACCCAGGGCTTCGAGAGCGGTGCTGGGCCTTCCGTGAATCCGAGGACGGGTTCGACGATTCCTCCGGACAGTCCGAAGACAGAACGCGCTACGGTTCCTCCCGCGGACGCTCGCCGCTCTTCGGTGCGCCTGTTCGACGTCGAGTCGATCCGCGCCGCTTCCCACGTGAGCACTGCGCTCCATCCGGACCTGCTCGCGATTTGTGAGGACATTGGTCAAAGTTGCGCGACGGAAGCGGAAGTTGCCCTGCTTGGAGCTCCGAAAGAGTCCCGCGATAGCCTCTACGCGTCCGCTGTGGCGATCGCGCGACGCCTCGGTCAAGTGTTGCCCGGTGAGGTCGTGCTGGTCGAGACGGATTTCGAATCGCCTGGCCTGGCTCAGACTCTCGGCGTGACTCTACCGCGCGGTCGAGGTTTCTCCGAACAGCTCCACGCGCGAGCTTGGAGCGCTTCTGCGTCGAACTTGATCCTGACGAACCCTGGGCTCGGCTTCGATGCGCTCTTCGAGGGGCGACTGCGTACCCCGGGCCTGCTCTGGTCCGATCAGTTCGCGAGTGTCATCGCGACCCTGCGCCATAGCTACAGCGTGATCCTCTTGGTCGCGCCGAGTCGTTTGACCGCTGTCGACCATCGCGCCCTGAGTGACGTGGTCGACTCCGCGTACGTTCTTCACGCGGAGGACGACCCCCAAGGGGCCTCCTACCTCCGCATCGGTCCCCTCACGCAGAAGGTGAAGCGAGCAGTGTCGCTGCAAGGCATTCACGTGCGCAAGAAACGGCGCAGCTTCCTGCGCCCGTTTTGAGCCTCTCGCGCTCCGTCTAGGCGCTCGCCTTGTAGCGGCTCGCGCCGGCTCCGAGTTCGTCCTCGAGAGTTTTGCGAGACCTCGCACCCGCTTTCGAGTAGGTCGCGCCTTTCCTGGGGAATCCCGCTTCTTGCGGGCTAGCTTTAGTCGTCGGCGCCGAGCTCCGCGAGCTTCTTCCGAGCGAAGTTCAGGTTTTCGATGACGCGGGGGCGCTGCTTTTCGGGGAGCTTTCCTTCGGCGAGCAAGCGCTCGGCGAGGGCGGCGGAGGCCCGATAGTCGCCGATGTAATAGGAGGCGATGCTCAGCTCATCGAGAGCGCGCCAGGCGTAGACGCTCTCGTCGAGGAACAAGATATCGTCGGGCTTTTTGATGCGCGTGGCGCGTTCGGCGAAGAGGTGAGCTGTGGCGTAGTTACTCGCTTGGCGATAGACGCGCGCGAGTTCGGTCAAAGGTTCGGCGCGGGTCGGTCGCGCTTCGAAGGCCCGAAGGTAGGCGGCGGTGACGTTCGCTCGAGTTTCGCCCTCAACTTGGAGGAGAAGAGCGATCTGGTGGAGGGAGTAATAAACCTCTTCCCCCCACCCGCCCATCTTGGCGCGCTTCTCATAAGCTTCGAGAGCCTTCTTGCGCATGCCCGCGTCGCGGTAGCTCTGGGCGAGGTAAAAAGCGTAGCGGTGATGGCCGGGCTCTTTTCGGAGCGCCTCTTCGAGAAGCTTCGCGTCGGCCTCGTATTTCGCCCGGGGGTCCTCATTGCGCGCTCCGTCGAACATCCCGCGACAGCCGAGGCCCGAAAGTTCGGCTGACTCAAAGGGAAGGTCACATTCGACGTACTCGTGGAGAACCCCTTCGTAACGGAAGGGCATGTTTCCGCGCAGAAACTGAGGGCGGAAGAAGGTCGTCGAGCTTTTGCCGGAGAAGTGTTTGGTACGGTAGAGATCTTTGGTGAGCCGCGGCAGCCGAAATTCTGGCTCGTATTCTAGCACTTCGTCTGCATCAATGAGCAGAATGTAGTCGGCTTTGTCGCGAGCGAGGGCGAGAGCTTCGCTTCGGTTGTGCCCAAAGTCGACCCAAGGGCGTTCATGGAGCTCGCCGGGCACGTCTGCGAGCAGACGGCCGATCAGGTCCTGGGTTCCGTCGGTCGAACCCGTATCGACAATGACCCAGGTCGTGATGAAAGGGCGCACTGAACGCAGGCAACGCTCGATCACGCGCGCCTCGTTCTTGACGATCATGTTGAGACAAATGGACTGGCGCTCGGACATCTCCGCTCTCTCCGAGGGAACGGGCTCCCCCCTTGGGAAGAGGAACCCACCGTCGCTCGGAGATCAAGGGCGACGCGATGGAGCGCGCCTACGTCGCGCCGAACGCTCGTCCTTTCCGTCAGCTCGCGACGTATCCGCCGTCGGCGATGATGCTTGTGCCTGTCACGTAAGCGCTCTCGGAGCTCGCGAGGAAGGCGACGACGCTCGCGATCTCTTCGTTCGTCCCGTAACGCCCGAGGGGAACCCTCGAGACGAAGCCGCTCTTGACGGCCCCCGGATCGCCGGGATTCGCTTGCTCTTCGATGGAGCGCATCATGCGATTTTCGATCGGGCCAGGGTTCACGCTGTTCACGCGAATGCCGAGGGGAGCGAGCTCGAGCGCTGCGCACTTCACGAGACCCATCACAGCGTGTTTGCTCGTGACGTAAGGAGAGAGGCCCGCGGAGCCGACGACACCAGCGACCGAGGATGTGATGATGATGCTGCCGCCGCCGCGTTTCGTAAGAGCGGGGACGCTGTGTTTGATGGCGAGCCAGGAGCCGCGGACGTTGACCGCTTGTACGCGATCGAACTCCTCAACGCTCGTTTCCGTCAAAGGCTTCACGACACCTTCGATACCTGCGTTGGAGAAGACGATATCGACGCCGCCGAACTTGCTGACAGCGTCCTGGACGTAACGAGCCGTGTCCTCGGCGCTCGAGACATCCGCTGCCGACCACGCCGCGCTGGTTCCGAGCTCGCGGGCTGCCGCTGCGAGAGCTTCTTCCGATCGATCGACCAGGAGAACTCGCGCTCCTTCCTCGATCAGGCGAAGGGCAGTTGCGAAGCCAATTCCGCCGGTTCCTCCGGTGACAATGGCGACTTTGCCTTCGAGTTTGCGAGCTACAGCGTTGGTCATAATCTTTTGATTCCCTTCCCGAAGATGTTCGAGCAGACCGCTCCTTGCGGCCCCGGCCACCGGTTAGCACTCCTTATGCCAACGGGACGCACCCTACGGAGCGAGACGCGTATCGGTGGAAATCCCGCGGCTGGGACCGTTGAGGGGTGCGGGAGCGGTCCGGCCCAAGCGCCGAATGTGCGAGCTCTTGGAGCCCTTCAGGCGCAAAAATTGCCTGACGGTGCGCGGAAAACGCAAAAATTGCACATGAACATGGGCTGCTTGCGACCCGCAGGGGCCTGAGCGGGGCCTCTCGCGCGGGATCAGCGTCCCGGCGCGCCCGGAGGAGACTCGAGCAGGACCCGCGAGCGGGCGCGACTCAGGCTATGAGCTCGAGCGTATGGGGCGCTGCTCCGAATGCGGTGAACTACGAAACATGGAAATTTGAAGGCAATTTCGAGGCAACTGTGTAGGGCGTCACGGTTGTGCCACTGCTGTTGGTGGTGAAAGCCCGAGTCAGGGCGAGCTTTGCCTCATAGGAATCCGCGCCAGGGAGATTCCCGCTCGGGATCGAAAAGTCATCAGGGGTGAACGACGCGGTCACAAGGGCTGAATACCCTGGGACTTCGAACTTGGCGGTGAAGTTACTCGCGGTGGGCTTCCCCCAGAAATCCGGACACCCCAGTGAAGTCGAAGTTGGGGGTCGATACGCCGCTCGGAAAATTAGGCGTTGCGACTCTCGTGCTGCTCGAAAGCGTGTAGTTTGCTGTCTTGAGGGCGCGGAGTTCGACCCGGATTTCTTGTGCGCCAATGTTCGTCGCAACTGTAAGAATGAGCCGACCGTTACCGGTGAATGCATCCCAGATCTTGCCATATGCGGCTTTTTTGGCGGGAATGCCGGTCTTTAGGGCTTGGAGCTGTACCATGTCGAGGGTGACCGCCCCCCGGGTCCCGCTCCCGCTCAACACAAACACGGGCGTGAGCGTCCCGCTCCCTACGCCCAGGTTGTTGCCGTCTTGATCCTCGAGGACTGCGTTGGGAGCCGACCAGGTAGCCGTCCCAGAACCCCCATAGTCAATGACGGTCCCCGCGCTCTGGGCTTCCGAACTCCTTCGAGCTGCTCACTTCATATGCTTCAACAAACAAACAACCCATCGAATACGGCATTCGCTGTTCCCTCCCTTGAATTTGGTTTCGTGACAGGCGCTTCGGACGAGCGTTGAGCTAGCATCCTCTTCGGGAGCTCACCTCCCTGGCGGACACACTCCTTCGTTAAGGGTCTCAGAAAAGGGAGCTCTCATCAGGAGCTATTCGCGCGCGTCCGCGCGTCGGGCTCTCGAGAAGGAGACGGCGGGCGGAAGGGGTCTTTCGATGCGAGCGCGAGATCGATGCCGCGGGGGCTCTCCGGCGGTGTTTCGCCAGACCGAGCGTGGCCTGCGGGTTCGAGCGCTCAAGACGCGCTATCGCGGATGAGACGAGCTACGAAACCACGAGGACGGAGGGCAGGTTCGAAGGAACTTGATAAGGGTTGCAGTTGTTCCCACTGCTGTCCGTGCTGAACGAACGCGTCAGGGCCAGCAACGCATCGCTATAGGTCCCTGTGGAGGGGAGATTCCCGCTCGGGATCGAAAAGTCGTCGGGGGCGAACGACGTGGTGGGCACGGTTGGCTGCTCTGGCACTTCGAACTCAGCCGCGTAGTTGCCCGCGGATTCTCCTGTGAAGTTGAAGTTCGGGGAGCTGACGCCTGCAACGTAGTTAGGGCAGGCGGTCCGGTTGCCGGAGGTGAGCGAATAATTGGCAGACCGTAGCGCGCGGAGCGCGACTCGGATTGGTTTGGTGCCTTGCGAAGTCGACTGCAGGTACTCAAGCAGGCCATTGCAAGTGAAGGCTTCCCAAACCTTGTTGAAGTTTGTTTGGGAGAGCGCGAGGAGTTTCGTCATGTTGATGGTCACGGTGCCCGCGCTGCCAGATCCGGATAGAGGAAAGACGGGCAGAAGCACTCCGCTCGGTACACTGAAGTTCGTGCCATCTTGTCTGAGCAGTTTGACTCCGGCGCCTGTCCAGCTCGTCGTGCCACCACTCATGTAACTGATCGGGGTGCCCGCATTCTGCGCATTGCGGAATTCCTTGGTTCCGTTTGCCTCGAACGCTTCGATGAATAGACAACCCTGCGAAAACGACATGCTGCTCTCCTTTTGCTCACTCTCACTCTAATAGTTGCATCTTCAAAAAAGCTTTCGAGGAGCGTCGCTTCGCCTCTTCAGGGGTCAAAGCGGGCTATTCGAAAGCGGGCTGGGCGGGCTAGGGGTGGCGGAGCCAGTGGACTGGGACCCTCTGCCGAGCTGCCCCGATTGATTTGCTCCCCAACAATAGACTTGGTTGTTCGATCGACGAGCACAAACATGGCCGCCGCCGGCCTCGATCTCGACGACATCAGTTGGGCCATCAATGACTACAGGACTCGGTGACGAGCCTGAGGGGCCGAGCGGTCCAAGTTGGCCCGCCGTATTGTCACCCCAGCAGGAGATCGTCGCATCCTGCAGGAGGGCGCAACTGAAGGCTCCGCCTGAAGCAACAACGACCGCCGTACTAATCCCTGCGACTTCTTGGGGTGTCGCATAGCTAGGTGCGCCATACTTCCCGATCTGTCCCCAATCGTTCTTTCCCCAACAGAACACCTTACCCTCTTCGACTGCGCAGGTATGGTTCCATCCGGCGGACACGGATGCCACGTCAGTGAGATCCGAGACCTGCTCGAAGAACAGTTCTTCGGACGGAGATGAAACCCCAAGTCGGCCGTCGGCGGATTCGCCAGCGCAAAAAACGAGCCCCGCTGTGGTCCGTGCGCAGGTATGCTCATCGCCAGCAGTCACCTCGACCGCATCGTCGAAGGGCGGATAGTCCTCGTCGACAAATTTATAGGCATCCATCGGCACGGATCGAGAGTCTTCTCCACCGTCGCCGAGTTGTCCCTTAGTTCCCCGGCCCCAGCATTGAAGCTGATGATTCGTAGTGATCGCGCAACTATGGGCTGTTCCGAGACCAAGGCTTTCTGCGGGGGCTCCTGTGAGCAGCTCGAAGTCGATCGCAAATGTCGTATTCGGTTTCGGGAGATCTTCTCCGGCGTCAGTGCCAACCTGACCATCCGCTCCCTCTCCCCAGCAAAAGACCCGGGAGTCCTCGGCGATAGCGCATATGTGGCTTCCGCCTGCTTTGATTTGCTGCGGGTCCTGTAGGTCGAGGACGAGCACGGGCGTCGAGCTGTCGAGGCTTTGTCCGTCTCCGAGCTGGCCACTGCTCCCTTCGCCGAAGCAGGAGACGCGGCCGTCCTGCATCTTGACGCATGAGAACTCGTTTCCTAGCGCCAGCGCCGTCACTTCGGCGCATTCCTCGGTGATCGCGCTGCAAGCGAAATGGCACGCCGTCTCGCAAGCATAACAATGGTCGAGGTCGATGCTTGTTTCGCAGCCGTTGCCTAGGATGTCCTCGTCGCAGGAGAGTTTTCCGGCGGAGCAGGAGAGAATGACCGGAGTTCCTCCCACACAATCGAACGTCGCGGTTTGGTTGTCGAAGGTGATGTTGTCATCGACGTGGGTGTTGCAGTCGTTGTCCTTGCCGTCACAGATCTCTTTCCGATTCAGGCCACCGACGTCGGGGTCTTCGTCGTCACAATCGGCAAAGGCCGAGGACTG
The DNA here is from genome assembly GCA_023428245.1 of Pseudomonadota bacterium. Lineage (GTDB taxonomy): Bacteria > Myxococcota_A > Polyangia > Polyangiales > Polyangiaceae > NIC37A-2. The sequence goes on from JAEYYX010000074.1 coordinate 11,390, forward strand.
CGGACTTTCGATCCACGCGCCCGCGTCACCCGGGCCGCAGCCTGTCGTCGGCGGGGCGCAGGCGCGCGCGGTGAGGACCGATTCTTCATCGACCGCCAGACGTCCGTCGCCGTCTGCGTCACAATAGAAGACGCGCGTATCCACGACGCCATCGTCGGGATCGTCGAGCTCCTCGGAGGCGGGTGCGCCGTCGCAGTCGTAATCCTTGTTCGGGGCGGCGAGGTACTGGGCGCAGGTCTCCGGTCGTGGTCCGACCGCGCCGTTGCACTCCTCCCAGCGACCGTCGTCGCAAGTGCGCGCTCCCCATTTGCACTCGCCGACGGGCGCGCCGCTGGGGAACGTGATGCGCTGGCCTTGGGGTGTTTCACCGCAGGGTAGGAGAGGGCCGTCTTCGGTGCAGGTGCAGGTATAGGTTTTGCCTTGGTAGACGGCTTCTCCGTCGTCCGCGGCACCAGAACAGTCGTTGTCGCGATCGTCGTTGCAACGGTTCGGGCGACCGGGGATCGGCGGGCCATCCCAGGCGTCCGGATGGATATCTTCGTCGTTGTCCTTGCAATCCCACGCCTTCGAGGGCTCGGTCGGGTGACGAAGGAAGGTCACGCCGGGCCTGTCGGGGACCTCACACTCACCGGGGAATCCGTCGCCGTCCTCGTCGCGCGCGACCAGGACACAGGAGCCGAGGTCGGGGCGCTGTTCGGCGCACCCCACCGGGTTCATCTCTTCGGGGCTCACACAGCTCGGCCCGGAGTCTCCGCCTCCGGAACTTTCGCTCGCGGTGCCGCCGGTCGAGGGCTCGTCACTGTTATCCGCGCCTGCTCCACCGAGGCCACCGCCGGCTCCGCCGGAGTTGCATCCCAAGATCAGCAAAGCGCCCAAAATCGATTTTCGCATGGTTCCTTCCCCTTCATCCGAAGGGCGCGCCGCGATTCTACCGGAATTCTCACCATTTGGGGAGAGCCAGTGACTCGTGAGCCGGATTTGGAGTTGTGGGCTGGCCCTCGGTTGCGCACCCCTGAGCTCAGACGGCCCCGCGCGCGAGAACTAAAGCGCTTCCCAGAGGGCGTGCTGCTTTTTAGGACGGTGCGCTCGCGGAACGCGGACAGCTCCCGTGCTCGGACCTACTTGTAACGTTCTGAGTAGGGATCGGGCAGGGGGCGCGAGGGAGCAGGCACGGGCGTCGGAGGTGCTGTTTCGGTCTCTGGAGGCGGCGTTTCGCTCGGTTTCTGCTGAGGAGGGGGCGCGCTCGGCGCTATCGTCGAACTTTTCCGAACGGGACGCTCGGTTTTTTCCTTTTTCGCGAGGGGCTCGGAGGGGAGGGGAGCAGGCGAGGGCTCGGCGCTCACGCTCGGAATGAGAGCGGCTTCGGCTGCGGGCGCCGTTGGTGTGGGCGGGGGCGCTGGCTGAGCGTTTTCGGTCGGAGCCGGAGTAGCAGTTTGTGGGCGGGGAGAGGGTTCGGGGTCCTCGGGGCGCGGCGGACCGAGCCCCGTGAACCCGAGCCAGAACAGCGCGATCACGGCGAGCCCGCCGAGGATCATGGGCAGAGGACGAGCGCGCTTCTCCTCGGGTCTACGACTTCCCCAGCGCATCGGCAACTCGACGTCGGAGGAGCCCGAGGATTGGGTCTCGTCGCTGAGCTGGGTTCCGCTCGGGAGCGTGCGATCGCCGGTCGGGCGTGCGAGGTCGCCGGAAGGGCTCGTAGCGCCGAGGTGATCCGTGCCGGCGACGGTGCGCCCGAGGCGAGGTGCCGAGCTCGTCGTCCCCGAGCCCGCCTGCGCGCCGAGCGCCTGGGCGAGCTCAATGGCCGCAGCCTTGGCGCTGTGGAATCGCATCTTCGGATCGCGGTCGAGGCAGCGCAAGAACCAGGCGTCGAAGGCCGGAGGCCAATTCGGTTCTGCCCCGAGCTCCCGGATCCGCTCCGTCGGCGTCACCAAGGGCAACGTCAAAATCTCGCCGAAGAGCGACGCCATGCTCGAACGAGGCGTCGACGCCGTCTTCCAGTAGTTCCTTCCGGTCAGGAGATAGAAGGTCGTGAGTCCGAGGGACCAGATGTCCGTTTCAGGGCAGAGTTCGACGCCTGCGGCCTGTTCATAGGCCATGAACAGGGGCGTTCCTTTCACGTCTTGGCTAACGTGGGCGGAATCTCCGAGCACCTTGGCGAGGCCGAAATCGAGGATCTTCACCACCGGCTCGCCGTTCTCGCGGCGCGTGAGGAAGAGGTTTTCTGGCTTGAGGTCGCGGTGAATGATGGGTTTATGATTCCCGTCGCGGTTCATATGGCGATGGGCCCGTTCGAGACCGCTCGCGACCTGACGGATGTACTCGACGACGGCTTCGGGAGTGAGCGGACCGCCTCGGTCGACGAGACTCTTCAGCTCCTGTCCGCGCAGGAGCTCCATGACGAGGAACGGCAGGCGCGTCGTTCGATCGTAACCCGCGTCGAAGACGCGGACGATGTGCTCACTGTTCACGCGCCCGGCCACCTTGGCCTCGAGCTGGAACTTCTCGATCGAGTCCGGGGATCTGAGGATGTGCGGATAGAGGACCTTCAGCGCAACGGGCAAATCGGTCGCGAGTTGTTCCGCCGCATACACCGCGCCCATGCCGCCGCGGGCAATGAGTCGCTGGACGCGATAGCGGCCAGCGAAGACGTGTCCCGACTCCAGCAGGTCTTCCACAATACCTTTTCCGAGGGGAACCTTACCATGGGCTCGGGAGCGCAGCTAAGGGCTGTGGTCAGGGGTTCGGCGCGCAATCGGGGCGCAGCAGCGCGCAGCTATTTCAAGCTGGCTCTCGGTATAGTCGAGGAAATTTAGGGCTGAGCGTGATAAGGAGCCTTGGTGTCGTGTTAGGACGAATCTCAACACCACTCGCGCCCCTGTCTCGACCGTCGTCCGGGCCGGAGCTGAGCGCGTCCTGGCCCGCGAAAAGGAGCGCGTTTTTCCGAGGAGCGTGGAGCCTCGGAGGTTCGCTCCTCGTGCTTTCGTTCGCGAGCGGCGCCTTCGCCCAGGGCGGGGGCGCGGCGGCCGCTGAGGTACTGTTCCGAGAGGGCATCGAGCTCCGGCGCGCGGGACAGACGGCGGAGGCCTGTGAGAAATTTGAAGAGAGCCAGAGACTCGATCCTGCGGCCGGTACGCTCCTGAACCTCGGAGATTGTCGCGAGGCGGAGGGGAAGCTCGCGAGCGCATGGGCGCTGTTCGAGGACGCGCGGAAGACGGCTGTGTCCGACGTGGTGCGGGAAGAAGCGGCCAGTCGGGCGAGCTCTGTGCAGGAGCGCCTGACCTATTTGCGCATCGAAGTCAAAGATCCTGTCCCCGAGCAGGTCATTCGCTACGGCGAGGTGACACTCGGGCGCGCGGCCTATGGAGCGCGAGTTCCGGTCGATCCTGGTGAGGTGACTGTGAGCGCGAGCGCCCCCGGCTACGTGACCTGGACGACGCAGGTGAAAGCCGAGCAAGGAACGCTCAGGGTCTCCGTTCCGGCTCTTGTGCCTGTGGCGGTCGAACCTGTTCCGCCCGAAGCGCCGCCTCCGCGCTCGGTCGTTCCTTGGGTGTTAGGCGCCTCGGGAGTCGCGACGCTTGGCGTCGGGCTTGCCCTCGGGCTCGTCTCGAAAGGTCACTACGACACGGCCGAGGGTCTTTGCCCGAGGCACGAGGGATGCAGTGACGAAACGATGAACGAGTGGAACAAAGCGAACACACTGGCCACAACGAGTACGATTTTGGTGCCGATCGGAGCGCTCGCTCTGACCGGAGGCGTCGTGTGGTGGCTCCTGCAAGACGGCGAAGAGAAGAGCGCGGCAGCGCGAAACTGGCCGCGGGTCTCTGTGACGCCGGAGGGTGGATTCGTGACATACCGAGGAGAGTTCTGAGTGCGGCGGAGCGTGCTCGGAGCACTATTGGTCCTGTGCCCCGTCGCCTGCCAGGAGCTCTATGGGATGCGGCCTTTTGCGGCCCGCGTCGATTCGGGGAACGGAGGCAGCGCGGGCGCAAGTGGCACTGGGGGCGGGGCGGGCGCGCCTGGCTCGGGGGGGGCGCGGACGGTGACGGAGTGCGAGCCCGAGGTTGCTTGGTGCCAAGGGGAGCGCCTCCTCTTCTGCAATGAAGAGGGGGACGGCCTGGTCGATCCCGAGGGGGAGATCTGCGCCACACCGGAGCTCTGTGAGCGGGGGAAATTCGGAGGCGCTTGCGCTCCGCCGACCTGCGCCGCGGGAGAGTACGAGTGTGCGAATGCGGGGGGCGGGGCGCTGCGGGCGAGGAGTTGTCCGAACTCACGTGTCGAGTGGCAGACGCTCGGCGTGTGTGAGCGGAACGCGGCCCAGTGCTCTCCGGACGCTCGGGGATGTTTTGCGCTCGGCATGGACGCGACCGAGGTCACCCGCGGACAATACGAAGCCTTCTTGATCGAGACTTCGGAGCTCGACGTCCAAGAGCGCATCGAGCTTCAGGCGAGCGCTTGCGCTTGGAATGGGAGCTTCGCTGCCGACGCCGCCTGCATGCAGGGGAGCTCCGTCTGTAAGGGAAACTGCGAGGACCATCCCCAGGTGTGCGTCGATTGGTGCGACGCTCTCGCATACTGCCAAGCTCAAGGAAAAAGCCTCTGCGGCAGCCTCGGCGAGCAGAAAAACGTGGGACTCGACGATGAGCGAGCTCTCGATCCGCGGGAAAGCTCCTACGCCAACGCTTGCTCGGTTTCAGTCTCGACGGAGTGTGCCCCGGCGCTTCTGACGTCGACAGTTCGGGTTCAGCAGAGCTGCGAGCTGCGGGGACAGGGCTACGACCACTTGCGCGGTCTCACGGGCAACGTGAGCGAATGGGAGTATGCTTGTGAGAAGTCCATGGAAGGCGCGAGTGATGAACGAGGGTATTGTTTCGTTCGAGGCGGCTCTTTTGGGGATGGTGCTCCTGAGTGTCTGAGCGCTCTCCCCCTCCGACGCAACGCCGCGTTCCCTGACGTCGGGTTTCGGTGCTGTGAAATCACGGGCCCGAGCGCTTCCCAGTTCGGCGCCGCAGGCGCGTCCAACCAGTAGAACGGGCTATGTGCTCCCGACTGTCTCGATCGCCCCGGCGTCTCTTCACGGTTGGGTTTGTAGTGTCCGCGCTCTGGGCGAGTCCTTCGGTCGCCCTCGACCCGGCGCGTCTCCCGAGTCAGCTGGCTCACGATTCCTACGGCGTACGCGACGGGATCCCTGACGGCCAGGTCCTCTCCCTTCGCCAAGCGGAGGACGGCTCGCTCTGGATCGGAATGAGCTGCTGCGTGCTCAGGTACGATGGTGAGACCTTTGAGGTGATCTCCGACGGAGTCCTTGAGACGAACGTGTTCGGGCACGTGAGGGATTTCGCGAAGGGAGCGCGGGGAAGCTTGTTCTCGGCGGCGGCCGGAGGACTCCTCGAGATCCAAGAGGGCGCGATGACGCTCCGGAGTGAGGCCGAGGGCCTGAGCCATCCCTTCGTCTATTCGCTGCTCGCGCTGCCACACGGGCTTCTGGTCGGAACCGGCGGCGAAGGGCTCTTCCTTTTCGCAGAGGGCCGCTTCACGCGTCTCGAGCCAAGATCTCGCGTGCGCCTCCCAGCTCATATTCACCGCATCGTGCGGCACAAGAGCGGGCCGATCTGGATCGCCGGGGACGATTCGCTTTTTCAGCTCTCCGCTGACCTTTCGGAACTCGAAGCGGTACCTCTGCCCGCCGGGCGCGGGGTCCGCTCCCTTGCGCTGACGCCGAGCGGGCATCTTCTCGTTGGCGGGACCTTCGGTGTTCTCGAGCGCAAAAACGACGGCAGGTTCGTCGAGCGCGTTCGGAACCTGCGTCCCGAGGTCATGCTCGAAGATCGAGATGGGCTCTTGTGGATCGGAACCGAAGTGGGCCTCTACCGAGCGCAAAACGGGCGCCTCGAGCTCGTCCAGCGCATCTCGACGGGCGTTCGCGCGCTGCTCGAGGATGAACGGGGGGCGATTTGGGTCGGGACGGGAGCGGGGCTCGAGAGGTATCGCGACGGAACGTTTGTGACTTGGGGCGAGGCGGAAGGGCTCACTCCTCAAAACATTCTCGCCCTCGAGCCCTCCGAGGACGGAACGTTGTGGATGGTGGACGTCGAAGGAGCCATCCACCGCGGACGACCGGGCGCTTTTGAACGGCTCGAGCCTCCGGGAACTGTGAGCGGTCAAGGAATGTTATCCATGACCGAGTCTCGCTGGGGCGGCCTCTTGCTCGCGGCGGATTCGCTGCTTGAGATCCCGAAAAGCAGCCGGGGAGCGACAGCGCGGGCGCCAGGTCCCTTCTCTTTGGCTTTTGCGGATCGCTCCTCGACGATCGTCGCCCAGACCGATCCGGACGGTAAGAGTCGCCTCTTCACGTACCAGAAGGGCGCCTTGTCTCCCTTCGACTTGCCGGATCCTATCGAGCACATCCAGCGCGTCTTCCGCGATAAACGGGGAAGGCTCTGGATCTCGAGCGGCGGAGGCGGGCTTGTGCGCGTCGAGAAGAAGAAGGAGGTCCGGCGCTTCCGACGGGAACAGGGTCTCCCGAGCGACACCGTTTACGGAATCGCCGAAGACTCGGAGGGAAGGATCTGGGTCGGGACGCGAGAAGGACTCGGATTCATCGAGGGCGACCTAGCCCAGAGCCTCGCGCACCTGAGTTGCACGCCGCGCCGCTCCCCTGTCCATGTCGCTGTCGATCGTTACGACGCGCTCTGGGTCTCCGCCGACGACGGGATTTATCGCATTCCGCGTCAGGAGCTCCTCCGGGCGCTGCGCGATGGGTCCCTCTCCTGTACGGGGCGCGCGTTCATGCGGCGTGATGGGCTGCGGAGTCTCGTTGTCTCCTGGCGTCCGGGGGGACTCGCTGAGCTCTCCGACGGGACCCTGTGTTTTGCGACAGAAGCGGGACTTTCCTGCACGAAGCCGAAGCAGGAGTACGGCCCGAAGGGCGCGCCGCTGCCGCGCATCGAACACGTGCGCATCGGCGGTCGAGCTCGCGAAGGGAGCGGGCGCAGGGTGCGCGCTGAGGATAGAAGAGCTCCCGTTCAGCTCAATTATTCCGCCGTCGAACTCTCCGATCCTGAGCTCCTTGAGTTCCAGACGCGGCTCACGGGATTCGATAGCTGGTCTCCCGTCACGCGCGCTCGTTCGGTGACCTATACGAACCTTCCCGCGGGTCAGTTCACCTTTGAGGTGCGCGCTCGATATCAGGGACAAGAGTGGTCGAGTCATGTTGCGCGCACGGCCCTTGTGGTCGAGCCCGCCTGGTACGAGACGACGCTTGCGCGCGTGCTGGGAGCGCTCTTGCCCCTGGCGCTCGGCCTGTTCGCCTTCGGTATTTTCCGCTATCGGAATCGAAAGTACCGGCGGGAGCTCGAAGCGGGAGTGCGTGCGCGCACCCGAGAGCTCGCGGATCAGATTGAAGAGAACCGGCGCGTCGAAGCGGAACTGCGAGAACTCGCCAATGACCTCGATCGGCACGTTCGGGCCCGCACCGCTGAGCTCGAGATCGCCAACCGCGCCCTTCGGCACAGCGAAGAGCGTTATGAGCTAGCCGTCTCGGGCGCCGAAGACGGGATCTGGGACTGGGATATTGCAGCCGGTGTCCTTTACCTTTCGCTCCGCTGGAAACAGATGCTCGGCTACGACGACAGCTTCCCGTCGACGATCGACGCTTGGCTCTCCCGGACACATCCTGATGATCGCGCCATGCTGCGCGCTGTGCTCGTCAGCGCGGGCGAAAAAGGCGGCAACATTCGCTGCGAATACCGCATGCTGAATCGCGACAATCAGATCGTCTGGGTCCAGTGTCGCGGAGTTGTCGTGAGCGGGCCTCGGGGTCCGATTCGTGCCGCCGGTTCTCAGACGGATATCACCGAGCGCAAGGCCAACGAAAGCGAGCTCCTCAAGCGTGTCACGCACGACCCGCTGACGGGTCTGCCGAACCGTTCACTGTTCGTAGACCGCCTCGAACAGGCCCTGCGCCGAGAACAGGGCAGGCTCACGATCATCCTGATCAACGTCGATCGCCTGAAATCGATCAATGAGACGCGAGGGCTCGGAGTCGGTGATTTCGTGCTCCAGACCGTCGCGCAGCGGGCGGCAGAGATGCTCAGGGATACTGACACCTTGGCTCGGCTCGGTAGCGACGAGTTTGCGCTGCTTCTGACAGACGTGCCCGACGAAGCGGCGGCTACGGGGATCGTCGATCGGATCCGTGAAGGGCTCTTGATGCCCGCGTCCTTTGGCCACACGAGCCAGGCGATCTCCTTGAGCTTTGGCGTAAAGATCACCGAACCACAGAAAGAGACGGCGGAGACCTTCCTCGCGGACGCGTACCTGGCGCTCGAAGACGCCAAGGCGCGTGGAGGAGGGCGCGTCTCAGCGTTCACGAGTGAGCTCGGCCTCGAACACCAAGATCGACTGAACATCGAAGGCGCGCTCCGGCGCGGGCGCCCCCCGGGC
>JAEYYX010000076.1 GCA_023428245.1 Pseudomonadota bacterium
GACAGCGTTGTCGTTCGCGGGAGGCGAGTTCCGGAGGCCGACACGCTGCGTGTCAGGCTCTTCCCAGATCGTCAGTTCCGCGCTGCGCTCATCGCTCAGGGCGCAGTCTGCCTGGGTTCCGGGGCGACCTGAAGCGTCGTTGTCCCAGGGCCGATACGAAAACGCCCTGACGCGGGTGCATCAGGGCGGCTAAGGGAGGGAGCCCGGCTCAGTCCTCTTCAACGAAATCAGGCTGATGGGCCATCTCTTGACCCCAAAGAGAGACGATCAGCACCAGGTCGTTGGCTTCGTCGATCGTGTAGTAGACGTAGCAATGGATCCTGCTTAAATTGAGCCGACGGACCTCCAGCCCTTCGCGCATGCCGTGCACCGCCAGCTTGGGACCGTTTTGGAGTTGACGTCTCGCTTCCCGAAGTTCCTCGTTGAAGGAACTCTTCACGTCGCGCTTCTTCTTCCACCAAGCGCGGCGCTCGCGCACCTGCGCCTTGGCTTCGTCAGTGAGATCGACCTTCATTAAGCAGAAGCTTCGGCGAGATCTTCGGCTTCTAGTTCATCCAGAAACGCACCAAAGTCGCTGACCCGTCCTGCACGGATGTCCGCGAGCCCCCGGGCGAGCGAGGCTTCGAGATCGGGATCGTAGGTCGGCACGAGTCTCAGAATCCGATCAGCGGCCTGCCGCTTTTCGTCATCGCTGAGGTCCATCGCTGCCTCGACTACGTGATCCACCTTGGTCATTGGGGTGCAGTTTAGCATGGTTCTCGTCGCTTTCATTCGGTGGGGATCTAGGCAAATAGGCCTGGGTGGGAGGGCCAAGGGCCCGCCCAGGCCGTGAGCTCAGTTTCGGGTGGGCGGGGAGAGTCCCAGGTTTCCGGCAGAGGCCATGTCGCGTCCGGTTTCGCGGGAGCACGGTTCGCGGGGCGCAAACCTCGCCACGACACTCAAAGCCCTCGCTGCAATCTTTGTCGCTCTCACAGCTCACGCAGCTCTCCGGCGCGATCTCGCAAGGATCGGTCCAATCGACGCAGCGTCCTTCCATGCAGACTTCGCCCACCTGACAGGTCGTTTCACCACAGACGAGCGCGCAGCCGTTCCTCGTACAGACTTCGCCTTCCGCGCAACTCTCGGCGTCACAGGCCGGGTAAAGAAAACAGATCCCGTCCTTGTCATCCTTCTTCAACTCGAGCTGACCGTGAGAATACTCCGGGTACATCGTCGCGGGCTCCGCCGTCATCTTTTCGGTGCACTCGGGTTCGCCCCCTTCTTCACAAGGATGAAGCAGGCCGAGGGCGTGACCGAACTCGTGAGTCATGACGCCGACGATCTCCGCGACCCCGTCCTCCGCGTCTTCGTCAGCGATGCCTGTGATCCAGGAATGCGCGTAAAGGTTGAGGTAGACGTCGGCCTCAGCGATGACCCACTGGCCGTCTCGCTCTTCGTAACGAAGGTCCGTCGCTCCGGACGCTCCCGGCCGAAACCCGAGCTCTTCCCAGCCCGAATCGACCCACTCGATGCTATTGACGCCATCGCCATAGGCCGCGCGAAACGAAGTCGTTCCCTTGAGCGACGCGATGACCGAGGTGCAGGAAACATCCTCCCATGCGCCGAGGGCCCGCCGCGCGAGTTCTGCGTTGATCTCCGTTCGGCCGATCGCGCCCGGAATACCGTCGACCAGAACGAAGCTCGTCACTCCCGAAGGCCAGGCTACCCGTTCCGTTCCTTCGAAGTCTACAAGATCGCCGGCTGTGCGGTAGGCGTGCGCGGCCGAGCACCAGCCGAGTGCGGTCGCCAAGAGCGCGGCGTGAAATCGACAGCGAAGGATAGGCTGCATCGATTCTCCTTACTCGTCACAGGTGGTCCCAAGCGGAACCTGATCGACCACTACATTTCGGACGACGGGAGGATCGGTGAGCGGGTGGAGTAAAACTCCAGCCTCATATGCTGTAGTTGATCCGCTCTTCAGCTCGAATGGCACGATCAAACACCGCTCTGCTGACTCCTCGAGGCAGGCCTCCGGAACGCCCGCGTCGCCAAGTTCGATGCGGCTCATGCGCCATCCCGTGCCGAGCCTCACCCGGAGCGCAGAGTCTTCTGTCAGTGACGACGCTGTGACCACGAAACCAACAGCGGCCTCATCAGAACACACCGACTGGCACAATAAATCTGCTTCGGGGAGTCGAAACGTCCTCGGTCCGGGAGAGACGTACAACCCAAACATCCCAAAAGTACAGGTTTCGGTGCCGCACCAGGTGTCCTGCCCACCACAAACCTCAAAATCTTCGCACTCATAGAACGTCCCCTCCGGACATTCATCGTCGACGAGGACGCACTCCGCGTCCACACACCTGTCTTCACACGCCTCAATGACCTCCGTCTCGAAGCCACCGCGCACACAGGTCTCGACGCCTTGCTCGCCACAGATCGGCTCGCTCGTGTTCGTCTCGCATCCTTCGACCGGCGCGAGACAGAGTCCGACTCCCGAGCCGCCGCGGAAGTCGCACTTCTCTCCGCTCTCGCAGGTCTCCCGCACCTGCCATTTCTTGTCCCCGCCACAGATCAATGCCAAGAGCTCGTTCGCCGCGGAACAGCTAAATTCTCCGGGCGTCTCGCACTCGTCCCCGAGCCCGTAGAGGTGATCATCTTCGCCGTTCGCCCCGCCCGTTCCGGGCGCGCCGCCGCTCGAGCTCCCGCCCGCTGGCGAGCCACCGTCGCCCGCGCTCGCCCCCGAGCCGCCCACACCGTTTCCTCCCGCCTCGGCGCCTCCGTCGCTCGCCGAACTCCCAGACCCATCA
>JAEYYX010000078.1 GCA_023428245.1 Pseudomonadota bacterium
TGATGGGTCTGGGAGTTCGGCGAGCGACGGAGGCGCCGAGGCGGGAGGAAACGGTGTGGGCGGCTCGGGGGCGAGCGCGGGCGACGGTGGCTCGCCAGCGGGCGGGAGCTCGAGCGGCGGCGCGCCCCAAGGGTCCCTCTTCGCCGTGCTCCCTCGCCCCTCGAAGGAACCCCGAGGAGTCCGAAAAATTGCTCCATGACAAGAGCATCTCCGAGGGCAAGGTCCGCGCGGCGGAGGGGCCCGAGTTCGACCATACATCGTGGTACTTGGTCCGGTTCCAGACCAAGATCGAACTCATGCCATGCTGAACGCGTCCCCGCCGAAAGGGGATCCAAATCAGGGGCAATCGCGGTTGTTGGCAAGGTTACAATTCTCCTATTCATCGAAGCGTCGAAACGAAATTGGCGTACGCCAGCCAAAAGACCACGAAAGCAGAGGCAGCTATTATTCCAAGGACTCGCCGCGGCCCGTTCTGCGAGTTCGCCGGCAGACGCAAAAGTCTATCGACCATCGGAGGGAGCAAGAAAGAACCGATTGATGCTGACGATTGCGTGATGCATGCATAAAACGCGATCGGTTGAAGTACTGACCGAACGTTGTCCACAAGGCTCATTGATAGAAGGAAGGCTTGATATGGTCCAAAAACGGCAAGCACTACCATTGCTAAGCTTTCAACCGATCGGAATCGACTTTTCATGGCTGCCCTGGAGTCAGTGCCTCAAGGCGGTGGATCTCGGCCCGAACATTCTGAAGCGACAGCGGGGCTTCATGTTGCGCTAATGGGTTTGCAGACGTTCGAGCTGGAATGGCGACTTGCCGCCCTTGGGCCGAAGGGACAAACGGAAGAGTTTGCAAGGACGTAACGATTCCCCCTGGATATGGTAGTTTGTTATTTGGTTGGAGTAGGCCGCCCTAAAGCTTGATTCTACCAGCGCTTCCGCAATCCGGCGGCCATTGGCGGTTTGCCCGTTTGATGGCAAGCCGCCTCCGCCACTTGCCATCAGCAGTGTGCTTGCATGAACACCCGCAGCGTTCATGGTGACGGCTTTGCTGCCTGTAGCGATTGCAGCCACCGCAGCAAGACCTCCGCCGAGGCTGTGACCAGTCATAGTAAGGTTTGAGCCATTCCCAAAGGAGTCACGCACCCGACCCGCCAGCTCTGCCGCTCGATGATATTGGTCCGTTTCCACTCCAACCGCCTGCGGGAAATTCGCCTTCTCGAAGTCCTCTCTGGTATCGCTACCTCGAAAAGAAAGAGCGAATTCCTGTCGACGATCATTGACGTAGAGCGAAGCGCTAAAGCCCGCCTCGGTAGAGAACATGTCTCGCGACAATCCCTTCGCTCCAAGTTCTTCATCGGTCACTTCGCGCCACCCGGAAGGAGCTTTTCTCCCTTCGTACGATGCATTTCCCAGTGCCAGGAATTCGTAGTCGCGCTTGATCGTGGCGAGCGAGTACGAAAGATCTGGACTCTCGGATGTGCTGTCCGTGCTGCTTTGTGAATCGGTCCCTCCGCAATTGTCTTCGTTTGTGCAAAGCCCCAACGGATCCACATTCTTGAGAACGCTTCCGCTCACATACGCATAAACATTCAGGTCAGCTTCGCCCGGCGCGTGGATGGCCAGCGGGTCCGCCGAAATCCACCTTCCTAGGTACGCGTTGAGGTATCGCTTCCCGAAGTAGGTGAGCCCGACTTCGGCATCCTCTTCCTTCCCCGTAAACCTGTAATCCTCCCGGAACGCGTTCCAGCGGCCGGGGCGGTAGTCGCTCTCGGTCGCGCCGTAGCCTTGGAAGCTCGAGCGTTCGACGAGCTCGCTCGTCGCTTTATCGAGCACGACGCTCGTCGAGCCAAGGTGGTCCCCGAGCTCGAAGAAGACGTGGACCTGGGAGACGCTGGCGTTGACCTGGCCGGCTCCTCTGCCAGTCGCGACCTCGGGGACTTCGCTCGTTCCCTCGTAAGCGAGGCGCGCGAGGCGGACGCCGTTCGCGAGCAGGTACGGGACGACCGTGAAGACGCTCGCTTCGTAGTCGGCGGGGCCGCTGCCAGTGTCAGAGTAGTCCGTCCCGAACTGTGAACGGCGGAATTCGAGAGACGCGAAGACGTACAGCGTGAAGCTCTCGCCGCTCGTGTCTACGGCGTGCTTGATGACCCTTTGGTCTCCAGCGTCATAGTGATGTCTCAGATCGGCCGCGGGCGTCCCTCCCGGGAGCGGATCGTCGATGCTCGAACCCGGTGCTGTATCCCAGCGCCTCGCCCGACTGAGGCGCCCGACTTCGTCCCACTCGTACGCGAAACGTTGGCTACAGGTCGCGCCCACGGGCAGGCATGGACCGCTCCGCGCGAGATCCATCCGAACCATGTGCCCGGCATCTCTGAAGGCTCCCCCGCGAGTGAGCTCGCCTTCACTTCTTGCCGTGCTCGCGGCGCTCCGCGCGGCAAGGGTCCCTCTTACCCGTGCTCGCTGGCCCCGAGACTGGTCGATGATACATTTGTTGTCACTCGGGGTTTCTCCCAGAAAACTCGAGGGCAAGCTGCGCGCGGGTGAGGAGCCCGAGCTCATCTTGGCCAGGGGTGCGAGCAGCACCAACTGGCCAGGATTCTCTGG
>JAEYYX010000119.1 GCA_023428245.1 Pseudomonadota bacterium
CGCCCCCCAATCAGTCGGGCGGCCGCGCCGTGCTCAAGCGCATGAATGAGCGCGCCAAGGCAAAGTCAGAAGATCTCACAGAGCGCACTCAGGAGGGCGTCAAGACGGCTGCGCAGGACACCAAACGAGAGCTAAAGGACGCTGCAGAGACGGTTGAACGAAAGATCGACGAGGCGGACAAGGCCCTCGCTCGCGCCATTCGTGACAAGGATGACGAGCGCGAGTGATAAAGGAGACGCCTCACACACTTCTCTCCTCATCCGAATCTCGCCCCCGCTCACGGCGCGCAGTGGGAGCTAGGACCGCGTCAAGAGGCCTCGACAAGAGGCCTCAGAAACGCGCCTTGAGGACGCTGTTTACGCCGCTTTGCGGCGCGTCTCGTTCTTCTTCCTCGTAGCAGCCGCTTTCTTCGCTGAGGCGCTCCGAGCGGCCGTGGTCCGGGAAGCGGACTTTTGGCCTCCGACCTTGCCGCCTTTCTTCGCAGACATGTTCGTGTCCGGCCGACCACGACCGCTCCCGGACTTGTTCCCGCCGCCGGAATCCTTATTGACGGTGGCCCATGCGCGTTGAGCGGCCTCCTCCGCGCTCACACCCCGCTCCTTATAGGAGTTCTCGATGTGTTCGGCTTTTCGCTTCTGCTTATCGGTGTACTTCGATTTGTCTCCTTGGGGCATATCGATCTCCTCTCTTTTCCTGATCCATATTGATTGCAGAAAAGACGTTCCAGAAACCCCGAGCTTCGTTAACCGCCAGGTCCCGCTTCCGTCCCTGAAGCTTCCTCAGACGAGGGCTCTTCGGGCTCGACGAACGCGGAGGAGTGGCCGAACACCGACGCGCGAGCCGTGAGGATAAAGCGGAATACAGCCTTGCGTTCCGCGTCGGTGAGTTTCGCATACTTGCCCATCTGGACCATCGTGGTCGGCCACTGTTGCTCGGGCAGATAGGTCACGTCCGGATGGCGATGACACTCGTTACACCTCTCCATGAAGAGCCGCCTTCCGAGCAGGAGCTCTGCTTCGGAGGTGTCGGGCCAGCGACTTTCCGCTCGTCCGATCCATTCTTGACTCGGAGGGTGAGGAACGGGGGCCGTTCGAGGGAGCGAGACGCATCCCACGAGGGCACCCGCTGCAAGTAGGGGAAGAAGCGGAAAGAGGGATCGGGCGTTCGACACTGATTCCTCCTACGCAACGATCATGCCGTAATTCGCGGGCTCTCGCTGCGCCGTCATCACGAGCGAGAGTGAGTCTGACGAGGCCTCATGGCGATGCCACCAGCCCCTCGGCAGGTACAGAACGTCTCCTTCGGAAAGCTGCGCCATCCAAAGTCGCGACGTCTCGTACCGATGAGCATCAAGGTCATCGTCGGGTAGTCCTCGGTCGGTGACCAGCGTGTTGGGGCGGAAGTAGTGCTGACTTCTGCCTTGAGATTGGACGAAGAAGGCGGGGCAGTCCGAAGTCCGCCATGCGTCCTCGCGATACCGATCGGAGCACATCTCGAAGACGCGCGGGCGGCTCCCGCTCTCCGGGGGCAGGTCCGCAAGAACGCGCACTGCCTCCTCAAAGACGCGGCTCGCCGGGCCACCTGCTCCAATCTGCTCCACTCTACGCCGAACGTGGGCACTCGCCGAAACCTGGACGCAGCCCGAACCGAGTTGTTCCTGGACACTTCGCGCAAAGGAGCGAAGCACCGGGCAGAACCGTTCAGCGCCAGAAATGACCATTCCGACGCCCGTCTTGCGCTCTCCCGAGCCTGCCGCGCCAGCGGCCTCATTCGATTCTGCGACAAGCAGCGCTTCCGGCCCGGCGCTCGCGAGCAGCACTTCGAAATGAGACCAGCCGAAGCAGAACTCAGGAGTCGAGATCATCCCGGACAGGACAAAAGGCTCGCCTCCGAGATATCGCGTCTCAAACGCCGGTAGGCAGCTCGAGAGGAGCCGTTCGGAGCGGATTCTGGTGATGGGTGCGTTCATGGTGCTTGTACGGGTCTTGAGGGAGCCGGGCACTCCTGTGCGCGGGTGAGGCATTTGCGCTGAGTCATTCGCAGACCCGGGCGCGGAGGGGAGTCAGGGTCCTCGTCGGGACGACAGCGGCAGGGTCGCTAAAAGCGCGGGTCCCTGAGCACGGCCTCTCGTCCCAACGAAGCGTGACTCAGTCGGACCCAGAGCAAAGGGCATGCCGTCGAAATCCCTCGCGTAATCCCGGAACTTCACGAGCGGAGTGCAATGTCGGCCGGCGAATCAGCCGAAACCGACATGAAGCCGCTGCCCGGGGTAGAGAACCTGAGACGAAAGTGCGCCGAGGCAGAAGCCCGCCTGCGGCATTCCGCTACACGAAGCGCGCAAGGCCTATGCGGAGCCCGACGCGAAAGCTTGATGGCACGCCGCGTGCTTTTGGTCCGTCGTCAGGAGCCCAATACCCATGAAGAAAACTTCCTACGATACGGACCAAGTCACTGAGCTTCTCTACCAGGCCCTGGAAACCGAGCTCGGTGGAGAACAGATCTACGAGCAGGCAGTCAGCGCTGCTCAAAATAGCGACCTCAAAAAAGAGTGGAGCAAGTACCTCAAGGAGACGAAGAACCATCAGAAGATCCTGCTGAACGTCTTCAAGGAACTCGGCCTCGACCCGGAGGTCGAAACACCTGGCCGCGCGGTGGTCCGGCTCCTTGGCGAGTCACTCGTCCAAGCCATCGAAGAGGCGGTTTCTGAAGGCGACGAAGCCGCAGCGCAGATCGTCGCCGCGGAGTGTGTGGTCCTCGCTGAGACCAAAGATCACCTCAACTGGGAGCTGATCGGACATGTGGCGGAGAACGGAAGCGGCGCTTGGAAGGACACTCTGAAGCGCGCCTTCGAAGAGGTCGAGACCGAAGAAGATCACCACCTCTATCACACCAAGGGATGGTGTCGTGAGCTCTGGATCGACTCCCTCGGGCTCCCGGCGGCCTTACCGCCCCCGGAAGAGATCAAGAAGGTCGAGACCGCGATCGGCGCTGCCCGCGCGGAGAAGGCGCGCGAGCCTTACGTGCAGAAGCACTAACATCTCGCCCCCAAGAAGACACCGAGCAGCCTGGAACGCCTTTGCGCGGATCCGGGCTGCTCTCATTTGTTTGTGCGGATGATTTGTACGGACCGAGCGCCCGCGCACGGGCGTCACCCCAGCGTTCAGGGCGTTCAGGCGAACGGGTTCAGGCGAGCGCCTCGAACCTCAATCCCGGTCCACCACGCGCGGCACCGTCGGCTCCATTCCAACGCCGTCCTGATAAACCAAGTAACCACCGACCGCCCCGGTCGCCGCGAGCAGGAGCGCGCCGAGGACCGAAAGCGAAAGCGCGCCCGCGCTCGCCTGCTCCCCCCGGTTCTTCCAGCGCAAAGCTAAGGTCAGCGCGTAGACAGCGGTGGCGAGCACGGCCAAGACTCCGTGAACGATCATGCGAACGTGCGCGTCATCGCTCGGTATTGGCACAGTGAAGAAGGCGACGAGCCCTCCGAGCGCCGCGATCGGGGCCGAGATCACGCCTGCGGCCAGAAGTCCCACAGCGACGCGGCTCAGCCCTTCCTTTCTTCGCCGGCGCGCGACGAACTCGAGCACCGTCGAGGAGAAAAGGAAGGCGATAGGAAAGTGGACGAAAGCTGGATGGATTTCCCAAATGTTCATGCTGGTTCCCTGACGAAGCCGATCCCCTCAGGATCGACGCCACTCATCAGCAATGGCCATGCCACGCGCAAGAAGAACCGCTGTGGGGGCCCAAGGCCTCGGAGACACGGTTGAGCGCACGGACGTCTCACGGTGGCGAATGAGCTCACCGTTCAAGCATCCAGAGGGTTCCGTGAGTGGCGGCGGCGGCGTTGGCGGCAGGGGTGTCCAGCGCTGGAGCGAGGTCAAGGCGAGGCGAACGACCGAAGCGAGATGGAGGCTCCTGGGGACGTTCGTTGCGCCGCCGATTTTGGCGCATGCGGGCCAGGAGAGCTCAGGCGAAGGCTCGTTCGGGCTCAGTCTTTTGTGATGGACCGGGGCCAAAGAACCACGAGCCATGGCACCGAACATGCATGGACAAGGGGCATGCGCTTCGTCCTTCGCGCTCCCGAAGAGCGCCCTCTTCCCACTGTCGCCCGCGAACGTGTCGTCAAAAAAAGCTCTGGCTATCGCGCGGCGGAGCGTCTCGAACGAAAAGGACATCCTCCCTTGAGCGGTACTGTCCGTTTGCTGTTCTGGATGACTCGCCGAAGCCTCAGAGATTTTCTCCACCTCTCCCATGTATGATGCGGTGATCGTCGGTAGCGGTCCGAATGGGCTCGCGGCTGCGACGGTCCTCAGCCGCGAGGGATACTCGGTCCTCGTCATCGAAGGAGCTGCGAGCCCCGGCGGAGGCACACGCACCGAAGAGCTGACGCTCCCCGGCTACCTTCACGACGTCTGCTCTGCGGTTCATCCGCTCGCCGTAGCCTCCCCGCTCTTGCGTACCCTCGAACTCGAGAAACACGGCGTCGTGTGGCGACATACGGAGGCGCCGCTCGCTCATGTCATGGGCGACGACCAGGTCCTTACCCTTGAGCGCAGTGTCACCGTGACAGCGGCGCAGCTCGGCCGCGACGGGACTCGTTATGAAGCTCTCGTGACGCCGCTCGTGGAGAGATTCGACGATCTCGTCGCGATGTTCGTCGGACCGCTTCGCTTCCCGCGCCATCCGCTGCTCGGCCTGAGGTTTGCGAAAGATGCTCTCCTTTCCATGAACTCTCTCGCGCGGCGCTTCAAAGATCCCAAAGCTCGAGCGCTTCTGGCAGGTGCGGCGGCGCACTCGATGCTTCCCCTCGACGTACCGGGCACCGCCGCCTTCGCGCTCATCTTAGCCGTCTCCGGACACGCCGTCGGCTGGCCCGTGGCCGAAGGGGGATCGCACTCGATTGCCCGAGCGCTGCTCGCGCAAATCGACAAGCACGGCGGCGAAGTTTGGCTCGAGCATCCGGTGCGGAGCAGCCGCGATCTACCCCCCGCGCGTGTCTATCTCTTCGATGTAACGCCTCGCCAGCTCCTCGCGATCGACGATGGCTGGCTCCCGGGCTCCTATCGAAAGCGCCTCGCTCGCTACCGTTACGGCCCTGGTGTGTTCAAAATCGATTGGGCGCTCGACGGGCCCGTCCCCTGGAAGAACCCGGCCTGCCGCCGTGCGACGACGATTCACCTCTGGGGCTCTGCGGATCAGATGCACGCGGCAGAGAGCGCTCCTCATGACGGAAAGATCGCTGAGCAGCCTTTTGTTCTCTTCGTCCAGCCCACCTTGGCCGATCCGAGCCGAGCTCCTTCGGGCAAACACACCGGCTGGGCCTACTGTCACGTGCCAGCCTCCTCTCACGAATCTATCACAGATCGGATCGAGACCATGCTCGAGCGCTTCGCGCCCGGCTTCCGCGACCTGATCCTCGCGCGCCACACGCGCACCGCAGCTCAAATGGAAGAGTATAACCCGAATTTCGTCGGCGGGGATATCAACGGGGGCGCGGCGACTCTCAGCCAGCTCTTCTTCCGGCCGGTCGTGAGCCTCGATCCCTATTCGAGCGCAAACCCTCGAGTATTTCTATGTTCTTCGGCCACGCCGCCCGGTGGCGGCGTCCATGGTCTCTGCGGATATTTTGCCGCCCAGAGCGCACTCCGCCGCCTCCGCGCGAGGACGAAGCCGCCTTCGCTCCTCCGGTGAAAGGTTCGGCGGCGACCTCCTCGAGCAGTCACTTCGGGTTCTGCGCGTCGTATTCCACGATCGGCTTGAAGCCGCCCCAGAACATACGCTTGCCGTCGAAGACGCTCGCGAACTCATCGGGACCGCCGAAACGAGGGTCCTGCATCCCCCGCTCCCAAGCGAGATCTCGCGTCGCCTTGTCGGGCCAAACAGCGAACGCCGAGACGACGGTCTCGTCCTCGGTCGCAATCACCGCACGATAGAAGTCTGTCACTTCACCGCGAGGCACATCATCGGCGACCGCCTCACAGTAGAGCAGCAGGCCATGCTCTTTCATCACGGTCTTGAAGGTCTCGGCCATCTGGCGGTACTTTTCTTCGTTCCCTTTCGGGAGCGGCAGCGCAAAGAAATCAACGTAGGACATTTCGTGGTTCTCTCCTTTCGCCGGGCACGGTAGCGACAGGACGACCGAAGCCCAATGGGCAGACTGTCTAGTCTCGAGGCCGGGGCAAAAAAAACTGCGCCCCTATGGCCGCAAAGGCGCGGGAGCTCCTGGTGTGATTATGTTGTGATACCCACCACACGTCACGCCCCACGCGAAACCCCTCCCCGGGCCTTCATGGCCCGCGCTCCCAAAGTTGTTGCCGAAGGGTGTTTGCGTGCTCCCCCTTGCGCTAGGCCCCCTACGAGGCGCTCGGAAAGCAGAAAGTGAGAACTGTCGGCTTTGTCAGCGGCAATGGCAATTTTGATAGTTTTCGGCGCTGGGGAGCTCCTGCGCCTGCGAAAATTCAACCGAGTCGGACGGACGAGACCTTTTTTGCAGGCCCATGTCCACTTAGGGGGCGGCTTCAGGTGGCAGGCTCGGCTACCTTGGTCCCGTATCCGGGAACTCGAAAGCTCGAGCATCCAAGCTCCGAGGCAACCCCAAGCAATATTTTCCCCCCCTTACGATTGAGCGCCATGGGAACTCCTTCCTCTTCGTTTCGCCGCCCCTCCTTCTTGTCCCTTTCCGTTCTCGGCTTCGCGGTTGCGCTGGTGTCGACGGGCGGTTGTACCGACGGCCTCACGCCTGGATCGGAGTCGGGGGGTAACGTCACCGCCACCGGAAGTGTCACCGGTGCCGGGGGCGTAGGCGGAGGCTTCGTGGGAACCGGTGCGGCTTCCGGCATCGGGGGTACCACGGGAAGCGGCGCAGCCACGAGTAGTGGCGGAGGTGGTCCGGGCAGCGGGAACGCGACGGGGAGCGGCGGTGTTGCCCAGGCAACCGGTGGAGGCGGTCCGAGCAGCGGTGGCGCCGCGCCCTGCGTGGACGTCGAGCCGCCCCCGGATCCCGAGTGGCCCGACGCTACCTGCCAGAATTGGGCGACCGAAACTGATGAGTGCGGTGCAGCATGGTTCTCGAAATACTGCGACGTGAGCTGCGGTCGCTGCGTTCCCGAGGGCGGCGGCAGCGGTGGCGCAGGGACCGGCGGCGCGCCACCTTGTGAAGACAAGCCTTACCCGCCTGACCCCGAATGGCCCGACGCGACCTGTGCGGACTGGGCCACGGAGGCCGACGCATGCGGAGAGAGCTGGTTCGCTGGCTACTGCGACATCACCTGCGGGCGTTGTGTTCCCGAGGGCGGCGGAACCGGTGGTGCCCCAAGCGGAGTCGATTGCTCGGGAGAGGGTCTGCCGCAGGTGAACGGCGGCAACGGCTTCGCAACCCGTTATTGGGACTGCTGCCAGCCCCATTGCGCGCAGTTCGACGGTCACCGCTGCAGCCAAGACGGCATCCAGAGGACCGGCGACTCGAACAGCGCCTGCAACGGCGGGGGCTCCTTCGCTTGCTACGACGAAGCGCCTAGGGCCGTCTCAGATTGTCTCTCCTACGGCCACATCGCCAAGGCCAACCCGAATTGCGGCCAGTGTTACCGCATCGAGTTCACCGGGCAGGGCGAGCACAACGCCAACGACCCCGGCTCCAAGCTCATCAAGGGCAAGCAGATGATCGTAAAGGTGACGAACACCGGCAGCGACGTCGCCGGTAACCAGTTCGATCTCATGGTGCCCGGCGGCGGCGTCGGCCAGTTCAACGCCTGCAGCCGTCAGTGGGGAAGCAACGACCTCGGCGCGCAGTACGGCGGTTTCCTCACGAACTGCACAGGGTCTCACTCCGCGAAGAAGGAATGCGTCCGTCAGAATTGCTCGAAGATCCCGGCGGGCCCTGCGCGCGACGGTTGTCTCTGGTTCGTCGACTGGTTTGAGGTCGCGGACAACCCGAAGTTCACTTCAGAACCCACGAACTGCCCGTTCTAAGAGAGGCTGAGCATGGACTCGGTGGCGGCCCTTCTTCCCCTCGCGGAGGAGGGGCCGTTTTCGCGTCGCGCGCCCGTGCCGAGGGCTCCCGAGGTCCCGTTGATCTCCACCGCGTCGAAGCGTGCGCCCAGGTATTCCAGCCCGACACACCCACCCGACCTTCGCCGCGCGCCATGGCCTCGCTTTGGGCTGTGAGCCTTGCGCGTGCGTCAGCTCGCCGCCTTGTGGATCGCCTTGACGAGGTCGCCCTTGGTCATGCGGCTTCGGCCTTCGATGCCGAGCTTTTTCGCCCTTTGGTAGAGGTCCTCTTTCGGTTTTTCGGCGAGAGCTCGCGCGGACTGCGTCCTTGACGAACCGTCCCGTGAAGAGGGCAAAGGCGAGCTCCCCGAGCGCTGCGGCTTCTTTCCGCCTCCTTCGAGCCTTTCCTTGAGAAGGGCCATGAGGTCGATCGGCGGGGGCAGTTCTTCCTCGCTCTCGGGCTCGGAGCCCTCGATCTTGAGAACTCCTTGGCGGCGCTTGGCCTTGGTCTCCGCGAGGCGGGTGAGCGCCTTGCCATACTCGTCAACGAGCTGTTCACGCCGGAGCTCAGCCTCCGTAAGGTCGTCGATCGTCGCAAGAAATCCTTTCACGGAAGCGGCCGAGCTTTTTTCTCGAACGGGCAGCCCAATCAGCTCCGGCGTACGCACTTCGCTCGCAAAACGCAGAGTCTCGGCGAGCAAGAGCCCAGCCTGAGCCATGATCGCGACGATGTACGCCTTGTCGCGCATGACCATGGTCGCGATGCCGACCTTCTTCTTCCGTTCCATCGTCTCGGCGAGCAGGCGGTAGGCCTTCGTCGAAGAGCCCGAGGGAGCAAGAACATAAGGGCGCACGAAGAAGAGACGCGGCAGCTCCTCGAGCGGCACAAAGCGCCGAAGATCGAGGTCGCGCGTCTTTTCTGGGCGGGCGGAGGCGAGCTCTTCGTCCGTGATCGGGACGAATTCGCCAGAGTCGAGCTCAAAGCCCCGCACGAGCTCCTCGTTCGGGACAGGACGGTCGTGCCGGGGGCAGATGTACCGCCGCCCGACCGCGTCGCCGTCTCTAGTGACCAAACGGAGCCGCGCCTGACGAGGCCTGGTCGCCGAAAAGAAGTCGACGGGAATGCTCACTAGGCCGAAGGTAATCGTTCCGGACCAAAAAGAGCGCCCGGAGGTTCGCTCCACCTCGCCGCTCTCTTCCGTCTTCTGGTCGCTCTTCTGCTTGGCCATACGTGTGCTCCATGTGAGTTAGCCCCGCGCCGCCTTGCGGCGATTTCGGTCCTTCTTGAGAGCAGCAAGGCTCTTCTTGAGCGCGTCGGCTACGCTCGTGTCCTTTGCTTTCTTCGCCTTCGCGGTGCGCAGAGGAATGACTCGCCCCTCCACCTTCTGTTCGACGAGCCCTCTGACTTCGTCCTCGAAGTCGTCATGGAACTCGCTCGGATCGAAGCTTCCCTCGAGCGTTTCGATGAGTTGACCGGCGAGCCGGACCTCAGCCTCTGTGAGCTCTTTGGCCGGAGGGCGAGCGAACCCTTCGAGGTCGATGACCTCCTCCTGCGGCCGCATCGTGCTCATCATCAGGTACCCGTTCTCAGCCCGTAGCGCTCCAAAGTACGCCCGCCCGCGCATTACCCAGCGCGCGATGCCTTCCACTCCGCGCTGCTCGAGAGCCGACGCGAGCGCAAAGTAACCTTCGTCGTCGCCGTCCGGCCCGAGATAGTAGGGTCGCTCGTACCAAACAGGCTCGACCGCGGTCGGAGCCACGAAATGGCTGATTTCTATGGATCGCGAGGGTTCCGGAGCCAGAGAGTTTAGGTCGTCGGCGTCCAAGACGACCCACTTCTGCTCATCGAGCGGATAGGCTTTGGTGACCTCTTCGCGCGCTACGGGTTCTTCCGTCGTCTTGTCGATCAGCTCCTGGACGACCGGCTCACCGTCCTCCTCGTGGAGAAGCCGAAATTGCACACCTCGGCTTTCCACGGCTGCGTAGAATTTTACGGGAACCTCGCGCTCCGCGAGCTGAATGACGGCCTTATAGATCGCGCGCGCGGCCATTTTTGTCCTCCCGTTCGCAGCCGGAACAATAGATCGAGGCCTTCTGTCTCACGATCCAGGCACACCTGGGGCACATCGGCCCATCACAAGCGATGCATCGAACCTCCTGCTCGATCACGTAAGTTCCCAAGCAATGAGTGCATTCCTCGTCTCCTTCAGCGAGCCAAAGAGCGGAACGCGTGGACTTCTCGGGTATTGCCATGCGACCTCGTGGGGGAGGAGTGCAATGGCCGTTCCATCAGGTACCCGTTCAGTCCGCAGGGATCCTCTGCCGCACCTCGAAAAAGCCCTGCCATGGGTCACTCTTGAGATGCGCGACTCGCTCGAGGAGCGCTTCGAAACGGAAGGCGCCGCGCAAGTCCTCTGCGAGCTCCTCCCAAGCGACTGGCGTCGAAATCGGTGCTCCGGGACGCGCTCGCGTCGAGTAGGAGGCGATAGCCGTGGCCTCGCGAGCATTGCGCAGATAATCGATGAAGATCTTCCCCTTTCGCTTCTCTTTGGTCATTGTGGCGACGAAGCGCCTCGGGCTGTCCCGCGTGAGCTTCTCGGCGACCGCCTTGCAGAACTTCTTCGTTTCCGGCCAGGTCGTGACAGGTTCGATGGGCACGACGAGGTGGATCCCCTTGCCGCCTGTTGTCTTCACGAAGCTCTCGAGCCCCCGCCTCCCGAGCTCATCGCGCACGTCGAGGGCACCCTCCACGAGGCGAGCCCAGTCGAGATCAGGATCGGGATCGAGGTCAAAAATCAGCCGGTCCGGATATTCGAGCTTGTCTGTCCGAGAGCCCCAGACGTGAATCTCGAGAACTCCGAGTTGGACAAGTCCGACGAGGCCCGCCGCGTCGCGCACGAAAAGATACGGCTCACCGCCCTCCGGCATCGGCATTTCATTGATTCCCTCAGGCAGTCTCTGTTTGCCATGCTTTTGATAGAAACAAGGAGAACCTTCCCCGCCCGGGCAGCGCACGATCGTGAGCAAACGCTCGGCGACGTGCGGGAGCATCCGATCAGCAATGGCCACGTAATACTCTGCGAGATCGCGTTTGGTCAGTCCCTGCTCGCGGAAAAGAACCCGGTCTGGGTGTGTCAACGAGCGCAGGAGCGCAGTGCTCGATTCTGAGCCGCCGGAGCTCTTCGCAGTCGCTCCCTCTTGTCGCTTGACCGCTTCAGGCGGCGCCTCGGTCCGAGCATTCTTGCGCGAGCGACCCTCTCGGGAAGGAGCCTCGCCCGGCAAGGGACTCGGCTGTTCTAGGCCAATGTCTTCGGCGCTTTTGTCCTCGCGTGGACCTTGAAAGGAAGAATGCCTGAGTTTCCCGCCTTCGGTCACCTCGGAGAAGGACACCTCGGCGAGCAGCTCCGGCTTCACCCAATGGACACCCCGCGCCTCTGCCCCACGGGGCGCCGGATCGAAGGGAGGCTTGTCTTGGACAAGTTTCGAGAGGCGCGCTTTGAGCTGCTTCAGCGAACGTTCGCTGAAACCGGTCCCGACTTTTCCCGCGTACTTGAGCGCGCCTTGTTCATCGTGGAGCCCGACCAAGAGCGCCCCGAAGCCCGTGCGAGAACCAGACGGATCCGTATAACCGCCGATCACGAACTCTTGGCGCTTCATGCACTTGCTCTTGAGCCAGGCGTGACTCCGAATGCCCGAATAGGGCGTGTCGACTCGCTTCGAGACGACGCCTTCCATGCCCAGCTGGCACGCTTCGGCGAAGAACTCCGGACCATGACCCCGCACGTGGTCACTGTAACGAACAACGCCGCGAAGCTGCTTCCGAAAAGTTCCAAGGAGCCTCGAGAGAAGCGCCTTCCTCTCGAGAAGCGGAGCTTTCCGCAGGTCCACTCCATTCACGTATAACAGATCGAACACCACGTAGGCGATCGTCGTTTTCTTCGCGCCACCGCCCCCGTTCTGGAGCGCCTGGAAGTGAGTCAGCCCCTTTTCATCGAGGGCCACGACCTCCCCGTCGAGTAGCGCATCTTCGATCGACAGTTCCCTGAGGCTCTTCACAACACTCGGAAAGCGCGCGCCGAAGTCCTTCTTTCCCCGCGACCACAGCCTCACCTCACCAGACCGAATCTCAGCCAAGACTCGATACCCATCGAGTTTCACCTCGTGCACATAGCCGTCGCCCCCGGGAGGATCTTCAACAAGAGTCGCGAGCTGGGGTTCTCGACCTGCGGGGAACGGAGCCGCGCGGGCCCCTTTGAGCTGACTCGGGTCGAGGCGCTCGTTCGGCTCGGGGGGCTCGTTCGGCTCGGGGGGCTCGAGTTTTTTCTCTCCTCCCTTCGTCCAAACGGCGCGCGGCGCGCCTTTGACCTCTTCGAGAGTGCGTCCGGAAAGGACACTTTGGGGAGCGGAGACGACGACACTCTCAGCCGCGCTCCGCGCGGCCTCGTCGCGCCCCTTGATCAAGAGCCAGTTCTTGTCGTTCTCCTTGTCGCCGCGCGAGCGGGTGCGCGTGAGGTGGAACCGGCCGCGCAGCTTCTGGCCGTGCAGAACGAAGCGCAGTTTCCCCTCCTGAAGCCCCTTTTCAGGATCTCCCTCCATCTCCCAGGTGCCCTCATCCCAAACGATGACTCCGCCGCCGCCGTACTGACCCTTGGGAATGATTCCCTCGAACGCTGCGTACTCGAGAGGATGATCTTCGGTCCGCACGGCGAGACGCTTGTCCTTCGGATCGAGGCTGGGCCCCTTCGGCACAGCCCAGCTCACCAGCACATCCCCTACCTGCAGCCGAAAATCGTAGTGCATGGCCCGAGCCGCGTGAGCCTGAACCACGAACCGGAGCTCCCCTTTCTTCGCGCGCCGACTCCCGGGAGCGGGCTCGGGGGTGCGTTCGAAATCGCGCCGCTCCGCGTACTGTTGCAGCTTGTCCACGGGGACCAAGTTGCAATGGCCGCGCCAAGTGCCTGACCCTAGGGCTCTGTCGGGCGTCTACCTCGCCGCCCTGCCGTGCCGGCCCTCAACCTAGGCCCAGAATCGCAAAGGTTCGCTCGATCGACCAAAACGCGCCCACCGCGCCCATACCGTAGGCGAGAGCGCGCGGGACCCAGGGTCGCCGAAGACCCAGGCGAGTCCCCAGGTGAGCCAGCACCAGAAGCCCGAACACGACCGCGAGCTGTCCGAGCTCCACTCCCACGTTGAAGCCGAAGAGCGCCGCAGGCACGTGCGCCTCGGGCAAACCAACATCCCGGAGCGCCGAGGCGAAGCCGAACCCGTGAAGGAGACCGAAGATGAAGGCAACGGTCCACGGTCGCCGCCGGGTGAGGGACTCCTGGGGCGCGAGGCACTCTCTGCAGACCAGCACAATGGAGAGGGCGATCGTGGCCTCGATGGGCAAAATGGGAGGGGCGATCCACTCCACCGCGGAGAGCGCGAGGGTGATGCTGTGCGCGACCGTAAAGGCGGTAATGGTCGCGATAAGGCGCCTGCGGCCCTGCACCAGGAGCGTCAACGCCAAGACGAAGCACAGATGATCAAAGCCGAGCAGAATGTGCTCGACGCCGAGCTCACAGTAGTCCCGAAGCACGAGCCAATAGGCGGCGAGGCCCCGCGCTCTTTGATCGTAAATGGCGATCTCTCGATTCTCAGAGGACACCACTCGCTGAAATCGCGAACCGTCGAGCCAGCTCACGTCGACCAAGACACGCGTCTGTGCCCCCTCCAACCAAGGCAACTCGACGCGCCCGGAGAGCCCCGCGGGACCACAGCTCAAGAGCTCACCTCTTAGCTCACAGTGCGGCGGATAAACCGCGGGATGCTCGATGGAACGCAGCGCAGGTGAGTCCGACTGGAAGCGTGCCGAAAAGCGCCCCGCCTCGAGCTCCTGGATCACCAATGCAGCGTTGTCGATCGGATGCGTCCACGCTCGCGCCGGGAGGAGGATGAGGAGCGCTCCGAGAACCGCCGCGAAGAGGGTGCGAGGCAGGGCGAACGCGGCTGACCTTGCCGGATTGCACTCATAGGGTCGGCACAGCGAACGGCTCCGACGGCTCATGGCACCTCTTCGAACTCGTAGAGGGCGATGATCTTGTCGAGCTTCTCGCGGACAGCCTTTTCTCGCGCCTTCGACTTGAAATCATCGAGCACCGCCGCGCGGACCTCCGAGAGGGGCGGCAGCCCTCCTGAGACCTCCTTCACACGCAGGAGCCAGGCTTCTGTCTCACCCTCCACCCGGGTCCAGGTTCCGAGCGGAACGTCGACGATGCGCGCGGCGAGGGGAGCTGCGACCCGCCCTGCAAAGTCTTCCGGAGCGAGCGTTGCTCCGAACAAGGGCCGGCCGAGCTCGTTGGGTTTCTCTCCTGCCTCGAGCCGGGCGAGGAACTTCGTGAGCTCTTCCTCAGTCTGTCCATCGGACCTCGGAAAAGCGAAGAACTCGAAGTCATAGCGCTGCGGGCGCTCGTAGCGCGCCCTCTCTTCTTCGAGAAAACGCTCCAGCGTCGCGTCATCGGGGTCGGAGAATCGAACCGAGAGCTCCGCTTCCGCGTACATCTTCCCGACCAAGAGCGATCGGATGTTCGGGTCGTTGCGATCGAGTCCGCGCCGGAGAGCCTCGCGGTACAGCGCCTCCTCTCGTTTCCATGCCTCGATGGTGAAGGTCCGCTGGTGCTCGGTGGGAGGAACCCCGTGTTGGTCCGTCAGCCGTCGCACGAGGTCCGCCTTGACTCCCGGGGTCACCGTCACTTTCCGGGGCTCCTCGTTCAGGAAACGGTCGGCCGCGAAAAGCAGAGCACCCAGGGCGAAAAAGTGAACCATAGGTTCACGAAGGAAGCGGGACCAGGCGTCCGAAGGAGTGTCGGAGGGGCTCATGAGCGAATTGCGAGAGGTGAATCGAGTCCGAGAGATAGACGAAGGGCGGGCCTCACGCATCTTGCCTGATGTTGCGCCCGTCAGACACTACCTAAGAGCCCGCGCAAGATCGGAAAAGGAGAGCGCTTTCGCGCCGCTTGCCTTCATCGACAAGCCCAGGGGCGCATGATAGCGACCTCGAGTCGTTCGTCAGCCGGTCCAAGGCCCCTCACGCCCTACGGTTTACGCTACACTCTCAAGGACCCGCCGTCCTGCCGCGCGACTCATATCTTCGGAGGCTCAAACTTGTTCTCACGGAAACTCTCTCTTTGCCTTGGCTCTCTGGTCTTGTCCCTGGCGGCGTGTTCTGCCGATCCGAATCCCGACGGTGATGCTGATGGGAGCGGAGGGAGCGTAGGAGACGGAGGAACGAGCGCGGGAACAGGCGCAGCCCCGGGCTCCGGAGCTGCACCGGGAACTGGAGGGTTGGGAAATCCCGGGTCCGGAGGTTCTGGCGGAGGATTCGGTCCTTCGGACGGCGGAGCGCCCCATGCCGGCGGCGCAGGCGCAGCCCCGGGCGTTGGCGGAACAGCGGCAGGAGGCTCGGGTGGAGGCGGCGCGACCGGTGGTAGCGGCGGGGGCAGCGGTGATACCGGCGGCAGCGAGAACGGTACCGGCGGCGGCGGAGGCGGTGGAGACGTCGGCCCTGGGCCCTCGGACATCCCGCCCGCTCCTGGTCCTGACAACGTTCCGCGCCCCTCCGGGACTCCCGGAAACATCACAGTGATCGACTGGGCCGGGTTCCCTGCGGCGGTAACCTACTCCTTTGACGACAACGACGGATCTCAGCTCACCTACTATGAGCAGATGAAGGCCATCGGTGGCCGTTATACCTTCTTCCTCGTTACGCAGAATTTCGGCGTGGCGATCAGCGATGCTCGCTGGAAGGCCATCTACGAAGACGGCAACGAGATCGGCAATCACACGACGAACCACAGCTGCGGTACCAGCAACATCGATGGCGCAAACACGGCCATCCAAAGTACGTTTGGCCGCGCGCCGAGCACACTCGCTGCTCCGAACGGCGACTCTGCATGCACGGGCCAGGCGCCGGGTCGCGTCTTCTTGAACCGCGGCGTTTCCCCGGCCACGATCAAGCCGAACGACAACGCGAACCCTTATCAGCTGAACTGCTACATTCCGAATACAGGACAAGCCGCGAGCGCCTACAACTCGAACATCGATAGCGCCCTCAGCCAAAAAGGCTGGGTGATTTACGTCATCCACGGCATCAACCCGGGCACCAGCCACACCTACCAGCCTGTAAGCTGGGACGGGCTCAAGGGCGCCATCGAGTACTCGAAGAGCAAGGACGTCTGGATCGACACGCTGGAGAACGTCGGCTCCTACTGGCTCGGCCAGAAAGAGTTCGCCAAGGCCATGACCCAGACGAATGGCGCAGCGAAGACCTGGACCTGGTCTTTGCCTGACAAGTTCCCCCCCGGAAAGTATCTCCGCGTGAAGGTCGACGGCGGTACACTGATCCAGGACGGAAAGCCGCTCACCTGGGATCCCCACGGCTACTACGAGATCTCCCTCGACGCGAAGAGCGTCACCCTCGAACCGTAGGCTCCGCGCTTCGAGCCAAGGCAAATTCCGCCTTGCCACGCCCCGCCCGCCCTCGCGCGCGGGGCGTTTTCATTTGAACGTCGGAGTGCCAGGTCCCGAAGTCCGGCTGCATCATGGCCAAGCACGGACAAGAATTGTCTGTGTGTATACGTTCAGTGATGTCAGCCCCGACGGCCGCCTCTATGTTCGAAGGCGGCCATGGCTACGAAACGAAAGGTCGCAAGTGGGGAAGAGCTCTTCAGAACACAATTGGACAAAGCACGCGCGCTGCTGCTGAGTCGGGGGGCCGTCACCACTACCCAGCTCGGGCCCCTCGCCCGCCGTGAGAGCGTAGCGCAAGCCCTTGTCGAAGAAGGCTACGAGAGAACGCCGAAGGGCCTGCGACGGCCCCTGGGAACCCAGCTCGAGGAGCTTCTTCGAGACGGCGCTTATCTCCCGTCGTCGGAGCTTCGGCGACGCCTGAAGGGTGTGACAAAGGTTGAAGGTGAGGCCCTCATTCGTGAGGCCCAAAAGAAGGGACTGGCGACTCTCGTCCTGCGTGGCAAACAACTCACCATCGTGCCCGCTGGCGAGGATGTCCTCGACCGAAGCGCGCTCCGCGAGTTCGCCGCTGAGTTGAAGCGCCTTCAGGCCTGGGTCCAAAAGGCGGAGAAAGACAAGGGAGGCCCGACCCTCCTGAGAAGTGACACCGCCGAGGCGCTTCGAGAACTGCAGAGCCTCGTTCAACCGAAA
Organism: Pseudomonadota bacterium; assembly: GCA_023428245.1. Lineage (GTDB taxonomy): Bacteria > Myxococcota_A > Polyangia > Polyangiales > Polyangiaceae > NIC37A-2. Next base: position 17,185 of record JAEYYX010000119.1, read on the forward strand.
CCAAAGCTCCGCTCGCAGCTCGAACGAGCCTCCCCTGCCCCTACGAAAGCGTCCGAACTCGGGCAGGCGGTTCGCGGAGCCATTCTCGCGCTGCGCGATGAAGAATCGCTCCTCGCCGCCGTTCCGCGAGTCAGCGAAAGGCTCGAAACGATCGCCCCGCCGGATCGAATCGTGGAAGAGCTCTTGGCTGGTCATGCCCGCGGGGAGCTCGAGCTACGCCCTGAAGGAGGGATAGGACGCCTCAGCGCAAAGGACGCGGCTCGTTGCCCCATAGGCGCGGGGAATCTTCCGCTCAGCTTCGTTCGCCTGCGGGAGGTCAAGCAATGATCGAGGCCTTCCTTGGCGCGCTCCACGCAGATCCTTGGACCGCCGCTCAGATCGATTTACCAGAGCTGAACCAGGACGCGAGCAAGACCATCGAGACTTCCATCGCAGAGCTGCGTAGCTGCGCAGATCGAGATCCGAGCGAGCTCCGGTCTGGCTCGCTCGTCCTCCTAGGTCCGCCGGGTACCGGCAAGACACATCTCTTCTCCCGGGTGAGGAAGAGCTGTGGGCCCCGCGCGATCTTTGTTCATGTACGGCCCCTTCTGCACGGCGGGATCACCGCAAACTACGTGCTCCGAGAGGCGATGCGTCAACTCGCCCAACCCTCCTTTGGGCGCACGGAGTGGCAAGCAGATGTCCTGGTCGGTTCGCTCATCGCGCGCTTCGAAGGAAGGAATTCCTCCTTTCCTGGAGCGCATCTCAGCGCCTTCCGAGAGATGGACCAAGAGCTTCAGCAGAGCCGGCTCGAGGCGCTATCGGAAAAGCTCTTTGCGACCTTCCCTGATCTGGACGATGTCTTTGTAGAGCGCCTCCTCGCCCTCCCATTCTCCGCGCCCAGGCAACGGCGCGCCCTCCTCTGCTGGCTAGGAGGAGAAGAGTGCGACCCGAGTCAGCTTGCTCGCATCGGTGCAGCGTCTTCGATGGCCCCTTCAAATGCGATTCGAGCGCTGCGCACACTCGGATCGCTCGCCGCGCTCAGCTCTCCTCTGGTGATCGTTTTCGATCAACTCGAGAACTTGATCCAGCGCGACGCTACCGAGGAGCGCGTGACCCAATATGGGCACCTCATCGCAGAACTCGTCGACTCCACGAGAGGAATGCTGCTCGTCCAGATGGCCCTGGACAGTGAGTGGGAGCAAGGCATCCTCCCTCGTTTGAATGCATCACAAAAGTCTCGCGTGGGCATGAAGAAGACCTCCCTTTCGCTTCCCACTGAGGCCCAGGCAAGGGCGCTTTTAGCGCGTTGGTGCGAACGCCTCGAGGCGCCCGAAGCGCCCTTCCCCTGGCCACTGACCGACCAACAGGTAGAGCAACTAGCAAGATTGCCTGGAATCACGCCACGTATGCTCCTCTCGGCGCTCCGCGAAGCACGCGAAGGAACAGTACCGACGATCTTGGAAGGAGCTCGAGCCGAGACGTCCGAGATCCGAGCCACCTCGGATCCGGCGCGACGGACCGCGGCCCTCGAGGCAGAATGGCATGAACGTCTCGTCGTCGCCCATGCTCAGATTGACGCCGCAAACGAGAGGAGGTCGGTGGTCGATCTGTCCCGTCTCCTCGACGGCGTCGTCTTGGCCGCAGAGCTGAGCGGAGTGGCTCTTCGCCTCTCCAAGAACCAATATATTCAGCTGGAATCCTCGGAAGGTGAGCAGCGCTGGTTCGCTTTCGTAAACCAGCCCTACCATAGTTCCCTGAACGCAGCTTTGGACCGAGCTCTCTCCAGAGACGATTCCGGCGTGTTGGTGCGTGAGAGTTGGCGGCCCATCCCTTCGAGCTGGACCAGCACTCAAGAGCGCTTGGCTCAGATCAAAGCTCAGTCGCGCCTCCGTTGGCACGACTTGACCCGGGAGGAAGTAGCGTCGTTTCTCGCTCTGGAAGACTTCCTTCAGCTCGCCCGCTCTCGAGATCTCTGTGATACTGATGGAACTCCTATCTCCGAACAGGAGGCGGCCGCTTACCTACGCGCCGAGGTCCAGCCAGAGAAGTGGAGACTCTGGGAGGCGAATGAACGAACAGACGACGCCGTGGCCGACGGAGCGACAGAGCCCGATAGGCCGCTCCCGAGCCAAGAAGACGCGACGGCACGGCCGCGCGAGCCCCATCACGGTGTCTCGCTCTCACTGCGGAGTGCTCTCTCACGGCTGCGGGTCGCATCTGTCGAACGTCTGATCCGGGAAGTCCGACGCACGAGCCCTGGGCTGAGCCGAACGATGGTTGTCGATGGTCTCGCTGAACTAGGTCCAGAGATCAGATGGTTTGGGCGAAATATCGTGGCCTGGGGAGTCCAGTCATGAGCGAACGCGTCAGTGTTACCGAAGTCAGAAACGCCCTGCGATGTCCCCGCATCTTTGCGCTGGGGCGCTTGGAGCGGAAGGCCCTCGCATTTCCCGTAGGATCCTCCTGCCTCGGAGCTTCATTCCATAGACTTGTCGAGCGCTTCACACGAGCCGCGAGCTCACCTCCTCCGAGCTTTCAATCGCTCACGGACAAGGCGCCTCTCGATGAGATTTGCGCCGAGCTCTCCGCTTGGGTGCTAAGCTATCTGGTCGAAGAGCTAGAGGCCGATCCCGGCTACGCCACGATTCCGGCCGAGGTCGACGACCTCGCAGAGGCACTCCGCGAATTTTCCCGACACCTAGCTGGGCGCATCGCGCGCTCACGAGGGACCCCGGCGGTGGCGCTCATTGCGTTGCTCGAGTCCGGGGAGCGTAAGGTCGAAGCGCCTTGGCCGTCGGGACCATTGGTGCACGGTCGGCTCGATGCCATCTTCCGGGATGACAAGGGAGATTGTGAGGTCGTCGAGTACAAGTTGACCGACGATGCCAATGACCGCCTCGATCAGGCCCAGGCTGTTCTCTACCAGAAGCTCCTCAAGCTTGCGGAAGGCCGAGACGCGCACGCGACGATTCTGCGTTTCACCCCGACCCTTCGAGAGACTCGCCTTCACAAAGGAATGGCCGAGGCGCTCACCGATGAAGAGCTCACCCCAACTCTCAAGGACATGGTCGTCTGGTCCGGCGACCCGTTATCGGCGCCCGCAACGACCAGGCGCGACCTATGCGCCACTTGCCCCATGGCGGCACCGTGCGCCGCCCACTACCCCTCCCGAGTCCCCCACAGAGACGATCCTCCCGTCGCCGCGCGTAGACCCAGGAACGCAAGCGACGGCGAAAAGCTCATCGAATCTCCGGCGCCGGTCGCGCAAGACCCGCTCTCTGACGAAGAAGGAGCCCGCGAAGCGGAAACGATTCGCGACCTCATCCTGGATGAACTCCGCTCCCTCGGAGCCGCTGCGGCTTGCCCCCGTCGCCCCGTCGTCGGGCCGCGGACCTACATCGTCGAGGTCTCGCGACAGCATGGTTCCGTTTCCAACCTCGACTCTGCAGCGAATGACATCCAGCACCGACTGACCATGCGCCACGGGATCGAAGCCGTCTATGAGCGCAGAGGTGGTCACAGACAGTTCTCGGTCACGCGAAAACAGCCAAGACCCATTTACCTCGGCCCTTTGCTCGACGCCAAAGCCGATTGGCTCACCGAACAGCCCGGTCGATTCGTGCTCGGACAGGAGCCAGACGGCAAGGTTCTCGTCGGAGATTTCTCGGACGGCAGTGCGGCTCATCTGCTCGTGGCGGGCCAAACAGGGAGCGGGAAGTCAGTTTTTCTGCAGAGCCTGCTCGCTTCTTTGGTCCGATTTCACGGCCCCGAAGGAATCCGCTTCAACTTGGTAGACCCGAAGCGGGTCACTTTCACGAGCGCGACGTTCCGCTCCTCGATAGCGGCGCACCTTGAGGCCCCCATCTCCTTCGACGCTGAGGAGACCCTCCCGCTCATCACGACGCTCGTCGAGTTGATGGAGGAGAGGTACCGGCTCTTTTCAGATGAACAGGTAAGCGACATTCAAGAGTTCAACGAAGCGAAGCCGACCGAGAAGCTCGAACGCCGGATCTTGGTCGTCGACGAGTTCCAGGACTTGCTGACGGATAAAACCATAGCGAAAGAGTTCTGTGGGAGTGTCGCGCGGCTCGGCGCTAAGGCGCGTGCCGCGGGGATACACCTAGTCCTCGCAACGCAAAGACCGAGCGCGGATGTCTTGCCCCCCATCATTAAGGCAAACCTGTGCGGACGTGTCGCCTTTCAAGTCGGCTCCGCGAGCAACTCTCGAATCATCCTCGACCAGAAGGGGGCCGAAGCGCTCCTTGGAAAGGGCGACATGCTCGTGAACCTGGGACGGGGAACCGTACGAGCCCAGGCGCCCCTACTCACAGACGCCTGACTGTTCGAAAACCAAGAACGGGGTCGCGCTTTTCCATAACGGCCCGCGGGCTAGTTGGTCGCGGATCCGAGAATCAACCACGCGATTCCGTAAAGCAGCGCGCGATCCTGCGTTTGAACAAAGTTCTCATTTTCCCTTACGGCTCAATCTCTTCCACCTGACTGCGGAAGGAAGCCACGTGTTCTCCATTTTCTCACGTTCCCGCGATCGAACGTGCCCGGCGAGAGTATGGATGAGACATGATCCGACTCTCCCGTGTCGCTCATTGGGTCTTCGGGACAAGTCTGGGGCTCCTCGCTTGCGCGGAAGGGCCACCTGATTCGCCCTCGTCTCCTGGGACGGACGGAGAACCCGGACCTATCGTGGGAGGCGGAGGCCTTGCCGACGGATCACCGCCAGGGAGCGCCTTGGGCTCAGGAGGCGGGCCTGTCATCGGCGATTCCGACAGCGCGCTCCTGCCTGCACGGGTCTGGCGCCTCAGCCACGAGCAGTATCGAAAGAGTGTGGTCGCTCTCACCGGAATGGAGCCCGATCTCTCGAATTTCGCTCCCGAGAGCGGGAACGGGAAGTTCACGACTTTCTCCTCCACCGCCTTTGTTCAGGTGGACCTCGCCGGGAACTACTACAATGTCGCAAAGACAATCGCCTCCGAGATCGCGACACAAAAGCTCGCTGCGCTGACGAGCTGTCCCCTGACCGCGAGCTGCCGCGACGACTTCATTCGAGAGCTCGCCGGGCGCGCCTTTCGCACACCGCTGACGCCCGAAACACGTGAAGGCCTCAATGCGGTTTTTGATCTCGCGAGCGCTCAGGCGACCGTCGAAAGCGGCTTCCGCGCGGTCCTCGCCGCGGTCCTGAATTCTCCACTCTTCCTCTATCGAAAGGAGATCGGCCCCGAGACCGCACTTTCGAGTGCTGAGTTTGAGCTCACGCCTCACCAGGTCGCTGAGTTCCTCTCCTTCAGCCTCCTCGACGCGCCGCCTCCTGCTTGGCTCGGCGAGACGGCAGATGCAGGCTTGCTCAACCCGAAAGACCTCGCCTCAGTCCTCCAGAAACTCATGGACGAACCAGACTTCACAACAGCTCTTCATCATTTCCTGACCGAGTGGCTCGAAGTCGCCTTCTTCGATCAGGTTCAGAAGTCTGATGTCTTCCCTGGCTTCGACGCCGCGCGCCCGCTCATGCAGAGCGAGCTCCATGAATTCTTTCGCGAGAGCGGCGCCCCCGAACGCGGCCTCAGGAACCTGCTCCTCGATCCCGTGCCGCCGGTCTCCCCTGCGCTGGAGAATTTCTACTCCTCCGATCCGAGCGCCCCCGCCGCAACTCCGCGCATCGGCATCCTCGCTCTCGGGAGCGTGCTCGCCTCTCATGCCAAGAGCTACCTCACGTCTCCGACCCTCCGTGGTCTGTTCGTGCGCGCTCGCCTTTTCTGCCAAGACGTCAGCCTTCCCCCCGGCTTCACCCCCCCGCCACTGTCGGAAACCGAGGGCCTCAAGGTCGCTCGGAGCACTCGCGAACTCTACGAGAGACACGCGGCGGAGCCGCTCTGCGCCAGCTGTCACGAACTCACCGACAACATAGGCTTTGCGCTGGAGGCCTTCGACGGTGCCGGGCGCTCTCGGTCTCTCGACGCCACTCAAGGTTTCCAGATCCCTCTGAACACCACTGCCGAGCTGGTCGACACCGACGTCGATCGCCTGCTCACCGGCCCAGGAGACCTCAGCGTAGCGCTGAGTGAGAGCTCCGCCGTCAAAGAGTGCTTCGCACGACAAGCCTTCCGATTCTACTTTGGACAAGAGGAACGAAGGGACGATGAACCAGCGATCATCAAGGGACGGGACTCCATCCTTCAGGAAGACACGCTGCGCGCGCTCACACTCGGACTATTTATGAGTGAGACCACGGCGAAACGAGGACGCGGGGGAGGCGAAAATTGATCATGACACGCTCCGAAAGAAGTCTCAGTAGGCGCGGCCTCTTGAAGACCGGTCTCGGCGCCCTCCTTCTCGCGCCTTTCCTGCGCGAGCGGCGTCTCCATGCGCAGAACGCCTCGCCAAAACGCCTGGTCATGGTCTTCACGCCCGATTCGAATCCCCCCGAGTGGTGGCCAGAGGGCAACGGCCCCGGATTCTCGCTCAGCGAACCGCTCGCCGATTTCTCTGGACTCGAGGAACATATGCTCCTGCCGAGACGGCTCGACCACACTTGGACCTACGACAATCATCACATTTCTGGAATCGTCCAACTCTTCACCGGCTCCCGCTTCGACAACAACCAGAACCGATTTGCCAGCGGGCCCTCGGTCGACCAGTACCTGCTTCAAAACACAGACCTCCGGGGCGGCACACCGCGCGCCTCAATTCACCTCGCCGTAGACGACGGCCGCACCGACCATCGCCACGTCATCTGCTACTCGGGCGGAGGACAACCGATCGCCGCCGAGGTCAACGCAACGCGGGCCTTCAACAACATCTTCAATGGTATCAGCTTCGGTGGCGCGGAGGACCTCCCTTCGACCCCGAAGGGGCCATTGTCGAGCGAGGTCGAAGAAGCCATCCTCAAGGCGAGCTCAGACGACATCCGGATGCTCCAGCGCTACCTCGGCAAATCCGAGAAGGAGCGTCTCGAACAGCACCTGACCTCGCTCGCTGAGCTCCGCGCGCGCATCAAGAGCGCCGGGGGCTCAAGAGGCGAGCCGCTCGCTGCCTGCGCCGAGGCAAGCACGAGCGGCTTCTCGAACAATCTGCGGAGCGAGATGAGCGTCACTCGTTGGGCACAGATCAACGCTGACATGATCGTGAGCGCATTTGCGTGCGACGTCACCCGCGTCGCTAGCTACCAGTTCAGCTTCTCCGGCGGACACCTCGAGGGGCTGCTCGGATTCAACAAGAGCTGGCACGATGATGTCGCTCACGTCAGTCAACTGAACGACAATGTGGCGGTGGGCGGGCAGGCGATGAGCACGCGCGCCGCCTTCATCCGCTTCTCCCGCTATTGGTACAGCCACGTCGCCTATTTGGCGAAGCGCCTCAACGAGATCCCGGAAGGCGACGGGACGATGCTCGACAACACGCTTATCTATACAGGCGTCGAGAGTGGCACGAACCACAGCCATAGCCCCGTCGACATGCAGTACCTGCTCGTTGGCGGCCGGAACCTCGGCATCAAGACGGGTCAGTATCTCCGGGCCCCGAGCACCTCAAGCGCCCACCGCCTCCACGTCGCCGTCTTGAACGCCTTTGGTGCCGATGTGAACCATTTCGGCAACGCCGATGACGGCAGCGGCCCGCTCACAGGCGTGCTCGGCTGAACCACGAGTCCCGGGGGGGGCGGCTATCCACCGGGCACCTGAAAACCCCGCTTGCACGCTTGAAAACAATCCGACTCAACCAGCCGCTTCGCGCTGATCCTCCGCGTCACAGGTGCACTCTCCGATCGGCTCGTCGTGCACCTCACAATCCGGCTCATGTTGCCCATCGCGGACACAAGCCTCACAGGAGCAGAGCTTGCCCTGTCGAAACTCCTCGGGCGTGATCGTGAAGTGTGCTCGCTTCTTTGCCATCAAACCTGACTCAGCAAAGAATGGTCCAACGGACCCAGGACGACCCAGCGCCCGGATCCGCCCGGCAGAAGCCAGAAGCGGTTCACGAATGCGCGGTCAAAAAAGCACCTAACCGGTACGGAGCGGGGCGAAACGCCGCAGGCGGAGCAGCCGACTGCGACAGGATGTCCCGCCGCAATCCGCCCTCCGCGCCTCGCTCGGCTCCCGCCACCTCACCGCGCTCAATCGTGGGGATCGGTGTTGACCTCGTCGGTCTTCAGCCCAGTGTCGCTCTGGACCACACTCGCTTCGTCGACGTTCTCGGTCGCCTCTTCCGCCGCAGAGACACGGCGTGCCTCTGCCTCTTCTTCCGCTTCCTTCATGGCGTCTTCGTTGATGTCCGCGGAATTGGGCGTGGTCGCCTCGTCGTTCCCAGCGGTTTCCGGCGGGCGAGTTTGCTGACTCGAACAGGCGCCCAGAAGCAGCGCGATAGACAATGAGCAGAGAGTGGATTTCGATGAGTGCTGCATGACTCCCCACCCTTGCAAAGGGAGCGCCAATCCCCCAGAGCACGAGACTGACTGCGAACCCACCCCGCAGTCGGTCCTCCCCGACGTTTCCCGACGTTCCCCGACCTCCTCCAGCCGCACTGGGACGGCACCGATGGCCGCTCGGGCCGATGCCGCTCACGCGTCGCGGCGGTGCGTTCCGCGCGCTCGCACTGAAACAAGAGCGCCCTTCGCCCCCCTAGAGGTCGAGTATCCGCGGAGAGCCAGCGTGAGCGCTTTCAACCTGCTCCAGCTCAAGAGGCCCGTCAGGCTCACCCTGCACCTCGCGCCAGAGCTCTTCGAAGGCTGCCGTCCAGGGCAGCTCGTATTCAACGCTCCGCACCGAGACCTCGGCCTCTCGCGAGGCATGCAGAAGTGCCAAGAGTTCCTCGGCGTCCCTTCGCTTTTGGTTCACGCGATTGTCTCGAGTTTTGAACCAGCACAGGAGCTCCTCTCGCTGTCGGTCACAGAGATCCGTCTCGAGCACGACCCGCTCGAGGGTTCGGTCAGGGTAGAAGAGCCGCTGTGCAGTGGCCAAGAGGGCGCCGGCCACATCCGTGGAGAGGACCTCGCGGAAAACGGCGTAGCTGATCGAGGCGCGGATATTCACCAAGGCCTCACTGGCGGCGCGGTAGTCGGGTCCCGGACCGTGAGCGATGGCCACTTCATCATCTCGCTCGAAGAGCCCCGAAGCGAAGCCTTGGTACACCGCGCCGACCCCGATCATTCCGAAGCAATCCATCTCTGCGGCTCGCAGCGCGCCCATGCTCGCCGCGCCGTATACGCGAACTCCCTGCGCGAGCGCCCAAAGAATCTCCTTGTGCTGTACCGCCAGGCGCCGCTCGAAGTAACCATCGACGAGCCCGATGACTTGAGCTCCGCCCAGGACCGCTCGAAGGACGTCTCCGCGCTCGGCGGGAGGTCGGACCGTGGCGGAGGGACACAGGCGGAGCGCCTCCCCGCGTTCTAGAGTAGGCCCCAGAAATATCACGATCCGACCTTTGCCGTCGCTCACGGCGCCTCTCCCCCCTCCAGCGCCGGCTCGAATACCATCCGCCGCACGATGACTCGGACGACGTGGATCGGCCAGCCAGACTTCGAGAGATCGACCACGATCGGCTCACCAAAGCCAAGGCGTTCGACAGTGCGCGCGAGCCACTCACACTCTTCCGAGAACGAGCCGTAGTCCCGAGACGGGACCGCACGGAACAGGCGCGTGGCGGGACGGCGGCCGCGCGCGTGATGTTCGCTTGTGTGGCGCGGTCGTTCTTCGTAGCCGTATTCGTGCTCACGAACTGTCATGTCATCTCGGGAGCCCGAGATCATGGTCACGCGACTTTGCACGGCCTCACAGATAGCCCGCGTGAGGGCCACGTCTGGCGAAGCGTGGGAGCCGAATCCTCGGGCCATCGGCACCGGTCGAAGTTCGGCGTCTCCCCCGACGAGCTCGCAGAGAAACGTCGCCACACCCGTGTTTCCTGTCAAATCCCAGACGCAAACACGCACGTCAGCCTCTTCGAGAACCCGAAGCAGCCGCGCAGAGCAGTCGCCGTAGACTGAAGAGAGCACGACCCTACGGGACTCTTGGACCTCGGCGGGAGAGCGGAAGAACTCGTAGGCGCTATGGCGCTCGATGACCTCATAGAGGGCGTGTACGGTCGCTTCTCTGAGACAGTTGCCGGAGGCGAGTCCATTCGAGTTTGGCACGAAGAGCGGGTTGAAGACGCGACCATGGGTCCGAAGATCGAGATGCACCAGGTCGAATGGGACCCAGCGAGCCCGTTGTGAGATGAGCCCGAAACCTCGCTGCCAAAGACAGCGCACATCTGCATTGAACCCGGGGAGACGCCCCGGAAAGTGGGCATCGATCGCGGCGTCCGCCGTCTCGAGCTCTCGGACAGAGCCGAGACGGACCACTCCTTCCACGGTCTCGGCGTGGAAGTGTTCGATGGCCTCCATGATCCCCGAGACTTTGGCTTGCTCAAGGGTGACCCCCTTGCCCTGGGTCACGCTGAGACTCGAAGATAGCGGTCGCGTCACCATCACCACCGGGATCGGGATCACGTCCAGGCCGTGCACGACGGCGACTCGTGTGATCCCGGCGCGGCGTAGGAAGGGCTGCAACAAGTCGAGCGTTTCCGCGGCGTTTCTTCCGCGAAAGGTCCCCTCTTGCTCGATGCGGGGGAGTTCGCCCGGGCCCTGCTGGAGGGAAGCAAACGGTAAGCGCGCTTCTGAGGGGGGGGAGTCCGGCGGCGTAAACACAGATGCATCATACCTAGACGTCTCTAAGCCGTCCCTATCAAAACGCACCTACTTTCCGGACTGTTAGCGCCGGTAATTGTACCGATTTGGTGCGCTGATAAGGTCCGAAACATGAAAGTCTGGCCCAGACCCCCGTCTCGCCTCTCGGAAACCGAAGCTCAAGCGACGAACGCGGGGGATCCGCCCATCCCCGAGGCGCACGCGGTCATCGTCATCAATCGCGACCCGAACGCCGAGGACAAAGATAAGAGGATCTACGAGGTCGGCGTCGAGGAGGACGGCTCCTATCAGAAACCCCCGATTTCGCAGGGACAAGAAGAGCCGAGCGTTCGGCTCCTCACGAACATCTTCGGCGAAGAGTTCCCGTACTCCGCGGCCCCCCTCGATGGTGTTCGATTCACGGCGTTCGGGATCTCTCCGATCAAGGACGAACCGACTGCGAGCAAAGGGAGCTGCTATCTGATCAACGCGAACCGGCTGCGCCCGACCAATGCGTGGACCGTGGGTCCCTGGGCTGCGACCGTACCGACAACCAGGACGCTCATGAGAACGCTACCCACGACGCTCCTCGTTGCTACAAACGATGGTGTGTACAGGGCGAGGCTCGAAGAGCGGATTGAGCTGAAGAATGAGCCGGCGATTTGGCAGATGCTCAGAAACGGGGCCATCGTCGGGCACGCGCCCTTCGAGAGCGGACTCATCCCTCTGGTGAACCTCACCGCCTTCGAGCCGAATAGCGGGTACCCGGCGGAGGCGATTCGAAGGACCGGAACCCTCGACTTCAAGTGGCCGAAGGACTCCGTGATCAAGGTCAAGCTCCTGCGTCCGGGTTCCCTCCTAAACGACAAGCAGTGGGAAGCCCTGGAGGCGAAGATCGAGAACCTCGCGAATCTCTGGCTCCCTCGGCCGATTCCTCTTTCGTTCGCTTTCGTGGGGGAGGACGAGGTGAACTATGACGTGCTGGTCGACTTAGCCCCCCTAGATCCGCCGCGCCGCCGTCGAGAGGAAGTGGTCAGCCTGCCCTTGTCGGACCTCGGGACCTATTGCCAGAGGCGGCCGCTGAACGAACCCTCCATGTTCATCGGCAAACCAAAGGGCGTGGTCTTGGGACGGAACTCTCGCGGCCCAGGGCGCATCGACGGGGACTACTTCGACTCCGACGCCTTCAGCCACATTCTCCTCCACGAGTTCGGGCACGTGCTCGGTCTTCCTCATCTCCACCAGCACCCTGAGTGGAGAGGTGCGATCTTCGCAGGAGATCCCGAAGAACTACGGACGAAAATCAAAGAGTATTGGGGACTTGAGGTCGACAGCGACTACATCACCTGGGATCTCCAAAATGCTTGGCCGAGTACTCCCGACTATTCCGAATGGCCGGAGGTCAGTCCGTCCGATCCGCTCGCGCCCGCCGACGTGAAAGAGTACTTCGAGGGTTCGCTCATGATGGGCCTCCCCGTCGTCGGTCTGTCGCCGCTCGACGATCGGCTCCTCGGCCTCGAGTATCGGACAGGTCCGGGGACAATGGATCTTCGATGGCTCGCGCAACTCTACGGGGTAGAACTCACAGATACCGGGCGCGTGCCGCCTCGACGCTGAAGCGTCGGGACCAAGCTTGCCACGCCTCTGCCGACCAAGCGGCGGGCGCCTCTCGCCCCTCCCGAAGCAGTTCAGCCACGGGTGGGGCGAGCGCTGCTTGGGTGGGGTGAGTCAGCTCAAGGACCAAGGGCCGGGACTCGTCGGCACGGCCTTCCGCATCAAGGATCGAAAGGAGGGGCACCAAGGCCAACCATTGGAAGGGAAACTCGGATTTGCGCTCGACATCCGTGGAGCGATTCCGGCTCCAGAGCTCAAGGGCCTGAAGGCAGAAGTCGCGCGCTTCCTCGAGTTCGCCGCGATGGAGCGCGAGCCAACCCGCGCAAGCCTGGAGCGCACCAACGTACCCCCTTTGGCCGCAATCGAGGGCGTACTCGAGGGTCATTGAGCCTTGACGAGCCGCCTCGTCCTGCATGCGCGCGCGTCGGTAAGCGATCGTGAGATAGGTGGCAATCCGGAGGGACAGCATCCCGCCACTCTCGAGCGGCTGTTCCAGAGCGGCCTGTGAGAGCACGCGGATAGCTTCCGTGCAATGCTCGGGCTTTCCGAGAAGCAACATGAATCCGAGCTCGAAGCGGGCCGACGCGAGCAGCTTGGGAGAGCTTTTTTTCCGCTCGAGGAGCGCCAAAGCTCGTCGATTGTGGGCGACGGCGCGCTCCGTATAGGAAAATCTCCGCTTTCGGGCCCAGGCGTTCGCGAGCTGAATGTGGACTGCCGCGCGCAGCTCTGGCGCCGCCGCTCGGCGCAGGAAAGGGACCGCCGCCTGAACGGTTCGATACGCGCCGTCTGCCTCATGGTCAGCGTAAAGGGTCCAGGACGCATCCAGGCGGTTGCGCACGCGCTCGCGATCGAAAGCGCGGCTCGTGCCGTGAGCGAGACGCTGAAGCGCCGCGTTGAGCTCTTCGAGAGACGCTCGGTGTTCGCCAGTAATCCGGTGAGAGAGAGCGATCCTCCGCCGCACCTGGGCCTCGAGAAGCGCGTCGGCAGGGACCATCTGCTCAATGAGCTCCGCACCCACCCGAAACACGCTGCGATGGTCTGCTGCGCGGCTATGCCACGCGAGCAGCGACGCTCCGAGTCGAACCGCGAGTTTTCGTCCGTGGACATCTTCCGAGACACGGGCGAGCTCGTAGGCCGCCTCGAGCTTCCGCAGCGCCTCCACCGGCTCTCGACGGCGCGCATAGTGAGCGGCCCGTCGAAGAAGCAGAAGCTCTGCGTGAAGCTCCGAACTCGGTGGTGCCGTCACGGCCTCGGTCCGAGTCGAATCGGAAGCAAAAGTCCAGGAGCCCGAGGGCCCTCGCACCAGGGCACCGCTCGCGGAAAGCTCCTCTAAACGCCGCTGAAGCTCTCGAGGCCTCCCCAAGGACCACCGAGCCAAACGTTCGACCAGCTCTTCACTGACAAGGCCCGCCGTCATATCGCGAACTACACGTCTGGAGGCTTCGCGACCGAGCGCCCCGAGCCAAAAGATTCGCCTTCGAGCATCCGTTTGACGCACTCGCTGCTCCCGCGAGGGATCGCCCGGCCGCGTCCCGAGAATCACAACATCCCCCCGAGCGAGCCGCTCCGCGCAGATCTGCTCCCAGCTCTGCTGGTTGATAACGTCATCGAACAAGAGGACCGGCGGAGGACCTCCCGCGCTCGTTAGTTCGTCGTTCGTCGTCTCCCAGCCAGATCGTACCGGATGCCCTCGACGATGAATCCAGAGAGCCACCTCATGGAGCAGTCGAGTCCGACCGATCCCCTCGGCGCCGACCAACAAGGCGGCGCCGCTCCCTGAGCGGAGGGTTTCCTCCAGCCAAGCCGTTAGCTCGTCCCAGACGACGCTCCGGCCCCACAAGCGGCTCGAGCAAATGACTGGGACAGTGGCGCACGGAGTCGGATCGCCGAGGACCCGACCAAGCGCCTGAACAAGGACTTGCAGGTCCGAGAGGCGATGAAAGGGGTCTTTTTGCAGCATCGCGTCCAAGAGCGGCAGAAGTTCGCTCGGGAACTCAGGGCACAAGGAAATGACATCGGGGATCGGTCTCTGCATGTGCTGCCGAGCCAGGGCGTCCGCGTCGTTGCCTTCGAACACCGGTCGTCCCGCGACCATCTCGAAGAACACGCACCCAAGCGCGTAGACGTCCGACCTCAAGTCCCAAGCCATGCAGCGAAGCCGTTCCGGCGCCACATAACCCCAGGTCGCGCCGCGCCGCTCTGTCGGGGAAACGGAGAGCTCACAGGGACGTGACGCCTCTCCAAAGTCGATCAGATGAGCTCTCTTTGAGGAGAGGACGATATTGGGGGGGCTGACGTCCCCGTGGACCCAGCCTCGCTCGTGCACAAAGCGGAGCGCGGCCGCGACGTCGCGCACCACGCGGAGAGAATCGACGAGCGCAGCTCTCCCATCGCCGAGCCTTGACTTGAGCGTCTCGGGGCCGAGTCGAGGCATCACGAACCAAGGCAAACCATCCCGGCTTCCGGCATCGATGACCCAGGGAAGCCCCAAGCATTGTCTTTCTCCAAGCGCTCCAAGGGTCTCGAGTTCGCGGTTGACTTTGTGAGCTCCCTCCGCCGTGAGTGCTACCTTTGCGAGCTGGGCTTCACCTGCGGGGTCCGAGCTCGCCACCGGACAGACCACTGTGTCCCCCCCGTGATGGAGCTCGAGCTCGTAGGTCGCTTTCGATCCCAAAAGGACCAGGCGCCTTCCGAGTTCGAACCCTTGCCGCTCCGTCACCACTCCGCTTATACATTACGCAAGGAGGTGCGGCATGGGGTGGTTACGAAGCAAACGGTCCGGCCTCAGAGTCCCTCTCGAGAGCCTGCATCTCGTGGGACGCGGTGCCCGCTCTGCGCTGCTATTGACGGACTCGCGCGTCTCTCACGAACACGCCTCGCTCAGATGGGACGGGGGAGTTTGGACGCTCCGAGACCTCGGGAGCCTGAATCGAACCATGAGCAACGGCCACGCCCTCGCGCCTGGTGAGGTCGTCTCACTACCGCTAGGCGCGCGCATCGTCTTCGGCTCGGAGGAAGAGTGCTGGATCCTCGAGGACGACGGTCCGCCCCAAGTGATGGCGGTGCCGCTCGACGGCGGCATCGCGACGGTCGCCGAGGACGGTCTCTTGCCCTTGCCCTCTGCCGAGAATCCTCTGCTCACGATCTATCGGGCGCAGAACGGAACGTGGACCTACGAAGATGGTAGCGCCAGCGAGCCTCTCACGGACCAAGCCATCATACAGGCGGGACCCCTCAGC
The DNA here is from genome assembly GCA_023428245.1 of Pseudomonadota bacterium. GTDB lineage: Bacteria > Myxococcota_A > Polyangia > Polyangiales > Polyangiaceae > NIC37A-2. The sequence continues at coordinate 32,689 of JAEYYX010000119.1, forward strand.
TATCGCTTCTGCCTTCCTCAGATCACCTCGCGCACCACACCGGTCAGCGGATTGGGAGGCCTCAGGGTCAGCAATTTACACCTCGAGTTTCTGGTATCGAGTGACCTTGAGCACATCGAGATCCTGGCCCGAGCCGGCGAGGCGACACAGAAGCTGGGAGCCAGAAGCCACAACGAGCTGCTTCTGCTGCTGGCCCGAGCTCGCCGAAACGACCAAGAGCAAGGCCTTCCTGCCCCGAGCTGCGGTTGGCTTTCTCAGGACGAGGTGGCCCGGATGATGCGGCTCGATCCAGAGCACCTCAACGTCCAGATTTTCCGCATTCGAAGGCAGTTCGCGGAGCTGGGCCTCGTCGATCCCGGTCAAATCGTTGAACGCCGTCCGAAGAGTCGTCAGATGCGCTTCGGCGGCGTGAGCTCGTCGGAGACGAGGGCCTAGCCTCTCCTTTCGGGCTCCCGAAGCCGCCTCCGCCCAAGATGTACGAGGCGCCGCGCACCCGCCGGTGTCATCTCGAGCTCAGGCGCAATCGCCTCATAATCAGCGCCTTCGGCACGAGCCCAAAGTCCAGGGTTTTCATCCGCTTCCCGGCGAGTCCATCGCAAAGCCAACCAGGACTCCATGACAGCGGATAACCGCCCATTTCAGCGGATAACGAGAACCCCGTGCCCTCGTCACAACAGGTGGGCTCATGCGTTATCTGGGAAGGAGAGGGTCCCTCGTGCCCTCACACCCTCCGCATGTATCTCGACAAGAAACACAACTCCCTGAGCAGCAATCCCCGTGAAGAGTCGGGTGTAATCTGGCTCAACGCCGAGAAGTCCTATCCTGGTGGGGACGGAGCGCGCATCGAGCGGCTACCGAACTTCCGGATGCGAACGACCGGCTGGGCCAAGATCTTGCGCGCGGAGGAATGGGACGTGCCGGCCGCCGCGACCATCAACTACGCCCTCCCCGAGACCCTCTGCGCCTCGGACGACAGGGTCCAGATCCACAATACCGCCCTCTTCCCTTACAAGTGCATCGCCAGGCTGTACATCACTGGCAGGAGCGGCGACCGCTGGGTAGGAACGGGATTTTTCATCAGTCCGCGCTGCGTGATCACGAACGGTCACGTCGTCTTCCCGGATCGTGATTGGGCCCTCGATGTTGAGGTCGTGCCTGGCCAATGCGGGGAGCTCGCGCCTTTCGGTTCGCAGGTGAGCCAGGAGTTCCGTTGCGTCGAAGGCTGGACGGCGGGACCCGTGGGCGAGCCGGACTACGACTATGGAGCGGTTATCCTCCCGGACACGACGCTCTACAGCCGTATCCGCGCCCACTTCGGGTTCGCCGTGCATAACGATCCGGTCATCTTGAACAACAGCGGCTACCCCGGCGACAAACCATTTGGGACTCAGTGGTACAATGCGGGGCCCGTCGTTCATCAGACTCATCGTCGCTTCCAGTACATGATCGACTCCGCAGGCGCTCAGAGCGGAAGTCCCGTATGGGTGCCGGACGGTCGCGATCGAGTCGCCGTCGGAATCCAGGGGTACGGGGGGTGTCCGAATTTCGCCATCCGCTGCACCGAAGACGTCGCGCTCAACTGGGCGAACTGGAGTCGAGCCTAAGAATGTTCAGCGCTACCGGGCCAAGCTGGGCTCGACGAGGTGCCCGAGAGACGCGCTCTGATGTTCAGCGTGTCCACGGATAGAACATCATGCCCGCCATGACAGTCGCACCGGGAGAGACGCTACCCCCTTGTCCGCCCACCTCGAGGAAGAAAGAGTAGTGAGGGCTGCAGAAGAACTCGAAGCCAAAATGGCCGCCGCCTCCGACGCGCACCTCTTCATCGGCGGAGTCCGTGATGGGGGCGATGACTTGGACGCCGCCTCCGCCGTAGAGACGCATCACATTGAAGAGCACATCCGAGCGACCGACGAAGTCGAGGCGCCCCCCCGCATCGACGGTGACGGGCCCATCGCCCATCTCCATCAAATAGATGCCTCGGAGCGTCGCCGCAAAGTTCCGAGCGAACGGCACAGTGACGCGCAGTCCTTGCCCCCAAGCGCCTCCCCAGAGACCTTCCTCAAGTCCAAACGCCACCCCCTGACCCGGAGATTTCTCCCAGGTCAGCGGCCAGAGCGCGCGACTTCGATCCGGCGAGAGCGTAAGCGACCGCTCCGCCGGTGTCCGCCCCCGCCGCGCCTCCGCCCCTCGCGTACCCATCGCTCCGGCGTCACTTTCTGCGCGGGCATCCCGAGATTGAGCCGTGACCGATGTATCTGCGGTCGCAACAGGAGACGTAGCGGGCATCGCTTCGGTCGCGTGGGCGGAGCCCGGAACTTCCGGCGGCGCCGACTCGGGCGGAGAGCTCTGCGAGCGCAGCCGAGACTCGGATTCGGTCTCGTCCTCGGCGCGAAGCTCAGCTGGAACGAGGCCGAGCAGAAGGATTACAGAGGAAGCCGCACTGCTCCTCGGCCACGAGCCAAAGAGGTTCCTAGCCAAGCGGCTACAAGAGCGAAAGGTGAGACGCGAGTGTTTCATGATCGATCTGATCCCTGAGGTCCGATAAGTGAGAAGGAGCCGTGCATTTTCATTCGTCGAAGCTGAAGGAGATGCCCGCGCTCGTCAGAAGCGGAAGCGAGTCACTCGTGGAGGCGCTCAAGCTCACCTTGCGAAGGATCTCCTGCCGGAGAAAGAGCCTCCACCTGGGAGTCGGCTCTAGGCTGAGCTGGAGCAAGGGACCAAACAAGAACTGTCCCGCGTCGCCAAAACTCGTTTGATAGGCTGCGGACAGACCGACATCCAGGCGCGTATGAAGGACCGTCCACCAAGGCAAGTGTCCGTAGAATGCGAGCTTGGTCGCGGCGAGCCCGTCGGTGCTCGCCGCGAGTTGCGCCTCGAAGGCGAACGCGTCGTAGTCCTCAATCCAAGCCAGCGAAGCCCAAGGCAGGACGTTTGGATCGTCGACCGCGACTCCAAGGCCCAGTGCAACACGTCGACGCAGCTTGAGGCCTGGCCCCCGAGCGAGCATCACCTCACGCTCGATGGGTGTGAATCCAAGGGACTCGACGTCGGTGCTGCTGCCACCGGTGAGCTCGACGGTCGCCCCATAGGCTTCGACGCCCTTCAGACATTTGATCCGATAGCGCCCGGGTGCGAGCTGGACTGGCGCGGGATCGAGAGGCCCCACCTCCGCGATGACGCGAGTCTCCTCACGGTCGAGAACGAAGCACTGACCGAACCTCTCATCGCGCAGACGCAGCGCGCCCCCACCGAGGTGCGCGCGCGACAAGACCCACTCCCCCTGCCCTTGAAACCATCCAGCCTGCGCCGGGTGCTGCGGGCCTTGTCGCCCGCCCAGGCTGGCTGCGACCGTCCGCGCGTAAAGATAGGTATAGACCTCGGAGAGGGTGACCTGGCCGTCTCGGTCTTGATCCGCTGCGCCGCGCAAGCCGGACGCCAGGAAATGAGCGAATGGCGATCCGGAGAGCTGACGTGACTCATAGGAGAGCTCATTGGAGCCTGACGAGGTGAGGAGGGCGAGGCCCTGCACCTTGGGCTCGACTCGAATCGTGAGCTGACTCTCGAAGCTGATGCCCTTGGCCGTGAGCAGCGCGCCGCTGTTGCACGCATCTACAAAACCGATTCGCCGATTCGCCGGCAGGCTCTCGAGCGTCCGCCTGAGCTCCGCCCAAGGCAATATCTCGCCCCGAACGTGCAGCCCACGGGAGTCTGCATGGCCTGAGACGAAGAGCCAAAACTCCTCGAATGGCTCGCGCCCCAGCTCGCTGAGCGCCGCCTTCAGCGCCGAGAGGGGGCGCCCTTGGAGCAGTCGAACCCGCTCCGGTGGCATGCCGCCCACTTCTCTGAAGATGCGGGCCATGCGCTCCGCGTCCTTCTCCGCGAAAGCGAGGACAGGCTCCGAGGCCAGGCCTTCATTCGCGCCATAGACGAGAGCATGGCGCGAAGCAGCCGACACCAATGCCGGAAGGATCCAGAGTAGAAATCCGAACCCCATGGCGAGCGTCAGGCGGAGTCGAGCCCTCATTTACGGCTGCACTTCGAAGTTGTGCGTCAAGATCTGCCCCGTGAACGGAAGCGTCTTGTGCGCTCCTTCTTCCGTGAGGAGAGAGCGCGTCGAGAAACCCTCCTCGGAGAAGTAAGCCGTAATCCGATAGCGCCCCGTCTCCTCGTCTACGCGGAAGCTCGGCCCAATCGGTGTCCCCGAACCGGCTGCGACGTGAGCGCTCTGGTCCCCGTCGACGGGATAGAGTTGCGTCTGCTCCTCGCTCGGTGAGGCAATCAGGAGCGCCACGAAGCCCGGGCCGGGCGCCGTAAACATCGCCTGCACGCGGGCCCCCGGCTTCAAGACAGCGGCCTCCGGGAGCCGCTTAGCCTCTCCTTGCTCGTCCTCGATCCAAAGAGTCAGCTCTGCTGTTCCCTTCGGTGTCAGCACGTCCGGAGCAGAGGGTTCCACATCTTGTGGAGAGGGTCCGCTGGTCGAGAAGAAGAAAAGCAGGGAGGCCGCCGCGGCCAAGGCGCCCCCCCAAGCCCATGCGACGTGGCCGCGCTGCATGGGACGCACTGGCGCCTCCCCCTGATGGGACGCGATCAGTGCGCGCACTCCATCGGCGGCCAGAGAGCCCATGTACCGATCTCCCTCTCCTCGCCATGTGATGGTGAGCTCCTGACAATAAGAACACATCGCGACATGCGAAGCGGTGCCTTCCGGAGCCTCGTCCGGGCAGAGCGCGAACTGCTGCAAGGCAAAGGATGAAGGACAGCCGGGCAAACCTGCGCGGCGAGCCTGAGTCATGATGCCCTCCCTGCGCCCTCGTCACTCAAGACGGAACGCGCCCCCGCCAGAAATTCCGCCACCCGCTTCCCTACGGTCTTGCGCGAGCGCCCGACAATCACGCCCACCTCTTCCACGGTGAGCTCGTCGACGCAGCGCAAATAGACCATCAAGCGGAGCTCTTCCGACTGCTCCGCGAGCAAGCGGCTCAGGCTGATCTGCTCGACCGCTCGGCCTGGCTCGCTGCTCGACGGGCGCAGCTCGGCGAGCGCGTCGAGTTTCTGGCGCCGTCTGTTTCGATTACGCAAGCGCTGCAAGCAATGCAACGTCGCGATGCCATAGAGCCACGTCGAGGGTTTCGCGTCCCCCCGAAAGCCTGACCGCTGCTCGATCACTCTCATGAACACCTCCTGCACGGCGTCGGCAGCTTCCTCCTCCCCCAGGATTTGCCGACACCGGACGTACACCAGCTTCCCGTAGCGCTCGAATAACTCGCCAGTGCCCGGAAGGCCGGGCGACGTTCTGATGGAGAGAGAGCGCAACATGGCCGTCCTGGTAGGTAAGATCCCGAACCGCTCGATTCGGGGAAGCGTCGGGTCAGAAATCGGCAACACGGCCCCCCCAAGGGGGCATCCTGTCCCCAGGGAGCCGTGGCCCGCAAGCTACCTCCGTCCGCTCTCTCGAGGGCATTTTCCTGCACCTGGGAAGATGTCCGCGGGCGTGGAAGACTGGCTCCCGATGGCGACCGTCTTCTTTCGTCAAACGTGGGCCGCTCGCGCGGCCCTCTTGAGCTCGGGCGTCACGCTCCTTCTCGCATGCGGCTCGGAGGGCTCGGGCGAGCTGGGCGCAGACTCAAGCGACGGGAGCTCGGGGGGCGCCATGGCAAGCGGCGGAGGAGCGCCTGGGAACGGCGGTGCCTCGAGTGGCTCCGGCGGAGACGCGAACCAGGAGACCGGCGGCACGACCAGCGGAGGCGGTCCCTCAAGCGCCGGCACGAGCCCCGCAGGCGGCAGTGGAGGTCAAGCTCCGAGCGGAGGAGCCTCGAGCGGCTCCGGTGGAGCGGAGGATCCTGGAGCCGGCGGCAGCGCAACAGGTGGCAGCGAGAACGGCGAGCCTGGTCCTAAGCTCACAACGATCTCATGGGGGACCACATTGCAGCCGCCCGACGTGGTCAGCCGAGCGCGCGCTTTGGCAGCCGAGCTCGTCAACCCGAGTGCGCCGAACTACCGCGCCATGGGCGACCAGCGCCGGACCTACCGCTTCGAGGAAGCGGGCCGCGACCTTCCCTATCGCCTCTCGGTGCCCACGAACTGGGACGGAAGCTCCGAGCTTCCGCTTGTCATGTTCCTGCACGGGGCGGGGAACGACGAGAGCTCCTACCTTGACGCGAACAACAAGCAGATGGTGAAGCTCGCGGAGGAGCACGGTTACGTCCTCGTCTCGCCGCTCGGCGCCGACGGCGCCTACGGAAGTTTTCTCCGTCTCCCCGCCGTCTTCGGAGAACCTACGGAAGCTGACGAACTCGTCAGTGCCAAGACGCCCCAAACCGAACGCACCCAGGAGCTGAGCGAAAAGGACGTCGTCAACGTCCTTGAGCTCATCCTCGCTGAATACCCGATCGACCGGGCCGCGGTATTCTTGACGGGCCACTCGATGGGCAGCGGCGGGACTTGGTACATCGGCGGCAAGTACAGCTTCTACTTCCGCGCCATCGCGCCGATGTCAGGACCCTTCATCCAAGAAGCTGTGTATCCCTGGGACCGCATGATGAAGGTGCCGATGTTCGTCACCGAGGGCATCGACACGCCGAGCCTCACGGGCAGCCGAGCGCTCCGCGACTGGCTCCAGCAGAACGGGTACCCCTCCGAATACAAGGAGGTCCAGGCGGACCACGCCGGCATGGTGCCCCTCGTGCTCCCCGACGTCTTCGACTTCTTCGATCGGAAACGCTGAAAGAGCCCGCGACTCAAGAGCGCCACCACGTTGAGACTTCACGCCCTCGGGACTTTTCGCCGAGCCTGGCTCGCGCAGCCCTGACCCGCGCTTCCTCAGCGGCACACCGAACCTTCGGGATTCTTGAAGATCAGATCCACTATGGGACCGAGCCCGAGCTTTCGCTCGGCTCGGGTCGAGACCCACTCCGCGCGATCGTTTGCCGCGTCGATCCGCACTCCCCAGAAAGGCTCAGTGCCGTAGGCGTAGAAGGAGTAGCGCACGTCACTCACAACCTGCGCGTCGTCCGGCCCCTCCGTGACCCAGTCGCTCGAGAACCAGCGAATGAGCCTGTGACCCCGCGCCGCGATGGCCCCCAGGTTGTCCGGAATCGGTCCCGCGACAGCGACGGAGCTGCCCGCTCGGTAGCACCTCGGGCCAATGTACGGGACGCGGATCTGATCGATGTAGATGCGCCCGTTTGCCTCGTAGAGGGAGCGCCAGGTGACCTGATTCATGAAGGTCGTCACCGCGTCGCGCCGGGTCGCTTCGTGACCCCGCTCGGCGATGAGCTCCTCTTGGATGCGGAGGGCGCGGTGCTTCTGGAGCGCGCCAAGGAACAAATAGGCGATGCTGAAGCCGAGCCCGATCTGCGCGAGGAGCTTCCGCTTCCTGAGCGCGCCCGCGATCACGAGCGCGAGGAGCGGAAGCGTGTAGAGCGGATCCACCACGCTGACCCAACTCAAAGACACGCGATAGTCGGTGAATGGCCAGAAGAACTGCGTCCCGTAGGTCGTGGCACAATCGAGCGGAGCGTGGGTGAAATAGCCGAGCGCGCTGATCAGCCAGGCAAGACGCAGATGCTGTCGGATGTCTTTTCGGATCAGCCAGGGCAAGAGCGCAATTGTCGCTCCGACGGGCACGAAGGAGAGACTGTGCGTGAAATGGCGGTGGTACTCGATAGCCACGAGGGAGTCCGTCGAGCTCCGAATGAGCACGTCGAGGTCCGGGGCCATGGCAGAGAGCGCCCCGAGCCACCCGACGACTCCCGGACTCAGACGTTTGTCCCCTCCCCATACCGAAAGCGTTGCCGCCGCCCCGAGCGCTGCCTGGCTGACAGGATCCATGCCCCTGTCTTAGGCGACGAAGCCCAGGGGAGTCATCCGCAGCACTGGGAGCGCCAGAAACCTGGACCTCTCGGCGAAAGACCTCAAACCGCCCCGCTCCCTGCAGGCTCAAGGCAGTCCATCGCCATCCCGCTCATCGTCCACTCGAGTCCGTCTCTCGATCCAAGACCTCCAACCGATATCACTGGCATCACAGTTTACGCTCCGTTTGACCCTCAAGAGGCTTTGACTGCCGTCCGCTTGGAGAAGAAAACTTCGACGCTCCGACTCTCGCTTCGAGAGTGAGCCGTGCGCCTTGCGAGGGTGAGCAAATGGTGCAACGTATTGGCCAGGGGAAAACCCATGCTTTTTTCGGTCGGGGGAGACCAATGCTTGGAATCTTTGCATCACAGTTCCGTCTTGCAGGCGCGCGCCCTTTTCTTGTTTGTGTGACCGCTCCGCTCCTCGGAGCCGTCGTTCTCGGATGTGGCTCCACCTCGAGTGATCCGCCGGAAGACGGCGGCTCCGGTGGGCTCTCGATGAGCGGAGGCGGAGGCAATCAAGGCCTCGGCGGTTCGCCTGCGGGAGGCGGCGGAAGTAGTTCAGGAGGGACCGGAGCGAGCGGCGGGCACGGAGGCGACGCCACCTTAGGGGGCGGGAGCTCCAGCGGCGGCTCAGCTGGCAGCGGCTCCGGCGGCTCGGGTGGTACCCAGAATCCCGATTTCCCATTCGGTGAATTCCCGACAATCTTTCCCGACCGGGTCACGAGCTGCGAGGGGCTCAGTTGCCCAGAAAACAGCACCTGCGTCCAAGGCTCCCAGGTGGCCCAATGTGTTTGCGACATCGGCTTCCGCATCGAAGGGGACGCCTGCGTCGACGTCGACGAGTGCTCACTTGAGATCCACGGCTGTCACGAGGACGCCTCCTGCGAAAACACTGAGGGCTCTTATGACTGCACATGCACGAGCGGCGAGGGAGACGGTTTCTTCTGCGGAGAGACCCAGTGCACACCTGACCTCTGCGGCACGGGCACTTGCATCGAAACCGCCGCTGGCCCTGCCTGCGATTGTCCCCTCGGCACTGGAGGGCTCCACTGTGACAAAGATTGCTCGGGTCCCCTTGAGTTCTCTCCAGAACTCGAAGCCGCCATTCGGCAGTACCTCGGCAAAGCTTCCGGAGAAATCTTCGCGAGCGATCTAGAAAACTACACCAGCCTCGGCGCCCACGACAAGGGCGTCTCGGATCTCTCCGGGCTCGAATGCTGGACAAACCTGCGCACCCTCGATCTCGCCGACAACAACATCACTGACCTGAGCGCCCTGACCGGTCTTTCTCAGCTCACCTCGCTCAACCTGAGCTGCAATCCTATCGAGGACCTCACCCCTCTTTCACACCTCTCCCAGCTCACATTCCTCAACCTGGAAATGTATTCCGACTGCCCGAGCGACCTGCCGCTCCCGGACCTCTCCCCGCTCGGGAACCTGAGAAAGCTCACGGGGCTACAGATCGGGGGCCGCGAGGTGAGCTCGATTGAGCCGCTCGCGCACCTCAAGCAGCTCGAACGTCTGATTCTCGTGGGCGCCGGAGTCTCCGACCTCCGCCCCTTGTCGGGCATGCATCGGCTATCGGTGCTCTATCTCTACCGTAACGACATCACTTCCATCACCCCGCTGCTCGGCGCTCCTTGGCTGCTCGACCTTTGGCTCTACCAGAACCCCTTGAGCAGCCTGGAAGGACTTCAGAGCCTCCCTCGCCTCCTTGAGCTTGAGATCTCTGAAGTCGGTATCAGCTCATCACCTGTCTACAGCCAGCTGACTCGTCTGCACTCGCTCTCCGCCCAGGGGAACGGCATCGTCGACCCAGCGCCCTTCGGAGAGCTCACTGAGGTCGCCGAGATTCAGCTCAACAGCAACGAGATCGAAGATGTCACCCCCTTGGCGCAGCTCACACACGTGAACTACCTCGGCCTCGCCAGCAACAAGGTCAAAGACCTCTCTCCGTTCGTAAATAATCCCGAGTTTGGAAAGTCCGGATCCCTCTCCCTCGGATCCAATCCACTCGACTGCGAAACTCAAACCCCTCACATCCAAGCCCTCGAAAATCGAGGGATGACCGTGTGGCAAGGCAACGGAATCTGTTCCGAATGAGCGCAGAGCATAGCCAGGCTCGAGCTGGGAGAGAACCAGATCGAAGACGCCATCAGCTGCAACGAGACCCAAGCAGCTCACATCGAGACCCTCATGGCTCGCGGAATATCGGTGCACCACGCCGGAATTTGTTCCGCCTGACGGCGGAGCCTGCCGAACACAATGCCCAGAGCTCCGCTCGACTCCAGCGCGGATCTGGCGACGATTCGCGAGCCGCGAAGTCACCATCTGGCTGGAAAGACGCGGTTTGCGCCGACGATCAGGGATTCTTCATCAGGTCGTTCTGCTCGGCTTCCACGCGGTTGTCCGTGCAGAACTTGCAGTTGTTACCGTAGAAGAAGCTCCTGTTCGCCGTGTCGTTCATGAGGTGAACACGGAACCAAGCCGCGGCCGACGACAGCGAGACACCACCTGCGCCCTCATAGACCCAGCTGCCGTGATCTGCGTTGCGCTCGTTGAGGAAGAAGGCAGGCTGATCGATGACGGACGCGAAGACATCGTGGACGCCGCTGCAGTTCACCGTCGTGTCCTTCCCCCCGCAGAAGAACAACATCGGCGTGTGCACTCCCGAGAGCGCTGCGGTTCCACAAATCGTACCGAGCGCCGAGTAACGGGGATCGGCGGCCGTCTTGCAGGTCGACATGCCTCCGTAAGAATGGCCTACCTGGCCGATTCTTGTGGTGTCGAGGGCGTGATAGTAGGGGCTGCTCTCGTCCTCGGCTTGCTCCAAGATCCAATCGAGCCCCACGGTCGTGGGGTAGGGCTCGCTTCCGGTAGCGGTGCTGAGCGGAGCCACCACGACGAAACCGTGAGACGCAAGGTGATTTACGATCGGGCCATACTGGCCGCACCACTGATTGCTCCCGGCATCGACGACGCACTTCGGCGGGTTCTGTTCCGGGTTGTCTCGGTAGCCGTTCGCCCAGATGAGGATTGGGTGACAGTGGCCGCTCGTCTTGAGATTGTTCGGGCGATAGACGTTGAAGCGCTGTTGTTCTTCGCCGTAGATCGGATCGGGAAGGACGCCCGCGAGGGGTCCGACTTTCTTGTCAGTGGTGACCTGGAAGGGACCAGCCTTGGTCGGATCGGCCGTGGGGAACGGATTGCCGGTGCAGCTGCTGGTGAGGCCACCACCAGTGCCCATGCCGCCGCTTCCCGTCGTGCCACCGGTTTCGGTCTCACCACCGGTGCCGCTGCCCGGCTCGCCACCGGAAGCAGCGCCCCCCGTAGTGGTCCCGCTGTCGCCGCCCGTCGTCGAGCCTACGGCACCACCGCTCGATGCGCCGCCGCTCGCGCTCGCGCCACCGGAGCTCATCGCACCACCGGAAGCCGTCGCACCGCCCGAGGCCGCGCCTCCGCTGCTCGTCCCGCCGCTGTCAGAGCCAACGGCCCCGCCGCTCGCCGGAAAGTCCCCACTCGATCCGGTCCCACACGCCCCGGTGGTCACGCACACGCCTAAAGCCAGTAGCCAACGCCTCATGGTGACTCTGTCGTCGCCTAAGCTCAGGGGGCCGTCAAGCGAATTGTTCCTCACTCCACGAAGCATCACAGTTGGAAGCGCACCCAGCCCACTCTGCGCGAGAGTGCCCCGAACGTTCCATGGGCTTGGAAGCGCTTGCTTCTTGCTCCACCCGCCGCATCGGACGCTGCCCGTCCCCTATCATCTCCACCGTCAGCCCACGAACGCCCGACCGCTCATCTGCGACGAGACGGGGCGACGCACGTTGTGAGTCCATAATGAGTCCCAGCTTCTATCGCTGATCGGCACCTCTCGGCCCCATAAGGGCGAGTCTCAATGGGCTCTTCGAAAAGAAACGCGCGACGGCGCGAACATTCTCACAAGGATTTGACTGGAGGGTCAGCGGCTTGACATCCACCTATCACGATCCGTCGAGGTCGAACTCATTCGTTGCTAGAACACGTCTGAAAATTCCACGGCTGCGCTCTTCTCCCCTTCGAGGGCGAGCGAAGAGAGTTTTTGCCGCAATTTCCCTGAGCTCTGCTCGCCGGTTCCCAGTGTTTTTTTCGCATCTCATGATTGAGATGCGCTCGAGAATCTCCGCGCGCGCCGATCCTTCTCACGCGAAGCGGATTGAAAATTTCCGCGCGTCGAACTCCATTTTCGAGCTAGAAAAATGCTAGCTTACGTCGCGAGTGGCGCTTTCCTCGAAGCGCCCCGAAGTTACTTCACATCACCAATTCCTATGGCTCCGGTATATCGACTTTTCCTTGGACTCCTCGGCACCTCCTGTGCGCTCGCCTGTGGCACTGGAGCCGCAGATGACGACAACTCGAGCGGTGGAACCGGCGGAGGAACTTCCACCGGCGGCGCGCAAGCTGGCGGATCGGGCGGCACTGAGAGCTCAGGTGGCTCCGGGCCCGCGGGAAGCGGTGGATCGAGTGGGGGTTCGGGAGCGACAGCCAGCGGCGGTTCCCCCGATCCGAGCCAGAAGCCAGACCCGGTGGATGAGTATCCTTGTTACGGAGAAAGCCGCACCTACGAAGTGAATGGCGCTGGAGAGATCTCCGAGACGCCCAAAAAGATCACGCAAATCTATTATGATGAAGCTGGGCACCCGCTGAAGCTCCTCATGGATGACGACGCGGATGGGGCCTTCGATACGGGGAGCTACTACGACTACGACTCCGACGGGACGCTCTCGTTCTTTGACTACGACAATGACGGCGATGGCGAGATCGATTCGCGCGCCGAATACATCTACGACGCGAACGGCAACGCGCGTTCGATCGACTACTTCAGCCCCGTCGGCACGCTCGCTAGCTATTACACGATCGAATACGACGACCAGAATCGCCGCACCGCTGTTCGGCAATATCGAGCCTCAGACGACCTCGAGGTGGGCACTGAAACGTACACTTGGACGTCCGCTTGGGAGTACGACTACATTTCGATCCGCGTGGAGATGCTTGATGAGGTTTCTCGCGTCACACTGAACGAGCACGGCGACGTCGCGTCGAAGGAAACCTGGGCGGACGAAGCCAAGACCACCTGGGTTTCGAAGACGACGATCTCCTACGATGATCTCGGACGGCCAGTGAGAGAAGAAGTAGAAACCGAAGCAGCGAAGCGCGTCACTGAGAGCGTCTACGGCGAGAGTGGTCTCGTCATCGAGCAGGGCGTACGTGCGGACGACAAGCTGGTAGAGGTCGTCAAGTACGAATACTTCGACAAGTGTATGGAGTGAAGGCTCCGAGGCCCGGGAAGCGACCGGGCCTGAGCTCATCGCGCGTCACTTCAAGGTCGCGGTTAGGCACTGGACGACGACCTCCTGCTCCCGATCGCACCGCACGGGAAGAACTTCTGGGAAGCCTTCGTCCCCGCACTCGAAGTCCGCGTCTGAAAGCCCCGCGAGACAAGCCAAGGCTTGAGCGAGCTCGCTCCGGCACTCGGGCTCGAGGGTCATGTCGCGGCATTTGGCCATGCAGACGCTCACGTCGCCGGCACAACCTTTGGACTTCGACTTGTCGCAAATGGCCGCACAAGACGGCTCGGTGTCGACGGGCCTCGGTTTCACTTGCGCCGATGCATCATTTGTAGCGGAAGCTCGCTGGGAGACGGCCTCATTCGGCCGCTCCTCGTTGGTCTCCTTGGCTCGATCACATCCGCCCATCAGCATCGCGCAAGCGAACCAAGGGAGAGATCGCACAGAAAGCTCCACAACCGTGTTCATGTGCATCTTTGACCAAATCAAAGGTTCTGCCAGCTGTCGAGCAATTGTTGGGCTCGGCCGCGCACTTGGCGCTCCAAGTCGGGGCGGGCCAACAGATCCTGCAGCGCCTTCTTGTGCATGGGCAGTGGCTCGCGGATATTCATCGCGATCAGCACCGTCAAGAGAGAGAGCTTCGAGCGTTCGCTCGCGAGCGCCGCTGCGATCAATGGATCGACTTCCGGGCTCTTCATGTGACGCAACGCGAGAACTGCGTCTCCTCGTATCCTTCCGTCCGGCGACGTGAGGTAAGGCCGCACGCGCGAGAGGAGGCGCTCGTCTCCCAAGTTGGACACCGCGCCGAGGGCATCCGCGATCGGACGCTCCGCGCTCACGCTGCCGAGCTCAGTTTCGATCGCCGCGCTCACCTTGTTAAACTCGTCGGTCCGCCCAGCCCCTCGGAGACGCCGCCCGAGGGTGCCGAGGTTGAGGAGCGCCTGCTGCCGAAGGCTCTGAACTTGGGTGAGTCGAACGAGGCCGGGGGCAAGAGCCGCGCTCGGCTCTCTTGTCTGCCCGATCTGGATGATCGCGATCGAGCGCAAAGGCAGAGGCATCTTGTCGTCCTCGGCGAAGCGCAGGAGGAGTTCCTGGGCGGCGGGCGTGCCAGCGTCACCAAGCGGACCGAGCAGGGCCCCGGCGACCTGGGGCTGAGACCATAGGAGCTTCTGAGCCTCTTCGAGCTTGCCCGGCGCGGAGCGCAAGTACGCGGTCATTGCGGAATGCGCCGAGTAGGTGCGGCGCTTCTCGTCGTCAGTTCGCGCGGCACGGTGCTTTTCAGCTGTGTCACGAAGCAGCTCTTCCAGGGCGGCCTCGAACGTCCAATCTTTGATGCGAAGCTCGTCGAACTGCGCTTGATCGATCCTTTGTGAAAGCTTGATGGGTTCATTGGCCTGAAGAGACCGAAAACCCTCTCCAAAGGCCGCGTCAGTAAGCTGCGAGAAGACCGCGTCGTCTTGAGCAAGGCTCTCGAGGGCGGACAGCGAGAGCTCCGTGCCGATATCAAGAGTCACGCCTTTCTGAAGGTCAGTTCTCACCTGCTCTATGGAGGAGAGCTGCTGGAGGGTTCCATCCTTCATCACGAGCGTCCCCTCGGAGGAGAGGATCTGAGGCGCGAGCTGTGCGAGAGAAGCGCTGGTGGGCCCTGACTGCAGCACCTCCTTGTAGGCCAGTTTTTTGCGCGTCAGGACCTCGGACGCCCACTCATATTGGACTGTGTGTTTCCCGGTGCTGTCGTACTGCTCCGTTTGGGTCGGCGCGCCCTTCACTGAGGGCACGTATTGGAACGCAGAAGCCAAAGTGCGCCAGAAGTTGGCGCTCTCAGGCGATACCCCCTCCGGCAGCCCGATCGACTCCACGCTCCCCATGTTGAAATCCCACAAGGCCCCCTGCGACATGGCGGCAAGCTTTTCAGTGAGCCCGGGCTCCTCCTGCCCGTTCACGCGCACTCGAGCATCGAGCAAGATCGCCCTGACCCCGCCCGGCCGGGGAAAAATGGCGAACCGCCCCGTCAGTTCCAGATCTGTCGCAGCAGACTGATTCGTGACCTTCGTACGAGAAACCAGACGCAGTGCGCCCACTCGCGGCTCCGTAAAGTGATACGGCGCGATCCGTTTTTCGCTTGCCCCTGCTTGTTCTGACGCCGCCCGAGTCGATCGATCGGCCTCTGGCCGGTTACAGGCCGTGAGCGCTCCCACCATCCCCAGGATCCAGAGTGGCTTGCTCTGGATCCTCAAGTACCCACCTATTCGAGCGCGTTTCATCATCCCGAGTGCATCATGCCCAGCGCGAATCCCTCAGTGCAACTCCGCGGGCTATCAGGGAACCGGCGGCACCGGATGGCAGAGGTCGTAGCTAGGAACTCCTGCAGCGTTCGGCAACTGGCAAGTGTCCGGCGCGGGCGCATTGGCGCGTTTGTCACAGACGTACCCTTCTTGGCAGTTCGAGTTGTTGCTACACGGCGCGTCGCAAGTTCCCGTCGTGCACCTGCCGTACTTACCGCACTTTCCACCACTTGTTTCGGAGACCTGACAGCAGTCCTCGTCGGAGTGACAAATGTCGTCTTTTTCAGCAACCACGGGTGAGTTGTCGATAGCAAGGCACTCACGACATCCTTTCGTGTTGTAGGCGGGATTGTCGACGTTCGTGTTCTGGTAACAGATGCTCGTCTCACCGCAGCACTCCTGCTTCGATATGCACCTATCCTCGGGACGAGAGTTGTAGCCAGGCGGCATGCAAGTGGCGCACTGCGTGGCGAAGAAGAGCTGGCCTACCCGAGCGTCGTCGTTGAAGTCGACTTCATCCTCGGGTGTTTCGGGAGGAAGGGGCGGGTCCGCACTGACAGCGGCTTCGACGTCCGAAAGGACTCGCGCGAGGCTGAGGTTCGGAAAGGTAAGCGGCATCTTGATCTTACCTAGACCAAACTCGCCTTCCGCCGCGACCAGTTCGCCTTGTGCCCGGAAGATCGGGAAGTCGCAGCCCGGCTGGGAGCCGTCCGGACCATTGTTGGACGTCGGGCAGAAGCCGTTGAACTGGAGGAGCGTCTTACGCCAGGTCTTGCTGAAGAAGAGAACCTTCAGCTTCAGCTTCGCAGCGATCGAGCCCGCGACGATATCGCGGACACGAGCTTCGAGGCCCGCCGTGTATCCGGCTTGCACCGAGTAGATGCGCGGGGGAATCAGATAGGCGCCCTCTTGTGCAAACTCCGCAAACGTATCGGGAACCCCGCGACCGTCGGGCCGCGTCCCGATGAACAGACCAGCCCCCGCATAGGCCGGGACGTAGACCGTACCGACGTGGAGATCGCCCTGAATGCCGAGCTGGACCTTGAAGCCGGGGATGCCGAAACCGACGCCAGCGAACAAGTAGACACCAGCGCCGGCGTAGGGGTTGCCGGCGAGACCGGCATAAGCGACTTCCGTCGACTTGGGCTCTGTGGAGTAGATATCGAGGACCTGCACGGCAAGATCGCCGAGACGGAGGCCGATGCGAGCATTGAGATCGACCCCGAAGTCGAGCGTCGCCCCCAGCTCGAGGAACGCCGGAATGGGTCCGATGAAGAACTGAGTGGAGAAGATCGTCGTGTCGCGCTTGTTGTCATAGGAGTAGAGCGTGAACTCAGCCCCGGGATTCGGCAGCTGGGCCCCAACCTTCTGGGCGAACTCCGCAACGTAGTCCTTCAAGCTGTAGGCCAGCTCGCTGTACTTCTTCTCGCCAAAGCCCTGAACCGTAGCAACGTAGTAGTCGATGAAACGCTGGAGGGTCTGCTCCGGAGTCTCGGTCGGACCGGTGGCCGGGCAGTTGCCCGCGGGGAATCCACGGGGCAGGTCACTATCAGGCGCGATCGATCGGCAGAGGTCAGGCGGGAAGGCCTTTCCCTCGAGCTTGAGCGCCTTGTATTGGCGCAAGAGCTCCGTCGCGTCGTGAAGAGCCTTCTTCACGCGATCTGCTGACTCTCGGATCTTCACGAGCAGCTCTTGGCACTCAGTGCGAGCGTCGGCGGATGGAATGTTGAGCGGCAGCGGCAAGTCGGACTTCACCGCAGCGATCAAGTCGAAGCCGAAGAGCATCAACCGGGCGTCCGAGTTCACGCCGCACTCATCGGCGTCGAGTCCAGCCCAAGCGTCGATCAGCTTGATGTCGCGGTCGTTGAGGAAACCAAGCGTGACGCCCGCACCCACACCAGCTTCGGCGTGGATGTCGATGTCCGGAATTCCTAGCGTCCCGATCGTGGCCGACTGGGTGAAGCCGAAGATTGGGTCGAAGTAGAACTTGGCCCTGTTGCTCGAGTTGCCGCCGCCAGTATCGTTATCGCTTTCACCACCGGGCGGGATCGGATCGTTGTCCGACATGTCGACCCGGCACCAGGGGTGGCTTGGATCCTTGATGGCGCCACAGGTCCCATCGACGGCGCAGGGATCGGCCGGGAAGGTCTCGGGATCCGGAGGCTCCTCCGCCTCCGTGCCGAAGAACTGTTCGGGGGTCGCCGGGGTCTCAGTCAGGAGACTGTCCACGAACGCGTCGGTCGGATCTTGCGAGACTGCAGGATCGCAGATGTCAATGTCCTGACAGCGCTCGGTGAAAGAGTTGTCTCCTCCGCAGCTCGGATTCGGCACGACGCACTTGCCGCGAGTCGTGTCGCAAATCAAGGGGATCACGCAGACGTATTCGTAGCAGCGCTCGCCGGCCCCGCCGCAATTCGCGTGCGTCTCACAAGCGACGCCCGTCGAGATGGGAGCGCAATCCTCCGTCTCCGTGCAGTCGATGCTATTGCCGCCGCCATCAAGGGCGAGGTCGAGATCCTTCGGGCTACACGAGGCGTCCGATAGCAGCCAGTTGTCGTCGTCGTCTGCGCAGGTCGAGCCTGAGTCAGGGACGCTCAGCGGGCCGTCGCAGGCGCTGCTGCAGTCGACCGACGGGTCCGACTCCTGATCGGCAAGGCAATCCTGGCACAGGTTCATCTTGGCGACGATCTCGGCTTCCGTCGTGTAGATGCCCGTGGCCTCGTCCTGCGAGATGCACTCGTCCGAAGGCCCCTGATAAGGGGGAATGCCGATGATGTCTCCGGGTCCCTCGATGTCCTCGCCGGTACCGATCCCGCTGCCACCATCGCTGCCGTCACCGCCGCCACCGAGGCGATCGTTGCTGACCTCGCAGACGAAGCCGTGCTGCTCGCCGCATCCGGTCGCGACCCAAGTGCCGCTCTGATTCAGGTAAGCGCAGCGTGCAGTCGTGGCCGGCGGCGAGGCCCAGGCATTATAACGCCCGTACACTGGTCGACCTGTCGGACCGCCTGTCCAGATCAGAGTACCAGCGTCGCCCGTATAGGTGCGCCAGCGCCACTGTCCAGCCTGATCGGTGGCGTTCGCGCCGATCCAGACGCTGGTCGTCGCATTGTTCTTGATCAGCTGACCAATGCCTGAGCTCGGGATTCTCGCGAGCTTCGAGCCGGGAACCGAATCGCAGAGGTTCGCCGCCGTTTCGCGGTTCACCTGCGCGTCGCAGATCCAGTACCACTTGTCGGTCGAGTTCGCGTAGATGTGGCGGCAGCTCGGGTGCGGCTTGCAGGAGTTCGGATCGCCGCAGCTACCAGCTCCGTCGCAGGTCTGAGCGCCTGAGCAAATTCCGTCATCACAGCGCTTGCCAGCGGCAGCAGGAATCTGCGCTCCCGTGCCCGGATCCCGCTCGACGCAGTCGCCTCCGAACACTGTCGTCGGGTCCTCAGGCGTCCCGTCCTCGCAGTTCGGAACACCGTCGCCATCCGTGTCGAGGTCGGGCTTGTTGCAGTCGCAGACGCCGGGATCGACCTTGTCGGGGTTATTCCAACAGGGATCGAAGCAGTCGAGCACCCCGTCCCCGTCGAAGTCGCCTGTGGGGCAGAGGAAATCGAAACTATTCGGAATGTGAAGAACGGTAGAGTCCGAAAGGACGTGCACCGACTTGCCAAAGAACGCGCCTTCGTGGGGTTTCTGGCTCGCTGGACGACGCAGCTCGATTGCCGCCTTCGGTGCGACCACCGTCGCGACGATGGCTTCTTCGAAGTAAGCCGGAGAGGTGCCGAGGTGACCGAGGAAGAGATCTCCCTTCGCTCCCGCCGTGAAGACAACGCCGACGTTGAGGTGCAGCGTGGTGCGCGTGTAGATGCGAACGGGACCGCTATGGGCGTTGATGTTGATCTTTGCCTGCGGCTCAGCCCGCAGCTCATCCAAGTAGTAGTCACCGGAGCTAAAGGTCAGCTCTGCGCTGGGCGCCACCGTCACCTTGGCGTAGCGGCCCGGCGCGAGATTCCTGTTCGGCGCGCCGACGGGATGAGCAATGTCGCCCTCTCCACCGTCCGGCCACTTTACCGTCCAGGCGATGGCGGGAGCCGAAACGGGCGCATGAGTCACACCGCCGTCGACTGTCACGCTCGCGTCCTGACGAGTGACGGTGCCTCCGGTGCGAATGCTCCCGAAGGTCCGGGACTGGGATGCGAGGTAGAGCTCTTGCCCCTTTACCTGCACGTTCACGTGCGCCTTCACCATGCCCGAAAACTTCGACTGGGCGGCTCCGCCCGCGTAGGCCACGGGCAGCTTGCCGATTGTGCCGAGAGTGGAGCGATCGTCGATCGTCAGCTTGTCGGTTCCAGAAAGGAAAACGTCCTTGATCGGAGTGCCGCTCGGGATAGCGATCGAGAACTCTTCGGCGACTCCGGGACCGGGTGGCGTCACCGTCGTGTCGTTCGACACGAGCAGCTTGTCCACAGTCAGCGTCAGGGACGTCGGGCCGTTATAGACAAGGACGAGACCAATGTCGGAGGCGTTACTGTTCAAGACCGCGCGCGCCTGCGTCGAGAGGGGGAAGCTCAGCGTATGAAAGGTGTTCGCGGCTTTCCCGGCCAGGCTCTGCCCGCCCACGTCGAGCCAATGTTGTCCCTGGGACGGGGACTTGATGACGAGGCGGATATCGCCCCAAGACGCCGGCGCCGAGAGGCGCACGTCCACGGTCGCCGTCGTCCGCGCCTGTCCCGGGGCGCGAATCGCGACGGACGAGAGCTGAGTATAGCCGCTTGGGACTACCGCGAGCGCCTTCGCCCCCTGGGTCACCGTGGAGGACTCGCTGATCACCGAGCCGTTGTTACTGCTCCAATCCTGAGTCGGCGCTTCGAAGCCGAGCACCCGCGCCTGAGAAACAGAGAGCTCCTGTTCAGCACTCCGGGCATCCTCGTCCAACGAGGCCTCGTCGGTCCCACAGCCCACGAGCAAAGCCGCAGACAGAGCCAGCAAACCAAGGCTTTTCCCGCCGCGCGCGCGCCGAGCCACCCACTTCACACACCCTTCCCAGGTAAGGTCCCCCATAGGCCGACGGGTAGCATACCCCTCACATTCGGATCAAGCGCTTTGCTCACGATCGGTTTTGTTTTTTCGGCCACAGCTTCGTTTCCTACTTTTCATCTTGCGAGCTTCGTTAGTTCTTTCTCGCTTGCACTGCTCAGACCAACGGGAACCTCGAGCCAACTTGTCCAATCTTCCGCGCGAACCTCGCGAGGTTTTGAGGTTCACTGCACGCGCCAGCACAACGACAACTCTCTCCTCCTTCACGCCATCGCAGCATCAGCGCCGAGGTGAAGGCTACCCGTGCCGGCGCACGCTTCGCGCGCACCTCGCAAGCTATCAGGTCAAGTATTTCCAGCGGCAGAGGCTCTGTTCGCTTTCACACCGCTGTACGACAGCAGCATCGCTTCGAAATTCCTCTTGCCCGTGCACTTCGCGAACTCTGGAACGTCAAGCCGTGCGTGCGCTTGTGCTGAACTGGCGCGAGGCGGCGCGCGAACTCTTCGTTGAGGAGCGAGGACTGACCGTCTGGCCGGACGACTCGGCGCCAAAGGCAATGAAGGCGTCACCGGGCAGCTGAAGGTCCTCGTCTGCACGATGATCGACCGCGCGAAGAGCTACGACGCGGCGGGTTTCGTCGAGCAGCTCTCGAACAACTTGAAGGATGCGCGTGGCCTCTTCCGTCGAATGGCTGACATTGCCGGGGTGCTCGGCGCTCTCGAAGAATCCCCGCCTGCTCCCCACGGGCGATCGGCGGAGAACGCGCCACTTCCAAGAAGGTACACAAGCAAGAACCGTCGACGCGCGATCCTCACGATTGTACTCCCTGATGGTGGGCACGACGTCGGGAAGTTCCTTGAGCCGTCCGCCCTGGCGATGCAGCTCGAAGAGGCGACGCGCCTGCGCAGCCTCGCCCTAGGATGCACAGCTATATCCGCCCCAAGTTTCGCCAACTCGGTCAGCGTCTTTGCGCCAACCTCGTTCAAGAGACGACGATGTGTCCGACCGATCCCCGCGAGAATCCTGCCACAAACGCCGAAAGGCACTTGTTGCGCGGGCAGGCTGTGCTTGTTGGTGAGCGGGGCCCCGGTGCCCCGCTCGCCCTGCTCACACGACCGAGGCCCCCAACGCGGAATCAAAGCGACAAAATGAGAAAGGCCGTCGAACCTTTTCAGTTCAACGGCCTCGGTTGCGCGGGCAGCGCCGCCAACGGCGGCTCAATGAACAACTGAATCCTGCCACAAACGCCGAAAGCCAACTCCGGTGGAGTTGGCTTTCCTAGGCACTTGTTGCGCGGGCAGGATTTGAACCTACGACCTTCGGGTTATGAGCCCGACGAGCTACCAGACTGCTCCACCGCGCGTCAGGAGCCGCAAACATAGTGATGGCCCCCGGGGTGTCAAGGAGGATCTGCTGAACTTGGGTGCAGGCGGGAGGGGTCTGTTTAGGTAGGGGAGAAAGGCCCGAACGGCGGCTTTGCGTGGGGGAGCAAGGGGCGCGCGACAATGGGTGGCGATTGTGGCTCGGGAGGGCCGGGAAGCGGTTCGCGCTCGCAGGGGCGGGGCCTAGACTCGGGGGGCTTTGGTGGAAAAGACCTTGGATCCTTCAACGAGGCGGATTCTGCCGTGGCTCGTTGCTGTCGCGTTTTTCATGCAGACGCTCGACTCGACGATTCTGAATACTGCCTTACCGTCGATGGCGCGGAGTCTCGGGGAGAGTCCGCTGCGCATGCAATCGGTGGTCGTCTCGTACATGCTGACGGTGGCCCTCCTCATCCCCGCGTCTGGATTTCTCGCGGATCGGTTCGGCACCAGGCGCGTGTTCGCTGCGGCCATCGTCGTCTTCACGCTCGGCTCGGTGACCTGCGCCGCGTCGCGCACGCTGACGGAGCTCGTCCTCGCCCGCGTCCTCCAGGGGTTCGGCGGGTCGCTGCTCTTGCCGGTCGGGCGTCTCACGATCCTCAAAGCTGTACCACGGAGTGAATTGCTCAGCGTGCTCGCTTTCGTCACGATCCCGGGACTGATCGGCCCCCTCGTCGGACCCACGCTCGGCGGGATCTTGGTCGAGACCCTGACCTGGCACTGGATCTTCCTCATCAACGTGCCGATGGGCATGCTCGGAGTCGTCCTCGCCCTGAAGTACATGCCCGAGATTCGCGAAGAGCGAACGCCTTTTGATTGGCTCGGTTTTATTCTGGTCGCCGTCGGCATGGTCGGTATCTCCGTCTCCCTCGAGTCCTTCGCGGAGGGTTCGATGGCGAAAGGGAGCACCACCATCACGCTCGTGCTCGGCCTGGCGGCGTTCGCCGCCTATGTCCTGCACCAGACGCGCGTCCCAACCCCCCTGTTTCACCCGGGGCTGTGGCGCATTCACTCCTTCTCGGTCGGACTCGCGGGCAACCTCTTCGCCCGTCTCGGCTCCGGGGCGATGCCTTACTTGAGTCCGCTCTTCCTCCAGGTCGGACTCGGAAAGCCGCCGACCGTCGCCGGAATGTTCATGGCCTTCGCCGTGCTTGGCGCCATGGGCTCCAAGATGGTCGTCGAAAAGCTCGTCGCTCGACTCGGCTATCGGCGCTTCCTGCTCACGAACACTGCTCTGCTCGGGCTCACGATGATGGGCTTTGCGTGGCTACCGGAGGATGTTTCCGCCGCGCGTCTCGCGGCGCACCTCTTCCTCTTCGGCGTCTTCAACTCCCTCCAGTTCTCCTCCATGAACACCCTCACCTTGAGCGAGCTCGGTGGCGAAACGGCCAGCAGCGGCAACAGCCTGCTCTCGATGATCATGCAGCTCTCGATGAGCTTCGGGGTCGCCTCCGGTGCGGCCATCTTGTCGGCCTTCGCTCGCGGGGACGCGGCGCGTGCCGCGGTACAGGAAGTGAGCGTCCTGCACGCGTTTCAGAACACCTACATTTGCGTGGGAATGCTCGCGCTTCTCTCTTCCCTCGTCTTCTGGCAGCTCTCGGAGAAAGAAGGCACTCCAGCGAGTGCAGAGGGCCCGCCGAGCGAAATCTGAATCGGGTCTTGCGCCAATTCGGCGCGTCGGGCGCGAAAACTCGCTCGCCCATCCTGGCCCGCGGGGCGATTCTTTGTCAGCGTCACGACCCGAAAGACGACCATGAGCGAACCTCCGATTTTCTGCCAAGGTCTCACCAAGAAGTACGACAAAAAGCTCGCCGTCGCCGGGATCGATCTCGAGGTCCCGCCCGGCATCTGCTTCGGTCTGCTCGGACCGAACGGCGCTGGGAAGACGACGACCGTCGAGATGCTCGAAGGGCTCAATCACCCGACGTCGGGAACGATTCGCCTTTTCGGAAAGAGCTGGGGCACGGGGCACGATCAGGAGCTCCGGGAGCGGATCGGAGTTCAGCTCCAGCAAACGGAGCTCGCCGATAAGCTCACTGTCGAAGAAGTGATCCGCCTGTTTCGCTCCTTCTACGATGAGGGACGCCCCGTCGAAGATCTCCTTCGCGCCGTGGCGCTCGAAGAAGAGCGCGCTCAGCGTTTCCACACGCTCTCCGGCGGCCAAAAACAGCGGGTCGCCTTGGCTACCGCTCTCGCTGGCGCTCCGGACCTTCTGTTCCTCGACGAGCCAACGACCGGCCTCGATCCGCGCGCTCGCCAGCTGCTCTGGGAAGTCGTCGAACGCTTCCGGGACGAGGGCGGGACCGTCGTCATCACGACCCACTACATGGAAGAAGCAGCCGCTCTCTGTGACGACATCGCTATCATGGACGGCGGAAAGATCATCGCGCGCGGCTCACCCCGCGCGCTCATCGACTCTCTCGGCCGCGTCCAGTTCGTCGAGTTCGAGACGGAAGTTCCTCTGCCCGATCTCGATCGGCTCCGGCGTCTCACCGCCGTGACCCAGGTCGACCTGCTCCGGGGGCGCTATCGCCTGACCACAGACCGCTCCCTCGAGGCCCTTTCGACGGTCATTTCTGGCCTCGCCGGCGAGAAAATCGAGCCCCGCGGGCTCACCACGAAGATCGCGACGCTGGACGACGTGTTCTTGGCGCTGACCGGGAAAGAGCTCGGAGAAGAAGATTCATGAGTGAGGAAAAACTGAATCCGCTCGTTGAGCTCGTGCTCGCACGCCTGCGCGAGTTCTATCGAGAGCCGGCGATCGTCTTCTGGGTCTTTGGCTTTCCGCTCTTGATGGCGGTCGGTCTCGGGGCAGCCTTCCGCTCGAAACCTCCCGAGCTTCCGCGCATCGGCGTCGTCATGGTCGAAGAGAGCACTGAGAGCCTCGAGCTCTTCGAAAAGCTCAAGGCTCACCCGGCGGCGATCACCGAAATGTACGACCGGGGATCCGCGGACCGCGCACTCTCGCGAGCGAAGGTCGACGTACTCGTCCTGTTCGACGCCCAGGGTTACGAAACCGTCATCGACGCAACCCAGGAGAAAGGCGCGCGAGCGCAGCTCGAAGCCCGGGACATCCTGCAGACCGCCGCGGGCCGCAAAGATCCGCTCCCCGAGCGCCATTCCCGCGTCACCAAACCCGGATCCCGCTACGTCGACTTCCTCATCCCGGGCATCCTCGGCATGAACATCATGGGCTCGAGCTTGTGGGGCGTCGGGTACAACCTCGTCGTCGCGCGCAAGAGGAAGCTCCTGCGTCGTTATGGCGTCACGCCGATGCGCCGACCCCATTTCCTCCTCTCCTATTTCATCTCCCGCTCGCTATTCCTCGTGCTTGAGCTCGGGGTGCTCGTCCTTTTCGGGAAGCTGTTCTTTGGGATGACTGTGCAGGGAGGGCTGCTCTCGCTCATCGTCATCGCCATCCTCGGCGCCGCTGCATTCGCCGGCATTTCACTCGTGATCGGAGCGCGCATCTCGAACACCGAGACGGCCAACGGCTGGACCAATCTCGTGCAGATGCCGATGTGGCTGCTCTCGGGGGTCTTTTTCACCTACGAGCGCTTCCCCGACTTCCTCCACGCGCCGATCCGGCTGCTCCCGCTCACCGCCCTCGTGGACGGGCTCCGGGGCGTCTATAACGACGGACTCACCCTCACCGGCCTGCTCCCCGAGGCCCTCGTGCTCGCCGCCTGGGGCTCGGTCGGCTTCGTGATCGCCCTGCGCACGTTCCGCTGGCAATAGGCCGAACCGCGACCTCCCTGTCGCGCGTGGCTCACCTGTGCTACCAGAGCTGAGAGGGAATCTCTCGGGTTTTCGCGCTCCTGGAACCGGCGCGTGGTGGCACGGGCATTGCTGAAAGGGGTTCGGCTTTTCCGCCGCCGGGGCGACGTGCCCCGTCCCCCGAGGCAAGAATGACGAGAAGCAAGAAGGTGATTTTCATGGGTGGTTTGCGAACCAGTGCGCTTGCCCTGGCACTAACGGGCGCGCTCGCCTGCACCGGGCGCGCACCGGGCGACGGGGGGGACTCGAGCGGAGACGGGACTGTGCTCGGCGGAGGTGGTTCTCCTTCGGCCAGGTCGATACCGACGCTCAAACAAGCGATCCCTGCCGAGCTCATTTCGGCCCTTGAGGGCGCCGAGGCGCTGGACGGAGCTGAGCTCGAAGCGACCTACCCCGCCGCGGGAGCGAGCGAACTCGGCTACGATCCGAGCCAGGCCTCGGGCCTCGATCTGATCCAAGCCTCCGCGCTCAAGCTTACGGATTCGGAGCTCGCGATCCTCTACGAAAAGGGTTTGGTCATCACCAAGCGCCAGCAATTCCCGTCCTACGCCTACGGCTACAAGTCCATTTACGGCGAAGACCTGCCGGTTTACGTGAGCGCCGATTCGATCCTCCAGGCGGTCCACGCGACCTTCGACGACCTGCTGGCTCGCACGGAGGAGTATGCGCTCGTTCCCGATCTCACTGCCTTCTTGAACCAGATGCGCACTCGCATCGGACAGATCGACGATGCAGAGCTCGCCGCGGACGTCGACCTCTACCTCGCGGTCGCGCTCGGCCTGTTGAATGCACAGGACTACACTGAGCAGGACGACCCCGAGCCCGTGGCAGGTGCTAGCTCAGCGCTCATCGCCGAGCTCCTCGCGCTCGCTCGCGCGGGAGAGGGAACGCGAGACATTGAGCTCTTCGGGACGGCCCGGACTGAGGATTTCTCGCAGTTCAAGCCGCGCGGACACTATACGGACTCCGCGCTCCTCAGCGCCTACTTCCAGGCCATGATGTGGCTCGGGCGCGTCGATCTCAGAATCGTCGAGACCGACGGAGCCACAGGAAAACAGGTCTTCCGCAGGAGACAGTTCGAGACGGCGGCCGCGCTGACGCTCTTGATGGGCCCGGAGGAGAAAGAACGCTTCGAGCGGGTCGACGCACTCATCGGGGCCTACGTCGGAGAGCACGACAGCGCGACGCCGACGGACTTCGCCCGGCTGCTCGAAGACCTCGAAGTCTCGACCCTCGCCGAGGTCAAAGCACTCTCCGACGAAGAGGTCCTTTCGGCCATCCAGAAGGGCCAATACGGCGCCCAGCGCATCGCCAGCCGCATCATCATCGTCGACCACATCGAGCCCGAGGGTCTTCCCCTCGACATGAGCTATCGCGTCTTCGGTCAGCGCTACACGGTCGACAGCCACACCTTCTCGAATACGACCTACGATCGCGTCGTCGGCCGCCTGATGCCGAATCCCCTCGACGCAGCCTTCGCGGCCCTCGGGAACAACAGCGCACTTTCGCTCCTGCGCGCCGAGTTCGATAACACCTCCTACACCTCGGCGCTGGCTCGCACTCGAGTGCTCATCGACGCCCACGAGCCGGATTACTGGGAAGGGAGCGTCTATACGCGCTGGCTCGACGCGCTCCGAACTCTCTCTCCCGGTGACGCCGAAACTGTCGCCGGCATCACAGTCACCTCCGACTGGAACGCGCGCATCCTCTCGACCCAGCTCGCTTCCTGGGCTCAAGCGCGGCACGACACGATCCTTTACGCGAAGCAGTCGTACACGGCCGGCGTCTCCTGCGAGTTCCCCGATGCCTATGTCGACCCCTACCCGGATTTCTATCGAAAGCTCGGGACAATCGCCGAAGCTCTAGTGAACGTCACAGGCCGGGTCCCGGACGAGACGCCCCACCAAAAGCACCTGAAGACACGGGTGACAGAATGGGCCGCAGACTTCGGGACCGTCACGGACAAGCTCGCTCAGATGGCGGACAACGAGCTCACCGGAAACCCAAACTCCGAGGAGCTCATCGCCTTCATCAATGATGCGGTGAAATGGGACGTGGACTTGGGCTGCGGCGGTCCCCCCTCCTACCTGGACACGGCGGGCTGGTACTTGAAGCTGTTCCCGAGCGCGACCCGAGGCATCGAACTCGATCCGACCATCGCCGACGTTCACACACAGCCCACCGACGAGGCCGGCAACAACGTGGGTCGCGTGCTCCATGTCGGCACCGGAATGCCGAGGCTCATGGTCGTCACAGCCAACACCTGCAGCGGACCGCGCGCCTACGTGGGCCTGGCGGCGAGCTATGGGGAGCTCGTGACGGAGAACTGGCAGCGCCTGAACGACCTCGAGTGGAAGAAGAGGGTCGAAAACGAGCCCTATCCAGATGTGCCCTGGATGGGCCCGATCTTGGCGGAGTAGGCCCGCCAGAGCTCTCTCAGAACTCCGCTTTGACACCCGCCTGGAACCAACGTGGCGCGTTCACGCGCGCTCCGTAGGGACGACGGCCGACAAGATTCTGCTCACCGGTGAGGTTCCGCAGGTTCGCGTAGATCGTCAGCCAGGGGAGCGGCTTCCCAAACACGCCCACGTCGATCCACGTCTGATCGTCGGTGGCCAGAGCATCGATGAGCTCACCGGTCCCCGCGACCTCGCGCATCCGGGCGACGTAGTTGAACGCTGCGTTCACGCCGCCGTAGCGGTGCTCGAGCGCGACGGTCAGGCTGAGCTGGTGCGGCGGGAGGTACGGGATCGAATCACCGGCGGTCACGGTGCCGTAGATCGGATCTTGGGAATTGAACGAGGTCTCGAACTCGCCCTGGGAGAAGGTATAGGCGGCGGTCACCGGCAGGACAAAACCTTCGGGCAGCTTCTGTTCGTGGGAGACGAAGGCTTCGAAGCCGTAGATGCGCGCCTTTCCGGCGTCAAACTGGCTGTCGATGTCGTCGACGCAGCCGCCGGAAAACGTGCACACGTTCGTGAGGTTTTGGTAGTCGTTGTAGAAGCCGATAGTCTCGAAGCGCGTGCGGCCCTTAGCGTAACGGGCGCCAGCTTCGTAGTTCACACTGTACTCGGGACTCACGCCGCTCGCGCCCGGAGCGGGAGGACTGAAGCCCCGGTAAACTCCGGCGAGGACGCCGAGGTTCGAGACGACTTCGTAGAAGGCTCCGACGCCCGGCAGGAAAGCGGCGACGAAGGCGTCGGTCGTATTGTCGTTCCTGAAGTCTTCAGTACCGGACCAGATGAGCTCGGCGCGCACGCCGGGCGTGACGGTGAGCGGGCCGTAGTTCAGCGCGTCGGTCGCGTGCAGGGCGAGCGCGTAGGTCTCTGCCTTGTTGTAGGCGGTGGTGAGCGTCGCTTCGCCCGCATGGACGAGCTGTCCTCCGGACATCCGGTACGCTTCCTCGGTGTGGTTGCGGTGGATCGAGTCGTTGTGCACCCGAACGCCAGCTTCGATGCTGTGTTTGACCGGACCTGTCTCGGCCTTGCCCGTGAGTACGCTCTGGATGCCCTGGCTGACGAAGGTCCGATCGTTGGGCCCGATCCAGAGGTAATCGGAAGCAGAGCCGCTATCGACCTCACCGCGGAGGATGCCGTGGTAGCCTAGGTTCGCCGGATCGTCGGGGTTCTGAAGAACCGAAGCGACCGAGGCTCCGCCGAGACGGTTCAGCTTTTTCCAGGCGCGGTGGTAGTCGTTCCTATACAGCGTCGACTTCAGCTTGAAGGGGCTCGACTCGGACTCGAGAAGGTGGGTCAAAGAGACCGAGGTGCGATGATTCTTCATTTGATCCAGAGCGCTCGCGGCGTAGCGGCGGTAGGGATCTTCTCGAAAGTCCTGATCGCTCTGACCGAGGTAGGTCTCGTTCGAGACTTCGTCGGAGTAGACGAACTTGAAGAGGAACTGGTTCGTAACCTCCGCACGAGGATCGACGATGTACGAACCTTTGAACATCCATTCGTTCCGCGTCGAGCCCGTGTCAGCTCCGCTCGGAAGCTCCGCAAACCCCGTATTCTGTAGCCGGACGCCCTCGACCAAGAAGCCGAACTGCTCGGTGCTGGCGCCGAAATAGCCGTGTCCCTTGAGGTAGCCGTATTCGCCGAGGCCGAGGTCGAGCTGGCCGCTCGCCGTCGTCGGAATGGCGCGCGAGACGAAGTCGATCGCGCCGCCCACAGTCTGAGGACCTTGTGTGATGGCTGATGGGCCCTTCAAGACGTTCACCTGCGTCATGCGCGTCATGAGCGGGAAGAAGTAAGCAGCCGGTGCCGAGTATGGCGCGGGTCCAAATAGGACACCGTCTTCGGTCAGGGTGACCTTCTTGCTTCGATCGGGGTTCGCGCCGCGGATGCCGATGTTCGGGCGAAGACCGATGCCGTCCTCTTGGCGAAGATAGACGCCGGGGACCTGAGTGATAATCATGCCCGCGTCGTCGTACTCGAAGCGCTCGAGCTGCTCTTCGCGGATGGTGTGCGCCGAACCCGCCGCCTTCGACGTCTTCGACCCGAGCACCATCACTTCGACTTCCTGGGGCTCTTCGAGCACTTCTTCCTCTTCCGCAGGAACTTCGCTCGCCTCGTCAGCGAGCGGAACCTCGGGGCCCTCAGCCTCCGGAACTGCGGCCGGAGCAGCCTCACTCGGCTCCGCCGCATCCGGAGCCTCGGATTCCTCGGCTACCTCAGAGGGAGCCTCTTCGGCGCCGGCGGCGACTTCCTGACCCTCGGGAGGCGCCGCTTCTCCTTGTTCGGGAGTTTCCGCCGGCTCTGCACCCTCCGGCGTTTCCGAAGCCGGCGGCGAGCCCCCCCCCTGTCCCCAAGCGCTCACGGGAACAAAAAACAAACAGCCAAGGAGAGAGAGCGAAGCGCGGGAAGATCGGATCATGATGTGCTTGCGATGTCAGGTGGCCTGTCTCAGAGGACTGGGCGAATCTGGGGGGGCGCGTCGGTGGGCGCGGGGAGAATCCAAGAGGCCGGAGCAAGGCCGTCTTGGACCGTCATGAGGTCGACGTCGGGATCGATGAGGGGAGCTGCGCGGCGGCCGTTCAAGGAGATGTTCGCTTGGGCGTAGACTTCCGGGAGCGCGCCGTCCGGCGCCCGATACTCGCGGCCGATGTGGTGCGCCATTTGGAGGAGGAGATCTGGTTGGCCCGACATCTCGTTTTCCTGGAACGGCTTCAGGTAGGTCTTCGGCTCCACGAAAATCATCTGATCTTCACCGGGCCGACGCACGAGGAAGGACACCGATCCGCCCTTCGCGCGCACCATGACTCGCCAGGACAGACGCATTCCCTGCTCATGCCAGAGCACGTTCCCACCATAGGCCAAGGAGCGGAAGGGCATCACTGCCTGAAAGGCCACGTAGAGAAGCCCGACGCACAGGGCGACGCGCATCAGAGGACTCGGAGCACTACGACCAGAGTTTCCTTGAGGAGCGCTCGCTGAGCTCGGCGCCGCAAGTCCGAGGCCGAGCCGAGTGAAGAGCGGGCGCGCCGCGTCAGGCGGAAAGAAGATCAGAGCGCAGGCGCTCATGATCCAGGGGAACATGCCGATGTCGAAGAGGAGCCGCGTGAGCGTGTGGAAGCAGAGGACCACGCAGTAGGCGTAGGGGCGCGCGCGCGCGAAAGAAAGCCAGGCGACGATGGTCGTGTCGAAGAGGAACCCGAGCCAGCTGATAAGGAGCGGGACGCCTTCCCAGGTGAAGAGTGGTCCGAGCAAAGGCAGGTCGGTGCTCGCGCCGAGCCAGATGCGGAGCGGCTGTCCGTGGAGCAGCCAATCGCTCTGGAGCTTTGCGAGACCGGCGCAGAAATAGACAAGCCCGATCTGGAAGCGGAACAGCCAGAGCACGCCGCGAGCGACCTGTCCGGTACCTTCGGGCTCCGGCTGACTGCGGACCTGGCGCAGCTTTCTCTTGAGCCAGGCGTCGACGGAGCCAGCACGACTCGCGGGAGTGCACGCGAGGAGCCAGGCGAGGAGCGCCGCCAAGTAGTAGTGGTTCAAGTAGGTCGAGACGTCGATCAGCTGGATGTAGCTGATGCCGAGGGCCAGGAGCAGCGCGCTCGCTCGGAAGAAGAGCCCCACCGCGACCATCAGACCGAGGCCGATCAGCGCGTGGAACAGAAAGAACATCTGCGAGCGCGGCAGCGGCCTGACCCACTCGAACCCGAGGTACTTGAAGCGGAACGTCGGGTCCAAGAGCAGCTCATCGATCCAACCGTAAGCGACGAAGCGCTCCATGGAGATCGCGAGCAACGTTCCGAGGGCGACTCGGAACAGCACGAGGAACGAGATATCGACAGGCTCGAGGAGGGTCCGCTCGATGCGGTCGATGAAGCTCCGGGGAGCTACATCGAGCGAGAGGGAGTGCGCCGGCGCGTAAGTTTCAGTCCGTATCACTGGCGGCGCTCGCAGGCAGCTTGAGGTTCAGGACACTTCCCGACCCAAAGAATTGCTGCTTGAGCAGGTCGGACAGCACCTTCAACTCTGCGTAGAAATCGTTCAGCTCAGTCTCGGACGCTTCATCGAGCGGCGGCAGCTCGGCGGCATGGGCGTCGATGGTCTCGAAGGCGTCCTGGATCTCCTGGCGGAGGTCGCCCGCGCCCGCGGCCGTGAGCCAATCATCGAAGCCGATCCCCTCACCTCCCTCACCGCAGCCCTGGAACAGGGCGCGGAAGGCCGCGAGGTTCGCTCGGATGCTCTCAGTGTCGATCTCAGCGTAAGGCGACTCCGGATTCTTGAGGGCAGTGCCGATACCAACGAGGGGCCCGATCTTGAGGTCGCGGATCGCGTCGTAGGGATAGAGGAGCGACCAAGCGACGACGTTGAGCGCCTCTTGTTCCGATCCGTATCCTTCGTAGTTTGAAAGCTTCTTGCCGAAGTCTTCTCCCTCCGGGTCCCAAGCGCTCACGAGCTCTTCCGCCTTCTGGTAGAGGTCACCGACGACGGCGCGCGCGTAGTCGCGCTTCGCTTGGTCGCGCTCCTCGGCGCTCAGCTCGTTCCAAATTTTGTAGGTAGTCGAGTTCGCTGCGCAAGCGGTTTCTTCTTCATCGGTGAAGAGAAGATATTCGAGAGCGGCGAGACCCCGCGCGCTCGGCAGGATCCTCTGGAAACCCTGTTCTTCGTAGGCGCGCGTCGCGACCTGCTTCTCGATTTCGCAGCGATTCAGCGCGGGCCAAGCGTGAATGAACGAGCCGATGCCCCGGCCGTGGTAGCGATCCGAAGCCGTGCTCGCGATGGGCCCGTATTGGGAAGGAGTCGTCTCGGACCAGACGACAGCCGCGTCGATCCAAGCAGCACGAGCGGCGTCGAGACGCTCATCGCTCGGCTTGTCGGCGTAGCGAGTGACCTGCCGTCCGAGCTCGAAAGCAGCGCTAGAGAAGATGCAAGCCGAATAAGCGGAACAGGCGCCCGCGCTTTCGAGCAGCCGCTTCTTCGAGAACTCTCCGGTGGAGACAGGACGCTCGCCACACTTGGCTCCGCTGTCCGTAGCGCCACTTCCACCGGTGCCCCCAGGATCTTTGCGTCCCCCGGAGCCGTCCACCTGGCCGTCTCCGCCGAGGCCATTGTCACCGCCAGCTCCACCTTCGCCGAAGTCGACGCCGCCCGAACCTTTGCCGGGGCCGCGACCACCCGAAGAAGAGCTGCCCCCCGAAGCCTGACCGGGCCTCGGGTTCTTCGTGCCACAGCCCGCGAAGGCAGACATCGTGAGAGCCATGAGGAGCACTGTCCCCGGACGGAACCAGCGCGAAGCGGAAAGAGGAAGACGCATGATTTTGTAACTCCGAAGCAAGAGCGCCGGGGGGGGGGGGGGGGGGGGGGGGGGGGGGGGGGGGGGGGGGGGGGGGGGGGGGGGGGGGGGGGGGGGGGGGGGGGGGGGGGGGGGGGGGGGGGGGGGGGGGGGGGGGGGGG
>JAEYYX010000054.1 GCA_023428245.1 Pseudomonadota bacterium
CCACGTCCGCCTTGAACTCATCCGTGAACTTGCGCCTCGCTCGGCGCGTCTTCTTTCCTTGTGACATCGAACACTCCTTGCGCATTGTCGCGCTTCTTGGGGTGTCCGGAAATCGGGGGGAGGCTCAATGTCTTCTGTAGGGGGCATGAGCCGCTCCATGAGGAGGGCCCTCACGGCCTGCCTCAGCATGGCGTC
The DNA here is from genome assembly GCA_023428245.1 of Pseudomonadota bacterium. GTDB lineage: Bacteria > Myxococcota_A > Polyangia > Polyangiales > Polyangiaceae > NIC37A-2. Next base: position 196 of record JAEYYX010000054.1, read on the forward strand.
CATGGGACGTTCCTCCCGTTCCCACCGAGAGATGCTTTCTCCCGTGCTGGCTAATTTCTTGGCGAACTCCGTTTGGGTCAGGCCGAGTGCCTCGATTGCGTAATTCAAGATCTGCGGAGAATGAACCCCTCCAACGGAAGCTGAGTGGTGACAGCTCTCGACCCCGAGTGCCAAGGCCCTTGTCACCAGTCTCAGAGCCATTTTAGGCCGCGAGAGCCGTTTGGTGACAGGTGACAGGCTTCCACAAACTATTTCTATACGGACTTCCAAAAAGAAATTCCAAATCGATTTATTTTTGGAAGTCTCCCTATGGAAGGTTTTCATCAAATTTGCTGTCACCCTGTCACCAGAGGGGTTTTGTGGCTGAATTTGGCTGCGGAAGTGGTGACAGGCAACTTGTCACCCGTTGTCACCGCTCGCACGTTCGAGCCCCAAATGGCTGAGAGGGCGGTGACAAGCATCATGTATTCATAATGCGTCACCGCCCTCTCAGAGCCAAATCAAAGCACTTCTAGATCTCACGACGGAGGCGCTCATCCAGCTCCGCCTCGGCTACGTCTGTCTCGCGGACGAGGGGGAAGCGCCGCACGGCGTAGCGCCTGTTTTGTCCCTGGCCCAAGTCGGCCGTCCTCGTCGGTGTAACTCCCTAGATGGAGTCACTCAGAGAGCGGTTCGAGGCGAAGTACGAGGTAGATGAGGCAACGGGATGCTGGCTTTGGACAGCTTCCAGGGGTGAGAAGGGCTACGGCCGCTTCGAGGTAGGCGGCAAGATGAGGAGGGCCCATCGGGTTTCCTACGAGCTTTTCGTAGGGCCGATTCCAGAAGGGCTACTGGTCTGCCATCGCTGCGACAACCCTACGTGCGTGAACCCCGCCCACCTCTTCTTGGGCACGAACGAGGAGAACCTGAAGGACATGGCAGCCAAGGGCCGAGCCGCACGCCTTCTTGGGGAGGCCAACGGCAAGTCCAAGCTCAGCCCCGAGACCATCGAGAAGATTAGGGCAGCGAAGGGGAAGACTCTGGGTCAACTCGCCGTCGAGTTCGGGACGTGCGTAAGCAACATTAGCCAGATCCGATCTGGCAAGAGGCGGGCCTCCTAGATTCAAACCCACGGCATCAACCCTTCCGGGTTCAAATCCGAATCTCAAGAAATCCCGACAAAACGCCAAGTGGACAGAGGATCGGCTCTCTGGCCACTTCTCTGTCCACTTGGGCGGAACTTCTAGGATCGCCAGGGATCGCCCTGAAACGCTGTTGAAGCCATTTTAGGCTGGGATCCTCGTTGTTCTCCGGTGCTTTTCGACCCCCAATTCACCTTCCCAAGGTCGAGGTCGAGGGTTCAAATCCCTTCTCCCGCTCCCCTCATTCGAACTTCAGAAAGGCTCGAGGTCAAAAGCCTCGGGCTTTTCTCGTTGGGGTGGCTCGTTCGAGCGAGCGTGGGGCGTTCGCCGCTTTTCTGGGCTCGACCCCGGGCGCCCCCTCACGCCCCCTGGAAGGGGTCGTACTCGTCGTCGAATTCGTAGCCGGAGTCGAGGTTATCGAAGCGGGTGAACTCGGAGGAGAACTTCACCTTGGCCGTGCCGGTGGGGCCGTTACGTTGCTTGGCGCAGATGACTTCGGCGACGCCTTTGTCGGGGCTGTCCTGAAAGTAGTACTCGTCCCGATAGATGAAGAAGATGGCGTCGGCGTCCTGCTCGATAGCGCCGGATTCACGCAAGTCGCTGAGCTGAGGACGTTTGTCCTTCGTTGTGCGCGTTTCGACGGAGCGATTGAGCTGACTGAGCGCGATCACCGGCACGCCCATTTCCTTCGCGAGCTGCTTGAGGCCTCGGGAGATTTCCGAGATTTCTTGTTCGCGGCTCGTGACGCCCTTTCGTCCGCTCATGAGCTGCAGGTAGTCGATCGCGACGAGGCCGATCTCTTTCGGACCGTCCTCGTTTCGCTTCATTTCCGCCTGGAGCCGGCGCACGCGGGCTCGCACGTCGAGCAAGGAAATCGCTGGGGTATCGTCGAGCCAGAGCGGGAGACGACTGAGCCGAGCGGCGGCGTCGGTCAGTTTGTTCCACTCGTCCGGGCCGACCTGCCCCGAACGCAAACTCGCCATATTCACACGGGCTTCGCTCGCGAGCATACGCGCGGCGAGCTGCTCCCGAGGCATTTCGAGGGAGAAGAAGAGCACGCCGAAGCCGGGCTCGAGAACCTTTCCTCCGTCCGGCGCAGTGACCTTTCGAGGAGAGGCGATGTTGGCCGCGACGTTCAAGACGAACGAGGTCTTTCCCATACCCGGGCGCCCCGCGACGATATAAAGGTCGCCCTTATGAAGGCCTGAGGTCCTCTTATCGAGCTCGACGAATCCCGTCGGGAATCCTGTCACGCCCCCGCCTCGGCTGCGCGCTTCGCTCAGGACGTGGAAGGCTTTTTGAATAGCGCCCCGGATGGGCGTGACGCTCGACTCCGCTTTGACCCGGGCGAGCTCGAAGATCGCCTGCTCCGCTTGATCGACGAAATCCTGGACTTCACCACAGTCTCCGTAACCCTCAACCGCAAACTTTTGACAGGTCGCGATGAGCGAGCGAAGACGCCACTTCTCGCGGACCGTGCGCGCGTGCTCCTCGACGTGCGCGATGGCCGGAGTCGCGTCGACCAAACGCGCGAGGTGGGGCGTGCCGCCGATTTGGTCGAGACGCCCTCGGTCGCGGAGGAAAGTGGCGACGCTGACCGTGTCGATCGGTCGGCTCTGAGCGCCGAGCTCGAGCACCGCCTCAAACACGCGCCGATTGGCGTCGGAGTAGAAGTGTTTCGGCTCGAGGATCTCCTGGACCTGATCGAAAGCCTCGGTCGAAAGTAACACCGAGCTCAAGACCGCCGCTTCAGCGTCGAGATCCGAGGGCGGTACTCGGCCGCCAGCGGCTTTGAGCTCGGAGGCAGGATCGACGGGGGCAGCTCGTCCGGGAGCCTGTCCAGCAGCGAAACGCTCCATGTGCGGAGCCTAACACGCCGCGCTCGCAAATGGCGGTCCAAATGCGACAGCGCCCCGCTCGCTTCCGAGCAGGGCGCTTCGCTTTGCTGACAAGATAGAAGCGTCAGCAGACGCTGAACGAGTTCAGCCGGCCTTGATGACTTCGACGCGCAAGGTAGCGACAACTTCCTTGTGGAGTCGCACCTGGACGTCGGAGAGACCGAGGCTCTTGATCGGCTCGGCGAGCTCGATCTTCTTGCGGTCCACGCTCAGGCCGAGCGCCGTGTACGCCTCCTCGATGTCCTTGCTCGTCACCGAGCCGTACATCTTGTTGTCTGCACCCACAGCTCGCTCAAGCTTGATGCTCGTCGCTTCCAGCTTCGCCTTCAGCGCTTGAGACTCGCTGAGTTCAGCCGCAGCCATTGCCGCTGCCTGCTTCTTCAGGTCCTCAGCGCGAGCCAAGTTCTGAGCCGTAGCCGGAGCTGCAAGGCCCCGCGGAATCAGGAAGTTTCGCGCAAAACCGGGGCGAACGCGGACGATGTCCCCGCCTTGACCCAGGCTGTCCACGTTCTTCTGGAGAATCACTCGAATCGGACTCGACATCTTTGTTCTCCTTAGTAGTTCGTGGTGAACGGCAAGAAGGCGATCACTCGCGCCCGCTTCACGGCGGTCGTGAGCTCACGCTGATGTTTGGCGCAGGCGCCCGACACGCGGCCAGGCACAATCTTTCCGCGCTCGCTGATGAAATACTTCAGCGTGCCCGGATCCTTGTAGTCGATGGTCATCGCAGCGTCCGAGCAGAACGGACATCCACGGCGGCGCACCTTTCGGGGTGCATCCTTCTCTGCGTTCAAATCCTGTTGCTTCATGAGAAGTCCTCCATCGCTTCTTCTTCGTCGCTGAGCTCGTCTTGCGACTGGTATTCGCGGTTCGGCGAGGCTGCGAGGCCGAGACGCTGCTCGAGCGTCAGACCTTGTTCCTCTTCAGCGGGTGCATCCTCCACCTCGAAGCGGAGAGACTCGCTCGACACGTCGGCCGCACTCGCCTCGTCAGCGATCTTGACGGATTGAAAGCGAATGACCTCGTCGAGCATGCGGAAATTGCGCTCGAGCTCGGCGACAAGGGCGCCGTCTCCTCGATAGGTGACGTAGACATAGAGTCCACGCTTGCTGTGAGCGATCTCATAGGCAAGCATGCGACGACCCCAGTTCTCGATGCGCGTCATGACGCCGCCCATACGAGTGATCACGTCCGCCACGCGGGTCGCGACCTTCTCCGCGACTTCCTTCGTCACGTCGGGCTTCAGGATGTAGATGACTTCGTATTCGCGGAGCGGATGCTCCTTTTTCTGTACTTCTGCCAATGTGGCTCCTTTCGGTCGATTGGCCCCCTCGAGTGAGGGAGCAAGGAGGCCGTGCCCTAAGCGGGACGGCGATTCACGAGATTCATTGCCTGGCTGATTCCCTTGTCGACAATCAGTTCCAAGGCATCCGCGGCCCTCGAAATCATGGAATCCACGATTTCCCGGTCCGCCGGGGGCACGGGCATTAACACGAAATCGGCCACATCGCCCTGAAAATCAACAGGAGGACGTCCGATTCCAAGCCGCAAACGAATGAAATCGGGGCCACCGAGGCACCGGACCGCCGATTTCAGTCCGTTGTGACCGCCGGTCCCGCCTCCGACCTTGAGCTGAATGCGGCCGAGCGGGAGGTCAAGCTCGTCATGGATCACGACGATCTCCGAGCGCTCGGCCTTGAAGAACTGAGCCGCAGAAACGAGCGCGTCCCCCGAGAGATTCATAAAGGTCTGGGGCTTCAAGAGCACGTGTTTATCGCTACCCCTCGGCGGGAGCGCGAGAGCAAACTCGGACTTGAACTTATCCCTGAAATCGGGTCGACCCCATCGCTCGGCGATGAGGTCGATGACGAGAAAGCCCAGATTGTGGAACGTATCTCGATAACGCGCGCCCGGATTTCCGAGCCCGGCGAAGATCACTTCTTGCTATCCTTTTCCTCTTCAGCCTCATCCTTCTTGGCGCGACGATCCACTGCGACGCTCACGACGGTGCGCTTCTCGGGAAGGAGGACCTCGACGCCTTCCGGAACGTTCAGGTCGGCGACGGTGAGGTGCGTGTCGAGTTCGAGGCTCGTGATGTCGTGCACGATCTTGACTGGAATGGTTCCGGGGGTGCAGCGGACGGGGAGCTCACGGAAGACCTGACGCAGGGTGCCGCCCATGACGACGCCACGGGGACGACCGGAGAGCTCGAGCGGAACCTTCACGGTGACCTTGGTGTCTTCGCTCACGCGAATGAAATCAGCGTGGAGGAGCGAACGAGACACAGGGTGGTACTGGTAGTCGGCGATCATGGCCTTACCGGCCGCCTTGCCGTCCACCTCGAGCTCCACCACGACGTTCACGCCGTAGTCACTGAAAAGCGCCTTCTTCACGTCGTCCGGCGAAACCGAGAGCGACAGGACGTCCTGGCCCTCACCGTAAGCAACAGCCGGGATTTTCCCATCAGCTCGCAGGCGGCGGGCGGCGTTCTTTCCTCGGACGGAGCGGGCGATGGCGGAAACCTTGGTCAACATGGGCAATACTCCAAAAGCGCCCTACAGGGCGGGGCGCGGTCTTTACCACTTGCCGAGAAAAACGCGAGAGGTTTTCTTCCTGAAGCGCGCAATTCTTCGAATTTTCGGGTGAAGGCGGGCAGAAAACCGCCCCGCTGCGGCCCCGGCGCCCTTTCCCTCGGGGGGTCGTCCGGAAGGGCCCCCTGAGCGGCGCCAGGGTCCCCTGACGAGGTTCAAGCAGGGCAAGGCCCCCCCCCGCCCCCGGGGGCCGTCGCTTCGCTAGCAACGCGCCCTAGGAGCGCGTTCTGGGCCCAGCACCCGCAGGTTCGGGGGGGGCCGCTGTCGACGCCCGTCCCGCCCTCAGACGAAGAGCGAGCTCACCGAGTCGCTATTGTGGATACGGCGGATGGCCTCCGCGAGCAATTTCGCGATCGAGATGACCCGAATCTTCCCAGATGCGAGCACCTCGGGGGTCGGTGCGATCGAGTTCGTCACGACCACCTCGCGGAGCGGCGACTCGACGATACGCTGGACGGCCGGACCACTCAGGACTCCGTGGGTCGCGCAAGCGACGACGCTCTTGGCCCCCTTGTCCATCACCGCACGCGCCGCGTTGCAGAGCGTGCCCGCGGTGTCGATCATGTCGTCGATGATGATGCAGTCTTTGTCTTTGACGTCACCGATGATGTGCATGACCTCGGAGACGTTGGCACGCTCCCGCCGCTTATCGATGATAGCCATCGAGGCTCCGAGGCGCTTTGAATAGGCGCGGGTGCGCTCGACGCCGCCCGCGTCCGGCGAGATGAAAACGGAGCTGTCGTCGAAGGACTGAACCAGGTAGTCGCTCAAAAAGACCGGGAGCGCGTACAGGTGATCGAAGGGGATGTTGAAGAAGCCCTGAATCTGTCCAGCGTGCAGGTCCACACATACCACACGGCTCACACCAGACGCGACCAAAAGGTCCGCGACAAGCTTCGAAGTGATCGGGGTGCGCGGGGCGACCTTCCGGTCCTGGCGTGCGTAGCCGTAGTAAGGGATGACGGCGGTGATCGAAGCCGTGGAGGCCCGGCGGAGCGCGTCACACATGATGAGCAGCTCCATCAGGTTGTTATTCACGGGCGACGAGGTCGGCTGGACCACGTAGACGTCGAGCCCTCGGACGTTCTCCTTGATTTCGACGAACGTCTCGCCATCGCTGAACCTCGGAACTCTCACCTCGCCCAGGGGGGACTCGAGCTCCTTCGCGATTTCCGCCGCGAGGTCAGGGTTTGCGTTGCCGGTGAATAAGCTGACTCTTTTTAGCGCCACGATTTCCTCACAGATGCGAGCGATCGAAGGGCCACGTCCCCACCATTCGCTCGGGCCGACCGCGGGCACGGCGCATAGCACGCCCGATTCAGGGGAGCCACGGGCAAGCGAGGGTTTCCCTCGTTCCAATCCAATCGAACATCTGCGCCTCGCTCCGTCATCGGTAAGGATTCGAATCGAGGAGAGGATCCGCTCCGGACTTGGTCTTGGAGTCGGTCTTCGGCTTGATGACCTTCTTTGGCGGCGCCCGCTCGGGGCTCCGTGCAGGTTCGGGACCTTTCGCAGGCTCAGGCGCGGGGGTGGGCACAATGGCCTCGGTGGTCGGCTCAGGGGCCGGCAGTGGAGGCGGCGTGAGCTCAACCTTAGCGCTGGTGGGCTCAGCAACTCCCTCGGGCTGTCCGGCCGCAACTTCAGGACCTCCGTCGGTGCTAAGCCGATTGATGACCTTATAGGCGACGAAGCCGCCTGCCAGAACAAGGACAGCCCCCGCAAACGTTAGAGCTCGCCCCCAAGTCGCGCCCCGTCGCTCCTCGTAGAGGCCTGACCCATAGGTCGTTCCGCTCGTCTCCTTCGTGATCGCGGGAATGGTTCGGCCGAGCGACGGCGTCATCGACTGAGTGACGGGCCCCGGGATCGGCATCCCTTCGGCGAGCGCCGCCCAACCGCGGATCGCGCTGCGCTCTTGTTCGAGCTCACCGCCGAGCACACGCTGCATGTAACCCTGCAGATCACGGCTCGACGCCAAGAGATTCGTCGCTACGGCCGCTTGCTCCAGCGCATCGGCGAACTCGGCACAGGTCGAGTAACGGCGAGACAGGTCTCGCTCGAGAGCGCGCATGACAACCTCAGTCACCTGAGGAGGCACGTGCGGCGCGACCTCGGCGAGGCTCGGGATTTGCTCGTTGAGCACGCGGGCGAGCGTCGCCGCTTCAGTTTCAGCCTTGAATAGGCGCCTCTGAGCCAACCCCTCCCAGAGTACGACCCCCGAAGCGAATACGTCGGCGCGCCGATCGAGATCCTCTCCCCCGAGCGCCTGCTCCGGGGCCATGTAAGCGATCTTGCCCTTGAGCTGGCCAGCTCGCGTCGCGTTCAAGCGACTCGCCGCCCGCGCGACGCCAAAATCCGTGATGCGTGCGATACCGTCCACGCCCACGAGTACGTTTTGGGGCGAGACGTCTCTGTGGACTACACCCGCTGGCGCGCCCGACTCATCCCGGAGCTCATGAGCCGCGTGAAGTCCTTGCAGCGTGTCGAGCATCACACGGATCGCGATCGCCTCTGGCACCCGAGCGCGAGTCTGCGCGGCGCGCGCGAGCAAACGCGCGAAGGTCTCCCCTTCGATGAATTCCATCACAAGGTAATAACCGACCGCGGGGTTTGCCCCGACTTCCAGAATCGGCACTACGTTCGGATGGTGAATGCCTGCGGCGAGTCGCGCTTCGTCCAAGAACATCTGGACGAACTCGCGTTCTGACTGCAGGTGGGGATGGAGGCGCTTTAGCGCAAACAAACGCTGGAATCCGGCGACTCCCGTGACACGAGCCAAATACACCGTGGCCATGCCGCCCGACGCAATCTCTCCCATCAGTTCGTATCGATCGACGAACTGCCTGCCGAGAGTTTGTGTGTCGAGGAGTCGAGTCGCCACGCCCTAAAACCTAAAACTTCCCTACTAGGCCGAGACCAGGCCCATCAGCAAAACCTAACACCGGCTGCATCTCCACGTCGCCGAACTGCTTTCTGAAGAGCGCCGTTTCCTTCTTTCCCCCCCCGCCCCAGTCCGTCAGCCACGCGCCGGTAACCACCGTGAACACACCGACAACTACGGTCGCGCCGAGAGCGACGTTGGCGATGGTCTGGTTTTCCAGGCCTTGTTGGTATTCGGGGCAATCCCGGTTGCCCATGCAGTTTTCCCGGACAGCGTCTGCTCCGGGCTCATTCACGGCGCGCACGCCGAGAATCGTTGTCGCAACGACGCCCGCGCCCGTCAGACCCACCCCGGTCCAAAAAACCGCCGGAGACCAGCCGCGACCGCCGCCAGCCTCGACAGGCTTTTCCCCATACTCGTCGTCTTCCTCTTCCTGTCGCGAGTTCAGCCATTCGCTGGTCTCCTGACTCACAGGCTCAGTCGGCGCGATGAGGTCGAGGGACTCGGTCCCGCCCGCTTCGATCTTGACGCCGAGGTTCCTCACGTGCCCACCGGACCAGTTCACCCTGAGACGGTGTTTGCCCGGGGCGACGTAGAGAGTTCGCTCATAATCCTCGGCCCCGTGGACCAACTTGTTGTCCAAGAGGAGCTTACAGGGCTGATCGCAGCGAATATTGATCTGTCCGAAGCCCGCTTCGTGAGCACCAATCAGCGCAGTCGCCTCTTTCTGGAGCTCTGCTTCGTCCGGATAGAGACGAAGCGCCAGCGCCGCCAAAGTGAGCGCGCGATCGAACTGTTCGGCCCTCGCCCTCGACGTCATCGCGAGGCGCAGGGACGCGGAGCTGGGCGCGTAAGCGTCCGCTGCTTCGAAGCTCTCTGCAGCCTCGACAAAACCGCCGCTCCGGAATGCAGCGCGTCCTCGATCGAATGATTCCGCGGCCTTCTCGATCTCGACGGCCGTCGGTGCATCCGATGCAGCCGAAGACACGGACGCGAAACACAGCACAGCGCCGATCAGCGAGGGGTTGATGAGCGGAAGAAGTTTACGTAACCGCATGCCTGGTTATCCAGTCAGGCTACCCCGAGAGGCGGGCTGGTGCGAGGTAGATTCCCCTATTGCGCCCAGCAAAGGTGGCCTAGCAGCCTACACTCTACTCCTCTCCCCGACGTTTCGTCTCCTTTTCGCCATGATGTGGCCCTCGGGGCAGCGTCCGCGCAGCCTTTTCTCCTTCTCAGAGTCTCGAACGGAGCTCCCGGGCGCCCATCTCGGGTTCGGATGCAGTGTCCTTTGAAAATGCCAGACATAAGAGAATTGAGAGAACGGCGTACGTGCGGCAGCTCGGGGCGAGGCTTCCTGGGCGCACCACGGCAAGTCCGAGCCCCGGGCAGATCTCACAAACAACTCCTCAGCACAAACGCAACACGGGCCAGGACCTCCATAAGCCTGACCCGTCTGGGGAACGACGTCCAAAGACCGCGGGGAAGCCGCTGACTCCCTAGCCCATGCTGACGAGCAGTCGATCGGGCTCTTCGAGGAACGCCTTGACGTCCTGCGTGAAGGCTGCGCCTACGTGACCGTCGATCACGCGGTGGTCGAAGGAGAGCGCGAGCACCATCACGTTTCCGATCTTGATCTCGTCGCCGACGATCACAGGGCGCTTCTTCATCTCGTGCACGCCCATGATCGCAACCTCCGGGTAATTCACGACGGGCGTCGAGAAGAGCCCACCAAGCTTACCGAGGGAGGTCACCGTGAAGGTCGAGCCACCGAGGTCTTCGGACTTGCTCTTGCCGACGCGCGCGTCTGCGGCCAAACGCTGGATCTCGGCGGCGATTTCTAGGATGCTCAGACGGTCGGCCCCGCGGATCACGGGGACGATCAGGCCCGCATCGGTCGCCGTCGCGATGCCGATGTCGTAGGTAGCCTTCTGGACGATTTCCATCGAGGAGTCATCGATCCAGACGTTGAGCTGGGGGTTCTTCTTGAGCGCTGCGACTGTCGCCTTCACGATGAAGGGGAGGAAGGTGAGCTTGACGTTCGCCTCTTCGCCGAACGGAAGCACGCGCTTGCGGAGCTCGATGAGCTTCCCACAGTCGACCTCGTCCGCGTAGGTGAAGTGAGCCGCGGTGCGCTTCGAGCGCGCCATGTTCTCGAAGATGCGCTTGCGAAGTCCCCGCACCGGAATGCGCGTGTCGGTAGCGGCCTTCGGGGGTGGCGTGACGGGGAGCGGACCGGGCTCGGGGCGAGCACTCGAACCACCAGCAGGAGCGGAACCGCCGCGCGCGCCAGCCTTCTCGACGTCCTCGCGGGTGATCCGTCCCGCCGGTCCAGAACCGGCCACATTCGAGAGATCGACGCCGATCTCGCGAGCGAGCTTTCGAGTCGCCGGAGCGGCCAGGGGCTTCTCGTTACCCGTGTGGGGGAGCTGTTCGGGCACGGGAAAGACGACAGGTGCTTCGTCCTTCTTCTTTTCGGCCTCGGGCTTGTCGCCGGACGGAGGCTCGGGGGCCTTGGCAGGAGCGGAAGCTTCCGCTCCTCCTTCGCCGACCTCAAGCAGGACGAGCAAGCTGCCAACCGGCACCACATCGCCCACGTTTCCACCGAGCTGGACGATCTTGCCCGCCTTGGGCGCACCGATCGTCACGGTGGCCTTGTCGGTCATCACCTCGACCATCTCCTGGTCTTCGGTCACCGTATCACCAACGGCTACCAACCAGCTTACGATTTCACCCTCGGCAACCCCCTCCCCGATGTCGGGGAGCTTGAACTCGAATTTGGACATCTAGCAGTTTCCTCGGGCGTCCAACCAGCTCGGACGCACCGTCTTTGAGAGACAGAATCTGGCTTTACAGAACTCAACTTGCTTTCGCAACATCAAGCACGGCAGGCAAGATTCGATGCGAAAGAGGCATATATTCGGACTCGAGCGTGTACGGGAACGGCGTGTCGAAACCTGTGACACGAACCGGCGGCGCCTCCAGGTAGTAAAAAGCACGCTCAGTCAGGAGCGTGATCAGCTCGGCGCCAAAGCCGAGCGTCCGCGGCGCTTCGTGGACAACCACGACACGCCCCGTCTTCTTGACGCTCTCGGTGATGGTCTCGATGTCGACCGGCCAGATTGTGCGGAGATCGATGATCTCGCACTCCACGCCTTGCCGATGCGCCTTGGCCGCGGCGTCGAGCGCCTCGTACACCATCGCGCCGTACACGAGGATCGTTACATCGCGCCCGGGTCGAATGACCTGAGCGCTTCCGATCGGCACCTTGTAGTCGCCTTCGGGGACCTCTCCCCTCGCCGCGCGATAGATCCGTTTCGGCTCGAAGAAGATCACCGGATCGGGGTCCTCGAGCGCCGAGAGCAGGAGCCCCTTGGCGTCATAGGCGCTCGCCGGACAGACCACCTTGAGTCCAGGCAAGCACACGAACTGCGTCTCTGGGTGTTGTGAGTGGTAGTGGCCGCCGCGAATGCCGCCGCCGACAGGCGTTCGGATGACCATGCCCGTCGTGTATTCTCCGCCCGAGCGGTAGCGATACTTCGAGAGCTCGTTCACGACCTGCTCATAGGCAGGCCAGAAAAAGTCGGCGAACTGGATCTCCGGGACCGGAACGAGACCATAAAGGGCCATCCCAATCGCCGCCCCGATGATGCCGTTCTCGGTGAGCGGAGTGTCGATCACTCGTTCGGACCCGAACTCGTCCGCGAGACCCGCGGTCACCCGGAAGACTCCGCCGACCTTTCCAACGTCCTCCCCGAGGAGGACAACACGTCGATCCCTCTTCATCGCGACGCGCAGCGCGTCGTTGATGGCCTGGACCATGTTCATTTGCGCCATGTCGAATTCCTAGTGGAGCTTGGGCGCGCGGGGCCCTTCGAAGAGCTGCACCCTCTGCTCGAGCAAATGCCACGGCAATGTTGCGTAGACGTCGTCGAACATGGACCCGAGATCCGGAGGGGGCGTCGACTCACTGGTCGCTACCGCGCGCTTGAATTGACCTTCGATCTCCGCAACCCACGCTGCCTCGTCGGAGGCGCGCCAGGCGCCGCGCTTCTCGAGATAGTTCCGGACGCGCTGGAGCGGGTCTTGTTGTGCCCAAGGGGTCAGCTCCGCATGTTCGCGGTAGCGATCCGGGTCGTCGCTCGTCGAGTGCCCACCCATGCGGTAGGTGAGAGCTTCGATCAAGGTGGGACCCTCTCCCCGCGCCGCGCGCTCTCTCGCGCGCCTGGTCACGGCGATCACCGCGAACAGGTCATTTCCGTCAACGCGTACCCCCGGCATTCCGTACGCTCGCGCCTTTTCGGCGAAGGTACGCGAGGCTGTCTGTTTTTCCGCGGGCACGCTGATGGCCCAGCCGTTGTTGCGGCAGAAGAAGAGCGTCGGGACCTTAAAGACCGCGGCCAAGTTCATCCCGCTGTGGAAGTCCGGGGTCGAGGTCGCGCCGTCGCCGAAGAAGACGAGCGTAGCTGTCTCAGCACCATCAATCTTCGCGCCCCAGGCAAAGCCCACAGCCTGCGTGATCTGAGTCCCGACCGGCGAACTAATCGAGCCCCAACACTTCTCACGGCACGTATAGTGGTCCGGCATTTGACGACCCTTCACGGTGTCGTTCGCGTTGCCGAACATGTTGTCCATGAATTTCTGCAGGCTGAGTCCGCGCAAGAGCGCCGATCCAAACTCGCGGTAGCAGGGGAAAATCCAGTCCGTCTCTCGAACCGCGTAGGTTGAGCCCAAGATGGCCGCTTCCTCCCCTAAAGACCCGACGTGAAACCCGATCCGACCCTGGCGCTGAAGTAAGACGAGCCTCTGGTCGAGGGTCCGAGTGAGCACCAAATGTCGATAGAGGTGCACGACCTCCTCGAGAGACAAGCCGGGGTCGAGGGACGGGTCAAGCTCGCCCTCCGAGGAGAGCGCCCGAACGATGGGATATTCGTCGTCGTCCATGCTGATGTGTCGCATCGTCGCTCCGTCCAATAAACCCGGCCTCTGGGGGTCGCTCTCGCGATCCGCTGCCGGGTACGTCGGCGAGGCGGAGACTAGTCGAACGCCCTTCATTTGGAACTACTGACGTCAGTGTCAGTTATTTGGCCCAGTTCGCTCCGGCGGGAAGGAGCTTACGCATCTCCGACCCCACGGGCTCGGGCTTCGCGCTCGAGAGCCATGACGAATCCTTCGGCTGCGTGATAGCTGCTCCGGACCAGTGGTCCCGAGGCCACGAACTTGAGCCCCATAGCGAGACCCTCCTTTTCGTAGCGAGCGAATTGCTCCGGCTCGACGAAGCGCGCGACAGCGGCATGCTTCGGGGTCGGGCGAAGGTACTGGCCGATCGTCACGAGGTCCACTCCGGCGGCCTTCAGATCCGCGAGCGTCTCAAGGACCTCTTCGTCCGTCTCGCCCATGCCAACCATAATCGAGCTCTTCGTGTAGCGAGCCGGGGCGCGCTCTTTGGCCACACGCAGGGTCTCGAGAGACAGGTCATAGTCGCAGCGAGCGTCGCGAATGAAAGGCGTGAGTCGACGCGGAACCTCGATATTGTGAGCGTAGACGTGGGGGGCTGCGTCCACCATCGTGAGCACGTCCCGCTTGCGCCCACCGAAATCACCGACGAGCGTCTCAACCAGAAGTTCAGGATCCAGCTCACGGAGGAGCGTCACAGTGCGCGCCATGTGACTCGCGCCGCCATCGAGCAAATCATCACGATCGACCATCGTGAGCACAACGTACTTGAGCTTCATCGTGGCGATCGCTTGGGCCACGTTCTCGGGCTCGCGAGGATCGACGAACCCGCGAGGATTCCCGGTCTGTACTGCGCAGAAACGACAGCCCCGCGTGCACGTGTGCCCGAGGAGCATGACCGTAGCGGTTCCCGAGCTCCAGCACTCGCCCACGTTCGGGCAACGCGCCTCCTCACACACCGTGTAGAGGTCGAGCTTTCGCAACGTCTCTTTGATCCGGACGTAGTTGTCGCCGCCCGGCGCTTTCACTTTGAGCCAGCTCGGCTTCCGCTCTTGATGAACGACCTTGAGACGGACTCGCCGTGCCTCACCGTCCACTCGACTCGCTTCGACCTCGTGATCCATCTCGCCGCCTCTCCTTAGCACAGCCCACGGGGCGGGCTCGCGATCTCTGGCCTCTCTGTCCTGCGCCGCTCAAACCTCGGCGATCAGCTTCTCGAGGAGCTCATTCACGAGCTTCGGATCCGCTTTGCCCGAGGTTTCTTTCATGACCTGACCCACGAAGAATCCAGCGAGTTGTTTCTTTCCGTCGCGGAGCCCTTGGGCTTGTTTCGGGTTTTTCGCGATGAGGTCCTTGAGGAGCGCCTCAAGCGCCCCCCCGTCACTCACGACGCTGAGCCCCTGCTCTGAGACAACCTCGGCCGGGTCCTTGTCCGTGTTTTCGAGGAGCGCGAACACCTCTTTGGCTTGTTTGCCGCTGATGGTCCCCTTTTCGACGAGAGTGAGCAGGCTCGCCGTCTGGACCGGTGTCACTGAGAAGCGCGCTTCGAGGCCGCGGAAGGTCGCGCCCCGAAGGATCTCGGTCTGCACGAAGTTCGCGATCTTCTTCAGGCTGAGCTCGGGAGCTCGTTTCCGCGTGTCCTCGACGAAACGCACGAGGTCAGGATGTTGCGTGAGGGTCTGCGCGGCGGATTCACTGATCCCCTCCTCCATCCAGCGCTTGCGGGTGGCGCGAGGAAGCTCAGGGAGCCAGGCGCGCTCCTGTTCGATGAGCTCGCTCGGGATCGAAACCGGAGGCAGATCCGGATCGGGGAAGTACCGGTAGTCGTGCGCCTCTTCTTTCGAGCGCAACGAGTACGTCCGGTTCCCGTCCGCGTCGTAGCCGCGCGTCTCTTGGACCACGGACAAGCCGTCCTCGAGTAGCGCAATTTGGCGAGCAATCTCGACGTCGATCGCCTTCTGGACGAAGCGGAAGGAGTTGATGTTCTTGAGCTCGACGCGCGTCCCAAACTTCGTCTCACCCTTCGGCCGGATCGAGACGTTTGCGTCGCACCGAAAGCTTCCCTCCTCGAGGTTTCCGTCGTTCACGCCAGTAGCGACAAGAATCTCGCGGAGCGCCTTCATGTAGGCGACAGCCTCGGCGCTTGAACGCAAATCGGGCTCACCGACGATCTCGATGAGCGGCGTCCCAGCGCGATTCAGATCGACGGCGGAGTCGTTCCCGACGCCATGCACGTTCTTCCCCGCGTCCTCTTCCATGTGAATGCGCGTGATACCCGCGCTCTTCACCTCGCCAGCAAGCTCGTACTCGAGGTGACCCGACGAGCTGTAAGGACGATCGAACTGGCTGATTTGGTAGCCCTTCGGGAGGTCCGGATAGAAATAGTTCTTCCGAGCGAAGACGCTCTCTGGAGCAATCGCGAGTCCGAGTGCGAGTGCCGCGCGCACGGCAAGCCGGAGCGCTTCCGCGTTCAGAACAGGCAGCGCGCCCGGCAATGCCAAGCACACCGGGCACACATTCTGGTTCGGCTCCGCGCCCACCTCCGCCGCGCAGGAGCAGAAGAGCTTCGTCTTCGTCAGCAGCTGCGCGTGAATCTCGAGGCCAATGACCGGCTCGTATGTCACGGGCATGGGACGTTAGTGGTGGGCGAGTCGCGTGATGCCAGGGAAGCCAGGCTCTCCCGGCTCGATGCGAGGATTAGCCGACTCGTGATCGCCGTGACGTCCGGGGATCGCGAGCAACAGGTCCTTTTCGTAGATGAACTGCTCGCGCGAGTCGTAGGGCGCCGGATGAATACCGGTGTCCATGCGGATGGCGTCGCAGGGGCAAGCCTCGACACAGAAGCCGCAGAAGATACAGCGGAGCTCGTCGATGACGAACCGCTTTGGATACTTCTCGTACCCGGCGTGCTTTTTGTCGCCTTCGTAATCGCCGGCCTCAATGTAGATGCACTGAGCCGGACACGCGGTCGAACAACAGAGGCATGCCACGCAGCGAGGAGAGCCGTCTTCGCGCTGCGTCAATCGATGCACCCCGCGGAAGCGCTCCGGATAAGGGCGGCGCTGCTCCGGGTAGCTGATCGTATTGATTCCGTCGTTGATCGCTTCGAGCACCGGATCGGGGCGGGTGCCCAGCACCATCTCCTTGGTGTTCACAAGAGCGCGGCCAATCGTCTGACCAAGCCCGTCGATCAATGAAGGGATGAACGATTGTACGCTAGCGCTGCGCTCCGGCCTCGTGAGCGGCTTACCTTGAACTTTGCGGGGCCCGAGACCCTCGGCGCTTGAAAATGTCTCTTTAGTCGTCATCTCGTTATGCCTCGAGCTTGGCCTCACGGGTTCCGCCGAGCGCTTGAGCGTAGCGGGCGGCGCTCGTCGCCAGAATGATGCGCTTGTTGCGCGGTGCGAACAGGAACACGACCAGCCCGAGAGCGCCCAGGATCAGGGCCACTCCTACGCCGAGCATCGAGAGCTCCGCTGCGCGCTCGAGGCTCTCCTTCACGCCAGCGGCCGCGCCGTCGGCCGCCAAGATCAGGACCGCGGTCACCGCGAGGTTGAAGAGCGAAGCGGGCAGGAGTTTGCGCCAACCGAGGCGCATTAGCTGGTCGTAACGGAAGCGCGGCAGCGTCCAGCGAATGATCACCTGGAGCACACACAGCGCGATGATCTTGACAATGAAGGTCAGCGCACCGAGCGCGACCAGGGCTCCCGAAGACACCTCCGAGCGGAAGAGCTCCGACTCGCCGATCGTTACGATGATGCCTTCGGCGGTCATGAAGGGCACGTGCCAGCCTCCAAGGAACAGCGCCGCGATGAGCGTGCTCGAGGACACGACCGCGATGAACTCCGAGAAGAAGAACATCGAGAACTTCATGCCCGCGTATTCGGTGAAGTAACCGGCCACGACTTCGCTCTCGCCTTCAGGAATGTCGAAGGGGATACGCTTGGTCTCGGCGATCGCCGCTGCCAAGAAGAGGAAGAAGGCGAGGGGCTGAACGAAGATGCCCCAGGTGTTGTTCGCTTGCCATAGAACCATCTCGTCGATGCGCACGGTGCCGTAGACCATGAGCAGACCGACGACGGTCAGCCCCAATGTGACCTCGTAAGAGACCATTTGGCTCGCGGCGCGCATGCCACCGAGCAAGCTGAACTTGTTGTCGCTGGCCCAGCCCGCGAGAGCAGCGCCGACGATTCCGGTGCCGGCCATCGCAAAGAAGTAGAGGATGCCCACGTTCAGGTCAGCGACCTGAAGCGAGAGACGGCTCGCCTCGCACATCTGCCCGGGGGCTTCGATGCCCTGAAAGGAGCTCAGATCAATCTGGCCGTCTTCGCCCTTACCGAAGCAGAGAGCAGGGCCGAACGGAACGACTGCGAGCAGAACCAGCGTCGGGAAGAAGGAGATCCAAGGAGCGAGGTTGTAGAGGAATTGATCGCTCTTCGGCGGCACGAAGTCGGCCTTGAAGACTGTCTTGAGGCCATCGGCGGCCGGGTGCAAAAGGCCGAGCAGCGTGATGCGCACGGTCTTCTGACTCGAGAGAGCGGCTCCTACGTGCCCCGCACTTGCCACAGCGGCGCCCGCCAAAGCCAGCGCACCGAGCGAGAGGAGGACGGGAGCCGTGAGGACGTCACCGACCAAGAGGGGTACGATCATCAGGAGCGCGACCTGCACCCCGACGCCCGCAAGAGCGATTCCACGCGGCGAACCGAGCGATGCAATCGCCTGCTCGAGAGGATTGCGCGCGCCATTGCTCGTCGCAGAGCGCGCGATAGCCGCGAGCGTAATCCAGCCCACGAACACGCCGGCCTGCAGCATGAGCTTGCCGTAAAAGACTGCGTCGTCCGACTCCGGGAGCTCCGAGCCGAAGGCAAGGTAGAGCACCGCGCCAGCGAGGAGGAACGCGGGGCCGGTCGCCAGGCCTGCGGCGACGAAGCCGGGCACCGGGATGGCTGCTCGGTTCGGGCCAACGCTATCTTGGATCATGCCTCGCATGCGTCGCTCGACCCAGGTCAGAATGACCCCGAGGTTCATAGCGAACATGGCCACAGCGAAGGCCTTGAGAAAATCGATACCGATGATCGCGAGTGAAGGCACCATGGAGAGTTCTTTCAGGCTTGAGCGCTCGGAGCGGTGGACGGCCTCGGCTGCACTCGAGCGCGCACCTCACTGCCCTTGGTAAACGGGAGGGTGACTCCCAGGGCGCTGGCCAAATCAAGTGCCCAGCGCCAACCGGGCTGAGCATCGCCCGGCGGGGTCACAGCCTTCTCGCTCACCTGGGAGAGACCAGCTGCATTTGTGAATGTTCCCTGCGCTTCCGCCCAGCTCGCAGCCGGTAGAGCCACGCGAGCGGCCTGTGCGATGGGTCCGTCGTGGACCGAGAGGGCCACAACGGGAACCTTGCGGAGGAAGTCGGAGGAAGCATCAACCGCGCTACCGAGCGCCAAGACGCGCGTTACCTGCCCTGCTTCGACAGCCTTTTCGAGAGCCGCGAGGCTCGAGACGGTCGGAAGTAAGTTCAAGATGCCGCGACGGTTCGGGTTCTTGTCGGCATTGCGGAGGATCTTGTCGCCCTCGCCATTCGGACGCCCCGTCATGAAGAACTGGTCAGCACCGAGAGCCTTGCCAAGCTCGAGGACGCTCACATTGTCCTCACTCGAGTGCTCCGCGCTCAATAGAACCGCAAGTCCCGGTCCCTTGAGCAGAGCGGCCGCCTTATGCAGAGCATCGGTCGCGGAAGCGCCGGGATCCGACTGGACTCGGGCACGCAGAATGCGCTTTTCTCGGATGCGCTGGTAGTCGAGCATACCCTCGTCACACATCCAGTAGCGGTTCACCGCAGCGTTCTCGCGCGGACGGTAGCGATAGACTGTCTGATCGCGAGGATCGAAGTCCGTGTACGAGTTGCACCCTGTGGCGCAGCCCACGCAGATCGACTTGACCGACTTGAGGAACCAGACGCGCGCCTTGAAGCGGAAGTCCTTCGCCGTAAGCGCACCGACCGGGCACACGTGCTCGGTCATGAGCGTATAAGCGTGGTCGAGCTGCCGGCCGGGGGCGAGCACGATCTCGCCGAGATTTCCGCGCTCGCGCTTGTCGAGGACGGGGTCGCCGACAACCTCTTCGCAGAAGCGGACGCAACGCGTGCAGACGATGCAGCGCTCGGCGTCGTATACAATCGTCGGACCGAAATCGACGGCCTTCGGCTTGTGGATGATCTCGTCGCGCATGCGCTTAGAGCGCCCCGAGTGATCGAGCCAGTAGTCCTGCAGGCGGCACTCGCCCGCCTGATCGCAGATCGGGCAGTCTACCGGATGGTTCAGGAGCAAAAATTCCTGGACCGCGGCGCGCGCTTCGACCACGTGCTCGGAGGTGTCGCTCTTGATCTCCATGCCGTCACTCGCCGCCAGCTGACACGCGGGCTGGAGCTTTGGCTTCTTGGCCTTGACGTAGTCGCCTTTCTTCTCGTCGAAGCGGAGCACGTCCAAGCTGAGCGCGGGACGGCCGGGCGGCGGCATCACTTCCACCAAACACATGCGGCAGTTCGCGGCGACACTGAGCCCCGGATGCCAGCAATAGTGGGGGATTGAGCGTCCAGCGCGCTCGGCCGCCTGAATGACGGTTTCCCCGGGGGAGAACTCGATCTCGTAATCGTCGAGCTTGAATTTCGGCATGGTTCGTCCTGGATCCTATCTCTCTATGTCTCTCGGTCTCGGGGACTCAGCGATCGCACTCCCCTCCGATCATGTTCAGGGACCCGAAGCAGGGCACCACGTCGGCCATCATCTGGCCGGTGATCACCCGCTCGAGGCCACCCGTCACGAGGAAGCACGGGGGACGGATGCGCACGCGGTAAGGCGTGCCACTGCCGTCTGAAACGAGGTAAAAGCCGAGCTCACCGTTGCCACCTTCGGTGTAGGAGTAGACCTCGCCAGCCGGGATCTTCAGCCCCTCCATGATGATCTTGAAGTGGCGGATGGTGTCCTCGATCGTCGTGTAGACATTCTCCTTGGGGGGGAGCATGACACGCGGATCCTCGATGTTGATCGGACCCGAATCGGGCATACGCTCGAGACACTGGCGAACGATCCGGATCGACTGACGGATCTCTTCGAGACGAATCAGGAAGCGATCGAGGCAGTCTGACGTCTTGCCCACAGGCACGTCGAACTCGACCTCGCTATACTTCATGTACGGGTTCGCCTTACGCACGTCGTAAGCGACGCCAGCTGCGCGGAGGCACGGGCCAGTCCAACCGAGCGAAACCGCATCCTCAGCGCTAATGATGCCGACCCCCTCGAGGCGATCGAGGAAGATTCGGTTGCCGAGCAAGAGCCCTTCGCTCTCGTTTACGATCTTGAGGACCTGGTCGATGACCGCGCGGGAGTGCTCCTTGAAGCCGGAGGTCGGCGGCTTTGCCATGCCACCCACTCGGCCGAAGCTATGAGTGAGACGGGCGCCGGTCTCCTCCTCCATGATGTCCCAAATCATGTCGCGGGCCTTCACCATCCAGAGGAAGGGAGTGAACGCACCGAGCTCCATCGCCATTGCGCCGTCACACGTGAGGTGATCCGAGATGCGCGCGAGCTCACCGAGCGCCATGCGGTACCACTGACAGCGGTCAGGAACCTCCATGCCGAGCATCTTCTCGCAGGCCATTGCGAAGCCGACGTTGTTCAGCATCGGCGAGACGTAGTTGCAGCGATCGACGTACGGGAAAACCTGCGACCAGGTTCCGCGTTCGCACATCTTCTCGAACCCGCGGTGCAGATAGCCGACCTGAACGTCGACTCGCGTGATCGCCTCTCCGGAGAGCTCCATGACGCAACGCACGGTGCCGTGCATCGCGGGATGTGACGGGCCCACGTTTACGAGCATCGGCTCGATGGCGAGCTCGACTTCGGACTCGTCGAGATCAATGTCCAAGGCTTCCATTCGTCTTCTCAGCTCAATCTTCTTGCGCGGGCGGTCCCGAGCGGCGACCAAAACTCATGCCCTCATGGGGACCAAAGGGCGGAACCTTCTCGATTCCGGGGACGTCCCGGAACGGAATCAGGGGCTGGATTCGATCCGCGGGGTAGTCCTTGCGAAGGGGATGTCCTTCGAACTCCGGATAAAGCAGGATGCGACGGAGATCCGGGTGACCGACGAAACGGACTCCGAACATGTCGTACGCTTCACGCTCCAGCCAGTTCGCGCTCGCCCACAGCGAGGTCACCGAATCGACGTCAGCACTGTTCCCCTCGAGGTCCCCCACTCGCGTCTTCACGCGCAGACGATGACCGTGTTCGAGAGAGTAAACGTGGCTCACCACCTCGAAGCGCGGCTCTCGCTCAGGATAGTCGACAGCTGTCAAATCGCTCAGCATCGAACAGCGAGCGCGCGCATCATCGCGCAGAAACGCGTGCACGGCGTACCAAGCGGACGGCCGCACGACGACTGTCTCGTCGCCGTGCTGTGCGTGAGTCTCAATGACGTCCGCTCCGAATTGGCTCACGACGAGGCTCTGAAGTTCTTTTGACATAACTCCCTCAGACCTCTGCGTCGCGCCCGCGCCTGAGCGTTACCAGGCCGAGCTCTTGATCCGTCGCCGGGTCGCGGCGCGGCTTCACAATGCCAGGTGTCCGATCGCCCCTTTGGATCTTGTCCTGCAGGAGCATGAGCCCGTCGAGCACGCCTTCGGGGCGCGGAGGACAGCCGGGGACGTAGACGTCGACCGGGATGATCTTGTCGATGCCCGCGACGCACGCGTAGTTGTCGTAAAATCCGCCGCTCGACGCGCAGGTTCCGAAGGCCAAAACCCACTTCGGCTCCATCATCTGTTCATAGATGCGGCGAAGGACGGGCGCCTGACGCTGCGTGATGGTCCCGACGACCCAGAGCAAGTCGCTCTGGCGAGGTGAGAAACGCGGCGCCTCCGAGCCGAACCGCGAGAAATCGAAGCGCGGACCGGACAGGCTCATGAACTCCATGCCACAGCAAGCCGTGACGAAGGGGTACATAAAAAGCGAGTATTTCTGTGCCCAGGACAACATGTCCTTGAGGCGTGTCGTGGCAAACCCGGCGCCTTCTCCCGCCTCGAGGACGACAGAACTCGGGCGCTCTAAAGTCAGCTCTCCCATTCGAGTGCTCCTTTCTTCCAGCAATACGCAAGGGCGACGACAAGGGCGACGACGAATGCGCTCATCGTCGCGAAACCGCTCCAGCCAAGCTGTCTAAAGAGCGTAGCCCAAG
Organism: Pseudomonadota bacterium; assembly: GCA_023428245.1. Classification (GTDB taxonomy): domain Bacteria; phylum Myxococcota_A; class Polyangia; order Polyangiales; family Polyangiaceae; genus NIC37A-2. Next base: position 22,865 of record JAEYYX010000054.1, read on the forward strand.
GGTAGATAAAAACCACCTCGATATCGAAAACGACGAACAAGATCGCCGTGAGGTAGAACTTCACGTCGAGCCGAATGCCAGCGGCGCCCGTCGAGTCGTTTCCACACTCGTAAGGTGCAGCCTGCTCTTCCGAGTAAGGCTTCTTTCCGACGAAGTGGCCGAGACCGAACATGGCTCCGCCTATCACCAGCGATAGGACGAAGATAAAGAGAACGGGCAGGTATACTTGGAACATGATCCTCGGTTTTCTTGCGAAACCTTACCGCGAGAGCCTCTGAGGCTCGGTCGAGAGCTCTGCGGGCTCCGGCCCGCGCCCTGGACTCCACGGGCGGCCCGCGATGTAGCGTGAGGCTAGAAGTCCTGTCAATCCGCGCAGTCAGACGCGGGTACGGTGGTCCGGGGCGGTGCTTCCGTTTCACCGGGCGCACGGGGTGCGAAGCGGCGGGCCCAGGGTTCAAACAGTGGCCCTCCCTGCGCGACGGCACGCTCGACAAGGGCCTCAAAGGCAGGCCCCGAGGCGCCGGACTTCCCCGCCGCGGCTGCGCTCGAGAGCGCAGCGAGCACCCTCCCCCGCTCCAGAAACGCCTCACCGAGGGCCAGCCAGACCTGCTCGGGATCGCCATCCATGGCCGCGGCGCGCCGAAGGGGGCCGATCGCCTCCCCAGGACGCCCATGGGCGAGCAGGACAAGACCGAGCCGGAGGTAGACATCGCCCGCGCCCCTCGACTCCGCCGCATATTGGACCCCGAGACGAAGGATCTCCTCCGCCTTGTCGTAATCACCAAATTCGGCACAAGCCGTACCGAGCAAACCGAGCCCCCGAGCAACGCTCAAGCGAGCGTCGGGGCCGAGGGCCTGCCCCTCCGGCGTGCGGAGGAAGATCGCGAGGGGAGCTGGCCAGCCGCCGAGCAGCTCGATGACCCGACCGAAGTCCTCGGCCCTTGCGGCCTCGTCCGCTTCGGTGACCTTACCCAAGTCGATCGTGCCTTGGCTCTGGTTCCGCTGAGCGCGCTCCAATTCTTGGCGCACATGAGTGCGGAGGCGAGCCCGAAACGCGGGCAGCGGGTAGGTCTCCTCGATATCACCCGCGAAAAGCTCGAGCTCGGAACCTCCTCCGAAAACCCTGAGAGCGCGAAGTGAATAGCCGAAGAGCGGCGCAAGCAGCAGATACCTCGGGCCGATATGGCGCTGGAGTCCTTCGGTATCGTCAGCGCTCGACGGTACAGGATGATCCGTCTCTTCCTGAACAAGCGCTGAAACGAGACGTTTTCGGAACTCCGCGAGCGTCGTCGTTTCAATCATCCCCGTACTCTGTCCGTCATCCGCCATCGAAAACTCGATGAGCGTATTGTCAGGGATTCGCCGGTCGACGGTGAGCGAGGTAATACGCACGCCCGCGATCATCGCGAAAGCGAAGAAGCGCGGCCCAATGATGTCACAGAGAGCTTGGAAACTCGTGATGGTTTCCCCGATACGCTCGAACCAGCCATCGGCCCGTACCGCATCGAGGGGAAGGACGCTCACCTGCATCGAAGCCACGATAGCGAAGATCTCGCTCGGCCCATAGACCAAGGAGCACCGGGCGACACATGCATAAACGGGCGTCCTCCGGCGCCGCGGAAACCCAAAGGTCCCGTACTCGAGCCTCGCCTATTCGGAGCTTCTCTCGAGGATTTTCCGGAAAGGAGCCGGCAAAGGCTCCTTCAGCGCCTCGACGGGGCGGAGCCAAACGAGCGCCGCACCTGCGTAAGCCCGCTCGAAAAGCCTTTCGAGCCCCCCGCATGGTGCCCGAACTTCGAAGGGATTGAGCTCCACCCGGTGACGGGTCACGGTGTGCGTGAGAGGTCCTAGGGGACGCACGTTGAGCTCATTCGTTGCCACCTGAGCCAATGTTTTCAGTAAGCCCGCCCCCACCTCCTGGCTCGACCCTTTGAGCTCAAGACCTAAGGAGAGGGGTGTGAGGGCGCCCGCGCTCGACGAGCCGACCTCGAGAGTCGGCAAGACGCTCAACCCCGCCCACCAGCGCGCTCCCTCTGGAAGACGGAGGATCAGGAGCCTCCCCCGCGATCGAAACAGGATCGGCACAGCAAGCACGCTCGTCGGCTGTGGACGCGCCTTCGGCGTAGGGAGGCTCGCGGCGATCCCTTGCGCGAAGCCTTGGCAGCCTTGCCGAATCGGACAGGCGGCGCAGAGAGGCGCGCGAGGCAAGCAGATGGTCGCGCCGAGCTCCATGAGCGCTTGATTGAAATCACCGACGCGCGCCTCGGGTAGCCACGTGAGGGCCCGAGTCTCTATCAGCCTCTTGATAGGTGCGCGATTCGGATCGCCGGTCAGTGCATCGTAACGACACACGACCCGCACGACATTGCCGTCGATCGCTGGCACCCGCTCCCCAAAGGCGATGCTCCCGATCGCTCCGGCTGAATAGGGCCCCACGCCCGGAACACGTCGCAGCTGCTCCTGGCCGCGCGGGACGATCCCTTGATGCTCCCGCACGATGTACACAGCTCCTTCCTGGAGCCGACGGGCCCGCGAATAGTAACCGAGCCCTTGCCAAACCCGGAGCACGTCATCCGTCTGAGCCTGAGCGAGGCTCTGCACGCTCGGGAACCGCTGCATCCAGGTCTGGTAATAACGTTTGACTACTTCGACGCGGGTTTGTTGGAGCATGACCTCGCTCACCCAAATCGCATAGGCATCCGCCGTCTTCCGCCAGGGCAAGTCCCGCTTCACAGCGTCGAACCAATCGAGCAGCTTCTGAGCCACCTCGAACCGAGCCACGGGGGCAGCGGAGGCGCGCCGGGATGCGGGAGCATCCGTCCCACGCTGCGCCGAAGCGCCGGTCGACCGAGTCCTAGGCTTCGCCGCTTGAGGCATGGCGGGCACTCTGCTCGAGACGGAAGCCGGACAGCAAGTCCCCGCCTGCTCCCTGAGATTGGCCGGGCCAATTGCGAAAGGACGCGTTATTCGTGTATGCCGAAGTCCATCGTGCCTTCGAGCGCTTGGCCTCTCCCGAAGTTCCTGAGCGCCGCGCTCACGCTTGGAACGCTTGTCGTCGCCTGCGGCACGAGCAGCCAGAAGCCTCGGGACGACGAGGGCGGCGCGGGAGCCGGGAACAACCCCGACCCGCCAACTTGTGAGGAGGGAAAGGTTTGCGATGGAGTCTGCGTCGACTTGTTCACCAGCGGGCGGAACTGCGGAGCCTGTGGTGTCGCCTGCGGCGAGACATTTCGCTGCATCGACGGCAAGTGCGGTTGTGCCGAGAACCACGCAGCCTGCGAAACGGGCTGCGCTCCCATCGACACTGATCCTCACAACTGCGGCAGCTGCGGGAACCAGTGCAAAGAGGGGCGAAGCTGCGAAGCTGGGAAATGCGTCTGTCCCGAGGGGAGCACTGTTTGCTCCGGCAGTTGTGTCGATTTGCGAAAAAACCAAGACCACTGCGGCGAGTGCGGTCTCCGCTGCGGCCCCCTCGACGTGTGTCAAAGCGGGACTTGTCGCCACGCTCCTGGCCCTTCAAGCGACGGCTGCGGTGGCAGCGCGCGCAATGTCTCGCTCCGTCAGCTGACCTGGAACCAAGGCGTCGAGATCCCCGTCTACGTGGATGACGACGAACCCGAGCCGAACGCTCCCCTCCTCGCTGGTCGACCCCTGCTCGTCAGGGCGTTTGTCGACGTCGAGCCTGCCTTCACCAGGCGCACCCTCGCCGCTCGCCTTTTTCTGAGCTCAAAGGAGAACGCTCAGCCCGTCTACTACGACAAGCGCGTGATTGCTCTCGACTCGAGCCCTCTCGAACTCGACTCGACCTTTCAGTTCCTCGTGCCCGCGGACGCGCTCACGGTCAGTGCCGAGCTTGCTGTCGAAGTTGTCGAGTGTGACCGTTCAGTGAGCGGCCCCGTCCTCTCTCCCCGAGCCCCCAAGCAAGGCGAACTCTCTCTCGAACTCCAAGAGAGTCCCGAGATTTCCGTCGCCATCGTCCCGATCGAGCACGAGGGTCGACTCCCGGACACCTCAGAGGAGCACTTGGCTCCTTACGCCGAGGCTCTCGAAGCAATGTTCCCGCTCGCCAAGGCCAAACTCGACGTGCTTCCGCCCCTGACGAGCGGCCAAGAGGGGCTCCTCGACTTCGACGCTCTCCTTTCCCGGCTCCAAGAGCGGCGCGCCGCTGACCAGCCAGGCGCGGACATCTACTACTTCGGATTCGTCCGCCCGAAGGCCACGCTCAAGGAACATTGTTCCTCGAGCGACTGTACATACGGGATCGCCTACCAAACTCGCAGCTCTTCATTCCACGTCGCACTCGGCATCGAATACGGCGATCGCGCCTCGGAGGATACTTTCGTGCATGAGCTCGGGCATAACATGGGGCTCGGGCACGCGCCCTGCGGAACCGACGGTGACCCCAAGTATCCTTACCCGGACGCCTCTCTCGGCACGCTCGGCTTCGACTTCCGCTCTCGAGAAGCACTCGACCCGACGGAGACACGAGACGTCATGAGCTACTGCGAGCCGACCTGGGTCAGTGACTACACCTATCGCAGCGTCTTTTCAGCGCTGAGCAGGGCCCAGCGTGCACTTCGCTCGCAGGCCATGGGCACGCTCTCCGAACCGACACGAAACTTCCTTTCGATTCGGACCCGAGACGGAATCGCCCGGGTCGGTGCCGCTCCCCTCTTGCTCGAGGTCCCCGAAGAGCCCCCCCTGCCCGGTCTGGTGCTCGGGGCGGATGACGCCGAGCTTCTCGAGATTCAGGTCCATCGGATCACAACAGGAGACTCCCCACTCGTCACCTGGCTCATCCCCGAGCCGGAGCAGGACTGGTACGCGGTTGTCCTCCCGGACGGAACACGCGCGCCGCTGCCGCGCAACTAGTCCACCACACCCGCGCCGTGCCTCGCGGGTGACACGGCCCACCGGACAAGCAAAAAAGACGCTCAGAGGCGGATCGAAAACTCACCGCGGCCCGTCACGACCGCCGAACTACCCACTCGGACGAACAGCGCCCCTCTCTCATCTTGCGCCACCGAAGTCCGCACCACGCTCCTTCGGCCTGTCAGGACCTCGAACTCGATCTGCGTCGGCTCGCGGCGCAACGCACCGCTTTGCAGATGGAAACCGAGAGCTGCGACGGCGGAAAGCTCTGGAAGTGCCCATTTCTCAGGGTCACTCGAAAAATAACGAGCTCGGGCGCCCGCTGAGTAGACGACGATGCTGCCTGACCACCCCGTGAGGCGACTGGGATCGAAGCGGACCTCTTCGATCGCTCCGAAAAGCTGAACCAGCACACACTGCTCGGCCTCGCTCTGGTAGGCCCGGAGGTCAATTTTCGCCTCGCTGGTGAGACCGATCGCAGCCCGAATCGCTTCCGGGCTCGGCACCTCTACCGCGCGCGGCGCCGCCGCAGACCAGTGAGCGAGATGTAAGAGGTCCCCACTTCGCTCCATCTCAAGCTCAAATCGACCCGAGGGAGTCTCAAGACGAAGCCGCGGGATCACGAGGTGGCTCCCGAGGATCCAAGCAGCGCCGAGCAGCGAGGGACCGGGCAAAGAGCGCTCACCTTCCGGGGAGAAGGTCCGGATGTGACCGTGAACCCCTTGTTCACCGCGGGTCACGAAGACCACTTCGGGCAAGTTCAGGCTCGAAGCGATCTTGTGCATCGCAGATGGAGAGAGGCCCCGCGCGTCGACGAAGACAGCCGTCGGGATGCCTTCGAATTGGACGTCGGTCAGGACCTCAAGGGTGTTGTAGCGAAGGATCGTGGACACTCTCGTCCTATGGTCTTAGGAGACTCCCGAGCAGAGTTCGGGAGCCCCCTCTCACTCTACACGCTCAAAGGATCGAGCTTGTCGGGGTTCACCCCGAGTTCGCTGATCGCACGAGCCACGAGCCCGCCGTCGACCTTGCCTTGCTTGCGCAACGCGTCGAGCGCAGCAATCACGATACTCTCAGCGTCGATCTCAAAGTGTCGACGGAGCTCCTCGCGTGTGTCGCTCATGCCGAAACCTTCGGTCCCGAGGGAGGTCAGCGGACCCGGGAGCCACTCGCGCACCAGGTCAGGCAGCGCCTTCATGTAGTCGCTCACGGCGATGAAAGGACCTGTCACTCCGTCGAGGGCCTGCCGAATGAACGGCACTCGGCCCTCGGACAGCGGATGCAAACGGTTCCAGCGATCGGCGGAGAGGGCGTCGTTTCTGAGCTCGTGGTAACTTGTCACGCTCCAGATATTCGCGGAGACCCCGTATCTCTTCAGGATCTCCTGCGCTTCGATGGCACGGAAGAGGATCGGTCCCGAGCCGAGCAGCTCCACATGAAGCTTCTCCGGCGCCACCTTTGAGTACTGGTAAATGCCGCGAATGATGCCCTGGCGCACTTTCTCGGTGAGCGCTGAGTCCGCCTGCTTGCCCTCCGCCTCGGCCCAGGCTGCGTGACCCGGCATGGGGGGCATCTTGAAGTCTTCGTTATAGACAGTGATGTAGTAGAAGATGTTCTCCTCCTCGACGTACATGCGCCGCATGCCGTCTTCGATGATCACCGCGAGCTCATACGCAAAGGCTGGGTCGTAGGACTTGACCTGCGAGAAGGCGAGCGAGTTGAGGAGGCTGTGGCCGTCTTCGTGCTGGAGACCTTCGCCGTTCAGCGTAGTTCGGCCAGCGGTCGCTCCGAGCAAGAAGCCGCGAGACATTGAGTCGCTCGCGGCCCAAATTTGGTCGCCGACGCGCTGGAACCCGAACATCGAATAGAAGATGTAAAACGGGATCATCGGCTCATTGAAGACCGAATAACTGGTCGCAGCGGCCGTGAACGAGGCGAGCGATCCGGCCTCGGTAATGCCCTCTTCGAGCACTTGGCCGTCCTTCGCCTCCTTGTAATACATGAGCTTTCCCTTGTCCTTCGGCTCATAGAGCTGACCTTCAGGGGAGTAGATGCCGATGTTGCCGAAGAGCGCGTCGAGACCGAAGGTCCGGGCTTCGTCCGGAATGATCGGAACGATGCGCTTGCCGATCTTCTTGTCGCGCACAAGCTTCGCGAGCAGACGCGAGAAGACCATCGTCGTCGAGGCTTCGCCCTTCGCCATGCCCGCCTCGAACTCGGCGTACACGCTGTGATCGGGGAGCTCGAGAGGTACCTGGATGCTCTTGCGACGGGTCGGGATCTGGCCGCCGAGCGCGCGGCGCCGCTCGAGCATGTACTGAACCTCGGGGCTGTCCTTGCCGGGATGATAAAACTGAGCCTCTTTGGCCGCAGCGTCGTCCAAGGGGATCCCAAGGCGATCGCGGAAATGGCAGAGCTCCTCTTCGGTAAGCGTCTTCTTCTGGTGGGTCGTGTTGACCCCTTCAAAGCCTTCGCCGAGCGACCAGCCTTTGACGGTGTGGCAGAGAATCGCGACCGGACGCCCCTGACCACGGAGTTCCTGTGCGCGCGCGTAAGCGGCGTAGACCTTTTCGTAGCTGTGTCCACCCCGGCGAAGCGAGGCAAGTTGCTCGTCTGACAAATCGCTCACAATATCGAGCAAACGCGGGTCACGACCGAACAGGTCCTTACGAATGAAATCGCCAGGGGCGTTGATGTAGCGTTGCCACTGGCCGTCGACAGTCGCATTCAAATACCTGCGGAGCAGGCCCTCGGTATCGCGAGCGAAGATCGAATCCCACTCGGGCGCCCACAGAACCTTGATGACTTCCCAGCCAGCGCCGTGGAAAATGCCCTCGAGCTCCTGGACGATCTTGCCGTTACCGCGAACGGGGCCGTCCAAACGCTGCAGGTTGCAGTTGACGACGAAGGTCAGGTTGTCGAGCTTCTCGCGGGCCGCGATGCTGAGCTGACCCAAGCTCTCCGGCTCATCACACTCACCGTCGCCGAGGAAGGCCCAGACGTGAGAACCTTCAGTGTTCTTGAGCCCGCGGTTGGCGAGGTAACGCGCGAACCGGGCTTGATAGATGGCCGTGATCGGTCCAATGCCCATGCTGACGGTCGGAAACTGCCAGTAAGAAGGCATCAGCCGGGGATGCGGATAGGAGCTGATGCCCGCGCCACGCACCGTCTCACGACGGAAGCGATCTACCTGATCGACCGAGAGGCGCCCCTCGACGAATGAACGAGCGTAAATGCCCGGGGAGGCGTGTCCCTGGTAGAAGATCAAGTCGCCGGCGCCGTCACCCTCGGGACCACGGAAGAAGTGGTTAAAGCCGACCTCGTACATCGTCGCGCTCGACGCGTACGAAGAGAGGTGGCCACCGAGGCCGTCGAAGCGCTTATTTCCGCGCTGCACCATTGCCATCGCGTTCCAGCGGACGAGGCACTGGACCCGCGCCTCGAGCTCGGGGTCGCCCGGATAAGCGGGCTCCTCCCCCGGTGCGATCGTGTTGACGTAGTCGGTGACCAAAGGGCCCTTCGGCGCGACCCGATTCAGACGCGCGAAATCGAGGACCCGACGCAGGATGAAGCGGGCCCGCTCGGCCCCCTCATGCTCGATCACGGCATCGAGAGATTCGATCCATTCTCGGGTCTCTTGAGGGTCTCGGTCTGTCGCTTCGGGGATCTGGATGCTCACTCTTGTGTTCTCCGGTCAGTTTCGCGGCGCCCGGCGACGCGCGCTCAGCGGGGGAACTGTTCGTTCCGGCTGGAGGCGCCGAGTCGTTTTGGAACGCGGCTCAATGGAGGTGTGGTTCTCTGGGGCCTCGGGTGAGGCCGGCTCGGGGCGCCTTGGATCGGCCGAGCCCCTTCCTTTGAGTCATAGTGCCGCCAGGTCCCGTCGTCGAGGGATCCGGGTTCGAGAAAAGACATCGCTCCACCTCGAGTTTTCAGGGTTTCCAGCCTGTGAAAGGCGCGAACCCGAAGCCGCGCCCGTCGCGCCAGTGTTTCCGGCCGGGTGTGCTAGGGAGAAGGCGAATGACCGCGTCTCAGCTCCTGGTCTGGGCACTCCTCGTAGGCAGCGTTACGGGCCTCGGGCACTATTACGTTTGGCGCAGGCTGGTCCGGGACGCTTCCCTACCGCGACCCTGGCACCGGGCTCTGACCATCGCCCTGTCGGCTTTTGCCATCGGCCTGCCCCTGACGATGATCCTCGGGCGACAGCTGCCTCGCGAAGCTGTCAGCTGGCTCGCCATCCTGGCCTTCCTCTGGATGGGGATCCTCTCCAATCTGTTCTGGCTCCTCGTGCTTGCGGAGCCCGGGCGCCGTTTTCTCCTTTCGTGGAAGAAAAGGTCGGATAGGGCCCCCGGAAATGCCGCTCGGCGCCAAATTTTCAAACGCGGCTTCGCCGCAGGAGTTGCGTTCGCCGGTGCTAGCTTCTCGGGGCTCGGGGTCGCTCGCGCGCTCGGTCCGTTTCAGATCACCGAGCTCGATATCACTCTGAAGCGATTGCCCCGGGCCTTCGACGGCTACCGCATCGTCCAGGTCTCGGACATCCACGTGGGACCGACTATCGGGCGCTCCTTCATCGAGTCCATGGTTTGGGAGGTGAACCGGCTCGGGGCTGACCTCGTCGCCATCACTGGCGACCTCGTCGACGGCAGCGTCGACTCTCTCCGTCATCATACCGAGCCCCTCCGGGAGCTGCGCGCCACGGACGGAGCCTACTTCGTGACCGGGAACCATGAGTACTACTCAGGTGCTGACGACTGGGTCATGGAGCTCGAGCGTCTCGGCATCGTCACCCTCCGAAACTCGCGCATCGAACTCGTGCGCGGGGACGCTCGCATCGATCTCGCGGGTGTCACCGACCACCGCGCTGCGCCCTTTGGAGACGCACCGGATCTCGCGCGAGCCCTCGAAGGTCGTGATCCCAATCGAGAGCTCATCTTGCTCGCGCATCAACCCGCAGAGCTCGAAAATGCACGAAAACACGGCGTTGGGCTTCAGCTCTCCGGACACACCCACGGCGGGCAGTTCTGGCCTTGGACCCTCGTCGTGGCGCTCGTTCAGCCGGTCGTCCGCGGGCTCGCGCGCTTTGACGACACTCAGGTGTATGTGAACACTGGCACGGGGTACTGGGGTCCGCCGCTCCGGACCGGCAACGCTCCCGAGATCACTCTCGTCCGGCTACGCGCACCGTAGGGTCAGCTGCGCGCCGCCTGACGCAGCGCGACCTTCTCGGCGACACGAAGTCCGTCGACAGCGGCGCTCACGATGCCCCCAGCGTAGCCAGCGCCTTCTCCGGTCGGAAACAGACCGGCCGCCTTCGGCGCCTCGAGAGAGCTCGAATCTCGAGTGATCCTGAGTGGTGAGCTGGTCCGGGACTCGACACCGACCAAGATCGCCTCTTCGGTCACATATCCACGCAATTTTCGCCCGAAACGCTGCAAGGCGGCCCTGAGCCGCTCGGCTAGCTCGAGCCCTGTCGCGTCGACCGCTGCACCCACGTCCGCCGCTGTCAGCCCAGGAAGATAGGAGGTCTTCGGGAGCGTGCTGCTCTCGCGCCCCTCAAGGAAATCCGTGACTCGAATCGCCGGCGCCCGATTGCCACCGCCGCCGAGCTCGGCGGCCCTCCGCTCAGCACGAGCCTGAACCTCGAAACCAACAAGCGCCGAGTCGATCCCGAGCGTCTGCATGTCTGAGACGTCGATCTGAACGACGAGACCAGAATTTGCGAACTCCGAGTCGCGCTTGGAAAGGCTCATTCCATTGACGACGAGGTGATCCGCGTCTGTGTGCGCCGGCACGATCCATCCGCCGGGGCACATACAGAAGGAGAACACCCCTCGTCCGTCGACCTCTTGAGCTACGCGGTAGGAAGCAGCCCCAAGCTTCGGATGACGAGCGTCCTTGCCGTACTGGATTTCGTTGATGAGCGCTTGAGGATGTTCGATTCGAACACCAAGCGCGAAGCCCTTGACCTCGAGGTCGAGACCGAGTGCCGCGCAGAGCTGCCCGATATCGCGCGCCGAGTGACCCGTGGCGAGCACAACCGAATCCGCGGGCCAAGTCGACAGCTCCTTGGTCTCGACGTCCTCGACCCGCACGCCGACGACCCGTCGCCTGTCCCCTTGTCCCTCAAGCTCAACTCCAACCAGGCGGGTTCCAAAGCGGAACTCTACGCCGACGGATTCGAGCTCCTGGCGCATACTCGAAATGACCTTCGGCAGAAGGTTCGAACCGATGTGGGGCCGAGCATCGAGCAAGATATTCACGGGCGCTCCGTGACGAACAAGGATCTCGAGAACATCGCGGACGTCCCCGCGTTTGTGACTGCGCGTGTAGAGCTTCCCGTCACTGTAGGTCCCCGCACCGCCTTCTCCGAAACAATAGTTGCTATTCGGATCGACTCCGCCGCGGGCGTTCAAGAGCTTGAGATCCTTGCGCCGCGGCTGAACAGGCTTGCCTCGCTCGACCACGATCGCCGCGACTCCTCGCCGCGCGAGCTCGTAAGCGCAAAAAAGGCCGGCCGGTCCATCGCCCACGATGATGACCCGAGCGGGGCCTCTCACCTCTCGTGGCGGATTACCCTCTTCCCCCGCCTGTTCTTCCTCTCCGAATCCGAGCAGGAAGTGGATTCTCACCCTGCCGCCGCGCGCGTCGATGCTGCGCTTCAGAAGGCGCGGCAGGGCAAGCTCAGCCGCCGCGACCCCGAGGGCGTGCGCAGCCTTGTTCCGGAGGGACTCCGGATCCTCTGGTTCATCGAGCCCGAGTGTTACCTCGAGCTCCTTCGGCCACGCCTTGCTCATGACTCCGTAGACCCGGGTCACTTGGAGGTCTTGGATGGCCCCGTCGGGCCATCGGCGCTCTTCCCGCTCTTGAGCTTGCTGCCACCGTAGGGCTTCACCACCGGAAGCTCCTTGAACTTGGCATCGATGAGCGCAGAAAGCTCCTTCACCTTCTCGGGTTCGTCCTTGGCCTTGTCGGTCAGCTCGCCCGGATCGCTCTCGAGATCGAAGAGCATCTTCTTGCCGCTGTCGAACGCGATCAGCTTGTAACGACCAGACACCACGGCGCGACGAGCCGCGTTGTTGGTGTCTTCGGCAAGCTCGAGGAACAGCGGCTCTCGGCTCTCTACCTCCCCCCCGTAGAGCTCGGGGACCATGCTCTTGCCTTGGAAGCCGTCGATCGGCTCGATGCCCATCAGCTCGAGGATGGTCGGGGCGAGGTCAATATGGGTTCGGCCCGCTGCGATGCGCCGGGCAGGGACGCCCGGCAAGTGAACGAGGAGCGGGATGCGCGTGAGCACCTCCCAGAGCTCGAAGGCATGTTTGTACATGCCGTGTTCTCCGAAGGCTTCACCGTGGTCCGCCGAGATCAGGATCGCTGTCGAATCCCAGAACGGCTGTTTCTTCGCGAACTCGAGGAACTCTCCCACATGGCGGTCGACGAAGAAGACCTCGGAGTCATAGCGGCCGCGGTTGTCCTTACCAAAATCAGGCGTCTCCTCATGCTTGACGTACTGATCGTGGGGATCCATGAGGTGGCTCCAAAGGAAAAACTGCCCGCTGGTGTTCTTCGAATCGGAGAGGAGCTCGGTGATCGCCGCGAAGCTCCGCGGCGTCGTGACGCTTTCGTCCGTCTGCGCGTTCCAGCTGAGGCCCGGGACCATTTTCCAAATATCGAAGCCCTGCTTCAGACCGGGCGCTCGATCGAAGTAGAGGTGAGCGTGGACGGCCATGGTGCGAGCGCCCTGCGCCTGCATGGATTCGGTGATCCAGTCATTGGCGAGGGAATAGTTCGTGAAGAACGTGCCGGTCCGGTAGAGGGTCGAGGCATACCGCCCGCTGAGCATGGTCGCGACCGTCTGAGCTGTGTAACTCGAGACGCTCCGATAGTTCTCGTAGACGATGCTCTCTTCGGCGAGTTTGGTAAGATTCGGAGCGATCTGTTTCGGGTACCCGGTCCACGGCATGTCCGAGCGCAGAGCGTCGATCGTCAAGAGGACGACGTTCCACTTCTTTTTCTCCGGACGCGGAGGTTTCGCCGGAGGCTCGACCTCCTTCTCTCTCGCCGGCTGAGCCTCGTCCGCGACGCTCGCAGAGGGGGCAGGCTCTTCCTTCTGGGTCGTCGAAGGCGAGTCGTTCTTTTTGCACCCGAGCGAAAAGAGCGCGGAGGCGAAGAGGATGACGCTGGTCCGTGTACGAATCATCGGTGGGACGCTCTATAGCGCATCTCGGAAAAATATGTCCCTTCGCGGCCGAAAAGCGCGACAGTCAGCCGCCGAGACGGTGATATCGAAAGAGCCTTCGGGGCACGGCGTCCGCGGCGCGCTCGAGATCCCGGGATAAGTGGGTAAAATAGAGGATTTGGACGCGTTCGCTCAGCTCCCCGAGCACCTCAAAAGCGGCCGAGGCCCGCTCATCGTCGAAATCGACCAGCAAGTCGTCCAAAACGAGCGGTACCGGCTCGTGATGAGCGAAGTAGGACTCGAGGCTCGCAAGGCGAAGGGCCAGGTACATCTGAGCGCGGGTGCCACGAGAAAGCTCGGCCGGCGTGAGTTCCTTTGAGTCGGTCGCCACACGGAGCTCCGAGTCGAAGGGGTCAACGGAGATACGCCGGTACTTCCCGAGAGTCAGTCTCTCGAACAGAACTGAGGCGCGCTCCGCGGTCGGTGCCGCAAAGGAGCTCGCGTAACGACTCACCTCTCTCTGCAAGAGTAGACGCGCCGTGCGCCGAACTAGATAGCCACGGATGAGCTCGCGAGCCTCTTCTCCGCGAAGCGCCACGAGCTGGCGCACTTCGGCCGCGTCCGCGGTTTGAAACCGAGCCAGACCGAGCTCGAGGTTGTGCAACTCTGACTCCCGCGCGCTCACCTGCTCATTGAGAGCTTCGAGCTCTTCGCTCATGGCTTCGATGCGACCGAAAATCGTCCGATGATCGGAGGCGACGGCCTCCGATCGCAAGGCCGCCAGCGGCGCGTCCCCCGCCTTCTCCTGGAGAGAAGTGAGCAAGCGCGCGCGCCTTTCGCGAAGGGCAAGCACCCGCTCACTCGTCTCCTCCCGTCGCGCCAGCTCATCGAGATCCGCCGCGTGTGCTTCCCTCTGGAGTCGAGAGAGCTCGAGCTCCGCTTGCTCCTGCCTCTGGCGGATCTTCTCTTTCTGGCGTCGGCGCTCGAGGAGCTCCTTCTCCAGCCGCACCGCTTCCTCGTGGGCGCGCTCCGCTTCGGCGGTTCTCTCGAGCAAGATGTCCGCGGCGCAGAAAGCATCCGGCGCGGAGATGTCTGGCGCGATCCGCGCGACGAGCTCCCTGATCTCCACCGTCAGGAGATCGGCGTCCCGGACGATGCCGTCCTGACGTTGCGCAAGCTGGCGCGCCTCTGTGAGCGGAACGAGCGCAGCTTCGCTCGCGGCAAGCATTGCCTCGAGCTCCGAAAGAGCCGTTTCGGCGGGGAGCCGGAGATGCTCGCGGAGACGCGAGAGCTCGTGGGCGACCTCCCTGAGCTCAGTTTCGACGGCCGACAGGCGGCTCTGAAGCGTCGCGAGGCGCCGTCGGCCCTTTTCGGTCCGTTCCCGTCGCTCCAGAGCGATCCGGGCGGCGCTGCGCGCAGCGCTCACGACTTGCTCCGCGTGAGCGATCAGCTCGCGCAGATCCAAGAGTTCGTGGCCGGGGTGCGCCCCGGTTCCGAGCGCATCGAGGAGCCGCTCTCGCGCCTCTCGCTCCCGCGCTTGATTCTGCTCCAACGTTTGCTCGAGGCGCCTGAGCTCCTCGCGGGCCCGCACCAACTCTTCGAAACGCCCCAACCTCTCGAGCAAAGCCGGCACCCCTCCAGCGTCTACCCGAGTGCCCAGCGCCTCCAGGCGCTTCTCGAGTTCGAGAGCGAGCCCGCGCGCCCGCGTGAGAGCCCCTTCGCGAGCCTCTTTCCAGCGTGCCGCCTCCTTTTCGAGTTTTTCTACGCGCGCTTGGAGTTCTCGAGCTCTCGCCACTCGCGCCGCCTCGGTACGAAGCTCATCGGAGATCCGGTCCGCTGTCGTCACCAGATTGAGCAGCTCCTCTTGGAAACTCACTTCCATGGCGCCGCGCGCCCCGAGCGCCTTCAGGATCGCTGTGTTCCGCTCTTTTCGAGCGCTTGTGAGGGCCTCAAAGCTCGGAAGCGCCCCTTGTTCAGCGAGGATTTCTAGCTCCCGAGCCGTCGCCTCGAGCTCTTCCTTGGCGCGAGAATGTGAACGCTCACACTGCTCGGCGTCCCTTCGTAGGCGCTCATATTCTTCGAGTTTTTTTGCTCGCTCAGGCGCTGAAAGCCCGCGCGCTTCCCCGCTCTCGGGCTCGCCCCCTTCGCTCAGGCCAAGCTCTCGCCCGAGGGCCGAAACCCGACTCCAAGCGGCCGCGGCCTCTTGCTGACACTCACGAAGCGGCCTTTGGGCGTCGAGAACTCTACGAGCGCCCGCGATCACCGTGCTGAGCCATTCGGGCTCGAGCGAGCCCTCTTGGGGGGCCTCGTCTCGCTCCGCTCCCTCTTCGCCCAGAAGGTCCTCCTTTAGCTCACGAATCGCTCCCGACAAATTGTTCTTCTCGGAGCGCAGCACCTCATCTCTGCGCAAGAGCTTCCTGAGCGTGGGAGCGGCAACAGGGGCGATCAGGGACAAGTTCGCGGCCTCGATGAACGAGCGGTCCGCTTGGCCAGCTAGGGCCATTTCGATCCCTTCGGGCCGAATTCCCGCGCCGTCGAGCACTCGGGCCACCTCGCTGAGCGCCGTCTGCTCTTTGGTGCGGAGGCGGGAGAGAGCCGCCCGCGCATTGCGCGCTGAGCCGAGACGTTCCCGAAGCGAGACAGCCTCGTCCTGCATCTGCAGAAGCCGGCCGCGCTCTTCGAGGCGCCGGGACTCATTGAGCTGACTGAGCGCCACTTCGAGGCGCTGGATCTCGCTGTCGCACTGGCCCCCTTGACGATTGGCTTCGAAGAGCTCCGCCTGGGCGCGGGTCCGCGCTTCACGAGCTCCGCTCGCGAGCGGTTGGCCCAAAGGAAGCTCGAGGACCAGCCTCGCGTGTTCGCCCTCGAGTTCCTCGAGTTCTGCGAACTGGGACATCATCGAGCCGAGCCTGCTGAGCGCGACGTGCTCGAGCCGAGTATTGCGGCGCGCTTCCCGAAGACGCTCGAGTTCTTCGACGACCTTGCGCCGAGCGCCCTCCTGTTCCACCCAAAGCTCAGGCGGTTTGACGAGCTGAGTCAGGGAGCGGGCGGCTTCTCTGTACCTCTGGACCGCTTGGTTCAAGGGCCGAACTCGGCCGCGTTTGGTAAAGATCTCTTCGTGCTCTTTCTCGAGTTCGAGGAGCACCTGGCGAACATCGGCGCCCGCAGTTCCTGCCGCAAAGAGCCCCTGCTCACGCCCTGCGAGAAGCGCCTCGGCCCCTTTTTCGAGCTCGACCTGATCCAGTCCGAAGCGCGTTTCGAAGGAACGCTCGTCGAGGTACCCGAGTGCTTCCGCGAGACGTTGCTCCGGAAATGGATTCGAAGCCTCGTCGACGAGCGAGCCCTTGCGCCGGCGCAAGCGAAAGAGGCGAGCTGTGAAGCTACTCGCTTCGATGAGGCCACCGACTCGCAGCTGACTGGCTGGATGACTGTGCGCGTCCGGGCTCGTCTCCGGGATTCCGAACAGGAGACCTTTCACAGCCCGGAGGGAGGTGCTCTTCCCTGCCTCGTTGGAGCCGAACACGAGGTGAAACCCGCCGGGCGCCCCTGCGGAGAGGTCGAGAGAGACGTTCGTGAAAGGACCAAAGGCCACGAGTTCCAGCGCCCTGAGCCTCATCCGCCCCCCTCTCCCCCGTCTCCGGGCGCGAGAAGTTTCGCTTCAAGAAGCCGACTCGCCGAAGCGACAACCTCCTCCCAATCAAAAAGCTCTTGCTCCACGAGCTCGTGCGGCAGGCTGCTGAGCTCGGAAGAAATCGCACTCTTGAGTTCCTCTTGGATCTCGAGATTTCCCCGTGCGCCTTCGATAAAGCGGAAGAGATCGGCCAGTGCGTCGGCGCGCGCGGTGAGCAGCGCCCGAGAGACAGGACCGCGCGTCTTCACCGCGACCTTCTCGAGATACACCGGCCCGAGAGCGACCGAGATCGCCCGCAGCTCCGACGTCAATCGCTCTCGCGCGGCGAGCTGCGCCTGCGCTTCGGTCTCACCGCTCAAAGTCACCCGACAGGCCACAATTCGGCCCGAGGCCCGCTCCACGGCCCGGGAAAGGGATCTCTCCACGACGTCGAGAACATCCTCCAGGTTCCGAGCGTCATTGAGAGGAATTTCCAGATGTTCCCAGCGAACGACGTCGAGTTCGACCGGAGTCACGGCCTCGATTCTTCCGCGAGGAGCTTCGATGAGCGTCGCACCTTTCGGGCCCGTCTCCCGGATGTGCCGCCCCTGCAGGTTCCCCGGGAAGACGACATAGGGCTCCGTCGACAAGACTTCCCGCGTGTGCACATGACCAAGCGCAAAGTAGTCGTACCCCCGCGCGAGGAGTTCGGCGAGCGTCGCGGGCGCGTAGTTTGCGTGGCCGGGACGGCCCTCGAGCGCCGTATGGAGCAGGCCAACGTTGAGCGCGCCGGAGACAGGCGAAGGATAAGCGCGCACGAGGTTCTGAGTTACATCTCGCTCACCATACCCTTGTCCGTGAAATGCGGCTCCCAAGTCCTCGAAGACGATCGTCTCCGGACTTTGGGTGCGGAGTTCGAAGACGTTGTCAGGCAGCCGGAGGTGCCGCGTCATTCGGCTCTCGGCGTCGTGGTTCCCCCTGAGCCAGACGACCCGGGTTCCCGCGTCTTTCAGGCGTGTCACCTGTTCGACGAAGAAGAGGCCCGTTGAAAAGTCGCGAAAGTCGCCATCGTACAGATCGCCAGCGAGAAGGAGAACGTCGACCTTCTTTTCGATGCAGAAGTCGACGAGCCCGACGAAGGCGCGGCGCGTGGCTCGACGCACCTCCCCGACCGGCGCACCCTCATACTCGGCCAGCCCTGCGAGCGGGCTATCGAGGTGCAGATCGGCTGCATGAACAATTCGCACGGTCCCGCCGGCTATAGCGCCGCTCGCCAGAAAAGAACACGCGCCCTAGGTCAAAGTGTGTCCGAGCTACGGAAAAGCCGGGCGTACCTTACTCCGACGCCGCCTCAAAAGCGCGAGCGAACTCGAGGGGGTGGGGTCGATCCTTGGGGTCGAGCGCCACCGCCGCCCGCATGAGCTTGGCCAGAGCCGGCGGGTAGTCCTTGAGGAGCTCCGGATTCTCGAGGGGATCCTTCTGCATGTGGGCAAACACTCGATCTCTGGGATTTTTGATGTCGTCGAAGAACGTTCGCCCGGTGGTGACAGCGTAGATGGTCCCGGCCAGAGCGTAGACATCCGCGCGTCCATCGAGCTCCTCAGGATCGAGGACTTGATCCGGAGCGATGAAGCCGGGAGTCCCGGCGACGAACTTCCCGCTCGCGTCAGCGGGCACTTTCATGGGACGAACCATGCCGAAGTCGATGAGCACGGCCGAGAGCGGCCTCATGTTCGGAGCACTTCTGTGCTCTTCGGGAGAGAAGGAGACGCCTTGTTCGAGAGGCAGACGTAGCCAAATATTGGCGGGCTTGATGTCCCGGTGGACGAGGCTGGCTCCATGGAGCGCCGCGAGCCCGGCGCAGGTATCGAGCACGATCGGCTTGAGCTCGTCCAAGGTCAGTAGCCTGGCTTGGCAATAACGATGGAGGTCAGCGCCGATGAGCAGCTCAAGCACCAGAAATGGCACGTCCCCCGAAACTCCGCGATCGATAATGTTGGCCACATTCGGGTGGTAAAGGCTCGCGAGCGCGCGCGCTTCTTCCACGAAAGAGGTCAGAAGGCCCTGGCGCTCGGAGTCGCTGGCCTTCTCGAGGGCCTCCTTCTTCGGGATCTTGAGCACGAAGAGGCGGTCCGCGCCGGGCTTTCGTACGAGCCAAACCTTCCCCACACCACCTTCGCCCAAGGGGCGAACCAGCTCGTAGCCTTCGATCATCTCCGCCTTGAGCTTTTGGCGCGAAGGAGGCGGCGGCGGGGTTCGCTCAACAGCGCCAGCAATGAGCGCCTCGACGAGCGGCGAGACCGCGGGACCGAGAGACGCGAGCCAGACATCGAGAAGGCCCATCTCCCGGCCACGAATTGCACGAACGACGAGCGCACTCGTCTTCAGCTCAGCGTCACTCAGGGGAGCATTCGTCGCGGAGTCCGCAGCCAAATGCAGACCGCGCACAGGGTTCGAAAGCGCAGTGACCACCCGTCCCGCAGCGCCCACCAGGCGCTGACTTTTCTCGTCGAGATCGGCGTCTCGCCCGGATGCCCCCGACATTTGCGCAAGGACCCGCCCGAGGGAAAGCAGGGCCTCACCGAGCTCAGTCTTCTCGGCGAAAAGCGCCCTGAGCATTCGTTCGGCGTCGTGAACAAGCGAGGGCGTCGGTCCCTGGGAGAGTCTCTGACGGAGCTCTTCCGCCAGCGTCGCGCAGCGCTCAAGCGCTTCGATCCGGATCATCGGCAGCGCATTCGCGAGCTGGATCAGCATCTGGGGCTTCTCGATGACGAGCGCCCACCAAGCAGAGAAGGGACCGAGCCATTCGACGTCATCGACTGCACCGAGGGCTGTACCGCGCGTCGAGTCGACGAGACGCCAGAAGAGTGCGCTGAGTGCCCGCCTGAGCGCTTCCGTGGGCGGAGCACCTCCATCGTTCATCCCTTCGAGTTTGGTCACGAAGCGGCAGATGGCGTGGGCCTGCGAGCCTTGAAATTCCTTCAGTCCCGCCTCCTCGACGCAGGCGTCCAGCGAATACCCCGCGAGCTCGAGGGCGACGATTTCCGCCATTTCGCGCCACTCTGCTCCTTCTTGGGGGAGAGCGGCCTCAGTCGCGCGGATGCGATCCAAGATCTCGACAGGTGCCCGCGCGACCCGTTCCCAAGTCGGCGCGATGGACTGCGGGGCGAGGGTACCCTCGAGACTCCTCGCCCGCACCTGAGGGTGCCAGAGGCGAAGCGCCAAGCAACGAGCGGCACCCTCCAGAGCATTCCAACCGGCCGCTCGCTCCTCAAGGGTCGGACCCTCGAACGCGAGCGAGAGCGCTTGCTCGAAGACGAGAGGTAGACTCGTCGCGAAACGGGCCGCTCGCCGGTCCGCCTCTGGATCGACATGGTCGGCGGCGCGACGCACAAGGTTCTCGAGTCCCGCCTCGAGATTGAGCGGATCTCGCTCCGCGTCCTCGAGTACATCTGTGAGCGAGAGCACAGTCAGCCAGTCACGCTCCGGTCCGAGCGACCGGGGGCCCGCGTCCCGCGCCATTTGCCGCAGGGAACGAAGGGGCTCGCGCACGGCGTCTTTCTGGGCATCCGTCGAGAAGATCCCCGAAAGGGAACGGGCCATTTCGAGCGCCGCTCGTGCGCCCTCATCACCGGAGGACACCACTTCTGCAAGGAGCGCATCCCACAGGTCGCGAGCCTGGAAAAAGAGATAGGGGGTCGCTGCCGACGCTGCCGCAAGCAGCTCACTCCGCCCTTCTTGGACATCAAGAGCCGCCAAGAACTCAGCCCAAATGGCGCGCACTCGCGGAGCGGGGAGCGAGCCGAGCGCGGTAAGGGCTCGCCCGCGCAAGACGCGGGCGGGCCCGTGGAGCCAGTCGAGCAACATGGCTCCGAGGTGGTCTACATGCCCGGAAAGCACACCCACCGCTCGCGCGGCGGGGATCGAGACGAGCGGCTCCGGATGCAGAAGAAGCGGCTGCAAGACGCGCAGCACTTCATCGAGCAGCCACCCCGCCGAACGCGTGTCGAAATGGCGGGCAGCCAGCTCCACCGTGCGCGCCGCGAGCACCCTCTCACGAAGAGCTCCCTTCGACGGCCTCTTCACGAGCTCTTCGAAATGGTCCGGAGATTTCCAAACGAAGCGACCAAACTCAGGCACGTCGACGTTCCTGACCCCCGCCTCCCACAGCAAGATCTCCATACGAAGGCGGGCCCGCTCCCCTGCACCAAAGGCAAGGCCATCGCCCCTTAGCGCAGCGCAAGCGAGCCCATCGGCGAGCGGCCCCAGCGCCACCCGCTCTTGTGCCAGCGATAGGGCCACCTCGCGGTGTTCGTCGAGCTTTGACAGGGCGCTCAGAAATCCAAAGAGCCTCACGTCGCTGCGAGCCACTTGGGCTTCGCACCATCGCCTGAGCAGCCGCGAGCGCTCGGGGTTCAGGAAGGGGCCGAGGCGCTCGGCCACGTTCCCCGATCGAGACAGGAGGCTGAGAAACTTGTCGAGCTCCCGCGCCGCCTCACGGATGCGCAATGACTCGAGAGACCGCTCGGCACTCAGCTTGAACCAAGACGCGCCCGGCCCTGCCGCACCCGACCCCGACTCGCTCCCAGCCCTTTCCGCAAAAGCGGAAACGAGGACCGAGAGGGCCTCCTCCAATCGATGCGGCACCATCATCGACCATCCTATCATCCCTTGGGCCTACCGATAGACGCGAGCGCCTTCGGACGGAGTCCCTTCACACCCGAGCCGAAAGAGCTTCAGCAGCTCCTCGCCTCGCGCGCTGCGAGCTGACCGCAGGCGGCGCTCACATCGCTCCCACCGGAGTAACGGCGATGAGGAGGATATCCACCCACCATGACACCTCGCTCAAACTCCTCGAGAGCCTGATTGTCGGGACGTTCAAAGGGATCCTCCGGCCCAATCGAGTTGTAGGGAATGACCGAGATGCGCGGCCGGAGCCCCGACCTCTTCCAGAAGTCCATCGCCAGCTCACCGATGCGGAGCCCATCCTCATAGCTATCAGAGACGCCCTTGAGGGGCGCGACAGCCAGCAGCGGCGCGAGACCCGTGACCTCTGCGTGGTGCACGGCAGCATCGAGGACCGAGGAGAGCGGGTGTCTGCCGCTGATCGGCATGAGCGAGCGACGTTTGTCCTCCTGTGCGCTGCCGAGAGACAGCCCCAAGCGAACACGCGGCGCTTCGAGAGCGAGCCGGCGGATCCCCGCGGGCAGGCCCGCCGTGCACACTGTGATATTGCGCGCATCAATCGCGAGGCCGGAAGGCTCCGAGAAGATGCGAATCGCGTCGAGAACCCGATCCAAGTTCGAGAGCGGCTCCCCCATGCCTTGGAAAACTACACCGTGCACACGCCCCTCTCCGAGACTCCGACGCACGATGCGCACCTGCTCAACGATCTCCCAGGTCTCGAGGTTTCGCTGGAGTCCGAGTCGTCCGGTCGCGCAGAACCGACAGGCCAGCGCACATCCTACCTGAGAGCTCACACATACCGTGTAGCGCCCGGACTTCTCGAGGGGGATCCGCACGGTCTCGAAGACGGCTCCGTCCGCCGCCCGAATTCCGAACTTGACGAAGGGATCGAGCTGACTACGGGCCTCGTGCACGACCTCGAGTGTCGGCACGTGGCAGAAGCTGCGAAGCCATTCCATCGACTGCCGACGCACGCCCGAGCGACCTCGAAAGTCGAAGTCGTCCCGCTGCACACAGGCGTGCACCCGGCGCGCCTCCGCCAGCTCCATCTCACCAAGAGCCGCGAGCGCGTCCGGAGTTAGGCCTTGGAGCGGAAGCACGAGAGGTTCTTTAAGAGAGCCGTCACCCCTCGTAAAGCTCCCACTCGGCTTTTGCGATCGTCATGTCCTCGAGGAGCTGCAGGAGCTCCGTCTCTACCCCTTGGTTTCCGACGATGCTGAGCGCCGAATTCAGCGCGACGAGGTCCAGGTGACCGCTGCGCAGACGCGCCGTGCGAAGCAGACGCTCTTTGAGCCTCGGGATCCCCTCGATCCAGCGAGCAAGGTCGGTCCCCCCAGCAAAAGGATCGTTCAAGACCCTGAGCAAGCCGTGGATCTTGTCGAGATCCTTGAGATCCTCGGGTGTCACCTCAAGTTTCGAGGAGACCCCCTTCTTCGCCTTGCCGAGCTCTTTCGGACGTGGTCCGGCCATTGCCAGGCATTCTACCCGCAGCGCAGACAAATAGCGACGCGCCGGAAGTGGCGCTGAGACTCGTACCCAAGGCCTCAGGGGGGCGCGAGCGGGAGTCACGAACGAGCCATTTGAGCAGAGCGCGGGGGAGACCCCATCTCGAAGCGATGCAAGGCGCGAAGTGGGAACTTTGGACAGATGCGCTCATCTCCACCAAGCTCGGTGCCAACGATGCACTTCGACATGGCAGAGCTCTCGCAGCCCAATCGCTACAAACTCCTGACGGCGCTCGTCGTGCCGCGACCGATCGGCTGGATCACGAGCCTCGACGCTGTGGGCCAGGTCAATCTCGCTCCCTACTCGTTTTTTAATGTGCTCGGGAACCGTCCTCCCATCGTCGCCTTCGGACCGAACCGACGGCCCGACGGCACAACCAAAGACACCGCCAGGAACATCGAACAGAACGGCGAATTCGTTGTGAACATCGTAACGCCCGAGGCAGCCCCCGCCATGCACGCGAGTGCAGCTGAATTTCCGGCAGATGAGAGTGAGGTCCTAGCCCTGGGTCTTGAGCTTCTTCCCTCGGTCCAGGTAAAGGTGCCACGCGTCGCTATCTCTCCCGTGCACCTCGAATGCCGCTACCTGCAGACGGTCGAGCTCGGCGAGAATCGGGTCGTCTTCGGTGAGGTCTTGCTCATCCACACTCCCGACGACTGGATTGACCCGACTAACTACCGGCTCTTGAAAGACAAGCTCGTGGCCGTGGGCCGTCTCGAAGGGCCCGGCGCCTATTCGACGACCCGCGACCGGCTTGATCTTGGGCCCGTACCTAAGCCAGACCAAGTTCGAAGCCGCGAGGGAGCTTAGAGCGCCTGGTCCTGCTTCTTTTCTTTCGCGCTCGACTTGGGCGTGGGACGGAAAGCTGGCTTCGTCAAGAGGCCTGTCACGCGCCAGGTGTAAAACCCCTTGTCGTCTTTCGCCTTGCGGACCCCAGGGTCCATGTCGAAGAGCCCCGGCACCTTCCCATCCGGTGAACCAAAGATGCTCTTGGTCATGTCGCTCTGAGTCGTATAGCGCTCCTTGAACTGAAAGGACGCCTCAACATCGACGATACTGCGATCGAAGGGCTCACGCAGCCGGATCTTCCCGCTCGCGCCGAACTCGAGATCTTTCCCCTTCGCCGAAAAGTCGGCGATTTCGAGGCGGCCTTCCTTGACGTCGGCGACCAAGTTCAGAGTCCCCGCATCGATCTTCGGCAGCGCGATCGTTCCTCGCACCTTCGCCTTTCCGTCACCGACGTTCAGTCCGTCGATCTTGAGCGCAAACTTACCGACGGCGTCAGAGATCTTCCCTTTCGGCAAGACCATCTCAACCTCGCCGCTCATCGCCCCAGCCAACGGCAACCCGATCATGTCGCCGAGTACCGACAAGCCAGAGATATCGACGTTCTCGCCGGTCACCTCGAGTTCAGCCTGCTCCTGATTCTGGTAGAAACGTCCTTCGACTTCGCCACCGCCGACGTCGAGATCGTAACTTACCTTCATGTTGCCGAAGAGTGACGCCAGGGGCGAAAAGCTAATCCTGGCCCGATCAAACGACAAAGCAGCGATGCCCGTTCCAGGACCTGAGGTCGGAACGAGCCGCACGCCTTCGGCTGTCACGCCGAATACGCCAGCGCCAGAGAGTTCTTTGATCTCGAGCACCCGCTCCTGATTCCGCGCATTGAACTCGGTCACGATCCGAGACTTCAGTGCTTCGTATGGGAACGTCACGCGGATGAACAGAATCAGACAAAAGACGTAGAGAACCGGAACCGAAAGCCATCGCAGCACGGTGATCTGCCTTGCCGACAGCTGAACATTGATCTTCGGAAGGCCTCTCATTACTTGGCCCCCTTGGCCGGCGTCTCCGCCTTCGTCGCAGTCTTCGGTTTTGTCTCCTCACGGTCGAAGGCGCTCACGTCCATCTCCACGTCGTATTCATCAGGAGCTCCGCCGCGTTTCTTGATATCGAGGCGCGAAATCGACACCGGATACCCAGCGTTCGTCGCCGCGTCCATGAACTCGGAGAGCTGCCGCATCCCGACCTTGTTCAGACGAATTCGAGTCTGCCGTTCCTTGAAGGACTTCCCATGGGGAACCACCGAGCGATCGGAGGTCTCTGGGATTTCGAGGCCGGTCTTGTTCGCTGTGCTAGCCAGGAATCCTGCGAGTGCGGGGGCTTGCTTAGCGTAACGGGCGGTGAGCCTTTCCGTGACCTGTTTTCGCTTGGCGATGGTGATTCGTTCGAGGGTGATCGCCTCGATCGTCTCACTCAACTTCTCATTTTCCTCGGCCTGCTCCGAGACCCCCATGCGAACCACAACTGGGAGGAGCACGAGCAGCAATGTGAAGAAGATCCCCGCGAAGGCGAGGAGCAGCTTCCGCTCACGCTCTGCGAGCTGATTGAAACGTTCGGCGATGCTCATTGTTGGGCCCCCGCCGTAGTCTTCTTCTTCGCATCCTCCGGCTGCTTATCGAGCGGGCAGCGCACGTCGGCCTCGAGCTGGTAGCGGGCTCGCTCGCTGTTCACGACTTGCGTGATCTTCGTAATCTTGACCTCGCTCAAGCATTCATCCTCTTCGAGGTACTTGGCAACGTCCTGAGCATCCTCCGTCGTCTCGACCAGTCCGCGGATCTTGAGCTTGCCCTTGGTGAACTCGAACTGCTCGACGTCGTGGGTGAGATCCATCGGGAGGACCTTGGCGAGTGTCACCGCCGCACCGAAGCCGTCCATATAGGGCATCGGATCCTCGGGATTGACCTTGAGGAAGCGGTCCATCAGGGCTCGGGCCTCGTCAGGGTCGGAAGAAGCTTCACCGAAGGCGTCTTGGGTCACGAGTTCGAGCGTCTTGACGAGAACTTCATGGTCCCGCTCGAGCGTCCTCCCCTCGGCCCAGGTCGCGAAAATGAACGAAAATAGAATCGTCACCGCGAGCGCGCCGAGCAGCGGCACCCGTTCCTTGATGAAGCCGTAGCCGCGCGTGAAAGAAAGCGGCCCCTGGCGAAGATCGAAACCTTTGCCTTTGACGCCATGGAGCGCGAGTCCCAGAGCACAGGCAAATTCGTGAACGAGGGCGCACGACTCGGCCGGAACCATCTCGAACACGCCTTGGCGAGCCGTCTGTGCTTCGAGCACGAAGACGGGAAGCGCGAGCGAACTCTCAAGGAAGTCACGAAGCCCCGAGACCATCGCCCCCTCCCCCACCAGGTACACCGAACCCACCGGAACCTCGAAGGCTCTCGTCTCGTGGGCTACGATCGTCTGTCGAAGTTGGGCAATGAAGGCAGTCGCCTCGTTCGGGAAGGCGTCGGTGCCGAACGGGAGGGAGCGCGCGCCGCGGACGATTCCCTTGGAAACGATGCAGGTTTCCGAGGATTTTCGCCCCACTTCGACAATGAGCGCAGGTTCACCCGCCCCGAGTCCCGGCCAAAGCTCAACGAGGAGCCCGAGTTCGAGCGCGCTCACGCCCACACGCTCGGGCTCGTGGCCCGTCGCCTCACGGGTCTGCGCGATGAGCTCTTGGACTTGATCGATGCGCGCGCAGACCGCTAGTTCATTCACAAACTCCTCACTGCCATCGGTCATCGGTGGCAAGGGCTGGTGTGTGAAGACCAAGTCGTCGATGTCGAGGGGAAGGTCGGCCTCGAGCTCGAACGGCAAGAGTTGATCGATGCGCTTCTGAGCGCTCTTTGGGAAGCGCGCGTACTGCACAAAGGCTTGCCGCGCCGGGATGCCGCTGATGACGCCATCGACTCGGCCTCCGGCTTTCGTCAGCTCCTCCATGAGCTCACGGACCACCTCCTCGGCGGATTGGTCGGGCGCGCGCAGCGCGCTCTTCATCGCTTCGACGACAACCGTGCGAAGTCCGCCGCGCACAACCGCGATGCGAACCCGATCAGCTCGGACATCGAGACCCACGACGCGACTCATCGCCCGGAGATTCCTTGTAAAAATGTCATGCGTCAATCCACCCGGAAGTAAATGAGAGAACCTCCCGGACTCGGGAGCAGGAGAGGGTTGGCACTCGGGTTATTCGGGTCGAGCTCACCCCCCGACTGCTGGAGCTGAGAATAAATGGCAAGGTCGGCTGCGCCGCCGGGAGGCGGCGCCCCACGCATATCGACGACCGCGTGGACGGCCTTTTTGGTCTCGAACTTCCCGGCCCGAACGTAGCCGGTCGCGTACACCGAGAAGACCTTGCTCTCGGTAGTGAGCACTTTGAGCAGTTCGCTTTCCGAGAGCTGAGCGATTGGCTTGAAGTCAGGGATCATCATCGTCAAAAACGCCGCGGCTTTGCCCTTACCTTGAATCGTGTTGACGAAGTCCTTGGCTGAAGAGAAAAGCGGCATACCTCCGCTGAAGCCAGCCAAGATCTGAAGCGTCTGAATGAACTGCATCTGCTGGACGGGGTCCATGCAGAGCGGTGTGTCCGGCTTCGCGAGCATGCAGGCCAAGGACATGAGCGTCTGGGGATTGGCAGTGTTCACGTTGACTTGCCCAGTGCCCCAGACTGTAACGTTTCGAGTGTCGGGCCTGTCTGGATCGGGCTGAACGAACGTCGTCCAAAAATCGTCGGTGATGCCACGCACCAAGCGCAGCTCCTCGAGGCTGTCGAAAGCGGCGTTCTTTCGCTGATCCGGACGAGGCAGCAGCTGATAATAGCTGTCCTCGGCGCCCGCCTGGCTCGCGTTCTGATTCCGAGGCTCGCAGGGGTTCAGATCACTATTCGGGTCGATCCAGTCGATGACAGCACCGCACACGATCTGGCGGGTGTTGAGAGCTCCGTCTTCGTCGGGGTTCTCGAAGTATTCGTTGTACTGCGCCCCGCCGATCAGCGCGAGAATCTGTTCGGCGGTGCGCTGCTGGGAGAACGTGTCCGCGCGCGCTGCCATGTTGAAGTTGATCTTCGAGTCCTCGTCGACGATCTTGAGATAGAAGCCAGCCCCGTCGAGCCCCAGATTTCGCCCGGCCTTTGCGTTCAAACCCGAAAGATTCTGAAATGCGTCAGTGCCGTCCTGATCATTGAAGGCGCCAAGCACCGCGTCAGAGAAGTTCCAGACGGGGATCTGCTTCGGCTGCTCTCCCAGCATCATCATGAGCGGGACCAAATCGCGGCGAATGGTGGGCTCAGCGGCGAGCAGCAGCCGGGCCAAGTTGACCGCGCTCTTGGCCGCGTATTCTGCCTTGATCTGGTCGCGCGTGGTGAGCGAACTCTGGAGTTCCGCGGACATCATGTCCTGAAACTCCGAGAGCATGAACGAAAGGATCGTGAGGGTGCTGAGCACCATGATCAGAGCTACGCCACGCCGCGCCCGCCGTCGTCGAAGGCGAGCTCTGATCTTCTTCTGGGACGAGAGGTGTTTCACCATCAGCGCACCCCGAACGTGAGAGGGTCACGAACGAAAATCGAGACCTTTGAGACCAAGCGAATCTTTTGTTTTCTCGACGAGCCGGCAGAACGCTCGCCGTTGTTCATGACCAACGTGATCTTGACCTGCCGCGGCAACCGCCCACGCTCTCCAACAACGGAAACGCTGTCCCACTCATCGCGCCACATCCCGCTCAGCGGATCCAGATACTCGAGATCGAACAGGTCGATGTCGCTCGCCATCACGTCGATCCGGCCCCCCTTGTCCGGCTTGTCGTCAAGGAGAGTGCTCTGGCGCCGAAGCAAATCGTAGATTCCCCTTCGGTCCGGATCCTCCCCTGCGAAATAGCTCAGCTCGACTTGATCGGATTCTCGGGCGTTTCTTCGCAAGACCCGGTTCGAAAAACTGTTGAAGTCGAGCCGGGCCCCGGGCGATCCGGGCTTGCCCTGGAAGATAGTTCTCTTGACCCAGAAGCTCGGATCGATCGGCTTGTGCTCGGAGAGATAAGCGCTCTCGATCTCTCGAGCCATGCGCGCCATGGCCAGACGTCCTTCTCGATAGCGATCAGTGATGCGCTCGATCCCGGCACGGCTCCGCCGCATTCCGTCGAACGACGAATACATGGCGACCGCAATAAACGCCAAAATGCTCATAGCAATGAGCACTTCAATAAGCGTCATGCCCCGCTCGCGAGCGTACAGACGCGTCCTCATCCTACGGCTTGCTCCCAAAACCGAAGCTCGATCCTGGCCCCGACGTACCGGCGCCCGGAGCCCCCGTGCCCGTACCCGTACCCGTACCCGTGCCAGTCTGATTCAACGGATCGTTCGGATCGGTCGGGATATTCGGAGTGAGCGACCCCTGGAGAGGGTTCGTGACGTATTGGACGATGGAGATGTCCCGCTCTTTGTCACCGTCTTGCCACTTCACGGCCACCGTGACCTTGCGAATGCTCGCCTCGAGCATCGGCTTCAGGTTCGGATACACGAGGGTCATGGCCATCGAGACCATTCCCTGAGGGCCTCCAGGCGTGTTCTGCTGCAGAGTCGAGGAGAGAGCCTCCGGACCACCGCCTTCCGGCAAAGTCTCAGCACCTTTGGCGATGGCACCGATCAGCCCCTGCGCGCCCATCGGCTGCGAGGTGAACTTGGCAGCATCAGAGCTGAGGCGCGAGGTCGAGTCGGAGCTCGTGCTGGTTGTCCCGTCTTGCCCGTCCTCCTCTCCTTCAGGGTTGAGGAAAGCGTCCGCCGGCGGAAGCTCGACGGTCTCGATCTTCCAATCGCAGGTGTAGCCGGGAATGTCTTCGTCTTCGCAACAATCCCCCGAGTCGTTCTGATCGATGAGCGGATATCCGTTCTTCTCGAGGTATATCTCGACCTCCCCCATCTTACAGCGGAGCAAGTTGACGGCGAACGTCTCGGCTTCGATGCGTCTGGTGCTCGCGAACATCCCCGCCTGCGAGCTCAGGATGAGAGTGAGCCCCAGGCCGAGAATGGTCACCGCGACCATCACTTCGAGCAAAGTGAATCCGCGCCTCGTCATTCCTCCCGCTCCGAGAAGTCCTCCCCGAACTTGCCTTCGGGGAACGGAATCCGCCCGCGCTCAATGCGGGCTCGTCCTGTCAGGGGACTCACGACCACTGAGAGCCCTTCACTGTCGCCCTCCCCGAGCTGCACCACCGCGCGCTCGGTGACACCACCGGGCCAAAAATAGAGGTAACCGACACCTTCGAGAATCGGCTCCTCATCGTGCTCAGTCTGCACCATACGCACCGTGACCCTGGTGCCAAGCGCGCGCCCCGGGAGGTCCCCGTCTCGGCCCAGGGCGTCGGTCGCAAGGAAGCTCGGCCGATGCTTGCGGAGACCGTTTACCAGTTGTTCGCTCTCGAGGATCGCCTTCTTAGCGACCTCCTCGGCGTACTGTTTCTCTTCCTCCTCCGAAAGCGCCTTGCTCTTCGGAATGACGAGGACGGAGGCCGACTGCTCGAGCTGAATCCGAGCCGAAGCGAAGTCGATCGCAAGACGCGTCGGCTTGCCCGTGGCGTTCGCCACACTCAACCCCTTACGCACGGCGGAGACGATCAACGACGCCGCCATGCGTTGTTGCATGCCGCCGAAGTATCCCGAGCCGTACAGCATCGTGCCCGTGAGCAGGGCAATGACGACCATTACGATCAGGATTTCGACGAGGGTCATGCCCCGGCGACGGATCGCGCCCAATCTAGCTTGGGACGTCGGGCGACGCGCTGCCATGAGCATTCTCCCCGCCGAGCGCGGACTAGTTCCCCTCGCTGGCCGCTCCCTGAGGGATCACGACGTCGTCGGGAGAGCCGGGCTTCTTGTCGGGCCCGTTCGAGCGAACGATCACCTCATCTCCCTCACAGGTGATGGAAAAATCTTCGCCCCACGGATCCGTGGTCGCCTGGCCCGAGTCGAGCTGCTTGTCTTGGACCAATTCGCTCACCGTCGGACAGGTCCCGTAGTCGTTGTTCGAAAGCTGCCACTGTTGGACGGCGTTTCGCACCGTGCGCGCAGCGGTCTGAGCGGTCTTGATCTGGGCCTCTTTCATTTTCGGCACAGCCACGACCGCCACCGCACCGGTGATCATCGCGATGATCGCGACCACGATCATGATTTCGATCAGGGTCATCCCGCGCGCATGGGCCCGCTTCTTTGCCCTCTGGAGCCATCGATTCAGTCTCTCGTCTTTCATCTCCATTCCTTTCTTAGCGTTGACGCTCGCGCCCGGGGGCCCGCACGCCCAAGCTCAGTACTCAATCCGATCGAGCCCTCCCGGCAGCCCGTCCGGGCCGTCGCTCATGATGATGTAGTCGGCGTCCGAAACCGTCGGCCGACAAACGATTCGAATCGGACGACCCCATCCATCGCGGGGTG
Source organism: Pseudomonadota bacterium (assembly GCA_023428245.1). GTDB lineage: Bacteria > Myxococcota_A > Polyangia > Polyangiales > Polyangiaceae > NIC37A-2. The sequence continues at coordinate 53,960 of JAEYYX010000054.1, forward strand.
CCTCCTTCAAATAGGGCTTCAGAAAGTCCAGAGACTCCGGGCAGCGCCCTTCGTGCTCTACGACATAACGGACGACAGCCCGTTTCACTTCCCCGAGAACGAGGATCGTTTGCCGTTCTCCAGAGGCGTGGGGGGGGGGGGGGGGGGGGCGCC
>JAEYYX010000110.1 GCA_023428245.1 Pseudomonadota bacterium
GGGGGGGGGGGGGGGGCGCCCGGGGCGGGGGGTGATTGGAGGCAGCTGGCTGGCTTTGTGAGAGGCGCGGGAGTTTGGCGAGACGGCTTGTCCAGTGCTCACGGCCCTGTGCCCTCACACTCCCGCCTCCGTCCAGAACTCTGACAGGAGCGCGGCTTGTTGCAGAACTGTGTTCGTTGCGGATTCTTGCTTGTCGGGGGGGTAGCCGTACTTGCGGAGGATGCGTTTGACGATGACGCGGAGTTTGGCGCGGACCGATTCTTTGACGGTCCAGTCGATGGTGACGTTGTTTTTGACGGTCTCCACGAGCTCCTTGGCGATGGTGCGGAGGGCGTCGTCTCCGAGGATTTTGACGGCGCTGTCGTTGACCTCGAGTGCGTCGTAGAAGGCGAGCTCGTCTTTCGTGAGTCCGAGCTGCTCGCCGCGCTTTTGGGCAGCGCGCATCTCCTTGGCGAGCTCGATGAGCTCTTCGATGACCTGGGCGGCTTCGATTGCGCGGTTCTGGTAACGCCGGACCGACTTTTCGAGGAGCTCGGCGAAGGAGCGGGACTGCACGAGGTTGTGTCGGGAGCGTGCTTTGACCTCGTCGTTCAGGAGTTTTCGGAGCAGTTCGACCGCGAGGTTCTTGTGCGGCATGTCGCGGATGTCCGCGAGGAATTGGTCGGAAAGGATCGAGATGTCCGGGTTCTTCAGGCCCGCAGCGGCGAAGATGTCGATGACCTGATCGGAGACGACTGCCCTCGAGACGATCTGACGAATGGCGTGGTCGAGATCCCCGGAGTCCTTGCGGTCGCTAGCGGACGTTTTCGCGATGGCCGCGCGCACTGCTTGGAAGAATCCCACGTCGTCGCGGACGCGTATGGCCTCTTCGTGAGGTACGGCGAGGGCGAACGCTTTTGACAGTTCCGTGACGGCTTGAAGAAAGCGGTTCTTGCCCTCCTCTTGTGCGAGCACATGCTCCTGCGCGGGGGGGAGTAGCGACAGTCGCTCAGCGGGGGAGCCCTTGGTCCAGGCGCTCCGGTCGAAGCCGTGGAAGATGTTGCAGCAGACCTCGTAGCGTTCGAGCATCACGGCCACCGCCTCGCCCTGGTCGAGGGCGGTTTCACCCTTTCCGCCGCTCTCCGTGTACGTGTGGAGAGCCTCCTTGAGCTGGTCAGCGAGCCCAAGATAGTCGACGACCAGGCCGCCAGGCTTGTCCCGGAATACGCGGTTCACCCGCGCGATCGCCTGCATCAGTCCGTGCCCCTGCATGGGCTTGTCGATGTACATCGTATGCATGCACGGAGCGTCGAATCCCGTCAGCCACATGTCGCGGACGATGACGAGCTTGAGAGGGTCAGTGGGATCTTTGAAGCGCTTGGCGAGCGTCTCTCGACGCTGCTTGCTTCGGATATGGCCTTGCCATTCGACGGGATCCGAGGCCGAGCCCGTCATGACAATCTTGAGCGCGCCTTTGTCGTCGTCCGGGTCGTGCCACTCCGGACGCAGCTTCACGAGGGCCCTGTAGAGCTCGACGCAGATGCGCCGGCTCATACAAACGACCATGGCCTTGCCGTCCATGACCTCCAGCCGTGTTTCAAAGTGCTGAATCAGGTCTTCTGCGATGAGCGCGAGGCGTCGATCTGTGCCGACCAAAGCCTCGAGCGCGGACCACTTTGTCTTGAGCTTTTCGCGCCCCTCGAGTTCCTCTCCTTCGGTGAGCTCGTCGAAGGCCTCGTCGAGGTGAGGCTTCTCCTCATCTTTGAGCTGAAGTTTGGCGAGGCGGCTCTCGTAATAGATGGGGACGGTGGCCCCGTCCTCGACTGCGCGCTGGATATCGTAAACGCTGACGTAGTCGCCGAAGACGGAACGAGTGTTCTTGTCCGCGGCATCGATAGGCGTGCCGGTGAAGCCGATGAACGACGCTTTCGGCAAAGCGTCGCGCATATGGCGCGCAAAGCCGTCGATGAAATCGTACTGGCTCCGATGCGCCTCATCGGCGATCACGATGATGTTCGAGCGGTCGGACAGGAGCGGGAATGTGTCCCCGCGCGTCTCCGGCGTGAACTTTTGGATCGTCGTAAAGACGACTCCGCCCGAGGCAACCTTGAGCAGTTCTCTGAGATGCCCGCGGTCCCTAGCCTGCTCGGGGCTCTGCCGGAGCAGGTCCTTGCAACGCGCGAAGGTACCGAAGAGCTGCTCATCGAGGTCGTTGCGGTCCGTGAGCACGACCAAGGTCGGGTTCTGCATCTCCGGGTGCAAGACCACGCGCCCCGCATAGAACGCCATTGTTAGGCTCTTGCCCGAGCCTTGAGTATGCCAGACCACGCCGACGCGACGGTCGCCCTGCGGGCGCGAGGCCGAGATCGTGGCGTCCAGCGCCCGCGCCACGGCGTGGAACTGATGGTAGCCCGCCATCTTCTTGATGGCAGTGTCCCCGTCGTCCTCGAACACGATGAAATACCGGAGCAGGTCGAGGAGCCGCCGCTTGTCGAACACGCCGCGGATGAGCACCTCGAGCTGGCTCATCGTCTTGGACGCGAGCGCCTCGCCCTCGATGGTGCGCCAGGGCAGGAAACGCTCCTTGTTCGACGAGAGCGTACCGACGCGCGCTTCGAGTCCATCGCTGATGACGAGCAGCTCGTTGAAAACGAAGAGCGACGGCAGCTCCTGCTTGTAGGTCTGGAGCTGCTGGAACGCGCTCCAGATGGTCGCGTTCTCGCTCGCCGCGTTCTTCAGCTCGATGACGGCGATCGGCAGGCCATTCAGGAACACGACGACGTCCGGGCGTCGGTTGTGGCCGCCCTCGCTGACCGTGAGCTGGTTGACGACGAGCCAGTCGTTTTCGTCCGGGGAGTCGAAGTCGATAACGCGAACGGGGTCGTATCCGATGCTTCCGTCCGGGCGCAGGTACTCTACGGGGACGCCGTCGACGATGTAGCTGTGGAGCTCATGATTCGCGTCGACGAGCTGGGGCGAAGAGATGCGCGTGAGCTTCCGAAACGCCTCTTCGAGCCCTGACGCAGGCACATTCGGATTCAAGCGAGCCAGGGCGCTCTGCAAACGCGCCTCCAAAACGACGTCGGAGTAGCTCTGACGCTCGGCCTCAGGCTCGCCTGGAGCTATGGCGGGCCCACCTGTGACCGCGTAACCCAGGGCCGCAAACCATTCGAGCGCAGCCTCCTCGACGACAGATTCGGTGAAGGCGGTCACTTCGTCTCCTTCTTCCCCTTGCGCGCGACCGTTTTTGGCTTGGCACCTTCATCAAGCCGTTTGGCCTCCTCGACGACGCGGTCGAAGTCGCTCCGGAAGAGGCGGTCTTGCACGATCCGGTACTTCTCGAACTCGCTCTCGGCGTGCGCCTTGGCCAGCTCCGCAGTGACCTTGCCAGCGTCTTGCAAGATCTCTCTGTCCCAGAGTCGCAGAAAGCCCGCGAGCCGCTGCTCCCAGTCCTGCATCGTCATCGGGATGCGCCGCCGCGCCTGCATCTCGGCCATGTCGAGGTAAGCCGACACGATGCGCTGCATTTGGTCCAGCTCGGACGCCGAAAGGTAGTTCTTGGCAACGACGACGTCGTAGCGATGGATCTTCCCGCTCGGTGCACCCTCCCACGACGTGAGCCCCATGTGGTCTTTGAGGTGGTCGGCACGATCGACAATGACCTCCGCCGCGGTGCATCCGTGAATCGCGTAGTGCAGCTTGTTCTGCACGGCCGCGAAGAACCTCTGCGTAGCCGCCGCAGCGGAGTCATAGTCCAGCGCTGTCGCATAGATGTCGGTGATCTTCTGGTAGAACTTGCGTTCCGAGAGGCGGATCTCCCGGACCTTCTCGAGCTGGCGCTCAAAGAATTCCTCGGTGAGCACGCTGCCGCCTGCCTTGAGGCGGTCGACGTCCATGACCCACCCTTGAATGGTGTAGTCCTTGACGATCTGGTTCGCCCACTTGCGAAACTGCACCGCGCGGTCGTTCTCGATCTTGAACCCCACCGCGATGATGGCCTGCAAGCTGTAGTGCTTGACCTGGTAGTTTTTCCCGTCAGCGGCAGTTATTAAGTACTGCTTAACAACTGCCCCCTCTTCGAGCTCTCCGTCTGCAAAGATGCGCTTGAGGTGCTGGTTGATGGCCGGCACCGTCACGTCGTAGAGGGTCGCCATCAGCTTCTGGGTCAACCAGAGATTCTCGTCCTCGTAGCGCATCTCGACGGACTCTGATTGGTCGCCCGTCGCCGCGACGAAAGTCAGGTACTCGGCAGCAGAGGAGCGCACGATGGACGCTGGAGCAGGGGGCTTCTTGCGGGTCACTCGTCGCGGGTCTGAAACGATGTCGATCACGCCGCGGTCCGGAGTGTGGCTTCAAACTCGTCGGGCCGCGACCAGCGGCATACTTCGGACACCGACTCAACAAGCCTGAAATCCTCTTCGCCCCACACGTCGCTCGTATCGTCGAAGAGCGATACGAAGCGCATAGGTTGGGCCCCAGTCTTGATTGGATTTAGGTCGTGCCACGCAGCGACGACATGTTCAGACACCCTACGCGCCGCCGCACGAGAGCCGCTGGCCAGAACGCAGACCAGTGCGCTCTGCGCTGGCGTCCGCGTCTGAAAATCAATCGTCCAGTCTCGCCCCGAACGCCCTGCAAGCTTGACGCCACGCTCGAACGCGATGGCTCGCTCCTGCAGCAAGTCCGCGACCTCGTCAGTTGCGGACTCGACCGAACGGGTACGGGTCGTAAACCAGAGATCAGCTACTCGCACGATGGCTTGCCCCAGCCGCACGAGGGCCTGAGAAAACTGATTCGGGTCTGAGCAGCGAAGCACGAGTTGACCTTTGAATAGCTCGACTCCCTGGGTGGTGCAGATGTCCTGCACCAGCTTCTGCTGTTTGGGTGAGCGCTTAGTGGCAAGGGTTTGCATCCGCAGCCAGCCGAGCGACTCGCCCAGATCGGTGAGGGTGAACGTTTCTCCGTGCTGCTTCACGAACACATCCACGACTCCGCCATCCGGATACCAGAATGGAGTCCGCACGCGCGTCATGTCGCCCCTCGGCGTCACGACAAACATCGGGCCTAGCCCGGCTCGCAGCATCGTCTCTACTTCATTTGTCATAGTCCCAACTCCTGCTGTACAGCCGGAGGCCGCTCGAGTGAGCCGCTATGTCTGATCTTGGCTTCTGAACAGAATTGTTGCCATACGGCCACCGGTTCTTCAACCGGGGCGGTGATGTCCTCGGGCACGTAGGCTTGCTTGTCCGCGAACTGGTCCGTCCAGCGGTGTTTGTGCTTTTCCCCGACGTGTGTGCAGGTGGGATTATGGTGGTCAGCTCCGAGGTCAAGCCCGTAGATGCGGCCCGTGGAGCGATGAATCAGGCTGAACGATAGCGTCCCCGCGAGCGCGTTGAAGCGACCGTTCACGAACAGAGGATAGCCTGCCTCAGAGCTGACTTGGGCGCGGAACTGAACCGCTGGCGAGTGGTCCTCATCCTCGCTCCAGCGAAGGTCCCCGTCGATACGCTTCGTCTCGTCGGAGATCAGTATTTCAAACTCGGTCTGGGTCATTGGCATCTGTACACTCCTTCACCGGCGAGACGTCGTGGGATCATGCGCCCTCCGGAGCAGCGTGCGTAGTGGAGGACGGACCGGCAGAGGAAAGGAGTCCGCCGGCTGGAGCGACGAGCTTTTTCAACCCGTCGTAGTGGTCCTTGTCGACGGCCTCCATCAACGCCAAGACATCGATGAGCACCGGCTGCGCCTCCGCGAGCAGCGTGAGGTCGTGGCCGGGGTCAGCGATCGCACCTGAGTGCGAGTAAGTGTTGAGTAGCCGCAGAATGCGGGTCTTCTTGGCGCTGTCGAAGTTCACTCGGGCGAACCGCTGGTACAGCTCCCCCCGAACATCAGGGAAGCGGAACGCGAGGAATGACTCGAGGAGACGCCTCGCAACGTTGGGCAGTCCGTAGTGGTGTTCGAGCGAGTCGACGTTGGCACGATGCGCCTCGTCGTACACGCGTTTGAACAGGTACTGATACTCGGAGTCATGCTCCTCCAGAAGTCGATCGAGCGGGCCGAACACACTCGCTCGCTGGCCGTCGACGTGTCGGTACGACCGCAGCAGGAAGAAACGCGCAGGCCGCTCATCAACATTCGACTTGTTCTGCTTCCGGAGGTGGTGGAACCAATTCTTTACTTCACGAAAGAATTGGAAGCTGTGGGTAAAGATGAACAGCTGACCGCACTCGCCGGTGCGGTCCCTCATGTAGCTAAATGCCGAAAACATCGCGTTGGCGTCAAGGCTGGAGACAGGATCATCGATGACGACGATTCCGCTCTTCAGATCGAAGGTCTTGTCCTGTAGCGATTTGAGGAAATAGAGGAACGCGATCGCCGTGCGTTCTCCTTCGCTGAGATGTGAGACCGGGCGACTGTCGCGGGTAAGTGCGTAGCCGATGCCGCTCACCTCGAATCGTAGCTCGTCGCGCCCGAGATAGGCGCGCAGCTCCTCGGTCAGCTCGTCGGCGGGACGGCGATGTTCGAGGATCGCGCGCTCCAGCTCATCGATCTGCTTCTGGATGGCCACGGGCTTGGCCTCGATGTCCTCCAGCGCTGTGTTCGCGCTCGTCACCGCCTCGGAGAGCTGAACGAACTCGGCGTAGGCCTCGGCGACGTAGGATGCTGCCAGCTTCTTGCAGGCATCGTCGACCGACGCCTTGAACTGCGCCGAGGTCTGGTTGTGCCTCTCAACGATCGCGTTGAAGTCAGCGATCGAATCGGCGAGCGAGGACGGCGTCGTCGCCGGTGGAGCCGCCGTGGCGGCGGGTGCGAATGGATGATCGCGCTTGTCCTCGACCCGCGCGATGAGGGTGTCGAGCGCGGCAGTGGTCTCGGACAGCGCCGTCGACACCTTCGCGCTCACGGTGGACACTTCCGAGGTGAGCACCTCGTAGAAGCGTGAAGCGTCGGGGAGCGACAGCGAGCCCGTGCTCTGCTTGGCCGCTTTCAGCTTCGCGAGGAGTGCAGCCACGTCCTTCTGGAAGGTTGCGAAGGCGTCGTTGAAGTGCGCTTCGAGCTCAGCGCGCCGCATTGCCTGGAGCGGCTGCTGGCAGAAGCGGCAGGTGTTGGAGGCGTGCTCGCCCGAGTGGAGGACGAGTCCCTGCTGCACCCACGCGGAGAGCTTGGCGTTGGTCGTCAGCTCGTCGAGCGTCTGCGCGACGACGGAGCGACCGACGATGGCCTCGACCTCGGTCGTGAGCCCAGCGAGGTCGATGGACGCAGCGCTGATCTTCGAGATGTCCGACTTCGGCTGCGCGTCCTTCTGACTACGCAGGGGTGCTTTCTGCTCGTCGGTGAGGACCGAGGTTTCGGCGCTCTGCGCATTCAGCGCTTGGACTGCGCGCTTGAAAGGTCGCTTGTCGTAGTTGTTGTAAGCCGTGCTGTGGCCGGTGGTCAGCAGCTCTTTGATGAGCTTCGCCTTGTCCCTACAGAAGTCGTCGAGCTTCGAGTCTGCGTTCGTCTTCTCCGTCTGGGCGGCCATCACCTCGGTGTTGGCGAAGGCGAGGTCCTTCTTGAGCTGGTCGACCCGTGCTTGCTTCTCGACGCTGTCTTCGCCGAGGAAGTAGATTGGCGCGATGCCGCCCGCCTGCGACAGAGTGGCGTTGATGAAGTCGCGGTTGAAGACGCGGACCTGCGGCACCGCCTTGGTCGCGAGGTCTGCCCCAGTGATCTTGGTGGCTCCGTCGAACTCCAGCTCGAGCTCGCCCTCCGTGAGGGCGGTCCGCTTCTCTACGAGCGAGAGTAGCGATGAAAGCGTGGTCTTGCCGCAACCATTCCAGCCGTAGATGACGTTGAACTCGCCGAAGGCGTGGAGGTGGCTCGGCCACGCGAAATCGCGGAACACGCGGTGACGTAGCTTGGTGATGCGCGTGAGCTTCACGCGACCTCCTCGACTGCGCGCTTGGCTGCGTCGACCGGGAGCTCGCCCGACAGCAGGCGCGGCAGGAGCTCGTCACGGATGCGAGCGAGCGTTCGTGATTCCTCGGTCAACGCCCGGAAGCGCGCGAACAGCGGGTCAAGGACCGAACCGAACTTCGCATTGACGGCATCAGGCGCGACAACGACTGGGATCTTCCGCATGTTGCCCTGGCTCAACTTTGCTTGAACGGCGCCTGTTACGTAGGCTGCAATGTTCGTTTGTTGAAACAGCAGATAGAGATGCTCCTGCGAGAAGCCGCGAATGCCCGTAAGGACATGCGCATGGTTGTTAACCCAGAATCGTCCCCACACGTACTGAGTGAACGGCAGTCCTTCAGGCGTCACGACCGACCCGTCTTCGCCGACAAGTACGAAGCGGCCGTCGAACAGGTACGAGTCGACGTAGTCCATGACCGACGTCGCGCCGTAGTATGGGAAGGGGCCACGACGTTGCTCGCGCTCGCGCGACGACAGGGGCACTCGGCGTGAGTCGTGGATCTCGATCACATCGCCAATTCTTCCAGGCTCCCACCCCTTCGGAATCGGCCCCAGCTCCGAGTCGACGAATTCGCTCGGGAAGAGCTTCGCCGTCTCGGCGTCCATGCCGCTCGGCGCCCGACCTTCCGCCTTGGCGCGCACGGGGTCGAAGTCGACGAACCACGACTTGAACAGCGCCCGCGCCATCGCCTCGAGCGTTGCGTTCATCTTGCGGTTCAGCTCGATCTTGTCGTCGAGAGTGCCGAGGATGTGGGCGATGGCACGCTGCTCGGCGCGAGGCGGAACACGCACAGGCAACTCGTGCAGATGGTTCCTGTTCACGCCAGGAACGGCGGCCTTGTCGGAGCAGGAGTAGAAGTCGATCGACTTCAGAAAGTAGCTGACGAACTTGGGATCGCTGCCCTTGAAGTCCCGGACGTAGAGCGTCGTGTTGAGCGGCCAGAAGTCTTGTGTGACGAAGAAGACCTCTCCGATGGTGCCGTATCGACCGGTCACAACGCCCGGTGCCTTCACCATCGCTTCCGAGTGAAACCCGCTCGGACCCGATGACGAAACGATGGGAACGGGACCGGGATGGCGGTGCTGCGAAGGGAGGTCGTAGCCTCTCTTCAGCTCGAGCACGTCGCCCAGCTTGCAGTCACGCCACTCGCAAAGGTCACCCGCCATACCCGAGCCCCCTCTCCAGCCGTGCACCTTGGTCAGACTGCCCCTTGAGCCTCGGGATGCCCCGAAAGGCGGACTTTCTAAGCTGCATTGGCTGCTCCTTGCCAAAGGGGACTCTTGAGCCATTCCTCCGGAAATCCCATGTTCTTGGTGGGGATCTTCGGATGCTCATTGAGGAGCTTTCGAACGCGCGCTTGCCAGTGACTACTCGGCGCGAGGCGCGCGAGGCAATACGCGCAGATCGTGAGAGCGGCGAAGACACGGTGGCTGGGAATGGCAACGGGAGCGTGCCAATCAGGGTGATGCTTGGCACGCGGAATCGTTGGCTTGTTGCCGAGGTCGCGGTTCCAGAGGCGTCCGTGGTGCGCACAAATGTTTCGGACTCGACATCGAACCGCGTCACTGGCTCGAAGGAATCATCGGGGCGCTTGCGATGAAACCAGTAGCCGCTCAACCGATAGTAGGACACGGCGCTGAAGCGACGGATCATCTTCTCCCGATCCCCCACCATGCCACGCTTCAGCAGAAGGTCGGCTTGGTCATCGAGGGAGAGAGCAGGCTTCGTGTATTTCACCACGAGCAACTCCCTCGACCAGCGCACAAAAAGAAACACCCGCCGAGAGAGAGCATGCATTGCTGCAGAGGCCCGGCGGGTTTGCTAACGAAGACTGTAGTTGCGCGCGTGGCTACGCGCAACCCGAGCGAATCGCGTTCGGCGGCCGAATCCTCGGAAAGTCCTTCAACTTCCATAACCTAATCCCCGCAGGTTCTTCCGAATCTCCTTCTCCAGCCGCGCGCCTTCGGCGAACTGCTCTTCGAGTGTTGCCACGAGGCGCTTCATCTTCTCGTCGAAGGGCTCTCCGTCGTCCGCTACTCCCTCTGCTCCCACGTACCGGCCAGGGGTGAGCACGAACTGATGTGACGCGATCTCTTCCGTCGTCGCGCTCTTGCAGAAGCCCGGAACGTCTTCGTAATTGCCCGCGCCGTCACCGCGCCAGTTGTGGTAGGTGTTGGCGATACGGGCGATGTCGTCGTCCGAGAGCTCGCGGTGGACGCGGTCGACGAGCGTGCCGAGTTTGCGTGCGTCGATGAACAGTGTCTCCTTCCGGCGATTGCGCATCTTCTTGCCGCGACCACCGAGGCCGTTCTTCTTGTCTCGCGCCAGGAACCAGAGGCAGACCGGGATCTGCGTCGAGTAGAAGAGCTGTCCCGGCAGCGCGACCATGCAGTCGACGAGGTCCGCCTCGACGATGGCCTTTCGGATCTCGCCTTCGCCCGACTGCTGCGACGACATGCTGCCGTTTGCGAGCACGAAACCTGCGATCCCGGTCGGCGCGAGGTGATGCAGAAAATGCTGCACCCAGGCGAAGTTCGCGTTGCCTGCGGGGGGAACGCCGTACTTCCAGCGCACGTCTTCCTTGAGGCGCGGCTGGCCCCAGTCGCTGTCGTTGAACGGCGGGTTCGCGAGGACGTAGTCTGCCTTGAGGTCCTTGTGGGCGTCGGCGTGGAAGGTGTCGCCGTGCGCGATGTTGGCGTCGATGCCACGAATGGCGAGGTTCAGCTTCGCGAGGCGCCAGGTCGTGTGGTTCGACTCTTGGCCGTAGATGCTGACGTCGCCGATGCGGCCGCCGTGGGCTTCGACGAACTTCTCGCTTTGGACGAACATGCCGCCGGAGCCGCAGCAGGGGTCGAATACTCGGCCCCTGTAAGGCGCGAGCATCTCGACCAGGAGACGCACGACGCCGCGGGGCGTATAGAACTGACCGCCGTTCTTGCCTTCCGCCGAAGCGAACTTCGTGAGGAAGTATTCGTAGACTCGGCCGAGGATGTCGCGGGAGCGGTTGTTCTTGTCGCCGAGGCCGATCGTCCCGATCAGGTTGATCAGCTCCCCGAGGCGCGTTTTGTCGAGCGCGGGGCGACCGTAGTCTTTGGGGAGAACGCCCTTCAGGGTTGGGTTGTCACGCTCGATGGCGACCATGGCGTCGTCGAGGAGCTTGCCGATTGTCGGCTGCGTCGCCTTACCCTGGAGGAACGACCAGCGAGCCGCCTTCGGGACCCAGAAGATGTTCTCGGCCCGGTACTCGTCGGGATCTTCGGGATCGGCGCCGGACTTCTTATCGGCTTCGAGCTCTGCGTGTTTTTCCTCGAAGGCGTCGGAGATGTACTTGAGGAAGATGAGCCCGAGGACAACGTGTTTGTACTCGGCCGCGTCCATGTTGTTGCGCAGCTTGTCCGCCGCCTGCCAGAGCTTCGCCTCGAACCCGATTGTGGCGTCGCTCGGGGGCGGTTCGGATGCGCCTTTCTCTGCCAGCTTCGGGCGTCCTCGTTTCTTCGCGTCAGTCTTACTCGTCATTCTTGCTCAGTTCGCGTCGACGTCTCTCGGCTCAATTCTGCGGCCCAGGTCCGGTCATTGGACTCGGGACGGGGGATCGATGCCTCGATAGCTGGGGCTTGCTCGTCCGCGCCACCGTTCGGACGGCTTTCTTGGCGACTTTCAGCAGCTGGGCGACGTAAGGCATGCGACCTATCTCACCCGGCATCCTTGCCGGGCTTCCCCTGGATAGAGGTTGGCAGTCGTCAGGGTACACGAGGCAGCTATGCTCTCAAGCCGCTTTGCGAGATGACTATTCTGCCGGGACTTTGGGGGAGCCGCGCTCGTCATGCCGCCGCTTGAACCTCATCAAGAACCGGCGATGAGGCCTTTCGGGGGCGTTCTTCTCGGACGGCCGCCCTGGAGGCTTGGGTTCTCGCGCCAGCTCGAGGAATGTAACCGCCCGCATCGTCGCTACCGCGCCTTCACAATGACATCCACCACGCCCTCATCGCTCCGTGTTCCCTCAAGTACATCCTTGAGCGAGCGACGAGTTCTACCGTGCCAGCGGTAGTAGCCAATGCCGGACGCGTAGGTGCGCACGGTCGGGTAGTCGCGGAGCAGGCAGCCCCAGGGTGAACGCCAGATGTTCGGGGTGTCCGTGCTGTGCGGATGCTGCAGCGCGATGGTCGGCTTGAATCGCGCTGTAGCTTTGGCCATCGCATCGCACCGGCGACGGCGCTGTCCGTCAGGGCGCTGGTTTGCGTGCGCCCGGGCGCTGAACATGTTCAGATCGTGACAGCCGAGGACGAGTACCCTTTCGCCGGCGATCTCGATGAGGTGGGAATCTACTTCTGCCACCTGGACGAGGAGCTTCTCCTGGCCTCCGGTTGGATAGGACTTTCCGGTCCAGCGGACGATCTTTCCGGAGTCGCAGTCGATCACCGCTACGAGTTCGACGTGCTCCGCGTCGCCCATGAGATCCACGCCGAGCGTGAGGACACGCGTCCGAGCCTTCGCGGCGGCGAGAACCTTCTTGGTCAAGCACGCATCGACCAAAGGCTTTGCGAGGCCCACGAGGGAATCCAGGTCCTTCTTCGATGACTCCCACGATACCCCTCCGGACCACTGCTCTGGGAACTTGCCTTCAATGAACCCGCCGGGAGTGATGGTGAACTTGGCGCGGCCGGAGGAAGGCCAGTTCTCGAAAGCCTCCAACAGCATTTCGCTCGCCTTGCGAGGAGAAGAGGGCTTTCCTCGGACAACGACGCGAACGATGACGGGAGCCTCTTCTTCGGCTGGCCCTTCGATCGTGAATCCGCGCTCCCGCAGGAACTTGTTCGTCTCGTCGCCACCGGAGAAATCCTGCGACGGAAGCTCCCTTCCCGTTGCTTGGGCAGCAGCGAGCGAGACCACGTACTTCGGTGGATAGCGTCGCCCGTTGATGAGGAGGTGGAACTTCTTTGATTCGCGTCCGGACGGGACCCCGCCGTGATCAATTTGGGCGACGGCCTTGTGGATATGAGCCTCGGTGATCGACTGCGGGATGGCGCTCATCGTTTGCAGAGTAGCGCGCAGCAGTCGTTTCTGTCCACGCCGGGGCGCGAGGCGCCGCCCCGTGCAGCTACTCTTTCGCCATCACCGCGAGCTTGGCGACGGTGTTGATGTTGCGTCCAGTCCCGGTCTTGGCCGCGGGGAGCTGGAGCTTCGATTTCCCTTGGCCGCCGACGTCGGTGTAGTCGATGTAGATCTCGCGCTGACCGAGGGCGATGCGCTCGCCTTGGACATTCTTGGCGGTCTTTAGGACGTCGGCGGGCGGCGCCTCGTCGAGGAAGAGAACGACGACGCGATTCGGGGCGGACTTGGCGAAGGGATTCTTCGCGAGGACCGTCTCGAGCTCCGCGCCCGTGCGCACGAGGACGTCGACCTGCTTACTGGCGAGTTTCGTGAGGGCCGCTTCGACTTCCCGCTTCACCTTCCTCTCGTCGCCCGCCTTGCGCACAACGACGTTCCCGCTCGCGATATAGGTCCGTACGTCCAAAAAACCCGCTGCCTCACAGGCCGCGCGCACCGCGGCCATCTCGAGCGTAAACCCGCCGACATTCACCGCGCGAAGCAGCGCCACCCAAGTCTTCACAGGGACAACCCTTCGGACGCATGGTCGATCATCCGAACGAGAGTGGCTTCGAGCGAAGCGTTGCCTTGCGCCATCTCCCTTGGTTAGCATCGCCCAGGGCGGAGGTGTACGTGGGGCCGCGCGCAGAGAGTGAATTCATGATACCGACGCGACTTCTTTGGGCTTCTTGCGTGCTAGTGGTCGGCGCGGCCGAGGGGTGTGCGCCGCGTTCAACCGGATCCTCACCGGGGGCAGCTCTTGCGGGGGCGGCGGCGCTTGTGTCGGCGAACGCTGTGAATCGTGCCGTCACTGGGGCCTGCTGGGGGCAGTGTTCCGGGGGGAAGGTCTGCGACAAGGAATCGGGCCTTTGCGTCGCGGTGACCTGTGACCCGGCGTGTCGACAGGATCAGGTGTGCGAGAAACTGAGCGTCGGCTTCACCTGTGTCCCGCGCAGTACAGCAAACCCTTCAGCGCAAAACTCGGCTCCGAGCGCGGACGGCGAGACGGACCCTGAAGCGAAGGGTGGGACGGAGCCTGAAGCGCACGGTAAGACGGACCCTCAAGCGCAGGGTGAGCCGGCGCCTTGAGCGAAGGGCGCGGCGGACGGCGCAGCGAACGCTCCTGAGCCTGTGGCGCCGCCCGTTGACTCAGAGTGACCTAGCGCTTGGCTGAACCAACGCGCAAAGCCTGCGCTCACTCTCATCGTCTCTCGACCTCGGCCGCGAGCTAGTGTCTTGTGAGTTCATGCTGCGCGCCGTCTTTGCCGTGATTGTCTCGGGGCATGGGTTGATCCACCTCCTCGGGTTTGTGAAGGCTTTCGGGCTCGCGCCCCTCGAGCAGCTCCGAGCGCCGATTGCGCGTCCGATGGGGATCTTGTGGTTGATCGCGGCGATCTTGATCGCGCTCGCGGTCGCCGCGCTCTTCTTCGCGCCCAGGTGGTTCTGGGCCTTGGGAGCGCTGGGGCTCGTCGCGTCGCAGATGGTCATCTGTTGCTCCTGGAGCGATGCGCGCTTCGGGACTGTGGCGAATGGGCTGCTCCTTGCGGGTGTCATCTACGGAGCTTTCGCCTGGGGGCCTTTTGGGCTGCGCGCGGAATACGAGCGACTGGTGCGCGAGAGCATGGAGCGGATGGCGAGCGCCCCTCCGCCGAAGGTCGTGACCGAGGAGGACGTCGCGCCCTTGCCGTCTCCGGTTCAGCGCTACCTGCGCTTCGTGGGCGCCGTGGGGCAGCCGCGGCCCCTCGGCTTTCGCGCGCGCATGAAGGGGAGGATCCGCTCGTCAGAGAGGACCGATTGGATGTCCTTCGAGGCCGAGCAGGTGAACTTCTACGACTCCATTCGGCGCTATTTCTGGATGGACGCGAAACGCGCGGGGCTCCCGGTCGACGTGCTCCACGCCTACGGGGCGAACGACGCAGGCATGCGGGTGCGGGTGCTCTCGATGATTCCGGCGGTCGACCTGCAAGGGCCCGAGGCGATGAGAACCGAGACCGTGACGATCCTGAACGACATGTCGATCTTCGCGCCCGGAGCGCTCCTCGATTCGAGGATCGCCTGGCGCGAGCTCGACCCGCTTCGTGTCGAAGCCACACTCACGAACGGCCCTCACACGGTCCGCGCCGTTCTCGTCTTCGACGAATCAGGAGCTCTCGTCGACTTCTGGTCCGACGATCGACCCATGCTCGGCGAAGACGGGAAGACGATGACCCCGGCGCGCTGGTCGACGCCCCTCCGCGAGTACGGAATCCGGGGCCCCCTGCGCCTCGCGACGCGCGGAGAAGGCCGCTACGCCCCGCCGGAAGGCGACTATGCCTACCTCGAGCTCGAGATCCTCGAGGTGATGGCGTTGCCCTGAGGGGGGACGCCCGAGTCCTGCCGTACCCGGTTGGGGTGAGAAAGCCGGCGCTGGGGCTCGTCCTGCGCGCGTCGCCGCGTGGAGGACGAGCGTTCACCCAAAGAGAACGTTCCTCATCGAGACCGAACCCATGTCGAAGCCCTCCGTCGGAAAACGGACGCGATCTCGGTCGTCGGTCGCGGCCTGGGCGTAGATCAACGGGAGCCAATGATCCGGTGATGGATGAGCGAGGCGACCGTCGTCCGAGGGCCAGAGGGAGAGGAGGCTCTTTGTGTCGTGCTGTGTGACGATGCTTTGGACGGATTCGTCGAAGCGCCGAGCCCAGTCGGGCGTTTCGATGGCGCCGGTCTGCAGGCGCTGGATCGCGTCACGCAGGTTATGGACGATGTTGCCGCTGCCGAGGATCAAGACGCCTTCTTCGCGCAGCTCGGCGAGGCTGCGTCCGAGCGCGTGATGGCGAGCGGGAGCGAGGCGGCGGTGAATGCTGAGCTGGATCACGGGGAGGTCCGCTTCGGGGTACATCCGGCGAAGGACGCTCCAGGTGCCGTGGTCGAGGCCCCACTCACCGCTGAGCGCGGCGCGCTCTTCGCCGAGCATTGTGCGCACGCGTTTCGCGAGATCGATGTTTCCGGGGGCGGGGTAGTCGATCTCGTAGAGGGCCCGGGGAAAGCCCGAAAAATCGTGGATCGTCTTCGGGCGGCTGTTATCGGTCAGGTAGGTTCCGTCCACGAACCAGTGCGCTGAAACGGCCAGGATCGCTCGCGGTCTCGGAATCAGGTCCCGGAGCGCTGCGAAGCCTTGGCTCCAGCGGTTGTCCTCGATGACGTTCATCGGTGAGCCATGGCCGACGAAGAGCACGGGCATTCGACCGGGACTGGGCGCTTGTTTGAGGGCTGTGGTCCGGCTCTCTTCTTCGAGACTGTCTGTTGCGCCGCGTCCTCGACATCCGAAGGGGACAGCGAGAGCAGCTCCCCCGAGGGAGGTCAGGAAGTCGCGGCGCGGATGAGGCTTGTCCATGAACAGCTTCGGAACATCATAGCCACTGTTGGCTCGTGCGCTCGTTCATGCCGAAGCCGAGGCCAAGGGGTGTCCAGGAGAAGGTCACGCCCGCGGAGAGGCCGTCGTAGTGCCCCGCGGCGGCGAAGAATCCCGCTGTAAATCCCTGGAAATGGAGGAGGCCGGGGTAGACGTTTACTGCGATTCTTGGATGGATCGGGCCTGAGACGATCAGCGAGGCGAGCAGCGAATCGTTTCTGTCCCAGAAGACGCCGACTTCGGGCTGGAGGTCGTCGGGAATCATCGTGCGCCCGCCGGCGTCCGTGTAGCGCGGGTTCATCGTGAACATGCGCGTGCCGCCGCCGAAGGAGATGTTCTCCGTTCGTGAGATCGGGACGGAGAGACCGAACAGGCCGCTCGAGCCAGTGTAGTAGAAGAGGCGCCAGTCGGTCAGCGGGAGCTGGATCTTGAAGCTGTAGTTGCTGCCCACGTTGAGAAGGCGGCCGCTCGTGATGTCGATCGCTGCTTGGTCAGGCCAGTAGTTCGTCTTCACCGTGGTCGAGAAGAACTCGGCTACGGGATCGAAGGAGAAGAGGATGTAGCCGAGCGGATTGAAGATGAAGAAATCGGCGACAGGATCGGCGTTCGGCCCGGTGAAGCTGCCGTTTTCGGAGACTTCGTTCATGAACTGCGCCGCGGCCAGGTTCAGGAGCCCGACGAGGCGCGGAGCGGGGACGTTGTGCGCCTCGTACCAGCTCGAGAGCTTCCGATAGAGCATGCCCTCGCCGATCATGTGCAGCGTGTAGTTCGGGATCCATTGCCCGTATTCGCCACTCAGCCCTTTGTAAGGGAAGACCTCGTGCGCAATGAACTCGTCACCGCCTCCGGTCCCGTCGATCGCATCGAAAGGATGCGTGAGATTGTGAGCGACGTTTGAGAACGACGTCTCGTAATCGATCTCGAAGGGATTGGCCTGATAAGAAGCGCTCCTCAGGATGTCGAAAGAGACGTGAATCGACGCCTGGATGGGATGAAACTGGCTGTCGCTCCCGTAGTCGAGCTCGCTATGGAAGTAGAGCTTCTTCTTCGGCTCAGGCTCCTTCGACGGAGCGAAGGCTGCCGCAGGATCGGCGAGCGCCGGGGAGGCGAAAGCACTCACGAAGAGCGAAGCCAGAGCGGTCGACACAAGGAAGAAGGGACGCGACGGTTTCACGCGATTCGCGATCCCTTGTAGTCGAGCTCGCCCGATTGCGGTAGCGGGGGCGCGCTGGGCTGTTGCGCGAACGGTGTCTAACGCTTCTTCACCGCCACACATGTTCCAGAGGCGCACTCCGTGTCGGGCCGAATGGCCAGCGAGCAGTCCGACTGGACGCCGGTTTCCTCGTTGTACTGCCTCTCGAGTTCCCTGAGTTCGGTGGCCGTTTCGAGGAGTTCGTCGGCGCCTTCGGAGGTCTTTGAATAGGGGAGATACTCCCACGGACCGCCGCAGGGCTTGGCGCCGAAGGCCAACGCGTCACATTCGGAGTCTTCGCTGCACTCCACGTTTTCCTTGACGAGCTTCTTCGTTCGCTTTCGCAGGTCATCGAGTTCGCTCTCGACCTCGGCAAACTCAGCGCCGTAGCCGCCTTCACCGCCCAGGTCGTCGCCATCAATCGAGGTTTTCCCTTCGCAGCCGGCGGCGATCGCCCAAGCGGGGAGAATCAAGAGCGCGCAAACGACCAAACGATGGGTCGACGTACGACTCGGCACAAGAAGTCCCCCTAGAAGCATGGTGAATGTATCATATCCCCCCATTGCTCCCGCGTACAGCTTACTGAGACGTGGGGAACCGGCGTGCGGTCCTCCGCAGCAGTCGGCGCGCCTGCGTCCTTCGAGTGGAACTGCTAACTGGAATTAGACGTTGGTGTCGTCCGGTGGAATGATAGCGGGATCGGGGAAGTCGGCTGCGGCGCGGGTGTCACCGGTATCGACGGGACACTCGGCGTCGAGGGTATACGAGGCCATCGAGAGGGAGCCGTAGGCGTAACCATCGACGAGGGACTTGAGAGGTCGACCGGCGGCCTCTGCGAGCCCAGCGATGTAGAGGAGCGGGATGAAATGGTCCGGGGTCGGCGAGCTCATCTTGTAGTCCGGATGTGCCTGGAGGGAGGGAACACGGCTCGGGGCCTCGGTGAGCGCGCTCCGCGCTGTTTCATCGAAGCGCTTGTTCCAGTCGAAGGCGGCATCTTGCGCGCTCCAGTTCAGGGCGCGGAGATTGTGAACGACGTTGCCGCTGCCGACAATGAGCACGCCGCGATCGCGGAGGGGCGCGAGCCGCATGCCGAGTTCGAAGTGTGCGTCGAAGTCCCTTTGTGCGTGGACGGAGAGCTGAACGACCGGGATGTCCGCTTTCGGGAAAGCGTGGACGAGGACGGACCAGGTTCCGTGATCGATGCCCCAGCTATCGTGGTCGAGACCGACATGGGTAGGCTGGACGACGTCAGCGATCTCTTCGGCGAGCTCGGGGCTGCCCGGGGCGGGATATTGGACGTCGAAGAGCGGCTGCGGGAAGCCGTAGAAGTCGTGGATGGTGCGGGGGCGAGACATGGCCGTAACGGCGGTCGCGTTGATGTACCAGTGGGCCGAAACGACGAGGATCGCACGGGGCACTGGTACGGTCGCACCGAAGTTGCGCCAGGCCTTCGTATAGCGATTCTCCTCGAGCGCGTTCATGGGGCTGCCGTGGCCGAAGAAGACGGCCGGCTGGGGACGGGCCTCGGAAGCGGCAGGAGATGTCGAGGAGGAAGCCATTGTGACCTACCGTATCATTCGTGGTCCCACCCTGCGATGGAAAGGAGTACCACGAGCCTCATGAGCGGGGACGTGAACGAGACTCTTGGAAAGCGGGTAAGTGGCCAAAATCGCCCATGACTGTCCCGCCGGCGTGATCACCCTCACTTCGAGTACACGCTCGCGGGCGGCAGCGCTCGAATGAAGTCGACGAAGGTCCGAAGCGGGACCGGCATGTGCTTTCGGCCCGGGTAGTAGAGAAAAGCGCCTGAGAAGTCGCGAGGCGCTTCACCCATACAGAGACGGCTCGGTCATCGTCACCAAGGTCGGCGGCGTTCGTGGCCCGGGGGGGGCTTGGGACGCGGCGTTTTCGGGCGCTGATATCGAAAGCCAGGTTCACCAAAATCTGCGACACCTCGGGCTCGAGGTGCTCGACGCCTTTGAACCTCCGCGTGATGTTCGATCCCTTCGGACCCGCCGAAGGTTCAATCGAAGCGCCCCTCACAGCCCTCGCGGGCTTCAAAGGCGAGGCCTCGTCCGCCATATCGGCCTCAGCAACGTCACACCGGCCCAGGTCGCCGAAGGGCGTAAGCTCACCGAGATCGTCTGCGTCCAGAACCTCTACAACCTGGCACACCGTGGCGACGACCCGCTCATCGATGAGCTCGCGCCGAGCGGCATCGCCTACGTTCCTTTCTTCCCGCTCGGTGGCTTCTCGCCGCTCCAGTCGACGGCGCTCAGCGAGGTCGCCACTCGCCTTGGCGCAACCCCGATGCAGGTCGCGCTCGCCTGGCTCCTGCAGCGCGCTCCCCATCTCCTCCCGATTCCCGGTACCTCATCGGTGGTGCACCTCCGCGAGAACGTCGCGAGCCGAACGCTCTGCTTGACCCCAGAGGATGTGAGCCTTTTGGATCGGATCGGGACCGAGCGTTGACCAGGGGACCCCACAGGCGAGTCATCGAAGCGATGACCGACCCCCTCCTCCCACAGGGTGCGGTCCTCTCCCGAAGCCCCCTCCTTATCTGCATTTGTATATGGTCAAAAGATCAGGGATCGTCTAAAGGGATAGAGCTTGCGGACGTTTTATCCCCAGCGCGGGACGGGATGGCCGCTCGTGCGCGAATGCCGAAGCTCGTTCTTTCTTCACCGACCAGGGGGAAGCCCCGCGGGGAGAAGGGCGTAGGGGTGACCCGGCCGACCGTCATCAGGGCGGGGGATTGGGTCGAGACAAGAAACTGATTCGGAGGAATAGATGATTGAAAAAAAGTCGGGTTGGGTGCTGCTTGGTGGTGTGGCTCTGTTAGCAGCGGCTTGTGGTGGCGGCGGTGGTGCGGGCTCGAAGGCCAGCGGGTTCAAAGACGTGAAGTCGCTTGCGAGCGCTCTCGAAGCGCCTTCGGGCACCGTGGAAGCTGCGACTGCCGTCGGTGTCGCCCAGGAGTTCCAGGAGAGCATGCAGGGCGCGAGCCAGAATCCCCTCGGCGGTGCGCGCCAGAAGCAGCTCGCCCAGTCCCAGTCCGCAACGATGGATTGTCCGAGTGGCGGAAACTACACGGCGAACGTGAATGTGAATGGGGATGAAGTAGACCTCACCGCTGATTTCAACAATTGCAACATGACTGAGGACTGTACGTATAACGGTTCTTATTCGTACTTCGGTAGTACGGTCGGGGACTGGAGCGGGTGCCTGAGCTACGATCTCGATATTACCTGCAAGCAGGTCTCCGGCTCGGTGAGCGCTTCGTTCTCGGGCTGTGTGGGCGCGAGCGGGACCTTCGAGTACCTCGTCGAGTACGAGAGCGAGACCTACCGCGTCTCGGGCGGCTACAGTAATGGCTCCGGAACGCTCACGATCACGGGCGCAAACGGCAGCTGGACCTGCACGTACAGCAGCGACGCCGGCTCCTGTGAGAGCAGCAGCGGCGAGTCGTTCGAGTTCACCGCGGACTCCGGGAAGAAGAGCGACGTCGGGGACGTCATCGAAGACTCGATCTGACAGATCTCCTGTCCGACAGCGAAGGGCCCCTCGTGGGGCCTTTCGTTTTTTCGGCTTATGGCGATGATGTGCTGGTGGTCCCGCGAGTCTGCGCCCCAGCCCTCTTCGTCGCGATGCTCTTTCCCCCGGGGCCCGTTCTCGCGAAGGACGCGCCGACCGCGGCCCCGACCATCGTCGAACGTCTCGTCCACGTCCCGAGCGGAGACGGGGAGCTTGCATGCCTCCCGCCCCTGGTGGTCGCCGAGCCTCTCCTCGAAGCGACGCTCGCGGCCCTCGAGGAGGTCCAGCTCGATCCACACTTCGCGGTGATCGTGACTGCAGCGCGGCTCTCGTGCTCTTCGATCTACTACGTGCCCGTGAAGAACGACGTCCTCGGCATCGGCTACCAGCGGAGCAGCGAATCGGAGCGCTTCGACGACGCTCCCGGAAAGCGTCTCGAAGGCATCGTCTTCCTGAACGATCTCCCTTATTGGCTCGAAAGTCCCGAGGAGCTGAAGACCGCCTTCTTGCACGAAATTGGCCATCGCTGGCTGACGCGAGTGCACGCGCGCGTGGACGACGAAGATGTGCCACTGACGGGGCGCGACGACGAACACTGGTCCTACTTTCTCGACGCAGGAGTCTCGCCCCTCGAAGGTAATCTATGGTCGTATGACGAGGTTCCCACCGCCACCGCTCCTCGATATCCTCTTCGCTACTCGCCGCTCGACCTGTATTTGATGGGCGCGCTCGAGCCCGAAGAGGTCCCTCCTTTTCGCTTGCTCGAGCCCACGGCTGAAGCGGAGGAGCTCCTCGATTGCGACGGCCGGCGGCTCTCGCGCGCTTCTGTCCCTCAGCGCTGTGAACCCTTAGCCGTTCCCGGAACCGTGAGGACCATCACCATCGACGACCTGATCGAAGCCGAAGGACCCAGGGAGCCGACCGCCGCGGATGCTCTGCGCTCCTTCAGTGTCGCCTTCCTGGTGATCGATGACAATCGCCCCGTCTTGAGCTCGGAAAGTTGCGCGAACTTTCGTCGGCTCACGGGGGAGCTCACGCGCGTCTTCTCCGATGCGACGGACAGCCGCCTGTCGCTCGAAAACGAGGTCTCCGAAGGAGCGTCTTGTGCGACGCTCCAGGAGGCTTCGACTTCGCCCTTCGATAAGAGTTCGGCTCGAGGCTGTGCGATCTCGGTGCCGGCAGGAGCCGGAGGTTCGCCACGCATCGGAAGTTTCCTCCTGGGTGCGGGCGCCTTCGCTTTCGGGCTCAGACGACTTCGTCGGGCAGCGTGGCGGGCGAGCGGAGCCTCCCGAGGATCGCCTAACCGGCGCGAGCGGCCACCGCCCGTTTAATTGTTGTTTGTGAAGGCAGTGGCGGTCGTGATGGATCGACGACGGGAGGGTCGTTCGGCCGTGCGAGGTCTTGTTTCGGCGGGTGGCCGAACTTGCGCGCGTATTCGCGGCTAAACTGACTCGGGCTCTCGTAGCCGACTTCGAAGGCGACGGTCGTGACTGTGACGGTCCCGGTGCGGAGCAATCGTCGCGCCTCGAGCAAGCGAAGGTCTTTCTGGTACTGGAGCGGGGAGGAGGCGGTGACCGCCTTGAAATGGCGATGGAACGCCGACACGCTCATTCCTACCTCACGAGCCAGCTCGGCGACGGCGAGGGGCGCCCGGTAGCGCTCCCGGATGGCCGCGATGGCATGAGCGATGGCGCTGGCGGCGCTATCGTAGCGGATCAGGCTGCGCAAAGTCCCGCCGAAGGGCGCGGTGAGGAGGCGATAGTGCAGCTCGCGGATGAGCATGGGGCCGAGCACTCGGGCGTCCATCGGTGCGTCCGCGAGGGCCAAATAGCGGGCGAGAGCGTCGATGAGCGCGGGCGTCGCACGTTCGACCTCGAGCGCCCGCGTCTCGGTCTTGTCGTGGGCCGCCGGACCGAGCTCGTCATAGAGACTCCGGAGCGTCTCGAGGTTCACGCTGAGGAGCAGAGCGAGGTAAGGGGCCTCCACGATGCGCGAGACAGTGGGCAGATCGTGACTCACTAAGAGGGAGTCGCCCGGACCGACCTCGAGCGTTCGATCTCCGAAGGTCGTCTCTTTTCGTCCGCGGAGCACCACACAAACAATCGGCTCATAGAGCGTCGCTTCGAACTCTGTGCGTCCAGGATATCCGAGGAGCCGAAGGCCGGGCAGCGGGGAAACGAAGGTCGGGCCGCTTTGGTTCCCCTCAGGCGCTGAGCGAAAGCAACGCTCACAGCCCTGCAGGAACCCTGACGGAAAGCCGACGCGCCGCACCCTGCAATTCTGCTCTGGAAGATAGGATTAGGCAAATCTGCGAGACCATCAGGCAGGCATCTGGAGGCGGCTCCGCGTAATTTTCTCGACCTCGATGAGGGACGGACCCCGCCGATGGAAGGAGAGACCATGACACACAAGAAAGAACGAAATATCGGCCACGATGTGAAAATTCCCCTGCTCGGATTCGGGACTTACCTGATCCCGGACAGCGACGCTGCGAGCGCCGTCCACGCGGCGCTCCGAGCCGGCTACCGGCATATCGACACTGCCGAAGTTTACAATAATGAGCAAGGAGTCGGGGAGGGACTCCGCCGCGGCTTCGAGAGCGAGGGACTCTCGCGGCGGGACGTCTTCGTGACGACGAAGCTCTTTCCCGGCAACGCCGCCTGGGGTCAAACGCCGAAGACGACCGAAACGACGATCAGCTCCCTCGAAGAGAGCCTCGAGCGACTCGGCCTCGACTACGTCGATCTTTACTTGATCCATGCGCCCTTCGACCGGGAGCAGAGGATCGCTCAATGGCGCGGCCTCGTAGAGCTCCGAGAGCAGAAGAAGACACGCGCCATCGGCGTCAGTAACTTCAACATTTCGCACATCGAAGAGCTCGTCGCGGCGGGCCTCCCGCGTCCTCAGGCGAACCAAATCGAGCTCCACCCCTGGTCGCAGAAGCCCGAGTTGGTCCGCTACTTGGACGAGCATCGCATCGTTCCGATCGCCTACAGTAGTCTCGTACCGCTCTCGACCTGGCGCACAGCTCCCGGCCAAAATAGCGCCAAGAGTGAGGCGATGCAGGCGGACAGCCAGCGGGAGGACTCTCTCTTCAAGCGGCTCGCGAAGAAATACGGGGTCACCGAAGCTCAGATCTTGCTCCGCTGGGGCGTTCAGAAGGGGTACCCCGTGCTGCCGAAGAGCACGAACCCTGAGCGCATCCGCCAGAACGCCGACCTCTTCTCCTTCTCCATCGACGCCGCCGACATGGAGCTCATCGCGAAGGAGGATCGCGGAGATGGGGTAGCCTGGCCCTCGGGAGATCCGACGAAGGCGGCGTGACGTATCGCAGCGTCTCCCTGCGGGCGACCACGGAGTTTTCGGGATCGCCCGTGACGGAGGAGTCCGCAGGCGGCGGGGCACAAGGCGAGTCCTGGTTTTTTGGCTCCGGCGCGAATGCCACTTCTCGCTTTCGCGCCGCGCCGCGCCGCGTTAAGAAATCCCTTCAGGTTTGAGGCAGCGGGCCGAGAGGGACTCTCTTCCGGGCGGCCCGGCGCCCAAGCGGGGATCGATGACGACTCAACACACCGATAAGAAGCGCCCCACCGTCCACGTGAGCATCGACGTCCCGAACCTCGAGCAGGGGCTCCGGTTTTATCGAGAGGTATTCGGGTTCGTCGAAACAGCGCGCCCGTTTCCGACGATGGCGATCCTCGACGGGAACAACGTGACCGTCTGCATGCACGAAAAAGCCACGGGCACTCTGAGCTCCGGGGAACCCACAGCGACGCGCCACTACGATCGTCACTGGACCCCGGTGCACCTGGACCTCCACGTCGAAGAGTTCGATGCGGTCCTCGAGAAGGTGCGCGCGGAAGGCGGGACGATTGAGCGTGAGTTCAGGGACCAAGGGCCGAAACCGGTAGGGTTTTGCGCAGACCCCTTCGGCAATGGATTCTGCGTGTTAGGACCGAGGAGAGGCTGACGAGCGGTACAACCAGACCTCGCGCCCAAGCGCATCGCTCATACTTCCCGTTACGCGCGCAGAATCTTCTCCATCGCTTTGCCCCGAGCGAGCTCGTCCACGAGCTTGTCGAGGTAGCGGATCTTCCGCATGAGCGGGTCCGTGAGTTCTTCGACCCGCACGCCGCAGACAACCCCTTGAATCAAGCTCATCTTGGGATTCAGGTGCGGCGCTTTGGCAAAGAAGCTCGCAAGATCGCGCCGATCTTCAAGAACCTGAGCTAACTCGCGGCCGCGATACCCTGTGAGCCAGGTGATGACTTCGTCGAGCTCTTCACGCGTGCGGCCCTTCTTCTCGACCTTCTGCAGGTAGAGGGGATAGATGCTTGAGAAGGAGTAGCCGAAGAGGCGCTGCCGTTTTTTCTCGTCGGCCTTGGCTGGAGTCTCTTGGGCGGTGGCCTTCTTTGAGGTCGGTTGCGTCTTGGCTGGAGCTGACCCGCTTGCCTCGAACGGTGCCGCCTTGGTTCCCACTTTCTTAGGGGCCACTCGAGTCTTCGTCTGCGCGGCCCGAGTGACCTTCTTGGTCGTCGCCATCTCTGAGTTTCCCGCCCTTCCTGGTGGCATCCGATTCGCCGCCACCAGGGTATCACGGGTCCTTGTGAGAGGCCCCCTCCTGCGCGACCAGGAGGCCTCCCGGGGGCTGGCGAGGGACGAGGGAGACCTCTCGGCTCGTGACACCGAGCTTGGGTCGGCCGGGGCCGCGCACCGGAAGCGGCCCTTCTCGCTCGAGGATTTCGTCGAGGGAGCCGCGTAGATCGAAGTCGAACTGCCTGCCTGTCTCGCGAGGCGCCGGCCTTCTCGAGGCGGGGCTGGCGGCACGGGGGACCGGCGCGAGCGGCTTTCGTAGAGGACCAGACGTCGATCGGGCGTCTTCGAAAGATTTTTGTTGTTCGGCGGTGTAATGATCGGCGGGTGGCCGCGTCTTTCGGGTGAAAGGAGATCACAATGATCGAAAACCAGAATCAGACCTGTGCCTGCCGAACCTCCGAAACCCAGCGCGCCCAAGAGGCACAAGCTCCGTCCCCCTGTCGCTGCGGCGCCTCCTGCTCCTGTAACCCCTGCACCTGTGGACCTGAGTGTGGCTGCTCCTCTGCCCAACGAAAGTGATCCAAGAGCGGTGGTGGGGGGGGGGGGGG
>JAEYYX010000020.1 GCA_023428245.1 Pseudomonadota bacterium
GGGGGGCACATCAAGAACAACGGCCCCCCAGGGTGGCAGACTTTATCGCTCGGCTACGAAAAGCTCCTGACTCTCCGCCTCGGCTGGGCCCTCCGTGGCCTCGCCACAAATGTGATCAATCCTTAGAAGTGATGGACCGGGGCCAAAAAGTCGCGGCAAACTCCGCGGTCCGTCTATTGCGGCAATGCGCAGGAGGCGCGGGCCGCTGCGCGGAAGTCCTTGGCCTCAACGGTGTCATAGGCGCGCTCGGCGCGGGCCAGGTACTCGGCGCCTTCACACCCTCCGAGTTCAAGACCAAGGCGGAGCATCGTCCCTGCGGAGTAAGCGACCATGTCGCAGGCGTCGCTCATCGCGAGCGAGCCTCGCAACATCTCGATGGCCTCGGGGGATCCCGGCTTCCGCGCGAGCTCGACCAGGGCGAGGCCGCGAATGGCGAGGGCGTCCGAGTAGAGCACTTGTTCGCGCGCCAAGTGCTCAGCGGCGCGCTTCGCTCTTTTGAGCAAGGTCCTCCTCTCGGAAGGCTTCGCTCGCGCTGCAGCGGCGAGCGCTGCGGTCACCTCATAGTTCCGGAACCAGACGCGCGGAACTTGGATTGAGTACATGTGAGAGGACCTCATGTCCCGCTCCATCTGATCGAGCACGCGGAGCGCGTGTTCCGGCTCGTTGGCCTGGAGATAGGTATAGATGCGCGCGAAGAGGCCGAGGAAATGGTGCACGCCCATGTACGGAGCGCGCCAGCGCCCGGCGGCTTCATCAATGATCGCGAGCGCTTTTTCCGCGTCATTTTCGCGGAGGCTGACGAGGTGAGCTCGCCAGTATTGGAGGGCGGTGGTGAGAAATAGGTCACCTCGTGCAAGGCTATCTTTGAGCCAGGCGTCGACGCGTCGTTTGAGCTCACGGGCGCGCCCTAGGTTGTGCAGATTGTTTGCCCAGAAGATGCGCAGCGATGTGAGCTCCCAGGGAGCGGAGCCGTATTCGATCATGAGGGGCTCGGCTTCCTCGTAATACTGATTCGAGCGCCTGAAATCGCCGAAGAGGTAGCTGATTTGTCCGAGGCAATAAGGGATGAACGCTCGGTCGTAGCCGTCCTTGGGTGGACCGAGGAGCTCCTCTGCGCGCTCCATGTGCCGGGAGACAATCGGCTCCGCGCGCGGCCCGACGATAGCCCTGTACTGGGCCTCCATGGCAAAGGCGTGCGCCGCGTGGCGCGGATGCCCATAGTCGAGAGCGAGTCGCAGGTATCGGGCGCTGTTGGCCGCGCCGTGCACCGGACTCACGTAGCTGATCGCCCACGCTGCGCGACAAGCCGAAAGGGTCTCACTTTGGCGAGGCGTGAGCCCTTTGGGCTCGAAGGGGCGATCAGCATGCCAGAAGACGCCGATGCGCTCCTTCATGATCTGAATGACCGCATTGACCGGCGTTTTCGGCCAACGCAGGCCCACCTGCCGCTGGACCTCGGCGAGCAGCTTCGTGCCTTCTTCCGTGGCGCCGGTGATCAGCATTTGTTCGGCAGCAGCGCGGCGGAGCGCGAGAGCTTTCTCTCCATCGACGTCAGCGGAGAGACGCAAGAGGCGTGGCGCCGCCTCTGCTCCCCGGCCACAGTCGGCGAGCGTATAGGCGAGCCGCTCTTCGATGTTGCGTCGGCGCTCGGGCGGGAGTGTGCCGCCAGCGAGAGCGAGCCCGTAAAGCTCGGCAGCGCGATGGTGGGCGCCACTGCGAGCGGCGGCGGCCGCGGCGACAGCAGCGTAACGACTGGCGGCCTCGAGGTTCCCCGCGGCGAAGTAGTGACGTGCGATCTCGGCGGAGTCCTGGTCCTCACGCACGAGCAGCTCTGCGAGTTCGGCGTGGCGCTCGGCGCGCCGTTCGATCAGCGAGAGGTGGGCTTCGCGGAGCGCGTCGTGGAGCGGCTCGAGAGAGTGCTCGCCAGCGGTGAGCTGAGCGAGGCGCGCGCTGGTGAGCTCTTTGACGAGGTCGGTTGGCTGTGCCCCTGTCGCTAAGGTGAGCAGTCTGAGACGGAGCGGGGAGCTCGAACAACAGAGAAGATCGAAGGCAAGCTGAGCTTCCTTTGAGAGTGAAGTGTACCGCTCCCGTACGACCGCGGAGAGAGTGTCCGCCTCGAGGCGTTCCAAGGCGCCGTCTCCCGACCTCAAGAGGTGACTCGTGAGCTCCGTGAGCAAGAGCGGCGATCCGGCGCAATCTTGGACGAGCTGTGCACAGGCCAAGGGCGAGAGTGTTCTCTCGATGTCGAGGCCCGCGATGATATCCCGGGCATGTTCATCAGAGACAGGACCGAGCTCGAGGGCTTCGGTGCGCAGCTCATCGAGCAAGCTCAGGGGGCCATCGAAGAGCTCTCGGAGGCACTCCGAACTCTTTCTCGCTTCGCTTCTGTAGGAGACAACCAAGAGACAAGCGGGGCTATCGCCACCACAGAACACCTCGCGGAGAAGCCGGGCTGAGTCGATGTCGCCCCACTGCATGTCGTCGATGACGCAAACGAGTAGCTCACATTCTGAGATGCGGCGGAGAACCCGTGCGAGCGCCTGGTAAGCGCTTTGCCTAGCGGCGGGGGCATTGGACGGAATGCTCAGGCGAGGCTCGAGGTCCGGGAAACCCGGCGCGAAGGCGAGCTCGGGGAACAAGAGGAGCAGACTGCGCGCGTCACTTTGCGTGACGAACTCGGGGACTTCGCTCGGGTCGAGGGAGAGCAAGAAGCCCCGCAGCCACTCGATGAGTCCGTCCACCGCCTTGTGAGGCACGAGCTCATGCTCCGAGCAGCGACCGGAGAGCACCGTGGCGCGATCGGAAACGCGTAGGATGAACTGCTCGAGGAGCGCCGACTTCCCGATGCCGCTCGCGCCTGAGACGAGGACGAGTTGTGGCTCGTCACTTCGATCGACGCGGGCAAGGGCGCGCGTGAGGACGCCGAGCTCCGCTTCGCGACCGACGGAACTTGTGCTCCTGATGAGCGAAACTGGAGAGCTCGTTTTCGTGGCACCGAGACACCGCGCAAGCGCACCGAGGTCGGCGCGCTCTCTGGGATCGGCGCAGAGGAGCTCACGGCAGACGTCGAGCAGCCCGTCGTCGACGGCGAAGCGCGGGACGGGCGGAGGAGGTTCCGAAGCCCGCCCGCCCGCGCGCCGGAGGAGCGGAAGGGTGCCTGTCAGAGCCTCAAAGAGGAGGACGCCCACGGAATAGGCATCTGCGGCCGGTGTGATGGTTCCGCCCGCGCTGAGCTCGGGCGCTAAGTAGTGGGGCGTTCCGGCGAAGATCCTGCCGCTCGGTTGTCCGGACCAGGTCGCGACGCCGAAATCGAGGAGTGTCAGGTGCCCCGAGGAGGTGACCAAGATGTTTGTTGGTTTGACGTCGCGGTGGACGCGCCCGAGTCGGTGGAGAAACTCGAGGACGCGAGTGAGCTGGAGGAAAAGGTCACGGAGCTCGTGCCCCTTGTCGATAGCCGAGAGCAGGTCCGTGCCCTCGATATAGTCCATGGTGAAGAACGAATGTTCTGCGTCGACGACAAGCTCCCGTAGCTGGACCAGGGAAGGATGTGTGAGATCGCGTAGCATGCGAAACTCGCGTTTGAGAGCGGGCAAGCTGACGCGATTTTCGAGATGAAGAGTCTTCAGCGCGATCGAGTGCTCCGTCTCCGCGTCCCAGGCGCGGTAGACGACGCCTTCGCCGCCGCTTCCGAGCACTTCCTGGATCTGGTAGCGACCCTCCAGGAGCCGCGTACCGGGTTCGAAGAGGGGGCGACGTTCACCGCGGCCCTTCAAGGGGAGCGAAGACTCAGAAGCGAGCGAGGCCCCGAAAGCGTCTTTCAGGAAGAGCTCCTCGTTCGACTTCACGACAGAGGACTCTGCCAGAGCGGCCGGAGCTTGACGAACCTCGGAGGCAACCTCTGGGACATCGGCAGGAAAATGAGTAGGAGCGGAGCCCACCTCGAGCACGCAATTGGCCCGTCGCCCGGTCGGGGCGGCGAGATCCCGCTTTTTGCAAGTTCCGCGCTCTTTCGAGGGACGAAGAACGGAGCCGCGCCCAAGCGGTGCGAAGAGGCGCGCCAAATAGAGTGAGTGGGTGGGACGAGGAGCTCCATATCTTTTTTTCAAACCAGAAGATTGTTATGCTGGTCAGAAGGGGATGAAGACATGATTCGTTTCGATGCAGCGACGAGGGTAAAGCTCTATAGTGCGCTGAAGGGCGCCTTTCCGGATAGCCGGCCGACGGACGCCGACTTGCTCGCGCTTTCCGTTTACGTTCAGCGCGCGAAACAGCGGGGGGAATCGCTCCCGCCCGAGCTGGCGACGATCGATCTCACTCCCTACCAAGGGGCCATTGCGGCGCGCGCCGCCGAACTCGATCTTCCCGCTGTCGACACCCGCGTTCAGCGCCGCGCTGCGAGCGATAAGTTTCGCTACTACTGGGTCGAGTCCACGCACACGAGGATCGCGCCCGCCGGGTTCGATCCTTTCGTCGGCGAGCTCGCGATGGCTCGGGTGACTCTGCCGCTCAGTCAGCCGAGGAGTTTCAACACCGCGATCGGCAAGATTTTGCCCGGGGATCACCTGATCGACACCGTGCTCGAAGCGAACCAGAAGTACGCGCGCTTTCTCGAGGCTCCGCTCGGTCGCGTCGACCTGATCACGCCCGCCCGCCAGGGGGTGCGCTTCGGCGCGATCAGTGTCCTCCTCGGCTACAAGCTGCCGAAAGATCCGCTGCCGTTCTGTTACATCCTCGAGGCGGGAACTGCGACTGGGCAGCCCAAGGTGCTCTACCTCGGCAAGACCATGGACGTGACGATCAACAGCTACTCCGGGTACCAGCCGACGCCCTTCGCGTGCCCGTCCCACGCCTACACCGGAAGGCTGGCGATGAATGGCGACGACCCGAGCCTTCTGACGATTCGGGCGCGCCCTGTCGAAGGCGGAAAGAGCCAGCCCGTCTACCTCCAGATCGACGCGAGCTTTGCGCGCCAACAAGGCGACGTGAAAAATATCTGGCCCGGCTTTCTGATCGCACGCGCCGCGGGCATCGTCTTCATGCGCCAGCACCGCGGGACCATCCAGACGAACTGTGACCAAGCGCCCCCCGGAGCAAGCTCATGAAACACCGACATTTCTCCGCGCTCGCCGTCCCGTTTCTCTTTCTTGTGCTCTCCGGTGGCTGCAATGGTGGCGTGAAACACCCTCCCGCCGGCGAGCCCAACGACGAAGAGACGTGCGCGAACCGGCCGAGCGGTGAGATGAACTGCCTAGCGTGCAGCTCGGTGCCCGGTTGCGCATGGTGTGGGAATCCCTCGCCTTCCAAGTCTCAATGTCAGCCGGGCGTTTCGGCTGAGATGCCGGCGACTTGCCGGGGCGCCTGGGCCCAGAGCACCGAGGACTGTGAGGAGCCGCCACCGGTTCTGCCAGAAGACATGTAAAACGGCCCGTTTTTCAGCTACGCTGAAGGACGATGAGTTTGCATCGGGCAGCAGCGGGAAAGGCTGAGAGTTCGCGCTTTCGCGCAGAGCTTGAAGAGCTCCGTCAACTCATCGCCCGTGTTCCACCACGCGCCACCGTGAAGGGCATGTTCATCAAGGGCTTCCTCGAGTCCCTCGATCGTCGCGGCATCCCTCGGCCGACGCAGGATCGTTTCGTAGCCTTCCGAGACTATCCGCTCACGCTCTTCATGAAGCTCCTCGTCGACAAGACGCAGGAACTCTGGCCCGACCAAGCGCCAAAGGAGTCGCTGCGCACCCTGGGGCGCTTCGCCTTTCCGACCTTCGCTGAGAGCATGGTCGGGCGCGTCATCTTTGCCGTCGCCGGCACGGACTGGGTCCAAGCTCTGAAGCTCACGGACAAGGCCTATCGGAACAGCCTCAGTCCGGCGACCACGCGACTCACGGACGTTACGGAACACTCCGCGGTCCTCGAGTTTCGCGACGTCTGGAACTTCGCCGATTGTTATCAAGTCGGCGTCTTTGAAGGCGCGATGTCCTACTACAATGTGAAGGGCAGCGTCGGGCTGCGCACCTATCCGCGCCCCTGCGATGTCGATCTGTTGCTCGAGTGGGAGTGAGTCGCCCGGAGAGCGTTCGCTCCCGGGGCCGTGGTTTTGGCGCCTTCGACAGGCCTTACGGAATGTCGAAGCCGCAGAGCTTTCCGCTGGTCTCTACGCCCGTGGTATTGCCGCTGCTATCGCGGGTGAACGTGCCTTTGAGGTCGACATTGCAGGAACCGAGCGAGGTGTCGACGTGGCCCGTGTGCGTTGTGGTAAACTTTCCGGCACCGGTGCCCTTCGCTTCCTGAACCAGAGAGCCGTCGAGCGTCACGCCCTGGGAGACGCAGCCGTCGAACGTGACCTCCTGCGTCATAGTTCCGCCCTCTTCGGTGATCTCTTCGATTGTGAACTTTCCTTTGACGGTTCCGCCGTCAGGACAGGACCCTTCCCCGTTTCCTCCGGGCAAGCGACTCAGTGCGCTCTCGGCGGCGGCCCGGATCTTCAGAGCGTCCTCCTTCGTCGCGACGGTGTTCGCCGGGCTACTCTCGCCGCAGGCGGTTCCAAGCAAGACAAGAATAAGTGTAAGCCTCGTAGAGGTCCCCCAAGTCATCATGAGCAAAGAATGACTTATGTCAGCGACCTGTCAACGGGACGAGCTGAGAAAAATGGCACTTTAGAGCCGCGGTGCCCTGCCTTACTGGATTTCGCTGAGCGTAAACCCACAGAGTTCGCCAGCGCTGGCCGTGGCCAACGCGACCCCTTGGAGATCGACGATGCAAGAACCGAGCGAGGTGTCGAGGTCGCCAGTGATGGTCGTCGAACCATTGCTGTTCACTGTTCGCCGCAGGGAGCCGCTCAAGGTGACCTCTCGAGAGACGCAGCCTCTGAACGTGTAGTCGGTGTGCGTGCTCGCCTCGCCCTTGAGAAGGTCCACGCCGACGGTGGTTTCGGAGGCGACGGTGCCGCCGTTTGGACACGAAGTCTCTGAGTTTCCGATCACGGCGCTCATCGCAGCGTCCGCCGACGTACGAATCTTCCCGGCGTCTTCCGTCGTCGCAACTGTGTTCGTCGGGCCGCCCCCACCGCAGGCGGTACCGAGCAGAACAAAAACTACCCCAAGCTTCTTAAAGCTCCCCCCAGTCATCATGAGCGCATGATGACTCCTGTAAGTGAGATGTCAACAAGGGGGCCGAAGAAGGAGAGCTTCGCTTGCCCGTGACGTCCTCGCTGGAGCGGAGCTGCTCGAACCTCTCGCGTGCCTAGAGCGTCCGGCGAGGACTCATCAGTTCTTGATCTCGCGCACCTCGATACGGCGGTTCTTGGCGCGATTTTCTGGGGTGTCGTTCGGAGCGATCGGCTTTTCGTCGCCAAAGCCGACGGCCTCGATGCGCTCGGGGTCGACGCCTTTTGAGACGATGTAGTCGCGACAAGCCTGAGCTCGGCGCAACGAGAGTGTCTTGTTTGACTTTGGATTGCCGACGTTGTCGGTGTGGCCCGAGATTTCGAGGCGCGCTCCCTTGTGAAGCATGTACTCGACGACGCGATCGAGCTCGGCGAAGGACTCGGGCTTGATCGTGGCGCGGGCGGTGTCGAACTGGACAGCGCCGAGCACAAAAGGCGGCTCGGGGCGGTCAGGGTAGCGGTTCTCGTAGTTCAGCGTGAGCTTGATGTTCTGAGCAGGTTCGTCGGCGACCGTAACGCTCGCGGTGATGTCTTCGCGGCCGAGGGTCAGGTAGGTGAGCTCGTATTTCTTGCCGACCGGCACGAGCACTTCCGCGTAACCGACCGCGTCCGTCTCCGACGTGTAGAACTTCTTGCCGTCGCTCGAGACGAGCGCGATCACAAGGCCTTCGACAGGCCCCGTCTTCTTGTCGACGACGAAGAACTTCAGCACGGCTTCGGTCGTCGTCGGCTTGAGCGTCGAAGGTTTCACGCCGTGAGCCGAGCCAGCCGTTGAAGAGGACTTCAGACCGAACTCATTCGGATCTTGGCTCGACGCGTCGGACTCCGAGCGCGCAGGGGCCAGCGGCTCGCTCGCTACCGGTTCTTCGGACGCGGGCGTCTCCGGCGGCTTCGAACCTCCGCAAGCAGCCAAGAACAAACTCCCCACAGTGCAGCCCAAGAGCATCCGCCTCATCGTATTTTTCATCTCCGCCTCAACAGGGCCGGCAGCCTATCACGTTTTCTTTTGGCCCCGGCCCATCACCTCCATCTGAGCCCTCCCGAGCCTTCTTTTCAGCGAGACAGGCTCGAGCGCGCTCTCCGAAGAGCTCCGGCGCGCAGCGCGTCCCGAGGGCACTTCCGACGACCACCGGAAGCTAAATAGCGCCAACGCGTTCGGGACGCGGCGCGGCTGCAACGATGGACTGACCAGTCAGCCGACCGCTCACGGAGGAAGCGAACGGTCACGTTGTGCTCTCGACGTATCGTTGGCGCCCTCTTTCTCGGAATAGCAAGCCGAGAGCGCGATCTGTCAATGATGGTGCAAAGGTAGACTTTGCGAAAAGGGAAGAGACGAAGAGACGAACGGTCGAAAAAATGTTGAGCGTAAATGTTAGTGGTTGACGAACGGTGAATGGGGGGG
>JAEYYX010000069.1 GCA_023428245.1 Pseudomonadota bacterium
TGATTGACCGACTCGACGTGGCCATCACGGATGATGATCGAAGGTTGACGACGAGATTCAATCAGAATTTCGATACCGACAGGTTCACTGGTTCAGAAATTCTCGTCATCGAGTTTCCCGCGGGGAAAGTTCAATTCATCCACGCCCCTGAAGATCCTAGTTTCTACGCAGAGACTGCTCTGCTCGCGGCCGATAGCCAAAGGGCTTTCCTCGGCTCGACCTACTACATCGCGGACCCTGCGACTCATGAGCGCATCGAGTGCTCGGAATCTGTGCTCATTGATATCCGCGACGAGAATTGGAAGCCGGAGCCGCTCGGCTTTTGCGGCGCGATCGAGGCGATGGCGCTGGTCGATGGCTCCCTCTTCTCTTTGTGGTCCGTCCCCGTCGATCCGCTCGATCCCGAGTATCATCCCTTCGAAGCGGTCCCGATCTTGATGCGCCACGATCTCGACGGACGCGAGACTGGCCGCTTCGAGCTCGAGAGTATCATCGGTCGCACACATCAAGACGGAACGGGGGCCCTCGATATGGCCATCACCGACGACGGCAAGGCGGCTATCGTCGGCATCTTGAACGGCGGCCCCTGGAACGGCCGTTTTTATCTCTCTCCTTCGACCGCGACCGTCGCTCGCGTCCCGCTCGACTGAGGGTCGGGCGGTCGAGCGGCGCGGGTCGCTTTCTCCTCGATAGGCTCGGCTTCGAGTAACCCATGCAATTCAGAAGCCTCATCGCTTTCTCACTCGCCCTCGGAGCGGGCTGCAACGGTCAAACGACGGAGGGGCTTCAGCCCCTGCCGGAAGATGACGCCAGGAAGCATGAAGCGCCGGGTGCGGACGGAAAATGCAGAGACCTGCGTGCGGGAGCTCCATCATGGATGAGATCATTTGAGGCAAGGGATTTGGACTCACACTCTGATCTGAGAATCGCAGAAGACCCATGCGGAAATGCGATCGCTACTTGGACAGAAAACAGCCTAGAGGATTACATAGATCCCTTTGCTGCCTACGCGACGTTCGTCCGCCTTTTTCGCGATGGGTCAACTGACTGGTGGATGAGTACTCTGGGAGTCCGTTTACGCCTCGCGCCAGCTGCCAATCCGAGCATGGCTATCGATCGGTTCGGGAATATTGTGTTTCTTACCGAGAGCTGGCTACAGGTATTCACCGCAGCCGGAGAGCTCCATCCGACAATGCCTCTCAGTGGGATCGGGCCGGGAGGAACAGGCATAGCGGAGCTGAGCTCAGGTTGGCTCGTAGAGGCCACGACCTTGCGCCTTCTCGCTCTGCCAAGCGGTAGGGCTCTTATGGAACACCCCTGGACCAATGCATCTCTTCAGAGACACTCCTTCATGCATGTTGGAGATGATCGAATTCTATGGAATCAGTTGTTCAACGGTATGGACCAGCATGAAGGTAGGTTCCACGGGACAGAAATCTATGTATTCGAGAGAGCTGCCGAAGATGTCACCTCGCTCTACTCCATATCTCTCTACAATCCGGCCCTCTACGCCGACGCTGCTCTCTTAGCGAGCGATGGGAAACGTATCTTCATGGGGTCTACCTACTATGCCCCTGACCCCGTGACGCTCGAGCGTATCGAGTGCTCGGAATCTGTGCTCATTGATATCCGCGACGAGAATTGGAAGCCGGAGCCGCTCGGTTTTTGCGGCGCGATCGAGGCAATGGCGCTGGTCGATGGTTCCCTCTTCTCTTTGTGGTCCGTCCCCGTCGATCCGCTCGATCCCGAGTATCATCCCTTCGAAGCGGTTCCGATCTTGATGCGCCACGATCTCGACGGACGCGAGACTGGCCGCTTCGAACTCGAGAGTATCATCGGTCGCACCCATCAAGATGGAACGGGCGCCCTCGATATGGCCATCACCGACGACGGCAAGGCGGCTATCGTCGGCATTCTGAACGGCGGCCCCTGGAACGGCCGCTTCTATCTCTATCCTTCGACCGCGACCGTCGCTCGCGTCCCGCTCGACTGAGCCCTGAGCCCTCCGCCTCTTCTCCGTCCGGCCCTGGTCCATCACTCGAAGGACGACTCACGTCTGTGGCGAGGGCGAAGGGGCGTGTCGGGTACCTTGCTGCTCCCGGACATCGGGGGACGGTCAGCGCGCCTCTCGCTGAGCGATGCGCTGCAGGAGCTCCACGGCGGCGTCGACCTCTTCTTTCCTGGTCGAGACGCTCTCGATGTTCCAGCCGAGCGAGAGCCCCAGATCGACCGCGAGAGCTCGCAGTTCGGAGTAGATCGCCATCGCCAGCTCGACGGAGCGCGCGAGCATGTCCGGCGCGGCGAGGAGCTCAGCGCGGATCTCGGGCGCGATGTGTACGCCGAGCCACTCGAGGAACTCGAGCGTCTGTTTCGAGCCACAGGGGCTCAGAGTGACGAGGATCTGTGGGAGGGGTGACGGCGCGGAACCGTGAGAGGATTGTGCGGCGCGATGAGCGCGCCGCAGATCGCGCAGGAGAGCTCCCATTGAGCGCGGCGACCACACGGTTTGGCTCACGAAAAATCCGCACCCGCGCTCCGTCTTCATGAGCAATCGCGCATCTTCCGAGCCGAGGCCGACATGGCGTTCGGCGATCACGACGCCGCCGAGGGGGAGATGGGGAATGTGGGTGCGGCGGAGCTCCCAAGCGTCGGACAAGGTCAGCCTCGCCTGAGCGCTGCGCGATGGAGCGCCCACGAGGACGGCCCTTGCGCCCAGCTTGGACAGGCGCGTGAGCCACGTGAGGAGCGATCCCTCGTCTTGATCGGCGACCGCCCGATAGACGACCCGCGGCAGGGATCCGAGCTCGAGCTCCTCGAACGCATAGGTCAGCGGATCGATCTTGGCTGAGAATGGGAAGGGGCGCGGCCGTTCGTTGCGCAGGGTTTCGTCTTGGACGTCGTAGACGAGCAGAGCGTCGATCGGGAGCGACGCGATGCGCGCGGACTGTGCCGCGGCGATCGCGCGGCGCCGCTCAGGCAAAAGCTTCCGGCTCGGCGGTGCGATGGCGTAGGTCAGCCGAAGTTCGGAGGCGGGCGCTGGGCGCGGCCAGACGGGGACTCGGGCGAGGAGAGATGTGTTCATGATGAGCTCCCGCAAAGGACGATCTCGACGGTCGCTTCCTCGGTCCGGGGTTCGAGGGGGACGACGGCTTTGGTGACGGCGACGCGCACGCGGTGGGCTCGAGGGAAGCGAGCGTTCACCCGCTCGGCGACCAGGAGGGCGAAGGTCTCGAGCAGAACGAAGCTGCGCTCCTGGGCGCTCGTCGCGACGATCTGAGCGAGCACGCCGTAGTCCGTAGCGAGCTCGAGATCGTCGATGCGCGGGTAGAGGTCTCCTTTGTGCTCGACGTCGAGCGCGACGATCAGGTCTTGAAGTCGGTCGCGCTCCGACGGGGGGACACCGACGTGGCAGGGGACTGTGAGGCCCCGGAGGCGGACTGCGTAGTTCGAGAGCGGGAGGGAGGCGGGCATGGCGGGCAATGGGGGGCTCTTCGAACGATGCCCGCCGGGGCGAATGAACTCCATCGCTTTATTTTCAGGGAAGCATGAGTAGAATTCATGAGACATGCTCGAGCGGGTGCACTTGGTCGTTCTGCGGGAGGTCGCCGCACACGGCTCGCTCACTGCGGCGGCAGAGGGGCTCGGCCTGACGCAGTCGGCCCTGAGCCACTCGATGAAAAAGCTGGAGGGCCAGCTCGGGGTGACCCTATGGCGGCGGGAGGGCCGCAGTCTGCGATTGACCCAGGCGGGCGAGGAGCTCCTCTCCGTGGCTCGAGAGGTCTTACCTCGGCTCGAGGTGGCCGAAGAGCGACTGACTCAGTTCGCGAGCGGGCGTCGCGGCACACTCCGCATCGGCATCGAGTGCCATCCCTGTTACCGCTGGCTTCTCCGCGTCGTGGCTCCGTTCCTCGCGACGTTCCCGAACGTCGAGGTCGACGTGAAACAAAAGGTTCAGTTCGAAGGGGCGCCGGCGCTCTCAGGATACGAGGTTGACCTCTTGGTGACCCCCGATCCCGTCGAACATCCCGAGCTCCGCTTCCACGCCGTGTTCGACTACGAACAGGTGCTCGCTGTGGGCCAGGGACATCGACTCGCTGGGCGACGCTTCGTCGAACCGAGCGACCTGAAAGAAGAAGTCCTCATCACCTATCCGGTTCCTCAGGATCGTCTCGACATCTTTACCCATTTCCTCGCGCCCGCGAACGAGCGTCCGGCTGCGCGAAAGACCGTCGAAAACACGGATATTTTGATGCAACTTGTCGCAAGCGGGCGTGGGGTGGCGGCGCTGCCGAGATGGCTGGTGGAAGAGTACGGACCGCTGCTCGGTCTCGTTGCGGTGCGTCTCGGAAGTGGCATCTTCAAACAGATCTGCCTCGGGGTGCGAGAAGCGGACGAGCGCGTCGACTATATTGCTTCTTTCATCGAGCTCGCCCGGGGTGCGCCGCGCCCTTGTGAGGAGAGCGCGCTCTAGTTTTCCTCGGGCGGCGCGCAGGGGGGGGATTGTTCTTGGCCAGACGAATGAAGGCCGCGAGAAAATCGACCTTGGCTTCGCCACGGCGTGCGCCGAGGAAGAGCTGCTTTTTGATGCCCCGTTTGCCGAGCCGGACCGGCGTGATGTCGAGCTGCGCTTGATATTCGCGGACGAGCCAATCCGGTAAGGCGGCGACTCCGCGTCCGCACGCCACCATCTGCAGGAGGATGTCCGTCGTCTCAATGATCTGTCTTCGCCGGGGGGCGGCCTCTGCCGGAAAGAAGAAGTGGCTGTAGATGTCGAGCCGCTCGGGCTCGACGGGGTAGGTGATGAGCGTTTCTTCGGCGAGCTCGGGGGGCAGGACGTAGTCTTTGCCTGCGAGTGGGTGGTCTCGGGCCACGACGAGCACGTGCTCGTAAGAGAAAACCGGCACGAATTCGAGCCCCTTTCTCCGCAGGGGGTCGGGGGTGACGAGCAGATCGATCTCGTGCCCAAAGAGCGCCGCGATACCCCCGAACTGGAACTTCTGGCGGACATCGAGATCGACGTCCGGCCAAGCGCGCAAGAAGGGACCGACGATCTGGAGCAGCCACCTGTAACAGGGATGACACTCCATGCCGACTCTCAAGGTGCCGCGCTCACCACGCGCAAACTGATCGACGATGTGCTCGGCATGCGCGAACTGAGGCAGGAGGCGCTCGGACACTGAGAGCAGGTACCGACCCACCGGCGTGAGCCGGAGCCCGCGTCCTTCCCGAACCCAGACCTCTGTCCCGAGCTGCTCTTCGAGGCGGCGCGCCGTGTGGCTCAAGGCAGACTGGGTGAGGCCCATGCGCTTGGCCGCAGCGGTGAGAGAGCCGCTCTCCTCGACTTCGCGGAGCAAACGTAAATGGACCCGTTCGAGCTGCTCGGCCATCCATGACATAATGTCATGGAATGCTGAAAATTCACCATTATTCGTCACGTGTCGGCGCCATTAGGCTCTCGCGAAAGAAACCAGGAGAAAGCAGATGGCACGAACTCACAACTTGGGATTTCCTCGGATCGGCGGCGCACGCGAGCTCAAATTCGCCCTCGAAAGGCACTGGAAGGGCGCGCTTTCGCACGGGGAGCTCGAAGCCCTCGGCGTGAAAATCCGACGCGAGAACTGGGAGCGACAGCGGCGGCTCGACTTCGCACCACTCGGAGACTTTTCCTTTTACGACCAGGTGCTCGATCTGAGCTTCCTCTTGGGCAACGTACCCGAGCGAGCGCGGCCCGCGGAAGGCCATGCCCTCGACGCCTACTTCCGCATAGCTCGCGGTCGGGCCTCTGGGGAAGCCGGAGAGGGCACCGCCGCGGGAGAGATGACCAAGTGGTTCGACACGAACTACCACTATATCGTCCCCGAGATCTCTCGACGTACGAGCTTCCGCCTCAATGAAGGGCCCTTGCTCGCCGAGCTTCGCGAAGCGCGCGATCTCGGAGTCCCTCACAAGCCTGTGCTGATTGGCCCCGTCACCTACCTCTGGCTCTCGAAGGTGAAAGATGGATCAGACAGGATCGCGCGGCTTCCCGAGCTGCTTGGCGTGTACAGGGCGCTCCTCGAGAGGCTTTCCGCAGAGGGTATCGACTGGGTGCAGGTGGACGAGCCGGCGCTCGTGACCGAACTCGATGAGAAGTGGCAGGCTGCCTATCGGGCGGCCTACGAAACCCTTCGAGGGACCGGCTGCCGGCTTCTCCTCACGACCTACTTCGGGCGCCTCGGGGAGAATCTTTCGCTTGTGGCATCGCTCCCGGTGGACGGGATCCATCTCGACGCTGTGAGTGCCCCGGGAGAGGTCGGGCCTCTGCTTGAGTGTATCGGTCCTGAGCGAGTGCTCTCGCTCGGAGTCGTGAGCGGGCGCAACATCTGGCGCGCCGACCTGAACGAGATCCTCGATCGACTCGAGCCGATCCATGAAGTCCTCGGCGACCGGCTCTGGATCGCTCCGTCGTGTTCTCTTCTGCACGTTCCGGTCGACCTTCGGAGCGAGACGAAGCTGGATCCGGAGCTTGTGTCTTGGCTTGCCTTTGCCGAGCAAAAGCTCGAAGAGATCGAGATCCTCGGACGGGCTCTTCGTGAGGGGCGCTTAGCGGTACGAGCGGAGCTTGAAGCGAGCGCCGCGGCCAGAAGGAGTCGAAGGAACTCAGCTCGCGTCCACGATCCGAAGGTTCAGGCAGAGCTCGAAGCGCTCACGCCGGGGCGCGCCCGGCGCTCAGCGCCTTACGCCGACCGCAAAAAGGTCCAAGCTGCTCGACTCAAGCTCCCGCCTTTCCCGACGACGACGATCGGTTCCTTTCCTCAGACGCCCGAGATCCGAAGAGCTCGCAGTGAATACAAGTCAGCAAAGCTCGAGCGGAAAGCGTACGAGCGTGCGATGCAGGCGGAGATCGAACGCGCCGTCCTTCATCAAGAAGAGCTCGGGCTCGACGTCTTCGTCCACGGCGAGGCGGAGCGGAACGACATGGTCGAGTACTTCGGTGAGCAACTTCAGGGATACGCCTTCAGCGAGTTCGGCTGGGTCCAATCCTACGGCTCTCGCTGCGTGAAGCCGCCGATCCTGTTCGGAGACATCAGTCGCCCCGAGCCGATGACAGTCGAGTGGATCCGCTACGCCCAGTCTCTCACGAAGAAGCCGATGAAAGGCATGCTTACGGGTCCGGTCACGATCTTGAACTGGTCGTTTGTGCGTGACGATGTGCCCCGCTCCGTCTCTTGTTATCAGCTCGCTCTCGCCATCCGCGAGGAAGTGCTCGATCTCGAGCGAGCTGGCGTCCAGATCATTCAGATCGACGAAGCGGCTCTCCGAGAAGGACTCCCGCTCCGTCGCTCCGAGTGGCAGAGCTACCTCGACTGG
This sequence comes from Pseudomonadota bacterium, assembly GCA_023428245.1. Classification (GTDB taxonomy): domain Bacteria; phylum Myxococcota_A; class Polyangia; order Polyangiales; family Polyangiaceae; genus NIC37A-2. The sequence goes on from JAEYYX010000069.1 coordinate 7,351, forward strand.
GCCGTGGACGCGTTCCGAGTCGCTGTGAGTGGAGTTCGGGACGAGACCCAGATCCACACGCACATGTGCTACTCGGAGTTCAACGACATCATCGAGTCGATCGCTGCTCTCGATGCGGACGTCATCACGATCGAGACATCCCGCTCGGACATGGAGCTGCTAGGCGCCTTCGATCGCTTCGAGTATCCGAATGAGATCGGCCCCGGCGTTTACGATATCCATTCGCCGAACGTGCCTACGGAGGAGCAAGTGATGGGCTTGATGCGGAAAGCCGCGACCAAGATTCCGCCAGCGCGCCTTTGGGTGAATCCGGATTGCGGCCTGAAGACGCGGAGCTGGGACGAAGTGCGTCCCGCGCTCGAGAACATGGTGAGCGCTGCCAAAAAGCTCCGAGCTGAGTTCAGCTAAAAGGGGTGGGGAGTGTGCGCTCCTCTTCGCCCAGGCGAGCGATCTCTGCCATACAGCGCTCTGAGATCGCCGCCTGCACCTTCTTTGAGCTCGGCTGATCGAGCAGGTCGCCGAAATCGATGGGCGCGCCGTACACGATGCGAACGGGCTCGCCTCGGCCGGTGAAGTTCCCTTTTACCTGAGCCCACAGGTCGTTTTTAAGGCCGCGGATGAAGACCGGAACGACGCGCACGCGAGCCTCGTGGACGACGCGGCCGACGCCCGGACGGGGCGGCAAGAAGGTATAGGGATCGTCATCGAGCTTCCGGGTCCCCTCCGGATGCAGACCGACGAAGAGCTGCCTTCGGCGCAGGAGCGCGCCGAGCTCGTCGAGGGACGCAAGGTTCAGCGCCAGGCGCTCCCTTTGCCTGTAGAGCGGCGGGTACATCGAGAGAAAGCTCATGAAAAAGTTCACGAGCAGACCTAACCAGGAGGTGAAGAAGAAGTCGGCGCGGACGGGAAATAGGATCCGATGGGGCAAGCCGCGCCGAACCAGACTCGCCGTGATCACGTAGAGGTCGAAGAAGCTGCGATGATTGGCGACGACAATGACGCTCTCGGGACTCTCGAGGATCTGGCTTCGCTCGAGGCCATATTCCTGCTTGAGGTTCTTGGTCGAGTGATGGATCCAGGCTTGACCGATGGTGCGCTGACAGAAGCGCATGGCGCGGTCGAAGAATCCTTCTTCGAGGCTCGCGCGCACGATGCGCAGGATGAGATGTTCACTCCGCGGCAGGCGCTTCTTGCTGGCGCTGATGAGCGCAGTGTCAGAGGCCCCTTGCGCGGGAGAGGCGGAGAGGGTGGAGCCGGGAGACGTCGGATCGGACACGTTCAGTTCGGAGCGTCACGGAACACGAGATCGGCGTAGCCCGGCGGGGGCAGGAGCGGATCGACGAGCTCCATGACCTCTTCGGCGATAGCGCCGCGCGGCGCGTCAGGGCGCGCGAGGTAGAGAGTGATCGTGAGGTGTGGTTCGCGGTCGCGCTCGGGGTGGAAGGTCGTGTCCACCCGGTAGCTGACGAGGTCCGAAATCTTGGCCTTGGCCTTGTCGAGGGCCGCGATGAGCTTCGGATCGGGGGGCTCGGCGCCTTCCACGATCGGGAGGTCTTCGTCGCTTTCGGGGAGCTCTTCGATGTAACCGACGAGGGGGATCGCCTGACCCGCCAAGATGTGCTGGACCTCTTCGCGGCTCAAGACGAGCTCCAGATCGGTGCTCGGATCGATGGCGATGCCTCCGACGTCCACGTCGTCCAGCTCGCTCAGGGCGAGCTCGAAGACAGAGCGGGCGGGGAGGCGGACGAACTTCAGCTCATCGCCGTCCGTCGTCCAGGCGAGGGCTTCTTGGACGCTGTCGACGAGAGCTGGCTCCGTGAACGCGACGGCGTAGGCATTCTCGTCGTTGTCGAGGAGCATGTGGGGGCGGAAGGAGAGTTCGTCGAAGGTCTCCTCTTGGTCCTCGGGGATGTCAGGGATGTCCTCGGCGAGAGGTACATAGAGGACGCCGTCGTCGAGCGTCTCGATGACGCGCTGGACCAAGCTGCGCAAGCCGCCGCGGGCGGCGTCGAGGGCTTCTCGGAGCGCCTGTACCCCCTCTTCGTCCTCTTCCTCGTGGTCGTGGTCGTGGTGGTGATTCGAGTCGCTGTCGGCCATCGCTTCTCGAGTTCATAGCGACGATCTGCTCACCCTCAAAGTGCGGCGGATCCCGAGGGACAGGCGGGCCCTGCGCGCCAGGGGCTGCGCCGGCTTGCGACTCGCTCTAGATTCGCAGTTCGCCCGGAAGCCGGTTAAGCTGAGCGAGCCTGATGAGAGCGGATGAGCTTTTCGCCATACTCAAGAAGAACCTTGCGCGCCGGGAGCGCCACGTCTGGATGGGAGGAGATCGGGCGCACGTCGAGCTGAGTCGCCTCGACTCCGGTGAGCTCGTTGACGTTGCGCGGATCTTGAAGGAAGAGGCGGCGCGACACCCCGAGATCTTGTGGGCAGAGGTCCACCAAGGCACCTCACGTGCTGTCATCTGCGGTCGGAAGGGAGAGCTCAGCCTCGAGCTCGCGCTCGCGCTGGTGATTGAAGCGGAGCTCCGGGCGGGTGTGCACCGCGCCGAGCTACCCCGCTCGTCACATCCCGCCGACAGGTCCCGAGAGGAACAACACCTTCTCGAGCTGATCGGCGAGGCCATGGGCATGCTCGTCGGGACCGGCCTGCTCTTCAGCATCATCCCGAAGAGCCGGAGTTTCGGCTTGCTCGCTTCGGCGCTCACGGCGGTGCGCAACGTGCCGCGGCTGCGCCGTGGCCTCGACGAACGGTTTGGCTTCGAGCGAGTCGATTTAGTGCTTGGCCTTCTGAGCTCCCTCGCGCTCGGTCCGGCGCAGCGTCCGCTGCAGAACCTTGTCGGCATTGTGGAACATGCGGTGCTCGGCTCGGAGCTCGCCGTGCGGCGGCGTCTTTTCGAGTCCCGCGAGCCGGAGCTCGGGCGCATCGTTGAAGCGCCGCCGATTCGACCTCGTCCGGAGCGACCTGTGCCGCTCCCGCCAGGCCCCATCGAAGAATATTCGGATCGCGCCTGGGCCATCGCGCTCGGCTCCTTCGGCTTCAGCCTCCTCTCGACGCGAAGTGTGCAGCGCGCCTTCGGCGCCCTCTTCGGCGCGATCCCGCGCCCCGCGCAGCTCGGGCGCGAAGTGTTCGTAGCTTCCGCTCATCGTTACCTCGCGGCGCGGCGCATGCTCGTGCTCGATGATCAGGCCCTTCGAATCCTCGATCGCGTTGACTGCCTCGTGATCGAAGGCGGAATTGTGCCCGAGTCGAAGACGGTCTTCGGCCGCGTCGAGGGCGCGCAAGGCCGCAACGAAGAGCGCTTGCTCGCCTTGGCGCGGGAGCTGTTTGACCCCGATAACCCCCTTCGTGTCGCGCGGCGGGGTGTGGTCGCCCTCGGACCCGTCGGAGCGCTTGGCCTCTCTCTCGATCCTCGCCTCAAAGAGACTGCGGAGCAGCTCGCAGGGGGCGGCGAGGTTGTTCTCGCCCTCGCCGAGGAACAAGAGGTAGTGCTCCTGATCGAGGTGCGCATGAGGTCCCGTGTCGGGATCGAAGAGCTCGTCGCCCTCGCTCATGAGGCCGAGATGCGTGTGATCGTCGCGACAGGCGATCGAGAGATCCTCCAGACGATTCCGGCGGATGACACGCTCCTGCCTGGCGAAGATCTCTGGCGCGGCGTACGGCAGCTCCAGCGTGACGGTCACGTGGTCTGCGTCTTGTCCCACGGCGACAGTCGAGCCCTGGACGTAGCGGACTTGGGAATCGCGCTGCTCTCAGCGGGCAAGCCAGTGCCCTGGTCAGCGCACGTGATCGCCCACGATGATCTCGACGACGTGCGCGCCTTGATCGAAGCGGCGCGCGGTGCGCGCCTGGCGAGTCGCCAGAGCGTGAAGGTCGCTCTGGTCGGGGCCGGGATTGGTGCTGTCGCCTCCGCAGGCGGCATTCTGCCCCTGTCGGGCGGGCGCGTGCTCACTATCGTGCACTTGGGCGCGCTCGCCGCCATGGCCAACAGCGCGCGTCTCTACGCGGAGCTCGTGAGGCGCCAGCTTCCGCCCGCTCGCGATCCGACCCCGTGGCACGCCCTCGCGCCGACCGGTGCGCTCACCCGTCTCGGCAGCTCTCCTGAAGGACTCACACAAGCGCAGGTCGTCAAGCGCAGCCCGAGGCGTACTGCCCGTCCTCGCCCGGTCCTCGAACTGTTGAGCGCGATGGGAGACGAGCTCCTGAATCCGCTTGTGCCGCTGCTCGCGGCCGGTGCGGGCGTCTCAGCGGCGGTCGGGTCGACATCTGACGCGCTCATGATCACCGGCACGGTGGCTTTGAACGCCGCGATCGGCGGATATCAGCGTTACTACACGGAGCGCGCGGTGCGCGCTCTGCAGCGGGGAAGGGAAGTGAACTGTCTCGCTCTGCGCGACGGCAGGACCCAGGAGCTCCGCGCTGAACAGCTCGTTGTGGGTGACGTGATTCTCCTCTCGCGCGGGGATGCAATTCCCGCCGACTGCCGCATTCTATCAGCCGAGGCCCTCGAGGTGGACGCTGCAGGTCTCACTGGCGAGTCACTTCCGGTCGTGAAGGGCGCCGCGCCGTCCTTCGCCGAGACCGCTGCCGATCGAAGCTCGATGCTCTACGCGGGTACCGTCGTGACCTCCGGCAAAGCTACCGCGGTGGTGGTGGCGACCGGGACCGCTGTGGAAGCCCGCCGCGGCAGTGTCGGCGTGCGCAGCCGGGTGCGCGAGACGGGGGTCGAGCGCCGCCTGCGCGAGCTCATGGACATGACGGCACCGGTCGCGCTGCTTGCGGGCGCCGGCGTCGTCGGTACGGGTATTCTCCGCGGCCGGAAGATGAGCGAGCTGATCTCTTCCGCGGTGAGCTTGGCTGTTGCTTCTGTCCCCGAAGGACTTCCCTTGCTCGCGACCGCTGCCGAGCTCGCGGCTGCCCGGCGCCTCTCGAGGCATGGCGCTATCGTGCGCAACGTGCGCGCGCTCGAGTCCTTGGGCCGCGCCGACACACTCTGTCTGGACAAGACTGGAACTGTCACCGAAGGCTCAGTCGAGCTTCGTGAGGTGCTCGCAGACGATCCCGACGAAGCCCTGGCCGTTGCGCTGCTCGCGAGCCCCCTCCGCGTTTCTGGATTCGAACACACCGATCCGATCGAGCGCGCTCTTCACCGGCGCGCCGAGACTCAGGACCAAGCTACCTTCGGCGTGTTCGACGAGCGCCGCGGAGAGCTGCCCTTCGAAGCGAACCGAACCTACTCCGCCGCCTACGGCAAGCACCGCGGTCGCCTCTTGTTCGCCGTCAAAGGCGCCCCGGAGGCGATCTTCTCCGCGATTCGAGCCGAGGACGGAGACGCGCTCGCGCGCGCAAGACAGCAGGCAGAAGAGCTCGCTCGAAGCGGCAGGCGCGTGCTCGCCGTCGCACGCAAATGGCTTCCGGACGACTCCGTTCCGAGCCACGACGACGTCCGTGAGCTCGAGCTCGTGGGGCTATTGTCGTTCCACGATCCGATCCGGAAGTCGGCGCGCCGCGCGCTCGAAGATCTTCGGCGCGCTGGCCTGCGCTCGGTACTCGTGACCGGCGACCATCCGAGCACGGCCCGCGCGGTCGCGATTGAGCTCGGGATCTCGGTAGAACCCTACGTCGTGACTGGTGCTGAGCTTTCTGTGATGAGCGACGACGAGCTGAATGCTCGCGCGGGGGACGTCGATATTTTTGCGCGAGTTGTCCCGTCCCAGAAGGTCCGCGTGGTTCGCGCTTTGACGCGCGCCGGGCGCACTGTGGCGATGGTGGGCGATGGCGCCAACGACGCGCCCGCGATTCGCTTGGCGAGCGTTGGTATCGCCATCGGCGCCCGCTCGGCCCAGGCTGCCCAGAACGCGGCGGATATCGTGCTCACGGAGCCGAAGATCGAGACACTGCTCGAAGCGGTGGTCGAAGGGCGGGCCCTGTGGGACGCGGTGAAGGACGCCGTATCCATTTTGGTCGGCGGGAACCTCGGGGAGATCGGCTTTACCTTGGGCGCTGGGCTCGTGTCCGGGCGGCCGCCCCTTTCTCCCCGCCAGCTCTTGCTGGTGAACCTGTTCACGGACGTCGCTCCGGCGATGGCGATCGCGGTGCGACCGCCGAAAGCCGCCGAGCTCCAGGAGCTACTCGCTCACGGGCCCGAGGCGTCCCTCGGCGTCAAGCTCACGCGCGACATCGGCTCGCGGGCCGCGATCACGGCCCTCGGGACGGGCGCAGCTTGGTCGATCGCGAGCGTCATTGGTGACCGCAGGGGAGCGAGCACTACGGCGCTATTGTCCTTGGTTGGGACCCAGCTCGGTCAAACCGTGAGCTCCGGTGACGAGAACCGCGAGGTTGTGATCACGAGCCTTGTCACGCTCGCGCTGCTCGGCATGGTGGTGCAGACACCGATTGTGAGCGGAATGTTTGGATGCAGGCCGCTTGGCCCGGTCGGACTCGGGATCGCCTTTGGCTCAAGCCTGTCGGCGACGCTGCTTGGGCGCTATGCGCCCGAACTCTTCACCTGGCAGGGGATCACAGGCACCGCGAGTGCGGCCTTGAGTCAGGCGCCGCTCGCGTTGCCTCCCGGCGAGCCGGTCATCCAGGAACCGGTTACGCAAGAGGCGTGAGCCAAGAGCGCCGCTCGGGATCTTTCCCCGTGGCCGCGCGCAAGTAGGCGTGCCCGAGCTGCGCCCCGAGCGTGCCACGTCCGGTCTCGAACTTCATGCCATCGAGCTCGGAGACGGGAGTGACCTCGGCGGCCGTTCCCGTCATGAATACCTCATCAGCGCGCATCAGGTCTTCGCGGGTGAAGGCGCGGATCTCGACAGGGACGCGCAGCGTTTCCCGCGCCAGGCGCAGGATCGAGTCGCGCGTGATGCCGGGGACGATGCTCGAGGTCTCATCGTTTGTGATCAAGCAGCCTCGGCTGACGAAGAAGACGTTCTGGCCTGTGGCACCTGAAATGGTCCCGTCGCTGTTCAAGAGGATCGCGTCGTCGTAGCCGCGGTCCATAGCCTCATGGGCCGCGAGCACGGCGGACGCGTAATGGCCGCTGGCTTTGGCCATCGTGGGCAACATCGTGTGGTGGGTGCGGCGCCAGCTCGAGATGGTCACCCGGACGCCGTTGCGGAGCGCGCCTTCGCCGAGGAACGTGCCGAGCTCCCGGACTGCGATGAAGGCGTGGACCGGACAGCCGCGCTTCGGGCGCAAGTCGATCGGACCCGCGCCGAAGTAAATGACCGGGCGCAGGTAGCCGTCCTTGATGCCGTTCGCTTTGGAAACTTGAATGCAGCCGGCTTCGAGCGCGTCGACGTCGAACGGGTGCTGCATGCCGTAGATGCGTGAAGCAAAGATGAGTCGCTCGATATGGTCGCGCAGACGAAACAGAGCGGGTCCCCCCTCCGCCGGGTAACAGCGAATACCTTCGAAGACCGAGGTGCCGTAGTGAAGAGCGTTGGCGTAGTAGTGGACGTTTTGACGCTCGGCTTCTCGGAGCTCTCCGTTCCACCAAATGTAGCGAGTCAGGGCCTGTCCCTTGGGGCGGGCCGAGGTGAGGGAATCTTCACCTGGTACGTCGGTCAGGCTCGGCCACTCGTTATCCATGAGGATGGATCTTGCCCGAGGTGCGCCTCGGTTTGAAGCCCAGAAAGGTGACGAAAGGGCGCGGCTGGTGCGAGCTCAGCTCCCGCACTCAGCGAAGGAGTGAATCGAAGAGTCCGAGCAGGGCCGCTGCAACGATGAGCAGGAGGGTCGCGGCGCCGAGCAAGAGCACCGTCGGGTCGCGATAGGCGCGCCTGCTTCCGCTGAAATAGCGCCCGCGCGTCTGGCGACGGATATGGGCTTGGATGTTCGGTAAGAGGCTCGTCTCGAGGGGCGGCGGGTCGTCGCTCGCGCTGCGCAAGAGCTGCGCCAGCTCTTGTTCAGCCCGCTCGTCGAGGAACTCCCGCTCGCTCGTGGGCTCGCTGCTCATCGGAGCACCTCCCCGGTCTCGGCTTCGATCTTTTGGCGCAGGGCGGCGCGAGCGCGGTGGAGCCTGCTCTTGAGTGTGCCGATGGGAAGGTCTGCGATTTCCGCGACCTCCTCGTAGCTGAGCCCTTCAATGTCTCTCAGGATCACGAGCGTCCTATGGTCTTCGTCGAGGGAGTTCAGCGCTTCTTTGACGATGCGCTCAATCTGGCGGCCAACGGCTTGGTCTTCGGGCGCTGGCATCTCACCCGAGGTCACCCCGCTGGCCCCCTGGGCTTCGAACCCGAGCGACTCATCCAGCTCAGAGTGGTTCTTCTTCTGACGGCGCGCCAGATATTTGTTCTGGTTCTTCGAGAGGTTGACGGTGATGCGGAAGAGCCAGGTGCTGAGCTTCGAATCACCACGAAAATTCTCGATACTACGGAAGACTTGGACGAAAACTTCCTGGCAAAGGTCGCGTGCGTCCTCGGGGCTCCCGAGCATGCGGAAGGCCAGGCGATACACCTGAGCCTCATAGGTCAAAACCAGCTCATTGAAGGCTGCCTCGTCCCGCTTGCGAAGAAGCTGGACCAATCGCGTTTCGGGGTGAGCCTTGCTGGTCAGCATCTCGGGCTCAACTTCCGACAACTCGAGCGGTGCTGAAGTTCCCACGTCGCCTTGCAGCGACGCTCACAGGCGCTTTCGGTCGCCGCGTCTTGACGCTCAAAGATGCCCCCAGTCGCCGCGTTCTGGCGCTCACCGGTAGCCCTTCCTGCTCCTGTCGATCTCGGCGCGGGCTTCGCGCTCGGCGGTCTTCGTCTTGATGGCTTCGCGCTTGTCGCTCTTTTTCTTACCTCGTGCGACGGCGACCTCGAGCTTGGCGCGCCCGTTCTTAAAGTAGATCTTGGTCGGAACCAGGGTCATCCCCTCGCGCTCGACAGCCGCGCGCATCTGATCGATCTCTTTGCGGTTCAAGAGGAGCTTGCGGGGGCGGGTCTCGGAATGCGCGAAGGCGGCGTGCCGGAGCGGCTGGATGCGCATGTGCATGACCCAAGCCTCTCCGCGGCGATCGATATCCACGAAGGAGTCGATGAGGCTCGGCGCAGCGTCCCTCAGACTGCGCGCTTCGCTGCCCATGAGCGAAAGGCCCGCTTCGTAGCGATCGCCGAGCTCGTAGTCGAAGCTGGCGCGTCGGTTCTGGGCGAGCAGGCGATCTTGGCTCTTGTCGCCTTTTGACTTTGGTTTCTCCGCCGCCATGATTCGGAGCGCGAATATGCCACGTCTCGCGACGAAAAGCGCTCCGGAAATATCAGGGGCTTTCGGCGCCTCCGAGCACTCCGAAATGAGCTCCGCCCGGTCCATGCAATGAGGTCGCCTGGGTGCTCAGCTTGTGGAGAGCGGCGTACAGGCCGCCACGGGCCACAAGTTCGGCGTGAGTGCCGCTCTCGGCGACGCGCCCTTTTTGGAGGACGACGATCCGATTGGCACTTTGGATCGTGCTCAGGCGGTGGGCGACGATGAGCGCGGTGCGTCCTCGCACCAGAGCTCCGAGGGCCTTTTGCATGCGGGCTTCGGTGGCGCTGTCGACGCTGGCTGTTGCTTCATCGAGGATGAGAATGTCGGCGTCACGGTAGAGCGCACGAGCGAACGCGATCAGCTGACGCTCGCCGACAGAGAAGTTGACGCCTCCTGCGTCGACGCGGGTCTCGAGTCCACCCGGCCGCGGCAAGAAGACATCGAGCACGTCCATTTGCGCGAGCACGCCGCGCACCTTCGCGAGGTCGGGCGTTGTTCCTGCGGCGATGTTGTCGGCCAAGGTGCCCTCGAAGAGGAAGATGTCCTGAGGCACCACCGCGAAGCTGCGCCTGAGGTCGCCCTTGGGCAGGCTGCGGATGTCGCGGCCCCTGAGCTTGATGGTGCCGCTTTTCGTCTCATAGAGCCGTAGCAAGAGTGAGGTGATTGTGGTTTTGCCGGATCCGGTCGGTCCGACCAAGGCGATGACCTCGCCGTGTTCGGCGCGTAGGCTGACGTCGATGAGGACGTCTTGTTCGGGCTTGTAGCCGAAGGTGACGTGGGAAAACTCGATCTCGGGAGCGTCCGGCGTCGCCTTCCGGGTCAAAGGACGGATGATGGCGTCCCCTTCAGGAGCGTCCCGCTCTTCGACCTGAAACAGGGAAAAGACTCGCTCGGCGCCCGAGAGGGCGCTTTGGAGCAGGGTATACCGCTGCGCCAGCATGCTGATCGGCATGAAGAACTGGGTCAGGTAGGCGGAGATAGCAACGACGGTGCCGAAGCTTGCGGGCTGGTAGCCGAGCGCGACGATCAAGCTCGCCATGCTCATGGCGCTGACAGTGTCGATCGCGGCGTCTTGGATCGCGTCGTACTTGATCGAGCTCATGTTCGCGTTGCGGTACGCGACATTGATCTCGTCGAACTCTGCGGCTTTCTGGGCCTCGCGGCCGTACGCCTGGATGACCGAGATACCTGAGACCTGTTCGCTCATGTTGGCGTTCATGCGCGCGGTTTCAGCGCGGATGGTGCGGAACGCTTCCCGGGAGCGCCGGCGAATCAGCGCCACGAACAGCCCGATGAAGGGGACGAAGATGAACGCGCTGAGCGAGAGCTTGGCGTCTAGGGAGAGCATGAGCACGACCGCGCCGAATAGGCTCACCAAGTCACCGAGCGCGCTTAGGGCTCCAGAGCTGAAGAGCTCGAGGATGGCGTCGACGTCGTTGGTGACGCGGGTCACGAGGCGACCGATCGGTTGGCGGTCAAAGAAGCGGAGCGGAAGCCGCCCGAGAAAGGCGAAAATGGCCGAGCGCAGATCCGCCATCGAGCGCGCGCCGAGCATCTGCACGGAATAGATCTGAGCGAAGGAGACTCCCTGTTCGAGCAAGGTCACGAGCAGGAGGAGCGCTCCGCCCATCAGCATGACCTCGGGGTCGCGGGTGAGGATGGCGCGGTCGACGGCCTGCATCATGATGAGCGGCCGGAGCAGGGTGAAACCGGAGCCGAGGAAGATCGTGACGATCGAGATCGCGAGCCACTTTTTGTGAGGCTTGACGAAGGGCCACAGTCCAGCGAGAAGGATTCGATCGGAGCCGACCTTCGAGAGCGTCTCGATGTGGTACTCGCGGAGCGTCGCCCGCGCCGCGTGATTCGGGAGAGGTCGGTTCATGGGCTCACCGGGGCAGGGGCAGCGGGAATTTCGAGTTCAGCGAGGCGAGCGAGCTCTCCTTCGAGTCGTTGTTCTCGTGCGAAGCCAGCGTAAATTCCCCCTCGGACGAGGAGCTCGGCGTGGGTGCCGCTTTCGACGATCTGTCCGTCGTCGAGAACTAAGATGCGGTCGCAGCGCTCGGCGGCGACGACGCGGTGGGTGATCAGGATCACACCTCGTTCGGCGCGCTGTTCGTCGATGGCTTCGAGAATGCCGCGTTCGGTCTTGGCGTCGACGGCGCTCAGCGGATCGTCGAGCACGAGGATCTGGGGCCCGAGCACGAAGGCGGCACCGAGCGCAACTCGCTGTTTTTGGCCTCCGGAGAGCTGTACACCACGCTCTCCGACGACAGTGTCGAGGCCATCTGGGAGCGACAAGAGCTCGTCGAGGACGTGGGCCCTTCGAGCCGCCTCCTTCACGATCCTCTCCTTCTCTCTCGGATCGACTTCTTCGAGAGCGAGCGCGATGTTCTCGGCGGCGGTAGTCGAGAACAGGAAGGGGTCCTGCTGTGCGTAGCCGATGGCTTTGCGCACAGTGCGAAGGGGCAGATCGCAGACGTCGAGCCCGTCTAAGAACACCGCGCCACGAGGGGTCGAGAGCAGCCGTGGCAGAAGCCGCGCGAGGCTCGACTTGCCACAGCCGGTCTTGCCGACGATGGCGAGGCTGGTTCCGACCGGGAGCTCAAAGCTCACGTCGCGCAGGATGGGACGCTCACCAATCGAGTAGGAAAGGTGCCTGACAGACAAGCTGCCTCTCACCTCGGAGGGGGTGGGCAAGGGGCCGTCCTCGATGTCCGGCTGAGTCGCGAAGATTTCGCTCAGACGGCTGTAGGCGGCGCGGCCGCGTTGCACGAGGCCGACCAAGAAGCCAAGCGCCATGAGCGGCCAGGTGAGCCTGCCGAGCGCGCGGAAGAAGGCGAGGAATCCACCGCCGTCGATCTCTCCGCGCACGAGGAGGATGCCCCCGTACCAGAACACGACCAAGAGACCGATCGAGGTGATGCCCTGCATGACCGGGCCCATCGAACCGCGCACGCGGGCGAGATCGAGACTCTTCTCGAGGTAATCGCTATTGACCTCTTCGAAGCGAGCCGTTTGGTCCGCTTCGAGATCGAAGGCGCGGACGACGCGAGCGCCACTGATGCTGGTTTGGACCATGGCGCTCATTTTTCCGAGCGCGTCCTGGTTGCTCTTTTGACGTCCGTAGAGGTTCAAGGAGAAGCGGCGCGTCACATAAAAAAGGAGCGGGATGGGCGACATCGCCGCCAGCGTGAGCGGCACGGAGATCGAGAGAGTGACGGCAGCCGCGCTCACCAAAGCAAACACCGTATTGACCGCGTTCATAGCGCCGAAGCCGAGCAAGAGGCGCACATGAGTCAGGTCGTTGGTCGCTCGGCTCATCACCTCGCCGACAGGCATGCGCTGGAAAAAGCTCGGGCCGAGTCTGTGAATATGACCGAGCAGAGCGGTCCTGAGCTCATACTCGGAGATCCGACCGGCGTTGAAGACGACGACGCGGGACAAGACCCGGATGCCGAAGGCCACCAGGGAAACGCCGGCGAGCCAGATCCCGATCTCGAGCGCGGCGGAGCTCTCTCCGTCGGTCGCGAGGTTGATCGCGTGGGCCAGGCGGGTGTCGAACCAGTACTGAGAGTATTGGTAGAAAGCGAGCAAGAGGAGCCCGACCAAATAGCGCGGGATATTACGGCGCATTTGCCCGGTCAGGGTCACCGGGATCGATTCGGTCCCGGGCGAGGGAACGGCGGTAGTCACGGGTTTTCTCAGAAGTAGCCGATGCTGAAGCTGAATGCCCCCAGGTCCTCCCAGGACCTTTGGCGGGGACGATCGGGGAAGAGGGTGTCGAGCACGCGATCCACGTTGAACCCGTAGTCGAAGACGAGGGGCCCGATGGGCGTCTGATAGCGCAATCCGGTCCCGACGGCATAGCGCATCGCAAAGAGGTCGAATGCGGCGCGATCCACCCAAAGATTTCCGGCGTCGAGGAAGATCGCTGTCTCCAGGTTGCGCGCGATGGGAATGCGCAGCTCGAGACGCGGGTTCCAAAGCAGGTCGCCGCCCCGGAGGACGACCTCATTGATAGTGAGACCAGAATCCGGGTCCAAGAGGAGCTCGGCGACGTCCTGGGGCACCATCGAGTCCTGGGTGAAGCCGCGGATCGTCTCGACCCCGCCCATGAAAAAGAGCCGGTCGGGGTAAGTGCGCGAGTCTTGATCGAGGTGTTGGATCATCCCGGCGCGGAGCCCGAAGGCCATGACGAGCCCCGAGTCTCCGAGCGGGACATAGCCGCCGAAACGTCCACTCAAGCGCAAGAGCTCGCTGCAAGTTGGGTCGAAAGGACTCGCGGCGCCGCCCGTGCAGTTGTCGGTGCCTTCGGTCGGAACGGCAGTCACGTGCTCGACGCCGAGGGAGAGAATGGTCCCGCGAGTGGGGCCGAGCGCGCGGTCGCGTCGATCCCAGGTCCCGGCCAGCTCTTGAGCGAAGGCGATACTCTCACCCTCAGGCACTCGGATGTTCGGGTTGTCGCGGATGATCTCTTCGAGATCTTCGAGATCGCCGGTGAGCGCGAGCAGCGAGACGTCGTTACGTTCGATGGAGGCGCGCAAGCTGTAGGTGAACACACGGCTCGGTCGGTAGAGAAGTCGCGGCTGGAGCGCGTCGCGGGTGATCGAGTAGTCGCGCTGATTGTCGCGGAAATCGAGCGCCTCGAGCTCGAAGCGGAACCGAGGGCCGAGTCCCGTCTCTGGAAGCGAGAGCGAGATGCTGTTGCGGCGTTCAAGCAGCTCGGCGAGATCGAGCGCTTCGTAACGGGCTCTGACGTCGGACTCGACGATCAGAAAGGGTGGCCTAAGGCCGAGCTGTGAGCGAAGGACGAGCTGGATGGCGCGGCCGCCGATGTTTCTGTGCCCGTATTCGAAGCCGATGCGGAAGCCGTCGCCTGTCGAGAACCCTCCCTTGATGTCGAGGTATTGGGGCATGCGCTCGCTGACCGAGACGACGACGACTTTCTCCCGCGCCGGGACGCGGGGATCTTCGAGGCCGACCGCGACGCTGGTGAAGACACCGAGGGCTTCGATCTGGTCTTGGGTCGAGCGGATCCAGCTTCTCCTGTAGAAGGCGCCCGGCTTGAGCGTGATCCGCTTGCGGATGAGCTCCGCGTGGGTTCGCGTTGCGCCCTGGATCACGATGCGCGAAACGCGGACCTGCTTGCGCTCGGCGACGACGACCTGGAGTCTCGCGCGCGTCCCGTCCCGAGAGAGTTCGATCGAGCTCTCGATATCGGCGAAGGCGAAGCCTTCCTCGAGATAGAGATCGCGGAGGCGTGCGACGGCGCGCTCGACCTCGGAGCGACCGAGCGGCGCGTTCTTTTCGAGGCCGAGCGCTTCTTCGACCCTCTGGCGGGTGAAGTGCTCGTTGCCCGAGATGGCGATCTCGTAGAGATAGGCGCGAGGGCCCGGGATGATCGGGAGCGACAGGAGCGCCTCCGTCTCACAGCGCACGCGGGGGCCCGGCACACAGGTCAGAATCTCCGCAGTTTCTGGCTGTTTCGGTGCGTCGCAGCTCGCCTCGGGCAGCGGGCGGGAGCCCGAGGTCCTGCACGCGCCGGGTTGTGTACCAGGAAGGCATGCACGCCGCGAAAGCGTCACAGGCCCGACTCGCGCGCTCAGGTAGCCCTCAGATTGGAGCAGCGAGCGCAGATGTTCGCTCACTTTGTCGTAGGCGTCCCGCGAGTAGCTCGTGTAGGGAGCTGCGCGCAGAGGGTTCGGCTCGGAGCTCAAGCGTCCCGTGAGCTCCCGATCGATGCTCCCGGGGTGGACGGCGCTCAGGATGTCCGGCTCCGGAAATTGTTCCCGAAGGACGCCATCGATCTCGTTTTCGATCTGGCGCTCGGTCTTGATCCCTTCGAGACACGGAAAGCGCCGGGCGACGACGGTGACCCTCTCGCCTTCGCTCACGCGCACGTAGA
Source organism: Pseudomonadota bacterium (assembly GCA_023428245.1). Taxonomy (GTDB): domain Bacteria; phylum Myxococcota_A; class Polyangia; order Polyangiales; family Polyangiaceae; genus NIC37A-2. The sequence continues at coordinate 22,481 of JAEYYX010000069.1, forward strand.
GAGTGCTCTCGAGGCCCGTTTTCGAGTCGAAGCGCCGGGAGCTCGTGCGCACGTCGAAGAAGCCATGTTTCGCATAAAAATCCCGAATCTCGCTTTCGAGCAGGTCGAGGGAAGCCTGGCCCTTATCGGCCAAGTCGACCATGTCGATGAGGGTCTTTGCGTCGAAGGTTCGGTTCCCCTCGATGTGGACCTTGAAGCGGGGCCCCGGCCAGAGCATGACAGAAACCACACGCCCGGGCTGTGCTTCGACCTCGACGCGGGCCTCGTAGAAGCCGGCCGTTCGGAGTTTTTTCTCGAGCTCTTGGCGCGCTTCGGTGAGCGCTTCCTGATCGAGAGTATCGCCTCTTCGCAGCGAAAAATTGCGGACGAGACTGCCAAGGGCCGGGTGATTGGCTTCTCCGTCCACGCGCGCCATGATTCTCTCGATCCGATCGGGCTCGCCTGCTTCGACCTGGACTCGGAGCACGACCTGCATCGGATCGTCGGTTGGCTCGGTGCGCGCTGTGATCTGAGCGCTGCCGAACCCGATCCGCTCGTGGGCGGAACGGAGCGACTCGAGCCCTGCTGTGAGACTTCGGCTCGTCACCTCATCGCCGTCCTTGAGTCCGAAACTCTGGAGTGACCCGGAGCTATCAAGGCGCGAGCCTTTGATGTCGACGGTGCTCACGATGCGACGCGGCTCGGCCCAAACGACCAGTGCGATACCCTCGGACGAAATTTGATACTCGGCGCGTACTTCGGCGAAACGTCCTGTTTGGGTGAGCTCGAGGATGGCGCGGCGAGCCGTCTCGCCGGTGGACAGGTCGCCTGGTTGGACGCTGCGCAAGGTGAGACGCTCCGGCCAGAGAGGCCCGAGCGTCTCCGCATGAACGGCGCTGATGGGGCGGCCTTCGAGGACCTCATCCTGGGCCATGGGCTCGAGTTCGAGGCGTGTCTCGGGTCGCGCTGGAGGAGTCATTGAGAGGAGCGCGAGGGCAAGAGCGGTTCCCAGGTGCGCCGCGCGCCTGGGGCGAAGCCGGGTCACACAGTTCCTGGCGCGTGCAAGCGAGCTGCCTCGTCCTGGAAGAGCCGGAAGAGCTCCATCCCCCAAACCTTTTGCCACCTTGACGGCCCTGTCGTAGTGGGTCACCTCGTGGAAGCCGTCTCGTCCGGACCCGAAACCCTCGCCCAAAAGAAGCGCCGCTCGAAGCGGCTTCTCGTCATCGTCGCTTTGTTCGGCCTGATCCCGTCCGCGATCTTGGGGCTTTGGATCTTCGTGCATTCAGTGCCCTGGGCGGGTCCACTTGTGGCGAACTCGCTGCGCCGCGTCATCGGCAAGGACAACGTCGCACGACTCGAGGATTTCGTCTATGCGATCGAAGATCGCATCAATCGCTCGACGAAGGCCAATGAGCGACCACGGAGCTATTGGAAAGTTCCCCCGACGCCGCCTCCGGCACCGGTGGCACCAGCTCCGAAGTCGAGCGACGAGAGCGCTCGAGCTGAACCTGACGAGCCGGCTGCTCCTGAGATTCCGCCTTTCGTGCTCGAATCGAAGGGGCCCTTTGCAGGAGGCTTTGGCGCCGAAGGCGACGGCGTATGGGTTCCGATGATCGATCCGCGTCGTCCGAACGAGTCACCTCGTCTGTACAAGACCCTGATCCATCCGGACAAGAGTCGGAGCTGGGCAGAGCTCTTCGTCGTTGCGGTCGATCTGCGGCAGGTCGAAGTGCTCCCCGTGCTGGGTTACCAAGAGCCTCGTACCGAAAAGCCCGAAGCGTCGGGTTATGTGCGCACCGCCAAGATCCCCGAAAAGCACTACGACGCGCTGCTGGGCGCATTCAACGGGGGATTTATGGCCGAGCACGGCGGCTACGGCTTCTTCTTCGACGGCATCACATTCCTCGATCCCAAGCCGGAGGCCTGCACTCTTGCCCGATTCGAGGATGGCTCGATCGAGGTTGCGACGTGGACCCGCATCGCCGATCGCGCTTCCGACATGGTTTGGTATCGTCAGGCTCCCGCCTGCATGATTGAAGATGGCGAGATGCACCCATTTCTGAAAGTCCATCAGGCGCGCAAATGGGGCGCGACCCTCGATGGCAACACTGTGATTCGGCGTAGCGCAGTCGGCCTGAGTCAGGACAAAAAGATCCTTTACGTCGGCATCACCAACCACACGACCGCGAAGGTGCTCGCATCGGGCATGCAGCACGTCGGCGCTGATGTCGTCGCGCAGATGGACGTGAACTGGTCCTATCCGAAGTTTGTCACCTACGAGCCCGACAAACAGGGGGTCCTGCGCCCGATCGCGCTCGCCGAAGGCTTCGAGTTTTCCCAAAACCTCTACCTCCGCGAGCGGTCGATGCGGGACTTCTTCTACCTCGCTCGTAAGGAAGAGGTCGCCAGCGAAGAGAGCGAAAAGAAGAAAGAGACGAACGACGCCCGAGAGGGCGCAAGCCAGGATTCAGGGAGCGAAGCGGTCTTGCCCGCCCCCTGAACGAAAGACGTCTGGCTCTTCGGCGGGGCCTCCCGCCGAGCCGTCTTACTTCTTGGGCGCGGCGGGAGCCGGCGCGGCAGGACCCGGTGCCGGGGTGCTGGCCTTCGGCGCGGGAGCGGGAGCCGCCTGCGCGCTCGGAGCAGCGCCGCTGTTGTACATGGTGATGACGCGGTCGGTGACCTCAAGATCGCTGCGCACATAGGGCACGGCCTGGTGGTCGACGATCATGTCGTACCCTTCCTGGGTCGCGAGACGGCGGATCAGGCCGAGCGTCTTTTCGTAAATCGGCTTGGTGAGCTCGTTCTGCTTTGCCTGGAGCTCTTGGTTGAACTGGACGAAGAGCTGTTGGAGCGCGACCATTTCCTGCTGCCAGGTCTCGGCCCGGCGCTGGAGGGCCTCGGCGCTGAGGACGCCGCGCTGCTTTTCGATATCAGCGCGTTCTGCTTCGAGCTCCTGCTGCTTCGCGTTCAGCTCGCGCTGCTTCGCCTCGAAGATCTTCTTGAGGGTGGCCTGCATGCGGAGGCCATCTTCCGTTTCCATCATCGCCCGCTGCGTGTCGACCACGGCGATGCGCATCTCAGCGAGAGCGGATCCGCTCAGGGAGAGTGCGACCAGCGTGGGGCCCATGAGGCCAAGAAGACGGCGAAAGGAGCGGGGGGAGCGAAGAAGGTTCATGCGAAGAACGGCTTAGCCACCGCTTGCCCCTGCCGTCAAATCACTCGTCCTTGTCGGGGCGGGTCTGGGGCGGACCTCCTAACCCCTTGTCGTCGTTCAGGTTCCTCATGGCAGTAGCCATGTTCTCGACGAGGGAAACGAGCCCCGGGTAGTTCATTTCTCGAGGGCCGAGCACGCCGAGGGCCCCTTGGACGCCGGCTTCTTGCTCGAAGCCGGCCGCGATCAGGCTCAGGGATTCATCGGGGGCCATTTCGGCCTCGCGCCCCAGAAACACCTGGACGCGCTCGGAGCCGAGCACTCGGTCGAGCAGCCGGATCAGGCGCTCTCGGTCCTCGAGGACGATGAGCAGCTGTCTCGTGCGTTCGGCGTCGCCGCCCTTCTCGAGGAGGCTGCCGCGGCCGGTGATGATGAGCTCCTGGGAGGGGCCGAACTCCGCGACAGTCTTTCGAAGCAGCGCGTCCCCGAGCAGACGAAGCTCGGTGACATCGCGGGTATCACGTTCGGCCAGGGCCCCGAGGTGTGCTCGGAGTTCGACGAGAGTACGGCCCCGAGTGAGCTCATCGAGCAAGTTATGCAGGCGTTCGAGGGAAGCCGGGTCGAGGGGTGAGTCGAGGCGGATGAAGCGGTTCTCGACGGTGGTGTCGTCGAGGATGATCACCGCTAACAATTCACTTGGTCGGGTGGGGATGAATCGGATTGTACGGATGGTGCTCGAGGTGGTCCGACTGCGGAGCACGAGGGCCGGACGATGGGACAGGTCGCTGAGGAGCTCCCCGAGGGCCTCAGCGAAGCGGGCCTCCAGAGCGGCGCCCCGGTGCGCCTGAAAAAAAGCTCGAATTCGTTCTGCGGTTTCGGGCGAGACGTTCTCCACTCGCATGAGCGCGTCGACGTAGAGGCGGAGGGCACGCTCGGTCGGTAAGCGGCCCGCCGATGTGTGGGGCTGTGTAAGGAAATCTTCTTCCTCGAGCTCTTTCAGAACATGCCGAATCGTCGCAGGTGAAAGATCGAGGCCATATGTTTCCGCAAGAGTTCGACTCCCGCTCGGTAGCCCCGTTCTTATGTATTCAGTGACGACGGCATAAAGAACTTGAGTGCGTCGATCAGAGAGGCCTTTCGAGGCTCTATCGAACTTCGAGGCGAAAGGGAGCCTGGGACCTGCTTTGCTTTTGGCCAAAGGAGAAGAACTCTTCCGAAATCTTGACAGGGTTTGTGGGGGCCAGGATGATTTGAGCCGGATTCGAGAGACACGTTCGTTCAGGAGACCCGGTGACCATCAAGCTTTTAGCCGTTGACGATAGTAGCACCATGCGCAAAGTCCTCGGCATCACCTTCGCCGGCGACGGCTTTCAAATCACGACCTGCCAGAATCGCGCCGAAGCGCTCGAGGCTGCGCGGGCGGATGTTCCCGCGCTCGCGCTCGTCGATGCCTATCTCGGCGGTGATAGCGGCTATGACCTTTGTGCCGAGCTGCAGAAGACGGTCCCCGGGCTCCCCGTGGTCATCCTGACGAGCAAGCAGCGCGGGTATGACGAGGGCGCGGCGAAAGCCGCAGGAGCCGTCGGAAACTTCGACAAACCCTTCGATTCACAAAAGCTCATCGACAAGGTCCAGTCGATCGTCGGAGAAGGAGCGCCCGCCGCTGTGCCGGAACCGCGTGCTCCTCAGGCGACCCTCACTGGTGGGCTGTCGGGTCCGTCGACGGGCTCGGTGAGTATCGGCCGCGTCAACCTGACTTCCGCTCAGGTTCCCGCGCCGGCGGCTTCGTCCGCAGCGCGCCCCGCGCCGCAGGCGCCTCGCCCGCTCGCCCCCGCTCCTTTTGCTTCCGAGGTGCCCCCCGCAAAGCCTGCCGCTCCGGCTCCGGTCGCTGTCGCCGAACCTGCGGCCGCCAAATCGAGCTCTGCGCAGGCGGATTTCTCGGCGAAGCTGACTGGGCTCGGTCTGTCCTCAGAGCAGGTTCAAGGTGTGCTCGCGCTCTCGAAGGACGTGATCGAGCAAGTTGTCTGGGAGGTCGTCCCGGCGCTTGCGGAGACGCTCATCCGTGAAGAGATCCGTCGGCTCACAGCCGACGCGAAGTGACGGACGGTCCTTTGACCTCGAAATTCGACTTCGACGATGAAGAGCTCACGGCGGTCGTGAACGCGGCTGATCTTCGTGCGCCCCGTTCTCGCCGCTCCAAACACCACCTGCTCGTCCATGCACAAGGGACCGAGATGGGTCGAGTTCGGACCTTGGAGGGACGTGAGGTTCTTGTGGGCAGGAGCGTCGAGTCGGCGTTGGTTCTGACGGACGACGGCGTGAGCCGGCGTCACGCTTTGTTCACGCTCGATGGGCCAACCTATTCGGTGAGAGATTTGGGGTCGGCAAACGGTACCTTCGTGCAGGGGGTGCGCGTGGTCGGAACCCGGGTGCTCGCCGACGGCGATCAGATCCAGGTCGGCCCGACGGCGCTGCTTCGGTATACGGTCACGGACGAAGACCAGCGCGCCCTGCTTGAACAGCTCTACGCGACGAGTGTGACCGACGCGCTCACCGGTGCTCGCAACCGCGAGTACATGGAGTCGCTCCTCGCCAGTGAGATCTCCTACGCGAAGCGCCACGGATCACACCTCGCCTTCGTTCTCTTCGACTTGGACCATTTCAAGCGCATCAATGACACCTACGGGCACCCTGCCGGTGACGCAGTCTTGATCGCAGTCGCCGCGGCGATCCGAGACGAGGCGCGCAAAGAAGATGCCCTCTGCCGGTATGGTGGGGAAGAGTTTGCGCTCGTGCTCCGCGACATCGATCTCGTGGGCGCGCGGGCGATGGGCGAGCGGGTTCGCTCGGTGATCGAGGGACTCAATGTGACGCACGAGGGTCAGGGGATCCCTGTGACCGCCAGCGTCGGGGTTGCGACTCTCAAGGAAGTGCCCGAGGCGAACTCGGTGAGTATCGTCCGGCTTGCCGATCAGCGCCTCTATCGAGCGAAAGAACTCGGGCGCAATCGTGTGGTGAGCGCCTAGTGAAGGACGCGCTCTTTCGCGTCAGCTTTCCGGTCGACGACGAGCTTCGGGACGCGCTCTCGGAGTGTCTGATTGAGCACGGAGCTCTGGGCATCGTTACTGAACCCGGCGCACTCATCGTATATGGCGACGAAGGTCGCGTCTCTGCTCTCGAATCCGCATTCTCCCTGTTTCAGGAGATGGCGGCGCTGGCAGTCCCCGACTTCGTGGCTGAGACGCCGAGCCGCGAGCCTTTTGACTCCGACTATCACAGGCCGTGGCTCGAGCGCCTTCGCCCGGTCCAGCTCACCGAGCGCATCGTCCTCTGCCCGCGGGGTAAAGAGTCCACGGTGGAAGGGGCCGCGAAGGTTCTCCTCTTCCAGCCTCAGCCCAGCTTCGGAAGCGGCGAACATGAGACGACGCGAATGGCGGCGCGTGCGATCGAGCGCTTTGTCGTCTCAAGAGAGGAGCGCGCGCGGAGTGAGATGCGGCTGCTCGATGTGGGAACGGGCACGGGCGTGCTCGCTTTGGTCGCGCTGATCAATGGCGCAGGCAGCGCTCTCGGAACCGACATTGACCCGATCTCGGTCGCGGCAGCTCGAGCCAACGCCGCGGAGAATGGCCTCTCGGAGCGCCTCGAGGTGCTCCTCGGCACCTTCCCAGACTCGGGTGAGAAGTTTCCGCTCGTCGTCGCCAATATCGACCGAAAGACGCTGATTTCAGAGGCCGGAGCGATCGGGGCTCAGGTTGCGCCTACTGGCGAGCTCCTGCTCACGGGTTTTCTTCTGGACGACGTCACAGACGTCGAAGCGCCGTACCTCGCGCAAGGATTCGTCCGCCACGAGCTGGAGGAAGGCATCGAGTTCGCGCGCCTCTCGCTCATCCGCGCGTAAGCGACCTCAGCTGCCGCTCACACGCGGCTGAGGCGTGCCTTGTCCGCCGCCGCTGCGCGCTTGCTCGAGATGAAGTTCAAGAGCGTCGAGGGCGCCGTCGATGGTGTACTCGCTGGCTTCTACATGGATCGTAAGGCCGAGCTCCCGGGCTGTCGCGCTGGTGACGGGGCCGATGGAGAGGAGAGTCTTATCGGCGAGGAGCGACTCATCACCATCGATGGCGCGGACGAGGGAGCGCACGATGGAGCTCGAGGTGAGAAGGACCGTGGTGGAGTCTTGGAGAGCCTTTTTCAGCTCCTCGGCCTCGTCGCCGCTGACGAGTTCGGTTTGGTAGGCGAAGGCGAGCTCGACGAAGACGCCGGCTTCTTGGAGCGCCTCGGGGAGAATTTCCCGAGCTTCGAGCGCTCGTGCGAGAAGGACGCGGCTCGGACGGGGAGAGACTTTCAAGAGCTCTTCGGTCAAGCTCTCGGCGATGTACTCAGGAGCGACGAGATCGGAGCGGAGTCCGTAGCGCAGGAGCGCGCTGGCGGTCTTTGGTCCGATGGTTGCGATGCGCGCTGATCCGAAGAGGCGAGCGTCGAGTCCGAGCTTTCGGGCAGTTTCGAAGAAAGAGTCGACGCCATTTTGGCTCGTGAACACAACCCAGTCGAAGTTCTTCGCGCGGCGGATCGCATCTTCAAAGGCGGCGGGATTGGGCGGTCCTGCGATGCGGATGGCGGGCGCGACCAGCGCATCGGCGCTCCGAGCGCGGATCTTGGAGACTGTTTCTGTTGCCTGAGCGCGGGGACGAGGAACCAAAATTCTCTCGGAAAAAAGCGGCTTTTTGTCATACCAGGCTAAGCGCTCACGCAGTCCGACGACCTCGCCGACGATGATGATGGCGGGGCTCTTGAGACCCGCTGATTCGACAAGGTCTGCGATCGCGTGAAGCGGTCCCGTGAGGATCTGCTGCTGGGGGCGCGCGGCCCAGCGGACGACCGCTGTGGGCGTGTTCGGATCGCGACCGCCCTCCATGAGAGCAGAGGTGATCTCCTGGATGCGTCGAATCCCCATGAGCACACAGATGGTCCCGGTCGCAGTGGCGAGCCGTGTCCACGCTTCCTTAGTCCACTCTTTCCCCGCCTGGTCGCTCCCGGTGATGAAGGTGACGCTCGACGAGAGGTCGCGGTGTGTCAGCGGGATCCCCGAGAACTCCGCGGCGGCCACGGGGGACGCGATGCCGGGTACGACTTCGAACGGGATTCCAGCTTCTTCGAGGGCGAGCGCCTCCTCGCTGCCTCGTGCGAACAGCATGGGGTCGCCGCCTTTCAGGCGTACGACACGCTTGCCCTTCTTCGCGTGGGCGATGAGCTCTCGGGTGATAGTCTCTTGGGCCGGAGATCTCTCGCCGTAGCGCTTCCCCACGTTGATGAGCTCAGCTCCGCTGGCGGACTCGAGAAGCTCGGGGTGACTCAACGCGTCGTAAAGGACGACCTCTGCCTGCTCGAGTACCGCGCGTCCACGACAGGTGATGAGATCAGGATCGCCGGGGCCTGCCCCTACGAGCCAAACCGTTCCGCGAGGTCGTTCGAGCGCAGCCATCTTTTGTCTCGGCCGAGAGGCTACCACCCTTGGGCGGGCCCGTGATAGCGTCGGGCGCGTGAATCGTCCTGTGCTTCGCTCAAAGGTGGCTCGTTTGTTCGGTTTGAGCGCCGCATTGGCCTCTGGGATCGCCATCCCCTGCGCGTCGTCATTGACCGTAGCCTGCAGCGCGTGCAATCCCACAGGCCATGAGCCCATTGCGTTCAGCGCGGGGCGGACCGTAGGAGCACTCTATGAGAGCGGCGGGGTGAACGATGAAATGCTCCATTTCCCGTCCGGACGAACTTATGATTTCGAGCACGGCCTCGGAGTCTGCCCGTCCTGGATCGTTCCCTACATCAGCTTTGTCGCCGAGCCCTTCGCTGAGGAAAATCGCGGTCAGCTTAGTAACGCTGCCGTTGCCGCGGGCAACGAGGCGCTCATCGAAGACTGCAACGAACGCACCTTCCGCATCAGAAATGACACCTGCGCTGAGTTCTATCTGAGAGTCGTCGCCCTTTCGGCGGCTCTGGGGCTCGGGGGCGCGGGCCCTTCGGACTGATCTGAAGGCTTCAGCGTCTCGGGCGCCGCCGAGTCCGCCGCCCCGTCAATCGGCGATCTCAGAGGGTGCCGGTTCGGGCCAGAGCTGAAGCATGACGAAGGCTATGGCCGCCTCGGTGTATTGAGCCACGCGGACAAGGAGTGCGATCGAGACTGCACGAGCAGGCAATTCCGCGAGGCCGAGCGCCGAGGCAAAGTAGAGATAGGAGCTCTCCACGGTGCCGATCTGACCGGGGATGAACTCGCCGGCCGTAGAGCCAACCACGTGGATGCCGTTAGCGAGGAGGGCCTTGACCGGGCTCAGTGGCACTGAGAGTGCGAGAAGTACGACGGCGTACTGGGAAACCTCCGAGAGCCGGGCGAGAACACAATACCCGGTGCCGACAACATAGTCTTCGCTCGGGCTCTTGATGGCTTGGTCGAAGGTTTTCGCGCTCTCGGCGAGTCGGGGGAAGCGGCGGAGGAGAGTGCTTCCGACGGCAACATTGCGGGTCATGACGAGCATCAGCGTGGCGAAGCCGAGACTGACGAGGCAATGCACGAGCACCGCGAGCGTGAGAGGATTGAAGGCGCCGAGCGTGAAGTACGCTGCGCCCAAGATGGCTACGCCTAAGATGCCGAGCCCGTACATGGCCGGGATCTGGAAAGCAGCGGAGGCGGCCGAGGCGCGGGGGGTACCGACGTAGGGGGCGAGGATGCTCGTGCGCACGACCTCTGCCCCTGCGCGGCCGAGAGGGAACAGGAGAGAGGTTACAAACGCAGACAACATCGCGCGCAGGATGGCGCTAGCAGGCACCACCTGGCGAGAGTGAGCGCCGAGCATTTGCCTGTGACCGATGGCCTCGAAACCGTAGAAGCCGAGGTTGAGCAGCATGATCAACGGCAGGAACGGCAAGGCGCTCTTCGCCGTGTTCAGGATGATGAGGGGACCTGTGCGATGAATCGAATACGCGAGAAGGGAGAGCCCGAGGAGCAAGAGCGCCGTCCGAAGATGACGCTTCCAGCGCCCATTCACTCACTACTCCCGGGCGCTGCCCGAAAGATGGCGCTGGGGACGCCTCGTCCTGAGAGCTGGAACGGACTCTCGAGATACGCTTCCCTCGCCATCGTCGACTCGAGAGCTTCCCACATCGCTTTGTGAGCCGGGCGCCCGTCGAGGTGTTTGCGGACTTTACCTTCGATGCGCATTCCTTGTCGGAGCAAGCCCGTGACCCAGGTCGGCCAGTGCTTCGAAGAAAGATAGATGAACCCGCGTTGTTCCTCGAGGCGAAGCAGCGGGCTCTTTCCAGTCGAACCGCCGCCCACGTGGACCATCGAAACTGGTAAGATCTCGAGGCGAAGGCCGAGCGACTTTGCTCGGTAGCACCAGTCGAGCTCCTCATTGTAGAGGAAGAAGTTCTCGTCGAAAGCGCCCACGGCCTCGTAGGTGTCGCGTCTCGTCATGATGCACGCTCCGCTGAGGACGGGCACCGAAGTGGGCTTCGTAATGGGCTTCCAGGTGGGCCAGTACCAGATACCGAAAAGCGCTTGCCGCGTGCCATCCTCGTTGTTCAGCATAGGCGCGACCGCCGCGACCTCTCGTGAGAAATGGAGACGGTTGCGCATGGCCGTGAGAGCATCGCGCGTGATGAACGCGTCGGAGTTCAGGCAGAGCAAATAGGGGCGTTCGGCGAGCTCGACGCCTCGGTTCGTGGCGTGGGCCCAGCCGTGATTGCGCACCGAGCGCAGGACAACATTGGGGAATTTGTCCCGCACAAGTTGCGCCGAGCCGTCCGTCGATTGGCCGTCGACGACGATGACTTCAGCATCGGGAGCTTCGCTCGCCAGCGTCGAAAGACAGCGCTCGAGGTGTCCCCGCCCGTTGTATGAAGGAATGACGACGCTGACTTCAGACGAGTAATTCATGACCGACGGTGCGGTTCTTCCCGCCAATGGCCTTCCACTATCACGGGCGCTTTGATGGCGCAAAAAGACGCACATCCTTTTACATCTGAAGACATGCTCGGCAGGTTTGGCCGAGGCTGCTCAGGGGGCGAGAGCGGCAGGCAAATATTGCCGGAAGTCTGGCGTGAGAGCGCCCTCTCCGTATCCGCTGGTACTAGAAAGAACGCTGTAGCGGGGCCGGGGAGCGGGTCGCGGGAACTCCGCGCTCGAAACGGGGGTAACCTGAGCCGTAGAGCCTTGGGCGTCTTGAATGGCCAAAGCGAACTCATACCAGCTTACGGGGGGCCCGTTGGTGACGTGAGTGATGCCCCTGACATTCGACTCATAGAGGGCGAGAGCGGTTGCCGCGAGATCGGGGGCATAGGTCGGACAGCCTAGCTGGTCGGCGACCACCCGCACTTCACTGCGAGTCCGGAGCAGATCCCCCATTGTCCTCACGAAGTTTTTCCCCCAAGGGGCGAAAACCCAGCTTGTGCGTACGATGAGCAGCTCGGCTCCGCTTTGAAGGGCCCGATCTTCACCGTCGGACTTCGTCCGTCCGTAGACGTTGATGGGGCGTTTGGGTGCGTGGGGTTCGTAGGGTTCGCTGGACGAGCCGTCGAAGACGTAGTCCGTACTGAAGTGAATCAATCCGGACCCAAACGCGCGACAAGCTTCGGCGAGCTGACCAACAGCCTGGGCGTTCACCAGGTGAGCCAGTTCGGGTTCTGCCTCGGCCTTGTCGACTTCGGTGTAGGCAGCACAGTTGATGACGAGCTTGGGTCGTTCTCTCTCGAGGAGGTCGAAGGGATTGGAGCGGCCGAGCTCAAACTCAGCTCGTCCATAGGTGCGGACTTCTGGGCGCCTGAGGCCGGCGAATGCTCGCCCGAGCATTCCCGCCGCACCGAACACCAAGACCGTCAAGGGAGCTCTCCGAATTTAGGGAGGGCCCCAGCGCTCCAAAGTTCGGCGAGGGACGAAGCGCCCGCGTCCCGCGGCGAGAGGATCGGGTCTTGGACCGGCCAGGTGATGCCGAGCTCGGGATCGTTCCAGCGCAATGTCACCTCTGCGCTTGGAGTGTAAAGAGCGTCACACTTATAGATAACATGAGCGGTTTCCGTGAGGACAACAAATCCATGAGCGAAACCGCGAGGAACGAAGAGCTGGGCTCCGTTTTCGGCGCTGAGCTCTTCCGCGACCCATTGACCAAAAGTCGGTGAGCCGACGCGCACGTCGACCGCGACGTCCCAGATGGCTCCGGTGACAGCGAAGATGAGCTTGCTCTGGCTGTGAGGGTTCTGAAAATGGAGACCGCGCAGGACCGACTTTCGGGAGACCGAAAGGTTATCCTGAACGAAGCTATTGGCTTCCGTGGGCCACTTTCCGGCGACCCAGGTCTCTTGAAATGAGCCTCGAGCGTCAGGGAAGCGGCGAGGAGTCAAGCGAAGAACATCGGGGATTCGGAGGCGTTCGAACACGGACTTTTAGGACCTCTGGGTCAGCATTTCAGAAAGGAAGCGAGCGTAGCGCGTCTTGCCGAGTCGCTCGATCTGGGCCGAGAGCTCGTCAGCTGAGATCCAACCATTGCGGAAGGCGATCTCCTCTGGAGACGCGATGATGAGTCCTTGACGTTCCTGGACCGTCTGAACGAACTGGGCTGCTTGGAGTAGGGCTTCGGGAGTTCCTGTGTCGAGCCACGCGACGCCGCGTCCGAGCTCGACCAAGTCGAGTAGCCCTTCATTCAGGTAGAGCCGGTTCAGATCGGTGATCTCAAGCTCACCTCGGGCCGAGGGACGCAGACTGCGCGCTAGGTCGCACACATTGCGATCGTAGAAATAGAGTCCTGTGACGGCGATTTTGCTCTTGGGATGAGGTGGCTTTTCTTCGAGCCCACATACCCGCCCCTCCCTGTCGAACTCAGCAACGCCGTAGTCGCTCGGATTCGCGACTGGATAACCGAAGATGCGCGCGCCCTTCTTGATTTGGCCGGCGTCGCGGAGCGTCCGCTGGAGGCCGTAACCGTAGTAGATGTTATCCCCGAGGATGAGTGCGGAGCTCTCGCCACCGATGAAATCGCGGCCGAGCAAGAACGCTTGGGCCAGGCCGTCCGGAGACTCCTGGAGAACGTATTCGAAGCTGAGCCCCCACTGACGCCCGTCACCGAGCAGTCCTTCGTAAGCAGAGCGCGCTTCCGGAGAGGTGATGAGGAGGATCTCGCGAATGCCCGCGAGCATGAGGACGCTCAGCGGGTAATAGATCATCGGCTTGTCGTACACCGGCACGAGCTGTTTGCTCATAGCCCGGGTGATCGGAAACAAGCGGGATCCCGTCCCTCCTGCCAGAATCAGGCCCTTCATCTCAGTCCCACTCTACGTGTTCGCTCTTCCCGTTTCAAAGCGAGGCTCCCGACCCGATCCGGGCCGAGTAGTTCTTCTCGAGCCAAGCCTCATGATCTTGATGAGAGCACGCTTTGACCCAAGCCTCGTGCTTGAGATACCAGCGGACGGTTCGTGCGAGGCCTGTCCCGAGTGATTCAGAGGGCTGCCAGCCGCACTCACGGCGAATTTTGCTTGCGTCGATCGCGTAGCGTAGGTCGTGTCCGGGGCGATCGGGAACGAAGCGGACGAGACTCCGAACCTTCATCGGATCTTGATCGGTCGCCTGGGCCACCAGATCGCAAATGCTGTGCACGATGTCGATGTTCCGAGCCTCGGCATTGCCCCCGATATTGTAGGTTTCGCCGTCGCGCCCCCGCGTGAGCGCGGCCCACAGGGCGCTCACGTGATCGGTGACGAACAGCCAGTCCCGGACGTTCTTCCCCTGCCCGTAGACCGGGAGCTCGCGGCCGTCCCGCGCGTTCAAGATCATGAGGGGAATGAGCTTCTCTGGGAACTGATAAGGACCGTAGTTGTTCGAGCAGTTCGTGATCCGAGTGCGGAGGCCGTACGTTCGCGCGTAGGCGCGTACCAAATGGTCGCTTGATGCCTTGGACGCCGAATAGGGGCTCGACGGATCGTACGGAGTGTTCTCAACGAAAAGGCCTTCTTCGCCGAGGGATCCGTAGACCTCGTCGGTGCTCACGTGGTGAAAGACGGGCGATCTTGCGAGGCCGCGGGCCGCTTCGAGCAGGTGGAACGTGCCGAGCACGTTGGTCTCGATGAACGCGGCGGGTGCTGTGATTGAGCGATCGACGTGGCTCTCCGCAGCAAAGTGTATAATGATCTCGGGCTCGAACTCGCGGACGATCTCCTGGATCTTCTCCCGCTCTCGGAGGTCCGCGAAAATGAAGGAATAGTTCGGCAGAGAGGCGAGAGGGACGAGACTGTCCGGGTGCGCCGCGTAAGTGAGAGCGTCCAGGTTTCGGAAGGACGTCTCGGGCAGCTGGGGGACGGATTCGAGGAGAAAGTTCGCGCCGATGAAGCCGCTGCCCCCGGTGACGAGCACACGTCGTCCCCTGAGCGACTCTCTGACGCCTTCAGGGAGACGCAAGCCATCGCTCGGGCATGCCAGCCAGTCGTGGTTGTCAACAGGGCTCACCCGCGGCGGCATAGCCAGCCCCACTAGGGTGTGTCCATGGGTCCGCGAGTGGCCCTCGCTTTTTCCACTTTCGTTGCGTGTCCTGGCAGTGAGGCTCAACAAAGCCTGATTCCGTACACTTATGAGCTGCAGCTCAGCATCGAGCAGCCGGCCCGATTCCGAGCCCAGTCGGGACGCCGCGCTGCCCACTCGTCGTGTTCAGGTTGTTCGTCGTAGGGACGCCGGAGCAGCTCAAGCAGAGTGTGGACAAGGGAAGGGTCGCCGAGCTCCGCGCGGTCGATGGCGAGCTGAGCCATGTAGTTGCGAAAGATGTACTTGGGATTTGAGCGGCGCATAGCTCTCCGCCGCTCGTCGATGGATCGCCCGGACTCCGCGAGGTCGCGTGTGACCCGCGCGCTCAGCCGATCGAGGAAGTGGTCGAGGGTCGCGAAGTAGTCAGGCTCGCGGCGCTCGGGAGCATAGTAGGAGAGTTCGAGTGGTGCCCGGCGTTCGGCCTGCGATAGGTGCGGGTCGAAGTTTACGTCCGCGAGCTTGCGGAAGAAGATTGTCATATCCGTCTCAACCATGCCGAGCAGGACGAAAATTTCCTCGCTGAGGAAGCGGTCTTCGTCTTCGTCCCAGCTCGAGAGGCCGAGCTTACCGAGCATCATTTGACGCTGGCAGCGATCGAGTTCCTCAACGTAAGCACCCAGAGCTTCTTCCAGCGGCTCTACGCTGCCGACGAGCGGGTACAAGGCATTTCCGAGCTGAGCCAGATTCCATTCACCGACGCGCGGCTGCGCTCCGAAGCGATACCTGCGGCCGTGGGCGTCTGTGGTGTTTGGCGTGAAAGAGGGATCGAAATCCTCCACCCAGCCGTAAGGTCCATAGTCGATCGTGAGCCCGAGGATCGACATGTTGTCCGTGTTCATGACGCCGTGGACGAATCCGACCCGCATCCACTCGACCATGAGAGCCGCGGTCCTCACGCAAACTTCGCGATAGAATCGGACGAACTCACCGGGTCCCGGCGGCTTGCCTGGGCTCAAGAGCTCGGGGAAGAAATGCGTCAGAGCGTAGGTCGCAAGGCGCCTCAGCGTCTCGCTATCGCCTCTTGAAGCAAAGATCTCGAAGTTTCCGAAGCGGAGGAAGCTCTCAGCGACCCGGCAAACGATCGCCCCGGGCTCAAACTTAGGCCGACCATCGTAGAACATGTCACGTTCGACCTGATCTCCGGTCTGGACCAAAGAGAGCGCGCGGGTCGTAGGAATGCCGAGGTGGTGCATCGCCTCGCTACACAAGAACTCACGTACGCTTGAGCGCATGACCGCGCGCCCGTCGGCGCGCCGGGAGTAGGGCGTCGGCCCCGCCCCTTTCAGCTGAAGCTCAAGACGCTTGCCCGATTCGGTGCGGACCTCGGTGAGCGTGATCGCGCGGCCGTCGCCGAGTTGCCCCGCCCAGTTTCCGAATTGGTGTCCCCCGTAACAGGCCGCGTAGGGATCCATGCCTTCGAGGATTTCGTTGCCTCCGAGCACGCGCTCCCAGGGCCCCCGAAGTTCCTGTTCCGAGAGCCCGAGCTCTTCGGTCATCTCTCGACTGAAAGCCAAGAGTCGCGGCGCGCTCACCGGAGTCGGGCGCACGCGGGAGGCGCAGGCCTTTTCGACCGGGCGGAGCCGCGGTCCGGTCTCGGGGTCGACCGGGAGCTCGCTGAGGAACGTGCTTTCGAAGCGCATCTCGCTGTCTTAGGACACGCCCCGGAAATGGCGAGGCGCGGCGCGGGGGCGCGCTCTCCTTGACCCGTTCCTGCCATCTCTAGCGGCCAAGGATCTCGAGCCCGACCTCGATATGGACGGCGATGGCGGCTTCGAGCGCGCCGGGCATGTGGGGACGATAGGTGCTACTATGTAAAGGATCGAGTCCGGGGCCTCCGGAGCGCGCCTTTGCGACAGCGGGGGGCGCCGCCGTGCCCACCATGAGCATCACCGTGGGCAGGTGCGCGCGGGAGTACTCGGCGAAATCCTCCGAGCCCATCTCGGGGGGCAGCTCGCTGACCTCGAAACCACTGACGCTCTCTCTGAGACGCTTTGCGAGCCGCCGCGTGAGCTCAGCATCATTGACGGCGGCGGCGACGTCTCGCTGCACTTCGACGCGAGGAGCTTTCGGCGCGCTCTTGCTCTGGGCGAGGGCGCGTGCTCTGCGTTCAATGGCCCCAAGGACAATCTCACGTGTCTTGTCCTGAAAAGTGCGGACTGTGAGCTCGAGCCGGACTTCGTCGGGGATGACGTTGTTTTTGGTACCGCCGTGGATGGAGCCGACCGTGATGACGGCGGACTCGAGAGGACTCACCTCACGGGAGACGATGCTCTGGAGGCTGAGCACGAACTCTGCAGCCATGACAATCGGATCGACGCTCGTTTCAGGATAGGCGCCGTGGCCTCCCTTGCCGTAGAGGGTCACAGAGACTGAGTCCGCCGATGCCGCGAAAGGCCCCGGCGTGAAGCCGACGGTCCCCACTGGGAGTTGATCGTGAGCGTGAATGGCGAAGACGAGGTTCGGCGGGGGAAGCGAGCTCAAGATCCCGCTTTCGACAAGGGCGCGCGCGCCCTCGAGCGTTTCTTCGGCGGGCTGAGCCACAAGGATGAGCGTCCCCTGCCAGAGGTCCCTGGAGGTCGAAAAGAAGCTGGCTGCGCCGAGCCACGCGGCCATATGGAGATCGTGGCCGCATGCGTGCATCACCGGCGTCACGGAGCCGCTAGCTGCGGCGACCGCCTTCTTGCTCGCGTAGGGTAGCCCTGTCTGTTCACGAACAGGCAATGCGTCGAGCTCTGTGCGCAGGAAGAGAGTCTTGCCGGGGCCATTTTTGAGCGTCGCGACGAAGCCGTGTCCTCCAGGCTGGGAGCGCACGCTGAAGCCGAGTTTTTTTACTTCCCGGGCGAGGTACGCGGAGGTCTTCCTTTCGGAGCCGGAGAGCTCAGGGTTCGCGTGGAGCCACTCGTAGTGGCGCTTCTGTTTTGCGGCGAGAGCTTTCGCCCAGGAGTTTCGGGACTCCGTCGCTTGCGGAGCGCTCGTCTCTGCGCGGGCGGCCCCGACCCTGAGACTCAGAGCCACGGCGAGCGGAAGCCAAGTCGCCACCCTCGCTGACCTGTGGTGCCAGCAAGGGAGAAACCGGAAGGACGCCGATGAGGCGCGGCAAGGGCGGTGCATGAAGGTCCCGGAGTGAACTCTAAGCCCAGGGCCCGGGCCCGTGGAAGTTGTGAGCGCTCTTCGGGTACTCGGGGTGTTTCGGAGCTTTGTTCTCCGGGGGCTGCCTTTACCGCCCTCGGCAGTGGCGCTAGGCCAGAGCTCGGACATGACACGCGCGCTGCCCAAGTGTGCACGAGCCGAGGCCGCCGATGCCTGAGCTTCCTGAGGTCGAGGTGACGCGTCGGCAGATCGCCCGCGTGCTCGTTGGGCGACGCATCGAGACAGTTTGGGTTGCTAGGCCGAGCTACTTTTTCGTGACCCCGCCTGCGCAGCTGAAAAAAGCTTTGCTCGGCCGCGTTGTGCAGGAGCTCGGACGAACTGGAAAATATCTCTGTGCCGAGCTCGATGACGCGTCGTCCCTCGTGGTTCACCTCGGGATGACCGGGCAATGGAGCGCTTCAGGGCTGAGTCGGAAGGATCATATTCAGTTTCGTCTGGGCCTCGATTCGGGCGCAGAACTCGTGTTTCGGGACGTTCGGAAGTTCGGCAAGGTCGAATGGGTCTGCGCCGGGGGAAGCTCGGCCCGTCTTGCGCGACTCGGGCCCGACGCGCTCGAAGTCGGCCTCGATGTTTTCCACGAGCGTCTGCAAAGTCGCGCCATCCCGATCAAGCGTGCGCTCCTGGACCAAAGCATCCTGGCCGGGGTTGGCAACATCTACGCCGACGAAGCCCTCTATCAAGCGCGCATCTTCCCCACGCGCCCCGCCCGCGACCTGACCCGGGTCGAGGCGGCGGCGCTCCTGCGAGCGATTCGCTCGATTCTTCGCGCCTCGATTCGGGGGGGCGGCAGCACCATCAACGACTACCTGCAACCGGACGGCGGGCTCGGGGGCTTCCAGAACTGGCACAAGGTCTACGGAAAAGGGGGCGACCCCTGTTCCCGCTGCAAGACTCCGCTCAGTCGGGTCGTCCTCGGCGGGCGGTCGACCCATTATTGTGCCCGCTGCCAGAGCTAACCCGGGAGAAGCCGGGTATTTCGAGGCGCGCAGGCGAGCGGTCCTTTCGGCTCGCGCCGAGGGATCCTTTTTTGGTACGAGGGGCCCCCATGGCTGAGCAGGATGAGGTCAAGCGAAAAGCGGCCCGGGCGGCCCTCGCCCACTTACCCGAAGGAGGAGTGCTCGGCCTCGGTACCGGCTCGACAGCCTGCCATTTTGTCGATGCAGTGGGGGAGCTCGTGCGCGCAGGTCGAAACTACTCGGGTATCCCTACGAGCGAGCGGAGTCGTCAGCAGGCCCTCGCACTCGGGATCCCGCTCCTTCCCGACGAGGGGCCCTGGGAGATCGACGTTTGCGTGGACGGGGCAGACGAGGTGAGCGCGGACCTCGACCTGATCAAGGGAGGCGGCGCCGCGCACACCCGCGAGAAAATCGTCAACTACGCCTCCCGCCTGAACATCATCGTCGTGGACAGCTCAAAGGTGAGCGCCCGGCTGGGCGAGAAATGGCCGATCCCGATCGAGGTGCTCACCTACGGCCATCGAGCCACCGAGCGGCTTCTCGCCGCCTACGGCCGACCGGTGCTTCGGACCGAGGCTGGTCAGCCCACGAAAACCGACGCCGGCAATGTCATTTACGACCTGCACGTCGAGCCCATCAAGGACGCTGGCAGGCTGGCCGGTCAGCTGGCCCTGGTGCCCGGCGTCGTAGGAACCGGCCTCTTCGTCGGGCGGGCCGACATCGTCCTGGTGGCAGGGGAGGACGGAATTCGCACCCTGGAGAGGTCCCGGGCGCGAGGCGATTGACAAGGTCCCTCTAGACCGTGTCAGGATAGGGGAACTAGTGCTGGCGCCTCGCCGCTTCACCTTCTGAAGAGAGTTCCCTTTGCGCATTGAGATTGCTGGCCAAACAGACGTCGGACGAAAGCGAACCCACAACGAAGATAACTTCGCCATTTTCGGTGACTTCGGACTCTATCTGGTCGCCGATGGGATGGGTGGGCACGCATCCGGCGAAGTTGCGTCTCAGTTGGCGATCGACACCATGCGGGAGTTCTTCGCCACGACCCAAGACGATCCGGACAAGACCTGGCCCTACAAGATGGATCGGACCAAGGGCTACGAGGAGAATCGCTTGGTCACCGGAATCAAGCTCTCCAATCTTCGGATCTTCGAGACTGCTCGGAATAACCCTGCTCAACGAGGCATGGGTACGACGATCGTCGCGCTGTTTGTGACGCAGCAGGGCGTTTACCTCGCGCATGTGGGCGACAGCCGCATTTATCGGCTGCGCGACGGGGTCCTCGAACAGCTCACCGAGGATCACTCGCTCCTGAACGACTACAAGAAGATGAAGCACCTGACGGAGGAGGAGATCGCGAATTTTCCTCACAAGAACGTCATCGTGCGGGCCCTTGGCATGAAGGAGACCGTCAAGGTCGACACGCGCTTCGAAGAGCCCCGCCTCGGGGACATCATGGTGCTCTGTTCGGATGGACTCGCGGGGCCGGTCAGCGACGAAGACATCCAAGCGATTCTGAGCAGCGCTCCTGACCTCAAGACCGCTTCCCAAAGACTCATCGATCGCGCCAATGAGAACGGTGGTCCGGACAACGTGACGTGTGTCCTGGCTCGCTGGGTTCAGTGAGGAACTCGTGAGCCGCCGGCTCGTGCATCTGCGAGCGCGTGGCTCGCGGCAGTGAGCTTTTCAGAAAGGATCGCGACCGAGGTGCTCGGCGATCAAGTCGAGCACAGTAGCGCGTGTGCCCATATCGGGGGGAAGATGCAGCGCGTCGAGACAGGCGTCCGCCTCAGCGGGATCGTGGTCCCAGCCAGCCCGAAATAGCCAACTCGCTCGCTGTACGAGGCTTGTCGGCCAGGAGCGCAGCGGGGCTTCTTGCATGAGCACGAGGAGCATTGCCCTCTGGAGAGAGCGCGCCTCGCGAGCGCTGAACAAGCTCGAGATCTCGAGTTCACCCGTCGAGAGCCAATGGAACGCGCCCTCGCGCACCTCTTCGGGTACGGTGATTCGCTTGCTCAAGGTGCCCTGAGGAATGTCGGCTTCGAGCAGTGGCGGTTCGCTCGGCGCGGCCCTGCCGTGAGGATCAGCGGACATCGTCGAGCTCGGGGGAGGTGTACTGATGACCTCTTCGCTCGCCGGTTGCAGCGAGTAACGCCCGGCGGTTTGTTGCGGATGGAAAACTCCGCTTTGCACGGTGCGTCGCGGACGGCTCGGCGTCTCCACGCGGAACGGATCCGGGTGCGCTCGAGCCGAACTCTCTACGGGAGTGATTCGGTCGAGCGCCGGAGGCTCGGGAGTCGTGTCCACGGGGGGAGCGGTTCGGTCCGGGTTCATCGATCGGGGGGAGAGGGGGTGACCTCAGGGTGAGTCAAGTGAGGCGCACACCCAACTACCTACATATAAACCCGAACGGCGGTTCGTCAAACGACCTTCAGGGGGAAAATCTCCGCCGCCTTTGGGGGTGTTCGAGCGCTCGGGGGAGGATCGCCTGGACCGATGACAGGGTCCCGCTCACGGATTTTCTTCAACCTCTTCATGACTTCCCCGCCCCGCCGATTCACCTTCGGACGTCTCCCGAAGGGATTTTCGGCCGCGCATCGGGCCCCCAAGTCCCCCTCATTTTTTTCGAAGCTCCGGAAAAAGAACCTACGAGCGCAGCTGTAGCTGAGATGAGCTAGCTCTGTCGGGGAGGGCAGCGGCAGGGTGCCCATGCCGGAGGAGGTCGACGTCGAGCCTTCGGTCAGCAGGCGCCGTGACCGGCGCGCGCGCCCGGCTCGCTCGGGAAGATCTTGCCCGGATTCATGATGCCGAGCGGATCGAAAGTCGACTTCAAACGCCGCTCGAGATCGAGGAGAGGTTCAGGATGCTCGAGAGGCAGATATTCGGCTTTGAGAAGACCAATGCCGTGTTCTCCGCTCAGGGTTCCACCCAGCGAAAGTGTCGTCACGAAGAGCTCACGAACGGCGAGAGCGACTTTCGTCTCTTCTTCGGGTTCGTTCCACAGGAAGTTCACGTGGAGGTTCCCGTCGCCGGCGTGGCCGTAAGAGAGCGCATCGATGGAGTACTTGTCGCCGAGCTCTCGGACACAGTCGACGAGCCTTAGGAGCTCCCGGCGCGGAACAACGACGTCTTCGCTGATCTTGTGGCGCGCGCGAGCGCGCACAGCTCTGCTCATCTGCTTGCGGGCGTCCCAGAGCTGAGCGCGCGCAGACGCGAGGAGCGCGACCTGGACTTCGATGGCCCGGCAATGCTCACAGATCGCGAGGATCCGCTCCGCTTGGTGCTCACACTCGGCTTCGCTGCCGTCGACTTCGATGATGAGGAGCGCTTCGGCGGAGGGGGCGAGGGGCACGCCGCTTTGGCGCATGACCGAGAGCGTTTTCTCGTCGAGGAACTCGAGACAGCGGGCGGGAACTTGAGCCTGGACGAGAGCGCCGACAGCCCCGAGCGCGTGAGAAAGGCTCGGGAAGGTCGCGGCGAGAGTGAGGACTTCCTCAGGTTTCGGGATCAGCTTGAGCGTGATGT
This sequence comes from Pseudomonadota bacterium, assembly GCA_023428245.1. Lineage (GTDB taxonomy): Bacteria > Myxococcota_A > Polyangia > Polyangiales > Polyangiaceae > NIC37A-2. Next base: position 44,793 of record JAEYYX010000069.1, read on the forward strand.
CACCGAAGACGGCGAGAGTACCCTCGCTGCCGACCAGGAGCGAAACAACGTCATATCCCGTGACGCCTTTGCGCGTCCTGCGTCCGGCGAAAAACTTCTGTCCGCCGGCCAAAATCGTCTCGATGCCGAGCACATAGTCGCGCGTCGCGCCGTATTTGAAGGCCCGCGGTCCGGCCGCGTTTTCGGCGACGTTGCCAGCGATGCAGCAGAGCTCGGCGGAGTTCGGGTCCGGCGGATAGAGCCAGCCTTCGCGCTCGACGGCAGCTTGGACTTCGGAGAGGCGCGCCCCTGGGCCGACTCGTACGAGCCCCTCGCGCGCGTCGAGCTCGTGGAGCTCGGTCATGCCGGCCGTAGCGAGCACGATGCCGCGGCAGAGAGGGACGGCTCCTCCTGTACGGCCGGAGCCGCCGGCCCGGGGTACGACGGGGATCTTGTGCGCCGCCGCGATCGTCAGCGCCGCTTCGATATCGGAGCTCGACTCAGCGAGCACGACGGCGAGGGGCCTTTCGCCGAGGATGCGCGAGTCGTCCGAGCGATAGTCCTCGCTGATCTCATCGTCGAAGAGGACGCGCGAGCCGAGAGAGCGGAGGAGCTCGGCCTTGCCGCTGTCGAGCTGGCCCTGGCTGGGCCCGAGAAGCTCAGGTGCCCGAAACATCGCGAAGCATCACGCGGCGGTAGTGCAAGAGCTCCGCGATCGATTGGCGTACGTCGAAGAGAGCGTCATGTTCCCCGCTGTCCGGCTTCTGATACTGGGACGTGGAAGGGAGCCAGAGCTGGCTGAGAACCTTCAGGCTGCTCACGTCGACCATCCGGTAGTGGAGGTAGGTGGCGAGGCCGGGCATGTAGCGATCGATGAACTTGCGGTCGGAGTGAATCGTATTTCCACAGAGGACCGCCCGCGCAGGACACCAGCCGCTCACCCGGTCGAGCACTTCGCGCTCGACCTGCCGGAGCTCGACGCCCTCGGCGATGCGCGACAAAAGACCCGTCTTCGTGTGCATCTTGCGTACGAAGGGGGACATCGATGCGAGCGCCGATTCCGCCTGAAATACGTCGCTTACGTACTCTTCGAGAATGTTCAGATTCTCATCCGTGATGATGGCGGCGACCTGGAGGATGCAGTCGGTCTCGGGATTCAGGCCTGTCATCTCCAGGTCCATCCACACCAAGTTCCTCGAGGATTGGACTCGTTTGATGCTCATGGTGCGCTCGCTTTTTGAGGCCGCGGCAGGTCGATCTTCGGCTTCTTGGGGTGCCGTCGGTAAAGGATGAAGACACGCCCGACGTGTCCGACGACGGTCGCCCCGATCGATTGGACGGCTTCCGTGAGATCGGAGGTTTCGATGTCCGCTTCGCGCTCCAGGCGCACCTTGATGAGCTCGTGGGCTTCGACGGCGCGAGCGACTTCAGCGAGCGCCCCGTCCGTGATTCCGCCTTTCCCGAGGCGAACCACGGGATCGAGGGAGTGCGCGAGACCTCTCAAGTAGCTCGCTTGTTTGGAGGTCAGCTTCGGGGGAAGCGGCTTCTTAGGTGCGCTGGTCATAAAAACTCGGGGGCGTCTCGGGAGGGGAATCTCATAGCTCAAGTGTGGCAGCAAGCCGTCGAATTGCGGCTGACCCGCGCCAGGACCCGCCGACGCCGCTCGGATTTTTTGTTGCGGTCCTGCCTTGGACCAAGGAGGCCCCCCAGGGGCGGTGGCGCCTAGCGCGCCGTTCTCGGAGGGCCCGGATCATCTGCAGCATGAAAATGGGCCGGGAGCTCTGGGACTTCGGCTTTTCGCGCGCCGCCGAGCAGCGGGAAGCCCTCAATGGCAGTGCGGGTGGGCTTCGGCTCTTCGCTTTGCCGCGGAGCCACCGAGATTCGGTTCCGCCCCTTCTGTTTGGCGCGGTAGAGCGCTGCATCGGCCCGCGCGATCCAGGCATGGGGCGCTTCTCCTCGCGCGAGCTCGGCGATCCCGAAAGAGACGGAGAGACTGATCGGGCGGCCCCCAATCTTCAGGCTCATGACAGCTTTGCGGAGCCGCTCGGCGCGCTCACGGGTGGGCTCGAAAGAAGCGTGTTCGCACACCACACAAAACTCCTCCCCCCCGTAACGAGCCACGAAATCTTCGCGCCGGAGGAAGGAACGAACGATCGTGTCAGCGACCTGCTTCAAGACCTCATCGCCGACGACGTGCCCGAAGGTGTCATTGATCGCCTTGAAGTGATCCAAGTCGACCATCACGAGACAAGCGGGTGAAGAAGAGAGGAGCGCTTGGTCGGTGACGTCTTGAAGGTGAAGGTCGAGGGCGGCTCGATTGTAGACCTGAGTGAGAGCGTCGGTGGTCGCCGCCTTGCGCGAGTGATCGAGCTCGGCGCGGAGGGCGCGGATGGTCCCTTCAAGGGCCTGAATGGTCTCGAGCTCCCGCGTGCGGTGAAACTCGATCTGTTGGCGGGCGAGCCGAGAAGTGCGCTCCGCAGTTGCGCGCACCTCTTCGTGATCGTTGATGACGAGAGCGCGATCGAGAGAGTCGAGCTCTTGCGAGAGGCGCTCATCGTGAGCCCTATCGGTCCGGATCGAATAGGTCGTCGTGCGCACCAGTTCGCGCACCGCGTCGCGCAGGTTCGTGAGCGCTTGCTCGACGTAGAGCTTCTCTTCCCGGCGATGCGCCTCGACAAAGCGCCGCACTCCACCCCAATCGCGCCGAAGTGTGCCATCACTGCTCCGCGCTGGGCGTGTCATGTCCCCGAGCAGCAGCGTCCGCGCCCAGCGCTCGAAGGTCTCAGCGATCTCGTCACGAGTGCGTCCTTCAATGTCGAAGGCGTGGCGTCCGAGACTTCGCAAGAGGGCCGCAGTGGTCTCGAGTGCATCCGTGGCATCGTCACGGCCAGAAGGGGCAGGCTCGGACCGGGGAGAGGACGCCGGAGATTTGTCTTTATTGAAGAACATGGACGACGCCCTACGTTTTTCTTGAAACGGGCGGAGCGGACAAATGTTGAGCCCCGACCCTCTCCCAATAGGCGCGCATGTCGTCCGGCATCGGACTCTCGAGCTCGAGGGGCGTGCCACGCTCGGGGTGCAGCAGCCGGAGGCGAGTGGCGTGGAGGAGAAGCCGGGGGCTCGGGGGGGCAGCTCTCTGCCGCGCGAGTTGCAGACCATAGCGACGGTCACCGACGATGGGACAGCCAAGCTCGGTGGCATGGATGCGCACTTGGTGGGTGCGACCGGTCTGAAGGTGCGCTTCGACAAGGCTCACCTCGCCGCGGCTCTCCCGGAGAAGGAACTCCGTCGCCGCGGGCTGCCCTTCGATCGGAGAAGTGACGCGCGTGGAGGGAGACGGGGGAAGTCCAACAACGATCGCGAGATAGTCGCGCATCATGCTGTGGTCCTTGAGGGCCTGACTCAGGCTCGCAGCGGCTGCCTTCGTCTTGGCGAACACGATGAGTCCGCTTGTTGGTCGATCGAGCCGATGCACGAGCCAGAGGGGGCGCCCGGCGCGCTTCTGAGCCAGGCTGTGAAGGTCATTCTGATCGGTCTCTTGGCTCGGTGCCGACAAAAGGCCGCTCGGTTTGTCGAAGACGAGGAGAGAGTCGTCTTCGTAGCGGAGCGTCCCATCGAGCGGTGGAAGCTCGGTCTCCTTGGCGAAGAGCTCGAGGGAGGTGATGAGGATTTTCTGGCCGGCGCGGATGGCGCGGGAGGCGACTTTGGTCCTCTTCTTGTCGACGTAGACGCTGCCTTGTTCGATGAGCGCGCGCGCCCTGCGCCGCGAGAGGTCCGGAACGTGGCGTCCGAGGAGCTGATCGAGCCGCAGCCCCCCGTCACCATCCGGCGTCGTGAACGAAATGCGGTGTCCCACGGGGCAGAGGCCATCGCACGAGTCCGAAGACTTCGCCAAGCCAAAGAGCTCTGGTAGGGTAAGCTCCGTGCTCGTGCTCGGCATCGATCCAGGGACCCTCCATCTCGGATGGGGCGTCGTCGAGCGCAGGGGGCCGAAGCTCATTCACATCGGCCACGGTGTGATCCATGCGCGGCCGAGGGAGCCCCTTTCGGACCGACTCGCCATCATCGCGGGGGAGCTCGAGCGAGTCATCGCCGATCACCGGCCGGCACTGGGCTCCGTGGAGCAGATCTTTTTTCACAAAGATCCTCAGGCGGCGGCCAAACTCGGCCACGCTCGAGGGGTTGTTCTCCTCTCTCTGGCGCGCGCGGGGGTTCCTCTGCGCGAACACGCGCCCGCGCGCATCAAGCGCACTCTCACTGGAAACGGGCGCGCCGAAAAATCCCAAGTCGCCCAAATGGTCTCCGCCATCTTGGGGATCCGTGAAGCCCTCCCGCCCGACGCCTCAGACGCTCTCGCGATCGCGATCACCGAGCTCAGGCTCGACCCGCTGACCCCACAAATGGTCCAAAAACCGCGGCGAACCCGGTTGAAGACTCTCCCGCCCCACGTCGCCCGCCTGGTCCGCGCGCTCTGAGCGAAATCGCCGGAATTCTTGGGCGCGGGCCTCCCGAAGGGAGCCGCTTCTCCCCTTTCGGGGGGAGGCGCGGCTTGCCCGCCCCGTAACCTGATCGTAACTCTCTGAGTCGGCCTCCGCCGTGCCCCCTGAATTATGATCCACCGTCCTGCTTCTCGTCCGCTTCTGGCCGCTCTGGCCATTGCTGGTTTGCTGTCCGCATCGCCGCTCCCTTCCGCCTTCGCTGAACAGAAGGCGCCGACTGCGGCCCCCGCAGCGATGACCGCGCTCGAACTCGCCGATAAGGTCCAGGCTGTTTACGACAAGAGCCAAACGTACCGGGCGACCTTCAAGCAGCGCTACTACATCGCCGCTTACGACAAGTATAAAGACTCGAACGGTTCCGTCATCTTCCAGAAGCCGGGCAAGATGAGCTGGCGCTACGAGAACAACGGCAACCGAGTTGTCTCGGACGGCAAGCAGATCCGCGTCTACGAGAAGGAAAACAAGCAGATGTTCGAGCAGAGCATCGAAAAGAGCCAATACCCGGCGGCGCTTTCCTTTTTGCTCGGTGACGGTCAGCTCAAGAAGGAGTTTCAGCTGACGAGGCTCGAGGCGAAGGACCTCGGTTTCGAAGGCGGATATGTCCTGCTCGGGACCCCTGTCTCGCCGACCCCCGCTTACCAGAAGATCCTGCTTTACATCGACGGGGGCACCTTCCAGGTTCGGCGCGTCCTGATGATCGACGCCCAGCGAAACCGCAATCGCTTCGACTTTGGCGATCCGATTGTGAATCAGCCCGTGGACCCGAAGGAGTTCACCTTCACACCGCCGCCCGGAACCCAAGTCGTGCGGCCTTGAAGTTCGGCCCGAGTAACCCTCGGGCCGTTTTCGTTTGTGCAGATGACGCTCAAGTCGTCTCGAACCGCCTGAGCTCGTGATCGCCGTCTTCGCGGAGGACGAGGTACGGGCGCGCTCTCCGCGCGACGCCAAAGGAGCCGAGATTGACGTAGCCGGGTTCCTCATGAGCTGAGTGCGTGTGGCCGAAGACGACGAGCTCTGCCCCGAGCAGCTCTCGAATCTTATGAGCGGCCTGTCGCGCCGCTTCGTTCATACGCTCGTGGTAGTCGATGGGCTTGAGTTTCCGTTTGATGAAGAGCCCGGAGGCGACGAGGGCTGGAGGTAGGCCCAGGACGGGATTCGAGAAGGCTTGCGTCGCGGCGAAGGTGAAAAGCGCACCGGCGGAGACTTGGTCGAGATAGAGCCGGTGCCAGGTTTCTTTGGGAGATAGGTGAGTCGGGGTTTGGCGAAGTTCGGCGAGCGAGCGAAGCTGCTCTTCGGCAAGACCTGTCTCGAGCGCGAGTTCGAGGAGGGCGCGCTCTCCCTCTCGCTCGTCGACAGCAACCTCGTCTTTGCGCGTCGCGCGGAGGCACAGGGCTAAGGCGACGCGGAAGTAGAGGAGGATGATCTGGGGCGCCCGGGGACCGAACTCGCGGAACGCTCGGACGAGGCCGCGCACGGGGCTCGTCTCATGGGCGTGGGCGAAGGAGAGCGCGCCAGAGGGGCCGACGAAGTCGCGCATGAGCGCTGTTCCGAGAGGCTCGGCGTCGATGCGAAAGGGCGCGAGCGGATGCGCGAAGGCGTTGTCGGCGTCGTACAGATGCCCATGTTGAATGTGCGCGGGGCCAAAGTTCGTGAACCAATCGCGGACGCAGAGGGCCTCCTCGTGGGGGGGGGCCAGGGTTTTCCAGAGCTCAGCTCGGGTCTCTCGCTGCTTGAGGGCGGCGTCGTGGTTTCCAGGCAGGAGGGTGACGCGTTTGCCGCGCTCGAGGTGCGCGCGAAGTGCGGCGCGCACCGGCTCATGGTGGGCGAGAATTTTGCCGAGCGTCTCTCCGGTGGCCTCCGTTTTTGGACCGAGGGTGAGATCGAAGGTGTCTCCGGCCAGGATCAGGTCCTTGTGTGTATGTTCAGTGAGCAAACGGGCGAGCGCACGACCTGCGTCGTGCCCGTGACCATCGCCCAGGTGGACGTCGCTCAAGACCAGCGTGCTTTTCACGTGGGACTTCTATAGCCCCACTTTCGAAGCTGCGCTCTTGGGCTAACCTCGCGCCATGAGTCGACCCGCTGCGCTCCGGCGCATTTTCTCGCACCCGAAGGTCCTGTTCGAGAGAAACCTGGGGCGGCTCTCCGGCACGGCGTTTTCGCTCTTGGCGCGCAGGCCCCGAACCTCAGGAGAAAGAGCAAGCCCCGCCTGGGCTGGCCAGAAACTGGCGCGGCCCTCCGAGAAGACGAAGCCGCCGCTTGGCTGGCCGCGAACGACGGATTCCCTGTGCCCCGAGTGCGTCAAGGCCGCGCGGGAGGCTGTGGTCTCTGGGGAGATGGATCTGAATAGCTTTCTTCATTCTCATCCCGGCCTGATCAAGGCGGAGATTGTCGCGCGCGACGGGCAGGTGGTGATGAAGAAGACCTGCCCGGTGCATGGGGAGATCGAAGATTTGTTGTCGATCGATGAGAAGTTCCTCGCGCGAATCGAGGGGCTCTTCCCGGGACGCGATCTGACGGGGCTTCGCACGAACCTGCGCGAGCACGGCCCGAGCTCGATCCAGTACGGGCGCGGCTCGGTGCTCACTGTCGATCTTACGAATCGCTGCAACATGATGTGCGATCCGTGCTTCATGGACGCCAATCAAGTCGGCTACGTCCACGAGCTCAGCCTCGACGAGGTCAAGAAGCTCCTCGACGATTCGCTCACGATCAAGCCGCGTCGCCAGCTCAGCGTCCAATTTTCCGGCGGTGAACCTACGCTCCACCCTGACTTCCTCGAGGCTGTTCGCTACGCGCGTCAGGTAGGCTATTTCTCAGTGCAATGCGCTTCGAACGGCATCAAGTTTGCCGAGTCCCTTGAGTACGCGAAAGAAGCCAGACGGGCCGGGCTTCGGCTCTGTTACTTGCAGTTTGATGGGGTCACGAACGAAGCGAACAGTCACCGTAAGGTCGGCAATTTGTTCGACGTGAAGCTCAGGGCCATCGATCACCTCGCCCAGGCAGGCATCGACGTCGTGCTCGTGGTGACGGTTGTGCGCGGGGTGAACGATGACCAGGTAGGTTCTGTTGTTCAGTTCGCCATCGACAATATCGACAAGGTGACAGTCGTTTCGTTCCAGCCCGTGAGCTTCACCGGACGCGACGAAGACATCAGCGCAGAGGAACGCAGCGAGAAGCGCTACACGCTGAGCCACCTCGCCCACGACGTGAGCCGCCAGCTCGGCGTGACGGAACCGGGGCGCGATTGGTTCCCGCTCAGCTCGATGAACCCGCTGTCGGATGTCGTCGATCTTCTGCAAAATCCTGCCGAAAAGTTCGGCGCACTGAACTGCGGCTGCCACCCAAATTGTGGCATCGGCACCATCCTGCTCGTCAACAAGAAGACGCGCGAGACGGTCCCGCTCGCGGAGTTCCTCGACATCGAACAAGTCCTCAAAGACTTCACGACCATCGCTGAGGTGAGCGAAGGACGTACGGAACGCTACGCGATGATGGCGCTCTCTCTCTTTAAGAACTTCCGCCCCGATCGCGCGCCCAGCGGCTACAGCGCATTCGAGATGATCCGTCAGGCGATGAGCCAAATGGGCGCGAAAGGGAAGAAGGTCGGAGATAGCGAGGGAGACGCGCAACAGTTCGAGTGGCGCTTTCTGTTCGTCGCCGGCATGTGGTTCCAAGACGTCTTCAACTACGACTTCCGCCGCACCGAGATGTGCATCATCCCCTACGCCACCCAGCTCGGCGAGGTCAGCTTCTGCGCTTACAATACGGGCGTCGGCTTTCGCCAGGTCGTCGAGAAGATGTTCCAGACCGCGAGCGTCGCCGAGTGGTACAAGAAGTACGGGCGGCATCCGGTTTACGCCAAGGGCCGCGATCTGCCTCTGCCGCCCGGTGAGCCCGACGTGATTGTGCGACAGCGTCGTCGGCTCCCGCTCGCGATGAACTAGAAACACGTCTCAGAAAGCGCCCCACCGAAACTCTCGTCCCCCTCGAGGGCGAGCGGACGTGAGCTCTCGACGTATTCTCCTGAGATCTGCTCGACGTTCCCTGTGTTCTTTGTGCGCATCTCTCTGAGACGCGCTCTAGTCTCCGATGATCTCAGGGCGGATCCCGGAGCGCAGGTCGACGGGACCGTCCAGAGGCGGCCTTTGCAGCTCACCGAACGCGACAATGCGTCGCTCTCCGATCGCCTCACGGAGTAGACCTGGCAAATGGGGTTGTCCGTGGTGGGCGACGGCGGTCAGGGCAGGGCCGAGTTCTTTGAGCCGGTCGAGGGCCGCTTGGGTGCGGGTGATGTGGAGATGGCGTCCGATGGGCGGGACGATGAGGCGTTCCGGTTCCGGATCGAGGGTGACAGAGCCGCGTCCCGCTGAAAGCAGGCCGCCGACATATTCAAAGGTCATCAGGTATCGCTTCTCGGCCGCGGCCTCTTCCGGGCTGAGCGTTCCGCGCGGGACCTGGTCTTCGGCGTCGTCGAGAGCCCTTTGCAGTCGTGCTTGGAAGTCATGAGCGAAATCTTCGGATCCCTGTAGGAGCAAGATGCGAGGACTTAAGCAGCCCCTTTGGTCGAAGAGGATGATGTCGGTCGTGAGATCGCAGGCGAGCTGATCGAGTTCCTCATCGGACGCTTCAATCAGTGGCTCGAAGAGAACAGCTGTGGCCATGCCACTGCCGTGAGCGTGGAGGCGCGCACCGTGCGGGAGACTTTTTCTCAGTTCATTGAGAGTGCTGTCGTGGGCGTAAGCCCACACGTGGTCGCCTGGTTCGACCTCGAGCTCCCAGACGAGCTCAAAAGCCCCATCGGACCCCTCCGCGAGCAAACGCGCCATGGTCTGTGCTCGCCGCGACGCGCGCACCTGGCACGACTGCCCCTGAAGGATCCCGATCAAGATCGCCCGGTAAGCGGCGACGAAGACGTTCGCTGAGAGAAGGACGTGACTTCGCTCCGACGACGGAAGCCGCGCACCGAGCTGAAGAATGGTCGCGCGGCTTGCCTCATGTTCGAGAGAGAAGAGGAGCGCGAGGTCGACGTTCTCGGGAGAAAGGCCTGTTTCTTCGGCAAGCTCTCGCCGCGCGCGCTTTCCGAGTTCCGTAGAACCGTCGGCGATGAGCTCCGCGGCGCGGGCGAGAGCAAAGGCGCGCGCAGCTTGTTCTTCAGTGACGCGGCGACTCAAAGCTTTCCTCCTCCGAGCAAGCTCTCGTAGGTCAGGCTGCAGCCGCGGGGGGGAGCCGCGGGGGCGCGACCGAGAAGCTGAATTCCGCCGTCCACCTCTAAAATGCGGTCTTCTGTGAGCACGGTCAGACAAGAGTCGATGTTGCCGAGATCGATGAACGCGGCGAGCCCTGGAGTTCCCTCTGGGACGCGGGCGTGCGTCACAGGATCGACGGCGAGCACGCGGAGCCAGGGAGGAGCGTGGTAAAGGCTCGAGCGCCCCAGGCGCGGGAACCAAGCGCTCCTTGGATCGTCCTTTTTTCCTGAAGTCCAGGCTTCGTAGAGCTGGCTCGTGAGCTCGGTCATTCCATACTCGCCGAGAACTTGTTCCGGCTCTGCGGAGAACGCTCGCGCGATCCGCCCCCGGATCTCTTGCTCCGGAACTTCCCGCACGCGCCCTTTGAAGCCGCCGGTGATCATGAGGCGGACTTCGGGGGCCGGGGGGAGCTGTTCGTCGCCGAGGGCTTCGAGCAGAGCGACGTAAGCGAAGCTCGTTCCGAGCACGACGAGAGGCTCTTGGCGATGGCACGCGAGGCGCACGGCGCGCCGGAGTCCTTCGATATCGACGCCGCGAGGCCCAACCAGAAAGCGTCCTGCAGAGTCGAGCTCGGCCGGGACCGGATCGGTGCTCAGGCTGCGTCCGTCGATCTCACGCATGAAGAGTTCCATCATGTACGTGAGAGAAGAGGTGGGCTGGGGGCCTGGCTTTGGCTCTGCGAGCGCGATGATGATGGGTCGGGCGCTGAGACCTCGGAAGAGGGTTACGCGCGCGAGTAGAAGCGCCAAATGGTCGTAGGTCGAAAGGGTGCGCGTCGGGTGGACGCCGGTTTCGCGCTTTGTGGTTCCGCTCGTCTGAAAGCGCGCCACATCGAGCTCTGCCGGGTATGCTGCGACGCGGGTGAGCCGAAAGACCTCGGCCGGAACGAGAGGAAGCTCTTCGAGAGAGCTCGGAGGAGTCTGGGTCAAGCGATCGAGTCCCGGACATTCTTGGCGCTGAAAGGCCGCGATCGAGAGGGCTAGCTCGTCGAAGGATTCGGGGGGCGCCGCACCTTCGACGACATTGGACGCAAAGGCTCGCACCCGCGCATGGAGCAACTCGCTCTGTTCGAGGGCGCGAGGGCGCATGACGCGCGCAATCGGATCCGTCATTGCGCCTCTCGTCGCTCCTCGAGGGCGCAGCGGAGAGCTTCGGCGAGAGACTCCAAATACTCCCCTTCGATGGTGAGCGGAGGCGTCAGGATCAAGACGTCCCTTTGTCCACCGCCCGTTGTCGTCATAAAGCCCCGCTCGAGGAGGCGCTGTCTGAGTCCGGAAGCGCCCCCTGCTGCGAGTCCGACCTCGAGACCCACCATGAGCCCGCGTCCACGCAGCTTGATGCCGGGGAACTCTTCGGTGAGGGGCTCGAGAAGCTCCATCAGCCGCGCGCCTTTGTTTAGGCTCTCTTGCGAGAGCTGATCGCGCTCCAGGATCTCGAGAGTACGAAGCGCGACAGCGGCGGAGAGTGACGCTCCCGCGAAGGTCGAGGTGTGCACGACCTCCTCCGGTCGGCTCCAGTTTTCCATGAGGCTCTTGGGACCAAGGCACACGCTCACGGGAAGTCCGCCGCCGAGGCCCTTGCCGAGACAAATCAGGTCAGGGATCGCGCCGTCTCGGACTGAGCTGAGCCAAGCGCCCGAGCGTCCGAGGCCCGTCCAGATCTCATCGGCGATGGCGAGAGCTCCCCGGGAGTGGGCGAGCTCAAAGAGGACTGTGAGAAAGCCAGCGGGCGGAACCACGACTCCGCCGCGCCCGAGAATCGGTTCGATGAGCACCGCGCCGATGCTGTCGTCGATGAGCTCACGAGCCGAGCGCAGCGATTGTTCGCCGTCCCCCTCCGGATAGGGAGCGACGCGGACATGGGGCGAGAGCTGCGCCAGAAAGGGCGTGCGATAACTTTGGCGGAGGTCCGAGTGCGCCAGTGGGCCGTAGGAGAGGCCGTGATAGGAGCCTGAGAAGGTGAGCACGCCGGGGCGCCCCGTCGCGAGCAGTGCCGTCTTGAGCGCAGCGGTGATGGCGTCGGCGCCACTGAGTCCGAGAAGTCCCGTCGCATCGCCGCACGGGTGGAGCTCGGTGAGCTTTTCGAGAAGCTCGATCTTCTTCGTGCTTGGCGAGAGGTCGCCGAGCGCCTGCCAGAGCTCGGCGCTCTGCTCGGCGAGGACCTTTTTGAGCCCCGGATGCGCATGTCCGAGCAGGAGTGCGCCGAAGCCAGCGGCGAAGTCGACGTAACGATTCCCATCGGCACAATAGACGTTCGCCGCGCGTCCGCGCTCGAACACGACCGAGTCGAAGGGCTGTCCGTCCGGAGCCTTCGGTCCCATCGGCGCCGCTTGGGCGCGGTGACGCGCGGACCAAGCGCGGGAGTTTGGGCCCGGCGGAGGGACCCGGACGTCCGGCGGCTCGGTCTTGAATTCCAACATAGGCGCGCGCCTCTATAGCATCTCGGAATCAGGGCGGTGCGCTCTTCCGCCGACCTCCGGGACCTCTCGGCTTCGTTCAGAGACAGACGCGGTTTCGCCCACCGCGCTTGGCTTCGTAGAGTTTCTGGTCCGCGGCGGCGATCAGCTCGGCTCCCGTCATCTTCGGAGCGAGGGCTGCTCCGCCCATCGACATGGTCACGGCGATACGCTCACCCTGGAAGACGAAGTCGTGGGCCTCGATTCGCATGCGCAGAGTCTCGGCGAGCTGGCGCGCCCCTTCGAGGGAGGTCTCGGGGAGCACGAGCGCGAACTCCTCGCCACCGTAACGCGCGAACACCTCATCCCTCCGGATTCGCTCCGAGATGACACGGGCGAGCTCGCGGAGGACGTGGTCGCCCGCGAGGTGTCCGTAGCGGTCGTTGATGCTCTTGAAGTGATCGATGTCGAACATGAGCACGCTGAGGTCGCGTGTATGCCGGCGAGCCCGCGTTACCTCACGGTCCAGAGCCTCGACCAGGTGCCTTTTGTTGTAGATCTGCGTGAGACCATCCATGATGGTCATCCGGTAGATCTCCTCGTGGTACTTGGCTTCGGCGTCCGCGCCGGAGAGGAACTTCAGGATGGTCGGGCCGATCTTGATGCGGTCGCCGTTGTCCAGGCGTGCCTCGGCTTCGACCTGCTCCTCGTTCACGTAGGTGCCGTTGGTGCTCCTGTCGTCGACGATGTACCAACTCCCGGGGCCGCGGCGCTCGAGGTGCGCGTGGCGTCGGCTCACGCTGTCGCCTTCTAGGATCAGGTGGCTGTCGTTTCCGCGCCCGATGCGCAAGACGGGCTGTTCGAGAACGATACGCTTTCCGAGCAGAGCAGGCTCGGTCGTATAGATGACAACGAGGCACTCGGCTGTCGTGTTCGTCTCCGGCATGGCCGGCTGGACGACTTCCGTCACTCGAGTCTTCTCGTCTTGTTCGTTCTGCTCGCTCAAACGGGCCCTCTTCGTCTCGACCGTCTCGGCAAACTTTGGACTCCGCGATCCCGAGAGGAGGCGGAGCAGTCCTGGCCGGTCAATTGAAACCAGTTTCCCTCGAAAACACCACAGCTTCAAGCGTCCCGGCCGGAAGCCATCGTTTCAGGCAGGCGGGGCTTGCGAGTCTCGGCGGGTAACCCTGTGCGGTAAGGTAGACTGCCCCGGCCGGAGCGGAAAGATCTTCTGTGGCGCGCGAGAGTTCCACGCGCCTGAGCTCACTCATTGTCGAATGCGGTAACCGGTGTCGAGCAGCCACAAGACGAGAGCAAGGCAAGCGCCGCCGAAGGCCGCGAGAAGCCCCAGGCTCAAGGTCGGCCCGAGATCTCCCTGCCCGTAGAAGCTGTAGCGGAAACCGCTCATCAAATAGACGACCGGGTTGAAGAGCGTGAGCGTTCGAAACGGCTCCGGAAGCATCTGAATCGAGTAAAAACTTCCGCCCAAGAAGGCGAGTGGCGTCACGATCAGCGCGGGCACAATCTGCATCTTCTCCCATCCGTCTGCCCAGAGACCGATCGAAAAACCGAGGAGGCTGAACGAAACGGATGTCAGAAGCAGGAAGACCACCATCCACAGCGGGTGTTCGATTGAATACGAAACAAACAATCGGGCCGTGAGCATGATGATCAGGCCCAAAATGAAGGACTTCGTCGCTGCCGCCCCTACATAGCCGAGCACTATATCGAGGCTCGAGATCGGCGCCGAGAGCACCTCGTAAATCGTCCCCGAAAAGCGCGGCATGTAGATGCCGAAGGAGGCATTCGAGACGCTCTCAGTGAGCACGGAGAGCATCGTGAGACCTGGCACAATGAATGCGCCGTAAGGAACGCCGTCGATCGCTTCGATCCGAGAACCGATCGCGGACCCGAAGACGACGAAGTAGAGCGACGTCGAGAGTACAGGTGTCAGGATGCTCTGGGCGATGGTGCGAAACCAACGCGCCATTTCGAAGCGGTAGATGGCAATGATCGCTCGCGTGTTCACGACTGTTTTGTCCCCTTGAGCAAGCCTAAGAAGATTTCTTCGAGGGAGCTCTGCTTGGTCTGAAGGTCTTTGAGGGTGACCTTCGCCTCATCCAAAGCCCGCAAAATGGGTTCGAGAGGTGCTTTCTCTGCCTTGGCGTCGTAGGAATAGATGAGTTTCTGCCCGTCGGCTCCGAGCTCGACCCCCGCGGCCTGGAGCGCTTCCGGAAGGACCGTGAGAGGCTCCTCGAGTTCGACGACGAGCTTCTTCTGGCCGAGCTTTTTCATGAGCGTGCTCGTCTCTTCGACGACAACGATCTGTCCACCGTGGATAACCCCCACCCGGTCCGCCATTTGTTCGGCCTCTTCGATGTAGTGGGTCGTGAGCACGATCGTCATCCCGGCGCGACGCAGTTTGTCGACCAGCTTCCACATATCCCGTCGCAACTCGACGTCGACGCCCGCCGTTGGTTCATCGAGGAAGAGCAGGCTTGGTTCGTGACAGAGCGCCTTGGCGATCAGCACGCGGCGCTTCATGCCACCCGAGAGGGTCATGATCTTGGCGTCCTTCTTGTCGTAAAGGGACAAGTCGCGCAGGATTTCCTCGAGTTTTTCCGGAGTTTTGGGCTTACCGAACAGGCCGCGGCTGAAGCAGAGTGTGTCCCAGACTGTCTCGAACATGTCGGTGCTGAGCTCCTGGGGCACGAGGCCTACGTGAGCTCGGGCGCGCGCTGGCTCGCGATCGATGTCGATGCCAGAAACGAGGACTGTGCCGCTCGTCTTCCGGACGAGGCCGGTCACGATCCCGATCAGCGTGGTCTTGCCGGCGCCGTTCGGCCCCAAGAGCGCAAAGAGCTCGCCCTGATTCACCTCGAGCGACACGCCCTTCAGCGCATGGTGACCAGTTTTGTAGATCTTCTCGACGTTCGCGAGGGACAGGACCGGGACCCGAGACATCGAGGTGCCCTTAACCCGGCGCTCCGAGCTGCACAATGCGCGACTCGATCCACGGCTCGGCTCCCTATTCGCCCGCTTTCGGGTGGGCGAATTGGACGTCGACACGTTCGAAACCCAGGGATTCGAGCAGGGAACGGACAGTCTTTTCGGCGTTTGTTTCCGCGATCGAGAGCAAATGTTGGTTCTTCGCCGCCTCGAGGAAGCCACGCTCGGCTTCGCGTCGCGCATCCGTCTCAAGAGATTCTCGGCGCGTCGCGAGCACGTCCGTCTTGCGCGTGTGGACGTAGGTTCGCCTTTCGTCGAGTGCGACGGAGAAGACGTTGGCTCGTGGGAGGGTGATCGCGATCGACTTCTTCGGCCAGTCGACGCGCGCGCTCGATTCTTCCATTTGGGTGAAGTCGATGCCTGCTGAGACGGTGCCGGCAGCGACGAGCAAGATCGCATCTTGGGCTTCGACGGTGCCCATGAGGCGCTTCTGTTGATCCTTGAGATCGATCACGCGCTCAAGGTTGAACTGGGCTGTCTCGAGGCGAGCGAGGCGTCGAACGGCGGTGAGTGCCGTGGGGGTCGGGGCGAGCTCGAGAGTGGATTCCGTGGGCTCGGCTTCTTTCTCCGCCTTCCTTCCGAAGTGGTAGGCGATTGCCGCGACGAGAGCGATGAGGAGGAGCGTCGTAACACGTTTCATGAAAGAGCTCCAGCGTCCGCCTCGGTGAGACGCTTCCTGGTCGCGACGTTCAGACAAACGGCGAAGGTGTGGATGAGCTCACTCTCGAGAGGCTTCAAGACGCCGTCGAAGGATGCCACGCTTTCAAGAGCATCCAAGACCAGCCGCCGCTCGGAGAGAGGCGATTCAAGGAGCGTGAGGAGAGCTCGGTCGAGGGCGTCGAGAGTGAGGTCGCGAGGGGCGGGGAAAGGAAGCTCCGGGGTGAGCCGAGCCAGGCGTGCACGGCCCAGGGCAAATGCAGCCGCCGCCTCGGTTTCGCTCTTCTGGCCTCGGCGCGCGAGCACCCCGAGCAAACATGCAATTGCTTCGGTGCGGTCTGAGGTAGCCGCGCGGGTCCTCTGCTGGAGCTGACCGGGGGGCAAGAGGTGGCGCTGGCTGAGGCGGAGCACCGCGAAAGCTCGATGAGCAAAAGGACTGAGCCCGGTGCGCGCTTGTTCGAGGAGAAGATAGAGCTCGTCGGCTTGTCGACGGGAGAGAGCGGCGAGCGTTCCGAGGGCGAGGTCGATGAGCGGTAAGCGCTCGCCGGGCGGAACAGCGAGGTAGTTTTTGTGAATGTTCGGCAAAAGGCCTGCGGTCGAAGGGTCGGCGAGCTCGAGATTGGCGAGCTGGGCGTTTCGAGCCTCGAGGTTCTCATCGAGAGACCCTGCCAAGAGCAGCAGCCGCGCGAAGTAAGGCTCGCGAGCGCCGTCGATCATGTGCATTGGCGTACCGCTGAACGGAGAGGGGGGTGCCTCGTCGGATGCGTCACGGAGCTCAGGAGGGACTGCTTGGGGTGTCGCTCCCGCGAAGCCGATTGCCCCTGGAGCGGTAGGACTGAGCCTGAGAGATTCGACCCCGAGAGAACCGAGAGAAGTAGCGCCGAGAGGACTGCACACGCTCGCAAACTCCCCGTTCCAGGTGGGCACTAGACGACGGATGCGCTCCTTGAGAGGTGGATGGGAGGCGAGATCGAAGAAGCTCGGAGGGGTCGCTTCGGCGATGAGCAAATGGTTGGCGGGGCGGGCGGCGCTGGAACCCAAGTAGGACGAAACGAGCCCAATCTTCGCGAGAGCGCCGGCGATCCCGCTGGGGTCGCGAGTAAACTGAACGGCGGAGGCATCGGCCAAGAACTCCCGCTCTCGGGAGACTGCCGCTTGAATGAGTTCAGCGATGAAGGCACCGACGGATCCGAGGAGCCAGAGAGCGACCCCGATCATCGCAAAGGGCGCTGCGTCGCGCTTCCGGTTCGATGAGCGAACCGTCATCAAGAAACGCCCAACGAGGCTGAGCGCGACGATGCCATGGAGGGTGCCGAGCATGCGCATATTGAGCGCGGAATCTCGGTTCAGGATGTGGCTGAACTCATGGGCCACGACGCCTTGGAGCTCACTGCGGCTCAAATGCTCCACCGCCCCTCGCGTAAGCCCGATCACCGCATCGTCCGGCGACCAGCCTGCCGCGAAGGCGTTGATGCCCGGTTCGCGGCGAAGAAGATACACGGGCGGCACTGGCATCCCTGACGCGAGAGCCATCTCTTCGACGACGTTGAGCGCTCGCTTTTCGGCGAGATCGCCCGTCTGGTGGCTGAGGAGGGTGCCTCCGAGGGATTCCGCCACCACGCGTCCACCCTGGCCAAGGCGCATGGTTCGAATCGCGGAGCCCAAGAGTACCACACCCCAGGTCCCGATGGCCCCGCTGGCGACAAGCGAGAAGTGCGCCTCGCTCATGCTATCGAGAGAGCTCCCGTCGAAGCTCAACGCGAAGTGAATAGCGAGGCCGCTGAGCAGGCCGAGCAAGAGCACACCGAGGCCGTAGAGGACGACGAGGCGCGTCGTCTTGGCTCGGGCCTGGGCTTGGTGCTCAAAGAACCTCACGTTTCGCTCCTCGGCCCGCTGTTTCGCTCACGCTCGTCCGGCCGCTCTGGCCTTGTGACCGCCCGGCCTCTCTCGCAGATCAGAAATTGAGCTTTGGAGCAACGGCGGTCGGCTCGCTGTCGGAGAACTTGAGCAGGGTTGCGTCTTCGGCGAACCCGAACATGCCGGCCAGGATGACCTGGGGGAAGAAACGCTTGTAGGTGTTGAAGTCGGTAACGGCGTCGTTGAAAGCCTGGCGCGCAAAGGCGATCTTGTTTTCAGTCGAGGTCAGCTCCTCGGTGAGCTGGGCGAAGTTCGAGTTCGCCTTGAGGTCGGGATAGGCCTCGACGACGACGGAGAGACGGCCGAGCGCATTCGACAGCATTCCTTCCGCGGCGCCGAGCTCAGCCATTTGCTGGGCGTTGCCTGGGGCGTGTTTGAGGGCTTCGAGTCCGCTGAGCGCTCGATTGCGCGCGGAGATCACAGCTTCGAGCGTCTCCCGCTCGTGCTTCGCGGCTGCTTTGACGATCTCGACGAGGTTCGGAATGGCGTCATAGCGGCGCTTCATCTGGACCTCGATCTGCGAGAAGGCGTTCTGGAAGCGCCCCCTCAGCGTCACGAGTCGGTTGTAGACACCCACACCCCAAAAGATCGCTCCCAGGACGAAGACCAAGAAGACGATCGCCATCACCACCAAAGTACCCAAACTTGTCCGCCTTTCCTCGCGGCGCGAAAGGTCCGCGCTCTATCGATCAAGGTCCGGTCAAAGTCTGCTCCTGTCAATTGGTGGCCCTCTCCAGCGACCAGCGCTTTCGTGTGTGGCCCTCTCTCACAAGGTCGCCCTTGCAAGGGGGACCAACGCCGGCGCGCCGTGGCCTTGTGGGGGGAGCTGGTCCTGAGCAGCCCCCGCACTCGAGGTGCAGCGCTGACGTTCTTGAGACCGTCACCTCGGCTAGGCGACGCTCTGCAGGATGTCCGCGACGAGCCGCGTCAGATCGACTCCGACGAAGGGCTTCGGTTGGAAGAAGAAGTGAGGGCAACGGTGGACGCGCTTGAGCTGTGAGTCGTCCAGATAGCCGCTGATGAGCAGGACCCGGAGGCGGGGAAAGCGCACGCTGAGCTGCTCGGCGAGTGAGATCCCATCGAGCCCGGGCAATCGGACGTCGCTGATGAGCAGTTCGGGTTCGATGGCCTGCTCATCGAGCATGTCGAGAAGGTCCTCGGCGCAGCCGAACTCGAGCACTCCGTAACCTTGCGTGATGAGCGAGCGGCGCAGCGCGCCGCGCACGAGCGGATCGTCCTCGACGAGGATGAGCCGACGGTTGATCGTGGAATATGGCGGTTCCGACTCTTCGGCCATGGTGATACCCCTTTCGCCCGTCATTGTGACCTTGGGGCAAAGGGGCCGCCACGCGCATGAAGTGCAGGCAAAATTCCCGAGAAATGTGGCGCTTCGCCAGACTGGACGCACGTCCTAGCGCGCCTTCCGAGGCCGAAGCCCTCGGAAGGCGTCTCCTTCGCGCTCTCTTGTTTCGGGGCGCATCTCGAAGGGGAGAGGCGTCCCTCTTTTCTCAGAGGACGCGGTTTATAGGACGCTAACGATGGCCTGGCAGAGCGAATCCATGGTCGCCTGGCTCATGCCTGCCACGTTGATGCGACCGGAGCCGACGATATAGATGCCGTACTCGGCCTTGAGGCGCTCGACCTGGTCCTTGTTCAAGCCAGAGAAGCTGAACATGCCCTTCTGGCGCGTGATGAACGAGTAGTCCCGCGTCGCGCCTGCCTTCTTGAGACCGTCGACGAACGCCGAGCGCATCTCAGCGATGCGCTTCCGCATGGCTGTGAGTTCCTGCTCCCAGAGGGCGGTGAGCTCAGGGTTCGTCAGGATCGTCGCGATGATCGCGCCGCCGTGAGCCGGAGGGTTCGAGTAGTTTACTCGCGCGCACACCTTGAGCTGGCTCAGGATGGCCGCGCCTTCGTCCGCCGTGCGAGCGACAGCCGTGAGGGCGCCTGTGCGCTCGTTGTAGAGGCTGAAGTTCTTCGAGAAGCTGGAGCAGATGAGCGCCTCGTCAACCTGCTCGAGGAGCTTCTTGAGTCCAATCGTGTCTTCCACGAGGCCGTCGCCGAAGCCCTGGTAGGCGAAATCGACGAGGGGGAGCGCGCCGCGGGCCTTCACGAGCTCAGCGATCTGGGTCCATTCGTCTGCGTTCGGGTCGACGCCCGAGGGGTTGTGACAGCAAGCGTGCAGGAGCACGACGTCGCCGGGCTGGGCCGCGGCGAGTGAGCTCTTGAGACCGGTTAGATCGAGAGCGTTCTTTTGCGCGTCGAAGTAGCGGTATGTGAGAACTTCCATCCCGACGGCGGAGAAGATCTGCTTGTGGTTCTCCCAGGTCGGATCGCTCACCCAGATCCGCTTGGCACCCGCTTTCTGGCTCAGAAAATCAGCGGCGAGACGCAGCGCGCCCGTTCCGCCGGGTGTATGGCAGGTGACGGCAGTCCCGTCGTTCACCCGTGCCGCGTCGCGTCCGAACAAGAGCTCGCGGACGCCGCGATCGTACACAGGGTCACCTTCGATTGGGCGGTAGAGCTTGTTTTTCTCGCTCTCGAGCAGGATCTTCTCCGCGCGCTTCACACACTCGAGCACGGGGGTTTGTCCGCTCTCGTCCTTGAAAACGCCCACCGAGAGATTGATCTTCGTCGGGCGGGGGTCCTTCTGGAACGCCTCTGTGATGCCGAGGATGGGGTCGGGGGGAGCCTTCTGGATGGTCGAGAACATTCTGGGCGAGCCGCTAGCCCAGCCCGGAGCGCCGAGCAAGGGCCAGGCCCGTTTGACAGGTCGGAGTTCTAGGGTCAGAAGGGTCTCGCGCCCGTCGCGCCGGCTGCTAACGAGAAGTGTTGGAAATTCTTCATGAATGCCATGAGTCTTGAGGCAAAGAAGGTCGTCGTCGCTCGTCCGGGCGGCTACTCGCGCCTGAAGGTCTGTGCGGCGGAGGTTCCGGCGGTAGCCCCGAACGAGGTCTTGGTCCAAACCGAAGCGATCGGGGTGAATTTTGCTGACGTCGTCGTACGGCTCGGTCTCTACCCTTCGGCGCGTGAGTACGTAGGGTGGCCGATCACACCGGGCTTCGAGTTCAGCGGTCGCGTGTTAGCCGTCGGTGACGCCGTGACGACTATCCGTCCCGGCGATGATGTCTTCGGGGCTTCTCTTTTCGGGGCCTACGCGACTCACGTCGTGGTTCCCGCTGACTACCTCTTCGCGCGGCCGGCGGGCATGACCGCGGCTCAGGCGGCGGCCCTTGTCGTTGCGCCGCTTACCGCTTGGTACGCGCTCGTCGAGCTCGGCGCAGCCGCGGCGGGAAAGAAGGTCCTCGTGCACTCTGCGGCGGGGGGCGTCGGTTCCATGATGGTTCAGATCGCGCGAGCGCTCGGTTGCCACGTTGTGGGGACCGTCGGCTCGCCAGAAAAGGCGGAGACAGTGCTTTCGCTCGGAGCAGAGCGGGTTCTGGTGCGGAGCGACCGTACCTTCAAGAAGGGCCTCTTGAGTCCTGGTGAGCGCGGCTACGACATCGTTCTCGACGCGAACGGCTACGAGACTCTTCGCGATAGCTATCGAGTCCTGCGTCCGACGGGGCGCCTTGTCATCTACGGGGCGCACTCGATGATGAGCCGCGGCTGGTCTCTGCCGAACCCGCTCCGCCTGCTCTGGGGCTTATTACGGACCCCACGTTTTCAGCCTCTCGAGATGACCAACGCGAACAAGTCAGTCATGGCGTTCAACTTGTCGTACCTCTTCTCGGAAGTGCCGACACTGCGCGCCGCTATGGCGCAAATCCTCGATCTTGTCGCTCGCGAGCAACTCCAGGCGGCGACGCCCACGACCTATCCTTTCGACCAAGTCGCAAAGGCCCACGCAGCGCTTCAGTCAGGGCGCACGGTAGGCAAGCTGGTTCTGGTCCCCTAAGGTGCCTCCGAGACGATGTCAGACCTCGACGAATCTTCCCCGGCGCTCCAGAGCCCGCCTTCCGAAACCGAGACCGCGGACCTCGAGGAGCGCGTTTCGCTGCTCGAAGGCCGCGTGAGGCATCTCGAAGACCGTCTCGAAGACGGCAGGCGAGCGGAGCTAGCGCGCAAGCAGCGCGCACTCTTGTGGCGGATCGCCCTTCTCGGGGTATTGCTCCTCGGGTACTTCTATCTTCGCTTTTCCCGCTGAGGGCGGCGCCTTGTCCTCCCTCGCCCTCCCCCTTTCCGCTTGGGGCGTTTTTCCTGTGACGGTCGGTGAGGGGAGAGGGCGGACCCGAGTTCGAGCTCAACCTAGGAAAGGAATGCCGTGGCCGACAACCAGAACGAAGTGCGTCCCTATCTCATTCGCTTGGTCGCGACGATCGCCTGTGGGGTCGTCTTGATGGTGAGCGCAGCGACCTGGGCATGGCACCGCTACGGAGCTCGCCTCGAGACGGCGCCCCCGCTGCCGCCCGGAAAGCCGGAGATCATGAGGTGACAGCAGTCTTGTCCCGAGTGCTCGGAGCTAGTCCCATTTGGCTCACGGGGGCCTACGCAGCGAGTGTGACCCTCTCGGGAGCGGAGGGCACTCCGCTTGCCTTGGGCGTTTTCGGGTGGGTCCTGCTTCTCGTCGGCTTGGCGCTTCCGCATCGCCTCGGAGTGCCCCTCGCGATCTACGGCTTCGGAGGAGCCGTCTTGATGGCGGTTTTCGTCGCACCAAGTGACGCGGAAATTCCGAGGGGGTTTGTTTTCCTCGGTTGGCTCGCATTCGCTCTTTCT
Source organism: Pseudomonadota bacterium (assembly GCA_023428245.1). GTDB lineage: Bacteria > Myxococcota_A > Polyangia > Polyangiales > Polyangiaceae > NIC37A-2. Next base: position 67,211 of record JAEYYX010000069.1, read on the forward strand.
TTAGGTGCGCTCAGGGAGCGAGACGATCGCGATGGTGAGGGCCAAGCGGCAGCAAGACTACATAGTGAAGGGCACGAGCCGCACGCGCGAGGGGGCACCCTATGGGCCTGGGTCATTCTGTGCTCGGCGATCGCGGCGGTGGCTTCCGTGCTTTGGGGGGGCGAGCCCGAACGACTCGAATATCGCATCCTTGGCCGCGTGCTCCTGACCTGCGGTGGCGTTCTTCTTGTCGCTCTCGCAGGGACCGGCGCCGGGGGCAGTCTCCCGAGAAGCCTCCGGGCCCCGAAGTTCGGGCGGCGCTCTGCGATCGCCCTGGTCCTTTGGGCCGTCTCGACTCTGGCCCTCGTGGGCGCTGGGTACGCTTGGTCGGAATCCTCCTTCCCGATGGCGAGCTGCGCCTTCGTCGTGGCATTTCTAGCGGGAGGCGTAGGCTTGCGCTCGCTCGGTCCGCCGAGAGAAAGTTAGAGCATGAGGGCCCCTTTGCTCCTTCTGGCGCTTGCCTCGGCCTCATGCAGCCGCGGGACCAGCGGTCGGATCGAGGAGCAGCTGCCCGATGGCGTCTTGGCTCGGCTTGGGTCGTATGCCCTTCAGGCGGACTCTCTTCTTCAGGCTGGCCCAGGCGCCTCCGAGCTAGCGCGACGCTGGACGGACGCAGGGCACTTCGTGCGCGCCATGGAAGAAGAACGTCCCTCGGCGACCCGCGCGGTGACCCGTGCGGTGCTCGCGCGAGAGTTCATGGAAAGCTGGAGAGAGTCGACGCTCGCTCGAGGGCCGGTTCTGCCTGAAGAGATGGAGATCGCCACGTCGTCGGCATGGCTCGAGCTCAAGAGACCTCGCGCCGTTCGGGCCGCCGAAATCTTCCTGCGCGTGCGTTTGCTCGAATCTGACGAGAAGGCGCGCGCGAAGATGGAACAGATACGTGAGCGCGCGGGTCTGGCTGACTCGACGATCCAGTTTGGCGAGCTCGCCACCCAGGCGGCAAAGGAACTCGAGGTTGAGATTTCCGGACGCATCTGGCCGCCGGTCGCCGCGGACGGTCGCGTGGTTCCGGTTGGGCTCGGAGACGATCCGAGTGAACAGGTCCCCGAGCAGGTCGTGCGCGCCGCGACAGCGCTCACCGAGGCAGGAGAGAAGAGCCCAGTGATCGGGACAGCCCTCGGCTATCATCTCCTCATCGCTCACGAAATCATCCCAGAACGCATCGCGACCGACTCCGAGCTCTCCGAACTCGTGCGGCCTCTTGTCGCGGCAGACCGCTCGCGCGCTGAGTCCGAAACGCTCAAACGTGAACTCCGGAGCCGCACGCCTGTCGTTCTCTCCGAGAATCGCGCTTCTCTTCTGAAGCTTGTTGGGCGGAAGCGGTGACCACTTCGGAGCTCCCCCCGCGCGACCAAGTGCCGTCGCCCTTCGCGGACATTCTCCGAGAGCTGTGTCTGCGCACTGGCGGGGACTGTGCGGTGCTCGTGGACGACGAAGGAGAGACCGTCGACTATTGGGGGCGGCTCGATCCCTTTGCGATGCGTGTCTTCGCGGCTGAGCTTGCAATTCTTCATGCAAGCGCTCGTTCGCGGCTGGGGCGCGTGGAGGAGATCTTCGTGCGCAACCGCCTTCGGAGCTTCGTGATCCGGGCCCTTCCCGAGGGTTATGCGGTCGCGCTTCGGCTCCCGCGCCGGGCGGCGTCCGTGTCCGAGCGGGCCCTAACAAGCGCCGAAAGGCAGCTTTCCCTCGAGGCGGGATTCCCGTGGACGGCCCCGCGACAATCCCAAGTGAGCTGTCGTCCTGTCGGGATCGAGGAGCGGGAGTGTCGCCCGCTCAGTCTTCGCCAGGGAGAAGCAGCGCTCTCCGTCGATATCATCGGGCGCGTGAGGTCTCCTGCAGAGAAGAAGAGAGAGCAGGGCTTCCGGGTGCGCCTGGAAAACGGAGAAGAAGGAACGCTGATCCGGGAGCCCCTGGGGCGCTGGTACTTGGACGACGAACCCTGAAAGCCCGCGGTGCGCAGGCTCTTTAGATTCTTGTGTTCTTCCAGACGCCAGGCTCTAGGGCGGGAAGCGCCAGAATAGAGAGAACAGAGAGAGCGAGCGCCTGCCTGTGTGCTTCGAAAGCTGCCTGTGCCCCCAATCCCCCCATGAATAAGGGGGCGGTGCGGCCCTTGAGGCGGCGGTACCAGGGCTGTGAGTCCCAGGAGCCTGCGGATCGCCGAGTTTGTGCGGGATCATCGCAGCCCCGTCCAGGCCCGGGTCGGGGAGGGGATTGGCCGGACGGATCCACTTCTCGAAGTGCATGAAAAAGATCACAAAAGTCTTGCGACCGATTCGAAACGGAGTCATAAGACCCGTCCCCAGAACGGGCCCAAGAGCTGGGTCGCCCGACGGGAAACCGGCTCTCGCCCCGCAAGGAGGCAGGTCCGGCTGAAAAGACCCAGGATATCCACAAGCGTCGCCCTTGGCGACGTTGCCCGAGACGAACGCGCTTCGGGATAGGAAATCGCTCCCTCTAGTACTACTCCAGTGACTCGATTCGCCTGAGGCCTCATGGCCCGGTGATTCGGTTCGGTCGACCGCCGAAGCGCGGCGCGGCGAACCGGCGAGGAACGCGCCGATCCACAGAGATTGCGCGAGAACTCGGCTCCACAGAGAGCGGGTTCGAACCTCGAAAAATAAATCGAAAAAACTGGTTGACACCCTGGGGGTGCGGAACTAAATCCAGCGCCCCTTCGAGAGGGCCTCGCCCTCTCCTCGGTCCTTGAAAACTGAGTCCTATGACTATGCGAGAAATCGCGCGGGTCTTTAGTCGGACAGCTGCAAAACAACGGCTGCCACGACCCCGGAACAAAGTAGGCACCTACTTAGTGGTGCAAGCAAGGATTTAAACTGGAGAGTTTGATCCTGGCTCAGAACGAACGTTAGCGGCGCGCTTAACACATGCAAGTCGAACGCGTGAGAGCTTGCTCTCACGAGTGGCGCACGGGTGAGGAACACGTAGGTAATCTGCCCTCGAGTGGTGGATAACTCTCCGAAAGGAGAGCTAATACAGCATGAGACCACGTCCCCTCGGGGATGCGGCCAAAGCGGGGGAACTTCGGTCCTCGCGCTTGAGGAGGAGCCTGCGGCCCATCAGCTAGTTGGTAGTGTAACGGACTACCAAGGCTAAGACGGGTAGCTGGTCTGAGAGGATGAACAGCCACACTGGAACTGAGACACGGTCCAGACTCCTACGGGAGGCAGCAGTGGGGAATCTTGCGCAATGGGCGAAAGCCTGACGCAG
>JAEYYX010000066.1 GCA_023428245.1 Pseudomonadota bacterium
CTCGAGGGCGGACGAGAGCTTCGCTGTGCCATTTTGAGACGTGTTCTAGTCAGCTATCGACTGACAGCCGAGCCGACACTAGAGGCTTCGACGGAAGGGTCACCGTCCGCGCTGAGCGGGGCACACACACCGGCCTCACGCAGGTGAGCTGCGCAAGATTTTCCGGCAGCTCTTGTCCGCTCAGCTCGGTGAATCCGGACCCTCGGTCAGTCAGGCAGACTCTGGGCGCTCTATCTTGCGTCGACGCTCCGCCGAAAGACGACGGAGTTCATCACGGGTCACTCCCAGCCTCTCCGCCGTCCGACTCGCGAGACTGGTCGTAGCAACACCGCGGATGAACCGAAATGTCGGCAAACCTTCCGAGTCGAGCTCCACCTGATAGAAGTCGAGAGCACGTCCGCGCGCGGCCTCGAGCCTGGACGCAAAGTCGAGAAAGTGCGTCGAGACGAAGACGACAGGACGTAGCTCTTCGAACAGCTCGAGCACCATCACGAAGATCTCCTCTCCTTCCGAGGGATTCGTTCCGGAACACAGCTCATCCATGATGACAAGCGCCCCCGGGCCACATCTCTCGAACACCTGACGGACGCGACGGAGCTCCGTCCCGAGTCTGCCCTCGTCGCCCTCGGCGCTCGGCCTCTCGATCAGTGAGAAGTACATTTCGGGAGCCAGGGTCAGCTCCGCACTGGCTGCCGGAACGAAAAGGCCGCTTTGTCCGAGCAGCTGGGTGATGGCGATCGACTGGAGGAGCCGCGTCTTTCCTCCCGAGTTCGGTCCGGTCAGGATGGTGGTGCCGCTCCTGCCCCCGAAACTCATGCTGGTGGGCGTGACAGTTCGGTTTCCCCCGAGGAGCCACGGATTCCAGAGTGATTCGTAAGAGCGCTCCGAAGAGAAGTGCGCGAGGCTCGTGGGCAGCCCGGCCCGCTCCGCGCGCGTGCGAAAACCGAGAGCTCCGAGGTAAAACTCGAACCCCAAGTAGACATCGATGAGCGTCGCTATGTCCGCTTCGACGGCAGAGAAAGCGCCTTCGATGAGCTGACTCAGGACGTCTTCCTCGGAGAAGCGATGCCCCTTGATCATCCCGAAAAGAGCGCGAAAAAACCTTCCGAGCGCGCCCCGGGGCGCGCTCGGAAGCGAGAGCTCCACGGAGCGCAACATTTCGACATGGCGCAGAGACCCGTCCGCCCCGACCTTGAGCCGGGCCTCGATGATGGTCCTGCTCTCTTCGAAGGCTAGGAGTTCTTGAACTCGCTCATGAGCACTTGAGCGGAGAGCGCCCCGCGCAAACTCACCCACGCGCCCGAGGCCGGACTGAAAGCCGTCGATGGCGGCAAGAGCGCGCACCGCAGCCACGAAGGAGGTGAGGATATGAAGGCGACGCCTCAGAGTCGCCCCCTTGGTCGAGAAGTTCGGACTCTCAAACAGTGCTCGAACAAGCTCCCGGAGGGCCTCGTACGCTCTCTCTGTCTTGTCCTTGAGCGCCGCTGAGCTCGAGAGCTCGTCTAAGATCGCCTGCCGAAACTCGATGTCTTTGAGACTATGGGGCGGGTGCAGCAGGATCCGCTTGAGAGCGGGACGGAAGGGAGCGTAGTTTCGCTCACCCACCCGAATAGGAAATCCGTCTTTGAGCAGCTCATCGATGAATAGATCTTGTTCAATCGACTTCGAGTCAATGGTCGAATCGAGGCTGCGGCGTGCAAAGCTACCAAGAAGGTCGGCTTCACTCGTCCCCCGCGCAAAGGCGAAAGCGAGGACTTCACGCAGAGCTCGAGTCAAAGGCTCGGTTGGGCGAGCGGACGCGAAGAGGAGTTCGGGGACACGCGTCCCCGGGCGCTCATTCTTCGTCGCCAGCGTCACCATCGTCGTCTTGGACGAGAGAGAGATGAGAGCGACCTTCGAGTTTGGGCAGACGGCGCTTACCGATCGGCCCTTCCTCCACGTACTCCCGCAAAGACTCCATTTCGCGCAGAGCTTCGAGCTTCGCGAGTGCCTTCACCTCGACCTGGCGGATCCGCTCCCGGGTTAGGTTCATGATCGCCCCGACGTCCTCGAGTGTTGTCCCGCCGCGGTCCGCCACATCGAGAGCACAGGACTCCTTGAGCTCCCAGACCTCGAGGTCCGGGAAGTTCAGCTTGATGGCGCCTGTGCGGGGCGAGACGTCGATGAACAAATGATGCTTGCAAGAAACATACGGACAAGGTCGCTCGATCTGAGCGCACGCCTCACGGGTACGCGGCTTCCAGTAGTCCTTCTCCGGGAACAGGAGACGACCCGCGGCGAGTTCCTTCTGTGTGAGACGTTTGACACTGATGGTTCGAGCCCGGACGACACGCTTGCGCCTGGAGCGCTTCTGTTCGCGGGTGATCGCATCATGGCCCTCATCCTTCTCTGCTTTCGCCGTATTATCAGCCACTTCTTCGTTCCCTTTCCTCAATAACCCACGACCCGCGCCGGCATCGGCGTCCGGCGGTTCTTCGCTGCCACAATTCCATCCCTGAGCTTCTCGAGTCGCACGATCAATGACTCAGCGTCACCTTGCGCACGTCCGAGATCCAAGCCCAAAATGTGATTCGTTCCATAGCGCTCACGAACAAAGCTCCCGAGCTCGCTGAAGATCTTGTCGAGCCGAGCTTCGATCTCGTCGAGCTCGTTGCGCAAGAACAAGAACTCGTTCTTGATCTCTTCAATCGTGAAGTTTTCAGACAAAAGGCGCTTGATCAGCACAATGCGTTCGACTGTGCTGGGCGGGTAGAGCCCCAGTGACCCGCGATGTTTGCCTTTGGTACCGACGCGGACGCTGCGCGGCAGAAGTCCGAGCTGCACGTACTTGCGAAAGGTGGCTTCGCTGACCTCCAGGCCGCGCTCACGAACGGTCTCGAGGACATCTCCCAAGGAGAGCCCCTGGTTCGAGGCAGCAGGCGGGTTAGCGTTTTTCACAGAGTCAGCTCGAGAGTTAGAGAGAAAGCGAAATCACACCCCGAAGATCGAGGCCAAGGCGCACGAGGGGCTATCGCCCGGGTCCGCTAATAGACTTCGCGCGTGAGGGGACGAGTGACCGCCCGAAGACCGATGAGTCCAAAGATGCAACCCAACCTGCATCTTGGGCTCGGAGCACCTCAAGGCGGGCCCGTTCCCAACGACTTCGAATATATTCTACTGAGTGGAGGAGAACCAAGAACTTCTCGAGCAAAGATTTGCGCACGATCTGAACGAAGCAGCCCGATCGCTCGCCCGATCCTAGCTAGGATGTTTTTTGTCACACTAGCGCGTCATCCATGGAGACGGTCCACCATCCATTGGTGGTTCGTCCATGGAGACGGTTTCCCGTCCATTGTCCTGTCGTCCATGGAGACGGTGGACCGTCCATGGAGTTTTCGTCTGGAAGGCCCCGGGTCCGTCTTTGGTCCCTCGGGCGGCCTTGAGCCGCGATCATGCTCAAAGAACCCGCCCGTCATCGCCCTACCCGCAAAAACTGCTATGGTCGGCCCGGCACGATGAGCGACCCCACGGCGCCGGTCTTCGAGAGCCATTCCGATGTCCTCGCTGGACCCATCCGTCTCCGCACGACCGAGTGGAGCTGCCAGGACGGGGAGACCCGCCCTGCCGTCGTGGCTTTGCCCGGGGTCCTCGCCCCCCGGTCCTCCTTGGCTCCCCTCGGGCGCCTCTTGGGGCGGCACTTCCGCTTCATCGCGGTCGACCTGCCCGGACTCGGCGAGAGTGAGAAGCCGCCTCCCACCAAGTATGACTATTCGCCCGCTCGCGTCGCCGAGTCTTTGACGGATCTGATGGGCGGCCTGGGCCTGGCCCGCGCTCACGTCTTCGGCCATGGCTTAGGTGGCGCAGCCGCGATTCACCTCGGAGCAAGGCGCCCTGAGCTCGTCCGCACCATCGCGCTCGTCAGCCCCCTCGGGCCCAAGGGGGCATTTCCTGGGCCGTTGCGCCTCTTACTTGCGCCAGTGATCGGAGAGCTCGCGCTCGGTCAGCTCATGAGCCAAAGGCTCTTCTCGCACCAGTTCAAATCGCGCATCCACAAAGAAGCAAGCCCCGAGGACATCTCCGCAAACTTCTTCGGTGTATCGAGCCCGGCGTCACGCGCCGCCCTGCTCGCCCTCCTCCGCAACTCGGTCGATACCCGCTCCATCATCGCCGACTGTCGCCGCCTCAGGTGTCCGACGCTCCTTCTCTGGGGACGAGAGGATTGCCTCATACCGCTCACACTCGGCAGGATGCTCGCTCGCGAGATTCCAGGCACAGGCTTTGAGATCCTCGACGCGGGTCACGCGCCCCACACGGAAATCCCCGACCAGTGCGCCGAGCTGTTGCGCCGCTTCTTCAGCGGTGAGCGAGCCCGTTGACTCCGAAACGCGGTCAGACTTCGGGCAGCCGCCGCCCAAAGACCCGGGAGGAACTTACTCGGCGACCGGGAAGCCAGCCGCAGGCGGCTTGTCCGAGGGCTTTTTCGTGGCTTTCGCCTGCTCGACGGCTCGCGTCCTGCGCGCGGCGGCCCCGCGCGGACCGGACGAACGCGGGGACGAGGACTCGCCCACCTGGGCCTCGCTCGAAAGGGGCCCGCCTTCTGAGCCAGCGCCTCGCGGTGAAGACCCCTGGAGCGAAAGCACCTCGGATTCCTCGGTGGCAGCGAGAGGCTCATCAGAGGCGGGCTCGGGCACAGGTTCGGCCGGTTTCGGAGCTTCGGCGCGCCGCTCGGCAGACCCGAGCTCAGGCTCGGGCTCCTTCCTCGATGTGAGCAACCCAACCAACAAAATACTCACCATAACAGCCAGCACACCGACCACGATACGCCGGTTCTTCGGCGAGGCAGGCCGGCGCGAAAGGCCGCCTATCACCGGCTCCAGGGGCTCAAAGTCCAGGTCACCCTCGAAGTCGTCGAGAGGGGGCGCCACGCTCATCTGCTCGTCGCCGGCGCGAAAGAAGGCATCCGCCTCTTCGGGCTCGGAGTCATGGAAGGCTGAGTCTGAACCTGCGTCTGAGGCTGAGTCTGAGGCTGAGTCTGAGGCTGAGTCTGAGTCTGAGTCTGAGTCTGAACCTGCGTCTGAGTCCGAACGTGGCAAGCGCAGGACCTCTGCGCTCGGGCGATCGTCGTCCTCGGACAGGGAGGGTCCAGGCTCAGGAGACTTTTCCTTTTCCTCGTGAGATTCCGCGAGAGCACCGCCGACAAGACCCGGGGGCGGCGCCTGGAAATGAGACGACTGAGTCTCGATGCGGCCGATGCCGAGGCGCGTCTTGCCTTCGTGAGGCCTGCTTTTCGTCTCGGGCGATGAGGGCTCGCGCGAACCCAGTCCGATTCCGAGCAAGGTCTTAGCCGTTCGCGGCGACGGCTGGGCAGCTCGAGCGGACCGAGCTTCCTCTTCGTCGAAGGCTCGGGCCGACGCTGGGGTCAAGCGGTCCGTCTCTGCTGAGATTGGTTCTCGCGACTCGGGCGCCACGGCTTCTCGTTCGGTCAGAGGCGCCTTTGGCGCCGGCTCCAGGGGGCGCGGCTGGGGACTCGGCGAAGAAGGTGCACGCGCGGCCGATGCTGAGCCCTCCCGCGGAGGAGGAATGAACGAATCGGGAGCCAAAGGCCGGAATGAGCTGCGGTACGAAGAAGGCATTCGGGACGCCGGCGCCTCGGGGGGCAAGCTCTGCGGCGCCTCGGGGGGCAAGCTCTGCGCCACTTCGCGGAGCCCCTCCGAGAGACTGTCCTGCGTGGCGAAAACGGGAGCGGGAGCCTCGGCTGCGGGCAACGGGCTCTCCGGGAGCCCGAAATTCTCACTCGGGGCCACCGAGGGCCGCCAGCTCCGTCCGCCGGAGAAAGAGCGGATTGACTCGAGCGAGCCGGGCTTTGAGAGCGCGATCTTGCTATCGCTCTCCCGCGCCGGAACGACGGCTTCGTCCTGAACCGAAGAGACCGCTGCGGACTCGAGCATCTGAAGCAAGTCTTCAAAGTAGAGCTTGCTGATGGTCGAGAGAGTCGAAAGATCTTCGAAGGGACTCTCGTCGACGACGTCCATCAACGTGCGGGAGCCATCGAAGAGTCGCAAGATACCATTCAACTCATCAGGGATCTCACCGAGCCGTTCAGCGAGCGCCTCGTGATTCACCTGAAAGACCGTCCCGAGAGGCGGAAGCTGTTCGAGAAGCCTTCCCCACTCATCGACTCGGCGCATACCCTCCATGAGCAAGCCCTGAGTTGTCGTGTGGATCGTCTCAGGACGGTCAAGAGACACAAAATCGACCTCAAAAGCGCCGCGCGTCCAGATCATGCAACGGTAGACAGCTTCTTCCCCCGCGAGGCGGCCATGCTCAGCATCGATGACCTGACCTTCTCGGAAGTAAATGAAAGCTTCTTCCTGACGGTCGGAGACGAGGTGAACGATGCCTGTCTTGCGTCCGAGTTCAAAGGTCTGGAGCAGATCTACGACCCCCATGTCCGAGAGGTCACCGGAGAGATGTGTCTTGGGGCTGCCGGCGGTCTGCGCCATCCTCTGGTGCGCGCGACGAGCGAGCAGGAGGTGGACACGAGCGATCAGCTCGCGCACAAAGATCGGCTTCGTGAGATAATCCTCAACACCAAGCTCAAGACCGCGAATCTTGTCCTCAATGCTCTTCTGGCTCGTGAGGAAGACAATCGGCGCAAGCGCGAACTCTGGACGCTTCTTGAGCCGACGCACGAGCTCGTAGCCGTCGAGCCGAGGCAGACGCGTATCGGTCAAGATCAGGTCTGGAACGAAGTGTTCGACCTTGGACAAGGCGTCGAGACCGTCGGTAGCTGTAGTGACGCTGAAGCCAGCCTTCTTGAGGCTCACTTCGAGGACACGAACGCTGGCCGGATCTGAGTCGACCAAGAGGAGCTGCTGCTTCGCCACTTTTGCGTAGCGTTCTAGCCCGGTCGTGCCCTGTCAAGGGCTAAGCCGGGGAGAAAAGCTCGTCCGCATCGAGGGCGAGCGGACGAGAGCTGCGCTCTCGCTCACGCTGAAAAATGGGATGCGCCGAGAAAAAGACAGCGAGACCACCGAGCAGCTCACGTTTCTCAGAAAAACTGGTGTTCGGAGTGCCAATTCTGCTGGGAGACGGATCGGCGACCAAAGCCCTTACTTTTGACGGGAGAGCTGCTGCACGGCAAGCCGGCTCACCGCGCCGGGCACGTTCTTGCTGCGCCCGATAGCGCGCAGATCGTTGGTTCGAATGTGAGGAACCAGGCGCGAGGCAAAGCTGAAGGGCGTACGAGGATTGCACACCAAATTCAGCTTCACCTGGTAGCTCCTCGTGTGCTCCCGGCTGTTGGCAATGATGCGCAGCACGTCGTCGGAGACAGAGCGGCTCGCGGTGATGCGCACAACTTCGTTCTCCGTAAGCCTGGGACTTCGCGCGACGGCTTCGGCGACGAGGCGATTCGTATCCCGAACCAGGATCATGCGCATCGTAGAATTTCCGAGCATTGCGCTCCGGATCTTCTGGGTGACGGTCATGTCCTGGATCTGGGCGAACAGGGGAACGAACTTCTTCTTGAGCTCGAGTTTCCCTTCCTCGTCCTCGTCACACACGTCCTCTTCCTCGCTGAGCGAGAGTTCATGAGAGAGCTGGCTCGCGGTCTTGTAGAGCTCGTCATCGAAGGTCGGCTCGTCGGTCGGCTCCGGAATGAGCTGGTTCTTGATGGCTTGGGCCGCGAGTTTGAACGCGGGGAACTCGAGCTCGATCCCATTGCGTACAGCGAGGTCGATCAAACGATCCGAGGTCGACATGCGCACACGCGGGTTCATGTAGAGGACCTCGATCGCTTCGGGGTAGCGGAGGATGAGCGCTTCGTTCGTAGCGATGATTTCGCCGGACGCTTCATTGGCGGTCTGACAGAGCCGGAGCAGCGTCCCGCTGTCGAGCGCCTTCATGCGCAGGAGACGGGGCAAGACCTCCGTGTCCGACCCAAAGATCCCCGCGAGTTCGAACAAGACTCCCGCCTGGAGCTCGCCGGAAAGGGCCCCTTCGAGCAGCGGTTTCGGCAGCGCACGCAGCGTGCCTTGGGCCGTGCGGGCGACCTCACTGTCCCCCTCGCCAAGCACGACGAGGATCGCGAGCAGATCAGGAGGCGCGGCTCCCGGTACGATGCCGCGCGCAGCGAGCATCTTCATCGGAGGGGGCGCCTCCGCGGAAAGCACCCTCTGTGCGCCCGGCCCGAGCGCGGAGACGTCGATCGCCGTCACAGGTTCACTCTGTCCCGAACTTCCTGATGCGCTCGGCTAGACGCTCAGTGCGCACTCGCTCAGCTCGCTCCGCTTTCTCAGGATCGATCAGCAAAGCCGAGATGCGCTCCTTGTCGTTCAGCTTGGTCTTGTAAAGCTCGGCTGCGTACTTGCTCTTGAAAGGTCCGATGCGCACCCGATGCCATAGGCCGCGGTCAGGGACGTTCGCGGCCTGCCGATACGCGGTGTGGCCGCGCTTGCGCAGCTCTCCGACCAACTTGTCCGCATCGTCCTGATTCTTGAACGATGCGAGCTGGAGAGCGAATCCCTTTTCCGTCTCGGACCCCATCGGAGCGATCTCGCCCTCGGGAACCTCAGCTTGTCGGACCGCAATCGCGAGCAATTCGTCCTTCGGCTCAGTAGTGACAGTGGTTTGGTTGAGGAGTGTTCCTGCGGGCAGAGGAACAACAGGGAGTCTATCGAGAGCGGGCGGAGGCGGCGGAGCTTCGCTCGCCTGCGTCGGTTCGAGGGGAATGAGCTCTCCGCGTTCATCCTTCACGGCGACGAGAGCAGTTGTCGTGCGGGGGGCGTCGCTCAAGAGCTTCGGGTAACTCAGGTCTTTGACGGTCACCTCCGGACCCGCTTTTGGGGCGCCGGACTTCGCTGTCTTCACGAGCAGCGCGAGCGCCTCATCGCTCTTTGTGGGCGCTACCTGTTTCGCCGGACCGCTCATAGCCATCGTGGCTGACGCCACCGCCGCCGAACCGAGCACAGCCAAGCCGATCGTCCACGCGCGGGTCTTCGCGCTGGTCCCACCTTCCTGGATCCGTTCCAAGTTTCTCAAGTTCACCGGGGCACGCTCCATGCTCTCGATCGATTAGCGCTTACGGGCCAGCTTGGCCAAGCTTTCTGGCGCCTCGGCAGCGACCCGGGTGCCCGGCAGGGCCCACCCGGGCCCCTGCCCATTTAGGCGAAACGCCCCCGCACGAGTCGCCTCAATTGCTCGGCTTTCCAACGAGTTTCCTCGGTTTCGCGGATCGGGTCACTGTCGGCCACGATGCCTCCTCCGACCAGGTACTCGCCGACGTCGCCTTGGATCGCAAGCATCCGGATGGCCATCGAGAGACGCAGTCCTCCGTTCTGCCCAAGGTAACCGATCCCCCCTGTGTAGAGCCCTCGCCGCTGGCCCTCGAGCTCTCGGATCGTCGCCATAGCAGCTCTTTTGGGTGCGCCAGTCACGCTCCCGCTCGGCAGCATGACGTCAAGGAGCTCCTTTCTTGTGACCCCAGGCCGGAGTTTCGCGGACACTGTGGCTTCCCGGTGGTGAACTGTCGGATGGGTAATGACTCGCGGGGGCGCGGTCACGCGTACGCTCCCGACTCTCGCGACCCGCGCCAGGTCGTTTCGCTCGAGATCGATGACCATCGTGAGCTCCGCGCGCTCCTTCTCGCTTTCGTCGAGCTCCCGTCCGAGGGCCCGATCCTCAGCGGGATCGGAAGCGCGGGGGCGTGTGCCCTTGATGGGTGAGGTCGAGACGAGACCCTCCGGCGTCAGGTCGAGACAGAGTTCCGGGGACAGGCTCACACACTGAAAGTCGCCCAGATCGAGGGCAAAGCCGAAACGGGCCCCACCGAGATCTTCTGCGCCTTCGGGGGGGCCCAGGCGGGAAAGAAGCGCGATGGGATGGCCCCGGGAGCGCAAGCGCAAACGGCGCGCGAGGTTGACCTGATAGAGGTCGCCGCGGCCGATGGCAGAAAGGGCGTGGGCAATGCGAGCCGCGTGGACGTCGTCGGGCTCTGGCGGCTCTAACCAAGAGAGCACTGCCTCCTCGGGCGAAGAGGGCGCTCGCTCGATTGCTCGCTCGAGTTCGAGGACATCCGCCTCGGTCTCTCCCGCAACTCCCACGCGCCCCTCTTCGAAGACGAGAGCTGCACCATAGCGGAGCCAGCGACACTCACTCCCGATCGCTGCGGGCCGCCGATCGCGCTGGAGCTCGGCGCGCCCCTCGATCGCCCGAAAGGCCTCGTAAGGTAGAACGCCGACCCAACGAGGAAAGGAAACAGCGCCGAGGTGTCGTTCACCCGCGAACGAAGGCTCCGGATCGACCGAGCGCACTTCCATCCGGGGCAGAGCCGAGGCGAACGCGCGCCTTCCGTCCCGGAGCCAGTAGGCCCCCGGCAACGCGCAGAGGGCGATCGCAGCGCGTCGGGGCGGAAAAGACAGCCACTTTATCATCGGGTTCGCTCCGGACGCGGAACGACACGCCCCGCGGGGGTCACGATGGCGTCCGTGAGCGGCGCCACGACCTTCGCTCCCGGCAGAGCGATCACCCGCCTGAGCTCGCCGCTGCCGCGAACCTCAACGCCTTCCCCGAGGATCGATTGCTCGAGGCGGACCTCGCCCTCCAGAGAAACAGAGGGCGCCACGTAGAAAGCATCCCCCTTCTCCTCGAGCCAGCTCTGGTTCGCCTCGAAGTACCCTGCGAGATCACCGATGTCTGCGAGCCCTTGGTCGACCAGGGCTGCGCTCGCGAGCTTCTCTCCGCGACGGAGTGCAGGGAGGAGCACATCTCCCACGAGACACCCTTCGTCTGGGAAGGTCGCCACGATGGACCGCCTGAGGCGCACCACACCCAGGTAGTCGCCGCCCATCTGCTCGGGACCGAACACCTCGCCGCGCAGACGGATCACCCGCCCCTCCGCGTCGAGCCCCACGGTCCCCTCCCCACGAAGTCGCGCGCGCACGAGCAGGACGATCTCTGCATCGCTCTTGTCAGCAAGAAGACGTTCAAGGGGAAGCGGTCCGTACATGTCCCCGTTGACGACGATGACATCTGGAGCTCGAAATGAGTCCAGCGCCCCCCTGATCCCACCCGCCGTACCCCGGATCTGTTCTTCAGAAAACACCTGAACATTCGCGGTTAACCCACCAAGAACACTGTCAATTTTAGATCCAAGATGGTGGACATTGATCGAGAGGCTCACGGCACCGGCGGCTCCGAGCTGCTCGAGGGTCGAAACCAGGAGCGGCTTGGCCCCGATGGGCAAGAGGGGCTTTGGGATCTCATCGGTGAGCGGGCGAAGTCGCGTCCCGAATCCCGCCGCCAGCACCATCCCGGAAAAGGGCCTCGACACGGGGCGAGCAGACCCCCTCTGCCCCCAAGAGGCAAGAGGTCCAGACAACGTGTGCCCGTGAAAAACTCGTCCAGTTCCGGCGCGGCGTGGTAACCGGAGCGAGCAGATGACGGGAGCAAAGGACAGAGTAGGACCTTGGCCGAACTGGCTTCGAGCGGGCGCGAGCCTCTCCCTCTTGATGCTCGCCTCGACGGGCGCCTGCAATACGGGGGCCGTGGCCGTGAGCGAATGCCGAGAACTCGAGCGCGCCCGCTGTGATGCGCTGGCGCACTGCGGAATCGTCGAGGATGTCACAGCCTGCAAACGGTTCGTACGTGACTCCTGTCTCCACGGGATCGCCGGCCCGAAGGCACCCAATGCCAACGAACAGAAGGCGTGCATGACTCTGATCACCGAATCTGGACGCTGCGCGGAGGAAGATCCCAAGATGCACCCGGGTGATTGCGAAAACCTCGAGGACTCCGATATTTCGCCCGTCGAGGGAGCCAAGAGCGCTCGCAACGTCTGTGAGCTCGCCCAAAAACCATGGAACTATGTGACATGCGACTACGTGAACGAAGCAGAAGAGTCGATGGGTGGCGGCGACGGCTGAGCGCGATTGGCCTTCTCTTCGCGCTCGGGTGCGGAGGGGGCAACGCGCCCACCGTGGCTCCGCCCCAAACAGAAACGCCCGCTGATGAGATCCTCCGGATTAGTGCGAACTGGATCTCGGTGCAGCCGGTCAAGGCCCTCCTTTCGCCCCCCTCACCGATCAGTGTGATCCGGGGCAGCGTGACGAGCCGCGTCCACCTTACGAAGCGCGACGCCGAAGAAGAGCTGACGATCGCTGAGGACGTGGAACTCCGAAGCGGAGCGCGCGTCGTCTGTGAGTCCACCTTCCGGCACCCGATCTCGCTCCGTTACGGCTGGAAGGGCGGAGAGGCCGCGGTGGAAATCACAAGGCCCCCCTTGAACGGTCGCCGGGCCTGCCAGGGCCGCCACCCGGAGCCCGACCTCGTCGCCGAATCCATCGCGACGCTCTTCGTCCTCCGCTCGGATCAGCTGATTGCGGTCGAACCCAAGACCGACGGGCGCAGCTACATTCCCGAGAGCTGACTCGCCCCCGCCCGGCGAGGCCTTCCGTCTCCGTCCCCGGCCGCTCGGGGGCTTGGTTCAAACGGCCCCGCCTGCTAAGTGCCCGCCGAATGAATCGCGCTCGCGCCGCTCGAATTCGAACCCTCGCGCTGGG
Organism: Pseudomonadota bacterium; assembly: GCA_023428245.1. Classification (GTDB taxonomy): domain Bacteria; phylum Myxococcota_A; class Polyangia; order Polyangiales; family Polyangiaceae; genus NIC37A-2. The sequence continues at coordinate 12,540 of JAEYYX010000066.1, forward strand.
GGTCACGAGCGTTCTCCTCGCCTGCAACCCGTCGCCCACGCCCCCCGTGGGCACTGTGATCACGACCGCCGTCGTGGTCATGCCTGAGCATTTCCTCGGGACCCTGCCCTGCTCCGAAGACGAAGGGGCTCCGAAAGTCTTCCGAGCCGATCTCATCGACGTGACCGACGGCTTGGATGAAGATTCCCCCCGCGTCCGCTCTGGGCTCGTCTCTTGTAAGCGGGGCGCCTATTTCGAATCTGTCACCCCGGGCCACCGCTACATCGCCGCGATTTCTCTGTACCCGCGCTCGAACCTCGACGTGGACGCTGATAGCAACGCCACCGTTGACGAGAGCGGCACCGAGGTCGCACCGACCTGGACGACAACCTGCTTTGGCACGGACCCTCCGCGCGACGAGGGACTGGGCGGCGCCATCAATCAGGGTGAAGGGGGAGCCGGTCAGGTCGCGATCGGCGTCTACGCTTATACCCAAGCGCGCACCTACGTCAGGGGCTGCCTTCCGCTCACCCGCGCGACAGCTCCCGGCGATACCGGCGTCCAAATCTCCCTCGCGCGCTCCCTCGGAGCCCTCGAGTGTGGAGAGGACGAAGGCCAGGTGAGTCGATTCGTCCTACTCGGAGCGGACGGCGAGCTTCCCGGGGGTGGCCTCGGGGGCGCCGGGGGCAGCGGCGGGGCAGAGCCCGATTCCGAGTCCAGCTCTGCTTGCTCGGAACCCCTGACCATCACAGGGCTCGAGGACGGGGAGAACGACACCTACGAGCTCGTAGCGTTCGAAGCGGACTCGGACGAGCCGACCTGGTCGACAACCTGCCGCGCGACGGCCCGAAGTGGCGTCATCGTCCGAGCGTCCTGCGAACCTCTGCAACCACTCCGCTGAAATCTTTCGGAGCTCCGGCCCGCTTTCGCGCCCCCTCGTGCCGATCTCGGCCGCTCGGAGATTGCTTGGCGGGGGGACCGGCCTTAGAACCACAAGATACGTGGCTCGTTACGGAGATTTCTCGCCAGGCCCTATCGCGCTGCCGCGACCGGGCAAGGCGCTCCGGATCGTCCTCCTCGGCCTTCTCTCGCTCTGGCTCCTGTTCGCCCTGCTCGTGAACTGGACCGACGCCGGCACGGGTTTCTTCCTGCTCCTCACGGGCAACACGCAGGCGATTCTGAGCGGCCAAGTCTGGCGTCTATTGACCGCTCCTTTGCTTCACGTGCCGACCGGCACCATCGGGCACATCTTCTCGGCGCTCCTCGGCCTGTATTTTTTGGCGCCGTCGCTCGAAGAACAATGGGGCAGCGCGCGCTTCGCGCGCTTCCTGTTCCTCACGGGAACCCTTTCTTACGCGACCCAGTTCGTGTGCGCTGCGCTGCTCGGCCCAGATATGAGCGTGCGCATCGTCCCGCCTGACTATTACGGCGCGATGCCCGTTGTCGAAGGCGTCGCTATCGCCTGGGCTTCCACGTACCGAGGGCGCACGGTCAATCTGTTCTTCATTTTTCCGGTCACGAGCCGCGGGCTGATCCTCTTCGTGGTCGGAATGAGCTTGATGATTCTGATCGCCGGGGCCACTCCGCCCTCCGGGCACATCGCACTCTTCGCAGGGATGGCTTACGGCTACCTGCTCGGCGGAGACACCCCCTCGCCCATCCGCCGCTGGTACCTCAAGTACCGGCTCGCTCGACTTGAAGCTGACGCGGCGCGGGAGACGCGCGCCGGCGGCGGCAAGCGCCCCCGCGGTCGAACCGGAGGATTCCGGGTCATCGAGGGCGGCAAAGGTGACCGCAAAGACCTGAACTGATTCGCCTGTCCGAGGCGAGCTCGCTTACGCCCAGAAATTCCTCCCGCGACCCGCCCGCCCGTGGTAGCAGGACGGCCCAAGTCCGCATGAGCTCTCCGCGCCATTTGCTTGGAATCGAAGGAATGACCCGCGAAGAGGCGCTTTCGCTCCTCGCGCGTGCCCGGACATTTCTCGACGCACGAGCCGGGCTCGACTCGAAGGACCGCCCCCTCCGAGGCAAGACCGTCCTGAACGTGTTCTTCGAGAACTCGACACGAACCCGCACGAGCTTCGAGCTTGCGGGCAAGCGGCTCGGCGCGGACGTCGTGAACCTCACGGGCTCCTCTTCGAGCACCAAGAAGGGCGAGACGCTTTTCGATACCTTCGCGACCTTGAACGCGATGCACGCCCACGCCATCGTCCTCCGCCACTCGGCATCGGGCGCTCCCCACGTCGTCGCACCGCAGAGCCGCGCCGCCGTCGTGAATGCCGGGGACGGCATGCACGAGCATCCGACCCAAGCTCTCCTCGACGCCCTCACCCTGACGGGCGCCCTCGGAACCCTCGAAGGAAAGACGATCGCGATCTGTGGCGACATCTTGCACAGTCGGGTCGCCCGCTCGAACGCGCTGCTCTTGCCGCTGCTCGGGGCCAAGGTGAGGCTCTCCGGGCCCCGCACGATGCTCCCCCGGAGCGCTGATGCTCTCGGCCTCGAGGTCTACGATCGCATCGAGCCGGCTCTCGAAGGCGTCGACGCGATCATGATGCTCCGCATCCAGATGGAGCGCCTGGGGGGCGCGCTGTTCCCGTCGACCCGTGAGTACTCGAGGATTTGGGGCCTCAACGAGCGAAGGCTCCGCCTCGCGCGGCCGGGAGCCCCCGTCCTGCACCCAGGTCCTCTCAATCGCGGCGTCGAGATCCATGAAGACGTCGCCGATGGGACCCAATCGGTGATCCTGAATCAGGTCGAAGCCGGCGTAGCTGTACGCATGGCTGTACTCGAGTCCTGCGTTCTCGGCTCCTGAGCCGAGTTCTCCCAGTCCGCCTCAGGACCCCGTCCGCGAGCTCGACGGGCGACTCCTGATCGCGACCGCTCTCGCGATCGCACGGTTCAGCTCAAGGGATGTGAAGGGCTTGGGCAAGATTGGAAAGCGAGTCCCGGTACTCCGGTCCTCAATCATGTCCTCCTCGACATACCCGGACATCAAGAGGCACGGGCCCGAGTAGCCGCGTGCTCGGAGGCTCCGGATCAAATCCGGGCCGCTCTGACGGGGCAGCAGGACGTCCGAGACAACAAGATCGAGGTTTGGGATCCCGCGCTCGTAATGTCCGAGGGCTTCTTCCGCCGTGCGCGCCTCGATGACCTTGGCCCCGCCTCGCTCAAGGGCCTTGCTCACGACGCGAAGAACGGCTTGTTGGTCTTCGACGACGAGGACTGTGTCGAGCTCCCACGCGAGAGGCGCCTCTCGAATGCGCGAGGCTTCGATGCTCGGCTCTTCGTCGAGCAGGGGCAAAATGACCGAGAACACGCTGCCTCGCCCGGGCTCCGATTCAAGGGCGATCTGGCCCTCGGCTCGCGCCACGATGCCGAAACAGGTCGTGAGGCCGAGCCCAGTCCCCCGGTCACCCTTGGTCGTAAAAAACGGTTCAAAGATGCGCTCTTTGACCAGAGGGGGGATGCCCGAACCTTCGTCTTTGACTTCCAGCACGACGGAGGGACGAGTCACCTCGGGGTTCGCGTTCGGATCCGCCTGATGCAAGCTGACCAAGATTCGCCCTCCCGGGGGTGAGGCGTCCTTCGCGTTGAGCACCAGGTTCATCACTACCTGATCGAACTGACCTGGATCGATCCAAACCACACACACATTCTCAGGGATGACGATTTCGAGCCTGTGATTCTCCCCGACTGCCCTCTTGAGCAGATGCCCGAGTTGCCCGAGATGTTGTCCAAGGTTGAGCCGAACAGGGCGACTGAATCCTCCTCGCGCGAGGGAGAGGAGCTGAGCCGTGAGCCGCGCCGCGCGTTCAGCCCCCTTCACGATTTCCTCGATTTCCGCGCGCTCCTCGCTCAAGGATTCGGGAAGGGCCGCGGCCAGTATGCTCGCGCTACCCATGATGCCCGTCAGGACGTTGTTGAAGTCGTGCGCTACGCCGCCCGCCAACCGACCGATCGCTTCCATTTTCTGCGAGCGAAGGAGGGAGAGCTCTGAGCAATGTTTTTTCTCGATTGCTTGAGCGAGCTCACGGGTCCGAGCCTCAACCCTTTCGTTCAAAAGTCGATTGGCGCGGAGAAGTCCTTCCTCCGCGCGGCGCAGGCTCTTCACGAGCAGCTCGTTGTCTCGCATCAAGATGAGCTGCTTTCGGTCCCTCTTGTGGGCGAAGCTTCCTCCGACAATCAAGACCGTCACCAAGACGCAAACCTCCGCCGCCATCGGAACGAGCAAAGGGCCGCCCACAAAGAGCAGTCGCAAGACACTCGGCAGATTGCAGGAGATAGTGTAGGCAGCAAACGCTGGGAAGTAGACGCCCGAACTCGCCAGAGCTCCTACGCTGGTGAGATTCACAATGATGAGCGTCTGAAGCTCGAGATCGGGACGCTCGGGGATCCAAAACGCGATCGCCGGGTACGCGCCCCAGGCGAGGCCGAGCAGAATCGCGCTCAGAACGCGCGCGCGGCTCCAGAGTTCGAGGGAGCCCTCGTGATTTCGCCGCATGTAGAGCGCGCGGAGCCAGAGCGCGAGAGAGCTGGCGATCGAAAGCTCCAAGATCCAGCCGTAGAGGAGTCGGGACGACACGTGTCCGGCGAGGGGCCAGGCGGCGAGCCCCGCAACCAGCGGAGACGCCACGAGCACGATCAAGAGACTCTTGAAGTTCGCGTCAAGCTGGCGCGAGAGCACGTAGTGCTCCCTGGCTCTCCGCGCCTCTTCTCCTCCTCCCGATTCCATGCGCGAAGTGTCATGCTACCGGAGGCAGAGCGTCTGCCTATCCCCCCGCGCCCAGGGCGCCCTTGACTCTATGTCCAAAACTCCCGACTTCACCCCGGCTCCGACGTTGGGCCTGCGGGTCAAAAAGCGTGTGCAGGATATGAGCCCTTCGCCGCATTCTTCAACGGATCCGGGTCCCTCCGCCCTGCGCTCAAGAAAGGTCCGGCCGAGCCTCCTCGAGCGTACTCTGCTCCTCTGGACACTTGGCCTGGCCCTCTTCGCTTGCGAAAAAAAACAGGATCCTGCGGACGCTCGTCCTCAGGTTCAGGCGACAAGAGTCGACGCTCCTCCGCGACTTCCCGAGACCCCGTCCGCCCCTGCGCCGCCCAAGAACCCGGAGCCCCTCCTGGTCTTGCCTGAGTCCGCCTATTCGGCTCGGCTCGCCTTCGACGGTGATCGGCTCGTACTCACGACCCAACTCGGCGTGCACATCCTCGACGCCCAAGCAACGATCGAGAGTCGTGCGACATCCCTCGGACACCTCGCGCAATTCGATCGCGGGCGCATCGTTTTCTATCGAGATGGCGCTTTTTGGAGTCAGGCCTTGATGCCGAAAAGAGCCGACAAGCGCCTGGCCCAGACGAAGACCGAGCCATCGCTCATGAACCTGAAAGGCACCGAACTCGCTTGGGTCGAGCCCGAGCCGGAGGGAGGACAAGCGCTCTATGCCCTCGGACGCACAGCGCCTCGTCTCGTCTATCGCTCACAAGGCGTGATCAGCGCCCTCCACATCGAAGGAGCTCACGGGTTTTTCATTGAACAATCCCGAGAGGGTGCCTGGCGCATCGGGCGAGCTTCCCTCGACAGTTCGGATCTGGCCTGGACCGAGCCCCGTCGCTCGCGTCCCCCCGCGATGCTGACCGGGTCAGAGCGCGCTCTCTATTACTACGAAGGCCTCGAAGGAGGAGTGCATGAACTCGCTTTCGACTTCAGCGCAGATCGCGTCCTTGTCCGTGATTTCATCTGCTCACCACTGGCGGCTGGGGTGGACCTATTCTGCGCGAGTGTGACAGGCGTACAGCGAGTGCCTTTGAATGACGCCCCGCCGATCCCAGTAACCACGGCCAAAGACGGGCCCATTCCCTTCATCATCGCCAGCGCCACCCAGATCGCATGGGTGAGCGACGTCGGCCCTGAGAAACTCGCCGTACGTCGTCTCTCCCTCGCCGCCCCTTGAGCACGCAAGAACTCGCTCAGGGCGAAGGACGCTCGAGGTAGTCCATGAGCCAGGTCATCGCGGGGCGCGGAGCGCCGGAGTTTCCGTCGATCAGACCGCTGTCGGGAGCCTGGCTCCAGGTTCGTCCGCGCACCCAGCCCCAGATCGTGATGCCCTCGATCCAGTCAGTTTCGTAGAAGAAGGGGAACTGCTCTTGGTAGTACCTGAGCTGTTCCGCGTCGCTCGAGAAGCTCACATCATACTCAGTGATGTGCACCGGGAGCCCTGTTTCTTCATGGAGCTTGCGCAGATTGGCCTGAACCCGAGCAGTCGTCATCTGCGGGTGATCGCAGTCATGAGCTTGAGCACCTACGGCGTCGATCGGAGCACCATTGGCTTTGATATCCTTAGCGATCGAGATGAAGTGGTCGACCTCGTCGTCCCACTCGATGTTATTATAGTCGTTCAGGAGCAGGATCGCGTCGCCGCAGGACTCCCGGGCCCATTTGAAGGCGTTGACGATCCAAGGCCACGACCCTGACGCCCCTGCGCTGATGTTCTGGGTATAGTTCGGGGTGGTGTGGGGCGGAGGCTCGTTCACCACGTCGATGACTTTGGTGTTCTTGTACCGCGAGCAGAAACCACTGATCCACGCGCGCACATCGGATTCATTGGGCACGCCATTTGGCTGCTGATTGCCCCAAATGAACACGTGTTGTTTGAAAATGAGCCCGTTTTGCTCCGCGTAGTCGTAGATGCTGTCGAGGGTCGACCAGTTCGGCTGACTTCCGACGTTCGGCTGCACAGAGCCCCATTTGCCAGCGTTCTCGGGCGTGACCTGATCCCAGTAGGTCGCAAACTTCTTCCCCGCATAGTCCATGCGGTTGTCCGTCGTGATGTTGCCCACGAACTTCTTCCGTTTCGGTCCCGAACTCGAGCCTCCCGAATCCCCCGACACGAGGCCTCCCGAACCAAAAGAGCCTCCGCCGACGCCACCGCCACTCCGTCCTCCGGCCCCCGGTCCAGACCGGCCTCCCACGCCGAATCCTCGGCCCCCCGTGGCGCTCCCTCCGCCGCTCTCTGTCCCTCCGCCCGCGTCATCATCCTCAGAAAAGCCGTCGTCGGCCGCGTCTTCCGTCACGCCCGCACAGCCAAGGAGAAGAAGGGATAAGAATAAGGAGGACAGCGGTTTGTTCATGGATCGAAGCTCGGGAGACGAGCCCCTCGCAGGGCTCGGCCGAAAAATGCCGAAGGAATATGAGTCCATAGCAAAAGCCAAGGAAAAAACCCGCGCGAGGGCTCCGAAAAGGGGGTTCAAGGCGCCTCCCCGGGGCCTCCGCGAGTCTCTCGGGAGGGCGAGCTCCACACCCCCAGCGAATTCCACTGTTACAAAAAGCAGGCCCCACCACGCCCGCTGACCACGTCTCACATCTTACTCACACCAGCACGAGTCCTCCCCCTCCCCTTGTGCCTCCCCCCTCGATCCGATCTAATGTCCGCTCCGAGTCAGCGCATGCAGAACGCCTCCGCCCCTTCGACGCCCGCTCCTAGCCTGGAAGATACCGAGGTCGATCGGATCGTCCGGTCTCTTCAAGCCGAACTGAAAAAGACGCAGCGACGGCGCTGGCTCCGCATCGGTATCACTATCGGCATCCTCGTCTTTGGTTATGTCGGATTCCGCGAGTACCAGAGACGGAACCAACCTCCGCCCGAGCCTCGTTTCGCCGGAGCTCCCGTCGAAGTTCGCGACATCGTCGAGAAAGTTCAGGCCACCGGTGTCGTGGAGCCGCTCACGAAGCTCGAAGTCGGCACCCAGGTCTCCGGCCGTATCGCCAAGGTCTACGTCGACTTCAACGACGTGGTGAAAGAAGGCGATCTCTTGGCCGAGATCGATCCGCAGCTCCCCGCCGCCCAGCTTGTTCAATCCCAAGCGGAACTCGCCGCGCGTCAGGCCGCTCTGGAGCGAGCCAAGACCGCCCGTGATGCAGCCAATATTCGCCTCCAGCGCATCAAGACCCTTGTGCCTGAAGGCCTGGCGAGCCCGGCCGAGCTCGATCAAGCGCAGGCGGACCTCGACATGGCGAAGGCGGAGGTCACGAGCGCTGAAGCCAACGTAGGCCAAGTGCGCGCCATGGTGCAGAGCGCAGGTACTACGCTCAAGTACACGAAGATCGTGACGGCGATCGATGGTGTCGTCATCGATCGCCAGGTCGAGCCCGGTCAGACGGTGGCCGCTTCGTTCAACACGCCGGTCCTCTTTGTGATCGCCCGGGACCTCGAACAAATGCGAGTGCTCGCCGAGATCGATGAAGCGGACGTCGGAAAGGTCAAAGAGGGCATGCAGGCGAGCATCGTCGTCGACGCTTTCCCCTCCGACCGTTTCCAGGGAAAGCTGACTCAGATCCGCCTCAGCCCGAACACAGTCGAGGGGGTCGTGACCTACTCGGCAGTCGTGGTCGTGGATAACTCGGAGCTCAAGCTCCGGCCCGGAATGACAGCCAATGTGACGATTGAGACGGCGAGCGCTCGCCAAGTCGTCGCCGTCCCCACTGCGGCGCTTCGTTTTGAGCCGCTCCGGACCGCTCCCGCCGATAAAGGTGCCGCCGCTCCCGCCCCCGCACCTCTCGCCCCGCTTGGCCCGGATGAGGGGCGCGTCTACCTCTTGAAACGGGGACCCGGCGCCGAGCAGACAATCGAGCCGCTCACGCTCAAGGTCGGCCTCTCCGACGGCGTGTTTTCGACAGTCCTCAGCCCGCTCGAGGCTGGCAGTTTGGTCGTCGTGGACGAGAAGCCGAGCGAACAGAAGCGCGGTTTTCGGCTGTTTTGAGGAAGTGATGTCTCGGTTAGCGGAGCTTCGCGGGGTAGGACGAGACTATCTGGTGGGTGGCTCGGTGGTGCACGCCCTCCGCACCATCGACCTCGACATCGAACAGGGAGAGTTCTTGGCAGTGGTCGGCCCTTCTGGTTCCGGTAAGAGCACGCTCATGAACATCTTGGGCTGTTTGGACCGACCGACCCGAGGTAGCTACAAGCTCCTCGACGTCGAGGTCGGCCAACGAACCGGCGACGAACGCGCCATCATTCGCAATCGCCTGCTCGGGTTTATCTTCCAAGGCTTCAATCTCCTGCCTCGCACGAGCGCCCTCGAAAACACCGAGCTACCGCTGGTGTATCGAGGTCTCTCCCGCAAAGAGCGCCACGAGAGGGCGCTCCGGGCTTTGGTGCGCGTCGGACTCGCCGAGCGGATCCACCACACCCCCGCTGAGCTCTCCGGAGGCCAACAGCAGCGCGTCGCGATCGCACGGGCGCTGGTCACCGACCCGCCGCTCTTGCTCGCCGACGAACCCACGGGAAACCTGGACACGGTCACGACCTATGAGGTCCTCGCGCTGCTCCAAGAGCTCGTCAACGAGTCGGGACGCACCGTGGTGATCGTCACCCACGAACCTGAAGTAGCCGCCTGCGCCAATCGAGTCGTGACTGTGCGCGACGGGCGCATCGTGCTCGATCAAAAGAACGCCTCCGCCGTGCGCGCGAGCGAAGTGCTCCAAAAGCTCAAGGAGCACGCAGAGGAATCGTGATCACGGCGCTCCGGCTCGCGCTCCGGGCGCTCTTGGCGGCCCGCACCCGCACCTGGTTGACCGTGCTCGGCATCCTGATCGGGACGTCCGCGGTCGTCGTCGTGGTCGCGCTCGGTAGCGGCGCGCGCGAGCGCATCTTGGCCGAGATCGACAACATGGGTAGCGCGGTGATCTTCGTGTTCCCCGAGTCGCGCAGCCACAGCGGCGCGCGTGTCGCATCGAATGCCCTGAGCGAAGACGACCGCGACGCCATTCGCCTCAGCGCTCCCTCGGTCCAGGCCATCACTGCCTGGAGCAGCATCCGGACTCGGGTGCATTCCTCCTACGACAGCTACCGCACTTTGGTGATGGGCATCGATGAGAGCCACTTCGAGGTCCGCGGCTTCTCCATTCGCTCCGGTCGCTCGTTTACGCCCGAGGAATTCCGAAACAAGGCCAAGGTTGCGGTCATCGGACAGACCACACGGCTCGAACTGTTTGGGGCTCACGATCCGGTCGGCCAGACTGTGCGCATCGGTCAGCACACCTACCAAATCATCGGTCTGCTCGCGGAGAAGGGCCGCTCTTCCTTCGAAGACCAAGACGATCGAATCATGCTCCCGATCGAGAGCTATCGCGCACGCGTCTCGGTCGCGAGTGGTCGACGGGTGCAGTTGCTCGTAGCGAGCGCTCGCTCCCCCGCCCACACAGCCCAGGCCGAAGCCCAGATCCGAGGCATCCTGCGAGAACGGCACCGGCTCCGTCCCGGCGATTTTGATGATTTCGCCATCCGAACCCAGGAAGCCTTCCGCAGGAACCAGGAAGAGATCCTCGATCTTGTCACGACGCTCCTGCTTTCCGTGGCTCTTGTCGCGCTCTTCACCGGCGGCGTCGGCGTCATGAACATCATGCTCATCAGCGTCGCCGAACGGACGAGAGAGATCGGAATCCGCCTCTCGATCGGGGCGAGGGAGCGCGACGTTCTCTTGCAGTTCCTCTTCGAAGCCCTCCTGCTCACCCTGACGGGCGGAGCACTCGGTATCCTTTTGGCATTTGTCGTGACGCTTGTGATGCGGACCACACTCGGCTGGGCGATGCCCATCGATATGAACGCAGTCATCGCTGCCGTCGCCACCAGTACCGGCGCCGGCCTTCTGTTCGGTATCCTCCCGGCCAGAAGAGCCGCGCGGCTCGATCCCGTCGAAGCGCTCAGGAAAGGCTGACCTAGGATGATCGTGAGACGCCTCAAGATCGCCGCCGAGATCGCGCTTTTCTCGATGCTTCGAAACCCGCTGCGGGCCGGCCTCACCGCGAGCGGAATTTGGATCGGGGTCCTCGCGGTCACTGTCGTGATGGCCCTCGGGGAAGGTGCCGACCGCTCGATCCAAATCAGGATGAAGAGCCTCGGCGAAAACCTCCTGACGATCGTCCCGAGGGAGACGCTCGCGAGCGGCACAATGACGAGCCAAGGGCGCCTCACGGACCAAGATCTCTTGGCGCTCCGGCGCGACGTAAAAGAAGTCTTCGCGGCCGCTCCCGCTCAAACCGTTTCCGGACGCTTCGCCTCCGGGAAACAGAACACAACGGCGCAAGCGCTGGGGACTACCTCCGAATACTTCCTGGTGCGCGACTACGCCGTCAAAGCCGGCGCCACCTGGACCCCAGCCCAGGAATCAACCGGGGCTCGCGTCGCGCTGCTCGGTCCCACGCTCGTGAAGAATCTGTTCCCAGATAGCCCAACCCCACCGATCGGAGAGGCCGTCCGTATCAGCGGGAGCACCTTCACAGTCGTAGGGATCCTCGCAGCCAAAGGCGAGACAGCCTTCGGCAGCGACCAAGACAATATCGCTCTGGTGCCCATCAAAGCGGCCCAAGGCGCCCTCGGAAGCGGAAAGCGCGGCGAATACCAGCAAATCTTGGTCAAGCTCACTCCTGAAGCTGATTCGCCCGGGGTACAGCGCAAGATGACGCGCCTGCTTCGTCAAAATCACGGCCTTCAGCCCGAAGACGCCGACGACTTTTCCATCCGCGACTCCGCGCGCATCGCCCAAGCGCAGAAGGGAGTCGTCACAGTGATGCGGACGCTTTTGCTCGCGATCGGCTGCATCAGCCTCGTGATCGGGGGGATCGGAGTGATGAACGTCATGCTCGTTGGAGTGAAGGAGCGCACAAGAGAGATCGGCGCGCGTCTCGCGATCGGCGCGCACCCCCTCGACATCATGCTCCAGTTCCTGATCGAGGCTGTCCTCTTGTCCCTCGGGGGCGGCCTGCTCGGAGTCGTCTCTGCGCTGCTCCTCCTTCCTCCTCTCGAGGCCTATTTTGGCTGGCCCCTTGAGCTCTCGGAATCCTCTGTGGTGATCGCGACGAGCGTGAGCATGGTGGTGGGGGTCGCCTTTGGGCTCCTTCCCGCGCGACGTGCATCAGTCCTCGACCCGGCTGACGCGTTGCGCACCGAATGAGCACTCAGGATCCGGCCCTAGCAATGGGCTCCGTCTGAGTCTCCAGCTCTTGCCAGTGCGCCTGACCTCGACTCCGATGGGACAAGATGGCTCTCCGGAAGGTCGCGCTCTTCGACATGGACAAGACGCTCATCTCGCGGAACTCCGCCGAGCTCTACATCAAGTGGCAGCGGTCGCGGGGGGAAGCGACGACCTGGGATCAGCTCAAGCTCAGCGGATGGCTACTGCAGTATGCTGTCGGCTGGCTCGATGCTCCTCGTGTCGCAGAGCGGGTCATCCGAGGCTACGCGGGGACCCGAGAACAAGATCTCCGGGAGCGGTGTGGCGAGTGGTTCGAATCATCGGTCGAGGTCTTTGTGTCCGAGGCAGGGCAAGAGGCCGTCGAGCGTCACAAAGCGCGCGGGGACCTCACCGGGATCGTCACAGCTTCGACCCTATACGCGAGCGAACCCCTCCAAAGGAAACTCGGACTCGATTTCATCATTTCGACCGAGCTCGAGATTGATGAACAGGGGAACCTCACAGGTCGCTACGTCGCTCCCCTCTGCTACGGTCCCGGGAAGGTCGAGCGGGTTGAGCGACTCCTCACTCAGTACGACGTCTCTCTCGCGGATGCCTGCTTCTACTCCGACAGCATCACCGACCTGCCCCTGCTCGAAGCCGTCGCGGAGCGTGTCGTCGTCAATCCCGACCGCCGCCTCGCGCGTCTCGCGCGCAGCCGAGGATGGCCGATTGAACGCTGGTGAGCGGCGCCGCTCCGTGTGTCCTCCGAACGAACGCGGCGGACGGCCTCGCGAGTCCGTTCCCCCGGACAAAAAAAGGGCCTGCGGTAAGCAGGCCCTCTCTCTTCCATACGGCGACTGAATCAGATGGGAGCGTCGCCGCCGCTGCCTGACCCACCGCTGGCCGTATCGCCGCCGCTGCCATCGCCGCCACCGCTGCCGTCGCCACCGCCTGTTCCAGACGTTCCGCCAGTGCCACCGGGATCGCCACCACCAATCAGCTCAATCGCGCTGAGGCAGAAATCGAAGGGCTCCTCGCCGCTCGCGTTCGCAGGGATCTGGAACTGAATGTCTGTGATCTGGGTGAGATCGAGAGTACTGGCCTCTGCGACCCAGGATCCTTGCTCAAGATCAGCAAAAAGGATGGTGTTCTCGCCGGTCGCGACAGTTTCTGTGAAGAATGCGTCGCCGACGCCCTTCACCAGCACGCCGATGCGCAGAGCCGCCGGGGGGGTGTCGATCGTGAACTTGAAGCCGGTGTAGGAGCTCAAGTCGACAGCCGCGTCAGCCTCGACTTGAAAACCAACCCCTGCGCCCCAGATCTCGGAGTACATCATATCCACGACCTCCGCAGCGGCGCCCTCTGTACAAACTTGGCCATCGGCCGCCGTCGTCGAGATGTCCGAATAACACTCGTCGAAGTAGTGGTAGATGTTCTCGAAGCCGGCAATACCAGCCATCTCACCCGTCGTGCCCCAATCCTCAGCACAAGAAGGCGCCCCACCTTCGCCGCCGGTCGCGGACCCGCCCGTAGCGACCGCGCCGCCCGTAGCGACCGCGCCGCCCGCAGC
>JAEYYX010000092.1 GCA_023428245.1 Pseudomonadota bacterium
CCTCCAAGGCGGGGGCCGCCTGCAAACTCCCGCGGACTTATGGGAAATAGGCGGGTGATTGCGCCCGGAGCACGCCGATCTCCGCCTCCAAGGCCGCAAGGACCGCCGCGTGCTCAGGACTCGCGACCAAGTTCGTCGTCTCGAGCGGATCAACGGCGAGATCGTAGAGCTCGCGTTGCTGCAAGTTCGAGATCAGCTTGAAGCGCTTATCCTTCACTGCGTAGCGGCGCTGCGAGGTCCCACTCGACACCTCGGTGAAGGAGTGCGTTCGGCCGTTCGCCTGGGTCTCGTCCGACAAAAGCGGCTTGATGCTGTAGCTGTTGTTCACCTGGCTCACGGGAACTCCTGCCAGATCCAACACCGTGGCGTAGATATCCGTGGTCACGAACAGATCATCCTCGCGTCCGCGCCTCGTGACGCCTGCGCCCGCAACAATGAGCGGAGCTCGCACACCACCTTCGTAGACGCTGCCCTTGGCGCCGCGAAGACCGGTCCCCGTGTCCTTGATGGGCGGCGGGGTGCCATTGTCACCGAGCACGATCACGACCGTGTTCTCGAGATCGACCTCAGCCAAAAGGCGCCCGATCTCGGTGTCGAGAGCCTGAATATTGGCCTGATACACCGGGAGGTTCGTAGCGTAGCTGCCGGGCTCCGGGTTCCCGACCGAGCTGAGATCCACCGAGTGCAGCTCGCGGGGCGGAACCTGGTAGGGGCTATTCCCCCCGTTCGCGGCGTGGGGGGCGTTGTACGCTTGGTAGAGGAACCAGGGCTGCTCGGGCTTCGAAGCCTCGTGTTCGTGGATGAAATCGATCGCGTAGTCCGTGAGCACCGTCGTCGCGTAGGTCGTCGTCGGGAGCGACGGCCCGTTGATATCGAAGGACGTCCAGTTGAAGTAATCGGTCAAGCCACCGCCGAGAATGCCGCGGAAGCGCTTGATGCCGAGATCTCTGACGTGCTGGAGAATGCCGTTTGCGCCCGGGAAATTTCCGCCGGGACGAGGATCGATGCTCCCGCCGCCGAGATGGTACTTGCCGAAGAACGCGTGCTCGTAGGTCGGACTGTCTTCGTTCAGCCGATCGAAGAGCGTGACCGTCGAGGTAGGCAAGACATTCCCCACGTTGGTCACGCCGGTCCGGTGACCGTACAGACCGCTCACAACGGTACCGCGAGTCGGGGAGCAAACTGGGCTCGCCCAGACGTCGTCGAACACGAGACCATCTTGAGCCAGGGCTTCGATGTTCGGGACCGGGACCGCGCCGCTCTCGCCAACGATCTCGGGGTAGAGGCTCGTTGCGTCGGCGCCCCAGTCATCGATGAACAGGAACAGGATGTTCGGCCGCTCAGGTCTCGGAGTCGGAGCGCTCCCACCGTCGCCCTCCCTGGGCACAAAGGACACAATGGTCGTCACGCTCGACGTCGAGTCGCCGTCCGAGACAGTGAGCTTCACGGTCGCGGCTCCCGGCGAGTCGCTCTTGAGCTTTGCTGTCGGCGAGAGCGGATCGTCGATCACACCTTCCGTCGTCGACCAATAATAGGTCAGCGCCGAAGGACCTTCATCCGGATCACGCACAGTCGTCTTCAAGGTCACCTGGCTGCCGACGTAGACCTTCTGCGGCGTGACGGTGAGCTCGTCGACGACCGGGGCCAGGTTGAGGGTACCAGTGACGCTCACGCTGCCATTGTCGCTCTCCGAGCTGCCTCGGAGTCGAATCGTCACTGCGGTTGTCCTGCGCGCGGTCACGTTGAAGTTCGCCGAGCCGGTGAACTCCGTATTGCCTTCCGCAGAGGTCGCGATAAGCGCGATGCTGTAGCCATTTCCAGCCGGAATCCCGCCAATCGTTCCGCTGATGACGGGAGCGCCGCTCGTATCGATGGTCCCCTGCTTGCTGAAGCCGTTGCCAGAAATCTCATAGCGGACAGCGTCCAGCGTCACTCCCGGCGCTATCTTCAGTTCAAGCCCGAGAGAACCAACCTCCTCGAGCTCCTCTTCCGAGACAGGATCTCCAACGCAACCCGCAAGGCTCGCGCTCGCCAGGATCGCCGCCGCGCACACGAGTGAGAGCCCGCCAACGCGAACCCCAATTGCTCTCATTTCCTTCTTTTTCATCGAACTCACCTTTCGTTTCTTTCGTGGAGTGGCTCCGGCGAAATCCTCGGGCAGCTCCGGACCCGTCGCCTCCTGCGACACGATCCGTGTAACGGACGCGGATCTCTTTTACAAGACAGCCGCAAACCCAGAGCGAAGGGGAAGCGCGACACCTGACGCTGACGGCGACCTGATAACGCAGCTAGACCGGGCTGGTGCTAGAAAAGCCAGCACCGGATCTCGAAATTCCCTCTGATCCCTCATTTCTCATAAAAGAGGTTCGTCTCGCTCACGAGACAAAAAAAGAACACACAGCCCCCTCGAAGCCGCTGCTTGAACCGGCTCCACGCGTCGCAGCTCATGTGTGCTCCGAGCAATCCAGGTGAACACCACGGGCCGCTCAGACAAGACCCCTTGACTGACCGTGAATCGCGACGGGCGATCGCCCGAAGACGCTTCGGCCGGCCTTCAGGGGGAGATGCGAACTCTTCTCAGATGCGCTCCGGGCTCCAAGCGGAGCAGTCGGCTCCCGGAACCAACCAGCATGCGGTTGCCTCGCCAGTGCACGGTGCGTTTGACGAGAGCCGTGCACCAGACCGCGACGAACAGACCCTCCTTGAGGGGCAGGAGGGCGGCGGTCCACGGTGACAAGCGACCCGCGACGCGTCTTGCAACGAAGAGCTCTGCCGTCCACTTGAAGCCCAGGATCCCGAGCGCCGCGCAGCGCCAAGGTCCCTGCGCCAGCGCAGCTCCGACCACGAGGAAAGGGAGCGGCTGTGCGAGCAGCGACACAAAGAACGCGAGCGGGTGGATGGTGCGCTGCATCTGACCCCAGCGCACATGACGATTGAAGAAGTCCTTGATGCCACGGCCGCTGGTGATGACCTGGAGCGGGTCGGCACACAGAGCCACGGTGTGCCCTGCTTGGCGCAAACGGCGGCCCAAGATGTAATCTTCGGCGAGGATGTCGCTCACCTTCGGGAAGCCCCCCACCTCGCTGAGCGCGTGGCGCTCGAGGAGCATCGACTTCCCGATGACGACGGGGTCGCCGTACCGATCCGTGAAACTCACCGAGGCTGCAATCCAGCCGGAGAGCTGCATGTCCTCGAGGCGTGCCCCCAGCGATTGACCAGAGGAGCCCCCGAGGAGCGAGTGCACCAACGCGGCACCCGTCTGCCGCTGCTTCCAGGCCAGCGCGCGGAGGTAATGAGGGCCGGGCCGGACGTTCGAGTCCGATACCAGGACCAAGTCGAAGCTCGCCAGCTGCTCAAGAACCTGGAGCAGACGCACCTTGGGATTGAGGCCAGCGGCCGCTCGACCTCCCAGGATACGTACAGGGCGCTCGGGGAACTCGGCGCTCACGCGCCTGGCGACTTCGAGCGCTGGGTCGGAGTTGTCCTCAGCGGCGAACAGAACCTCGAAGATGGGGTAGTCCTGCTCGAACAGGGCTCGCAGGTTCTCCTCGAGACCTTGTTCAACTCCCTTGAGCGGCTTGAGGATGCTGATGGGTGACCACGAAGCGTCGCTCGCCGAGCGCGCCTCTGCGCTGGCTTTCACGTCAGTGGGGCTGTGTGCTGGGAGACCATGCGCGGTGCGACGCCGCGCGCTGTCGTTCTGCGCGAGATTCCGGAGTGTAGAGACGTAGGCGAAAAGAAGAGCCAGGACGGCGCCCAGGCCGATCGTGATCAGGACGATGGAGAGAGGCGAGGAGTTCATGGTCAAGGAGGATGCGTCCGCGCAGGTCAATATCCGTGATGTATCTCGTAGCGGTGCCGCCTAGTGTCCAAGGCCAAAAAGCTGATCGCCCCGTTGGAGCATGTTCCGCTGTTCAGAAACAGGCGCCCCTCGAGTTCTGATTTCGCTGCAACGTGTGTGTGACCGGTGATCACGATGTCCACGTCGCGGGCCATGGTCTGAGATTGCGCCCAACGTCGCACGTGACAATCCTCCGGCCGTTCGCTGCGCGCGCGCTCGAGCCCTGCGAAGTACTCGTACAGATGCCCCAGGCCCAGCCGCCGGAGCCAAGCTCCGAGCCAGACACCGAACTCGGAGAGAGGCCTTCCGTGGGTGCACAAGCGATCCCCTTGATGACCGTGGCATAACAGGACGCGCACGCCGTCCGCGTCGAGCATCAGCTCCTCGGGCGCCCGCATCGCCTTGCCTGCCACCAGATCGTGGTTGCCGTGGACGTAGGAGTACGACGGGCGCTGGAAGCGCTTGAAGATCTCCTCATGATGCTTCTGCGCAGCTTGGAGCTCGGCGGCCTGTCCGAGGGGAGACTTGGCTGTGAGCGTTTCCCAAATGTCGCCGAGCAGCACGATCTTCTCGAAGTTCGACTCCAGAAACCCCAAGAACTTCAAGAACTCCGAATCTTCGTGCTCGAAGGCATCGGTCGGCCCACCTTGGCCCAGATGCAAATCGGAGATCACCGCGATGTGCATGGGAGCCTCCAAAAAAAACGGCGGGAACACCGCCCGCCGCTCGAAGAAACCCTCGTCCGAGAACCCGGCGCCCGGGTGCCGTCCGGCAAATCACCCGTTGCGAAGCGACGGTGCGCGCGCGGCACGCACCGAGAATGGTTCGCCGTCGCTTTCGTCTCGATCATACGCTGAAAGGATAGACACCCCGAATGGCGCGCGTGTGGCTGAATCGTGAAACTTCGGCAACTCGCGCGGTGTTCGTCCACCGCTGCTGGCTGCGCCACGCGAGGTTCCGCGTAACGCTGGAGGAAGGGCGCAGAGGCGCTCCTCGAGCACTTCACCGCCAGACGAGCACGGCAGACGGCTTCGCTCTCGCCAACCCTCAGGGGCGAGCAGACGAGAGCTTTCGCCGTAGGACAGAGCGTGGGCGCGTAGAAGGGGAACCGTAACCTCGTCTCTCAGGGCTGGTAACAGCCGCCCATCGTTCACCCACTCATTCACCAATCTTCACGAAGACGCCAAGCGTCTCCTCTAAAGTCTCCGACCATGACTGAGCTAGAAAAGGGGACAGCAATCGAGGAAGCCGTCGAGTACTCGGACCCGTCAGAGCTCCGCGAGTTCGAGGGCGACGAGGCGCCGGCCGAGAACAACGGTCAGGCGGCCCAAGAAGAAGGGGCGACGGAGGGAGCCTCGTCTCAAAAGCCTCGGTCGAAGGTCCTCTTGCTTCTCACAGCACTGGGACTTGGTGTGGCGGCTGGCGCCAGCCTGGGCTTCGCAGATCGCGCTTCCCCCGTCAGGGAGGCGAAGAAGGAGATGAGCGCAGGCATCGAGGGAAAGGACAACCAAGCAGCCGGAGCGTGCAAAGCATGGGTGGACATCATTTGCGAACGGATGGGCGAACTGGCCTACGAGTGCACAGAGGCCAGGATTGCAGCCACAACGCTGCTCTCGGACGAGTCCTGCGCACAGGCACATGAGAGCGTGCTAGCGAAGATCGAATCCCTCCGGGGCGAACGGCTTCAGTGCCGTGAACTGACGAGCAAGTTGTGCGGCGATCTGGGCCCTGAAGGAAAGGGCTGCGAGTTTGCGAAGGCCAGAGAGCCGGCTTTCTCGCCGGGAGAGTGCCAAAACATGATGGAGGACTACGAGCAAGTCCTTGCAAGAGTCATGGATCGGCAGGAAAAAGGCACAATCCCGCGCCCTCCCAGCGCGCGCAGAGATGTATCGATCTCGAAGGTCAATTGAGGGTCCATGACCCTCCACAGGCGAAGGACCAATTTTCCATGACGAATCCTGAAAAAGAGAGCGACCACCGAAGGTCTCGCTTCCGCGCTGTACCGCAACTCGCTTTCGTGTCGTTCCTTGGTGTCCCTGTTGGGTTCGGCTTGAGTCAAGCGGGTCAGGACCTCCAAACGACTCAAGCGTTCCATGCGTCCGACGCGATGACGACAGGAAGCGCCGACGAGGGTACGGGGTCGTGCAAAGCGTGGGCGGACACCATTTGCGAGCGGATGGGCAACGAGCAGGCGTACGAGTGCACCCATGCCAGAGCGGCGAGCAGGCTACTCACCGGCGCTGCTTGCGCGCAAGCGCAAGCAGGTCTTGCGGCGCGGCTGGATGAGCTCAAGAGCGGAAGGGTTCATTGCGATGAGCTCTTCGGGAAAGTGTGCAGCGACGTCGGTCCTGAAGGAAAGGGATGTGAGTTCGCTCTGGCGAAGGCACCAACTTTTTCGAGTGGAGAGTGTCAGGACATGAAGAGGCACTACGGCCGAGTCCTCGCGAAAGTGATGAACCGCCAAGAGGGGCGGCAGTCGGACCCGCCTCACGAGCCGAGAGACGGTTCGGCGATCTCAGGCCCCAATTGAGGGACCTCTTCTGTTGCTCGGCGGCCCACCGATCCGTCTGAGCGGCAAAGGGCTAGCGAACTTGGTTCATGGACGAGTGCAAGATCGTGAGCTCCAGCAGGGGCGGGCCACGCCCTCGCCGCGAGCGGGTCCGCAACGCCCGAGTCTACTTGAGCGTGAAGAGCTGACCGTAGCACTTCTGATGACCTAGCTCCACGTCTCCACCGTCTTCATAACCGTAGTAGACCGTGTTCCCACTGTCCGTCACCAAGCGTACGCTGCCTCCTGACCCTAGAGGATTCGGGACACTCACGATGCTCTCCCAGGTGCCTCCGGTAAGAAGATCCACGTCGGGGATCTCGCGGTTGAACACGGCGGGCTGCCCGAAACCGGCCCAGGTGTAGAGGGCCCAGGTGGCGTTCACGCCGGGAGTGGCGTTCTCCGGTGGTCCGGCCGAGATCAAGTACTCGCCGCTCGCGTTTCTCCTTATGTCTCGAATGCTGCGCCCGCCCAGGTCCAAGAGAATGGGCGCCCCAAATTGGCCGCGTCCAGATTGTTCGCCAATCCCGTCCACCAGGTCGAGGATGTTCGTGACCGGGACGATCAAGGCACGCTGACTGCCGCTCACGTTGATCGTCGGTGCTCTGAAGCCCAGATAGCCCGTCGTGCCATTTTCCGCGAACTCCAGACCCTCGATGCTGAACCCGCTCGGCGCAAACGGAAACACTCCGGGTTGCGTAGCCGCTTCGAACCCCAAGGCGTCAGCGCCCATCCCATGTTCGCCTGCCTTGTCCCAGGTGATCAGATCCAACCACAGACCGCGGACAGCCATAGCAGCCCTGTTACCCAGCCCTCCCCCATAGCGACCAGCAAACGCAAGCTCGACGTCCGCTCCGCTGCCCGTGATCTTCGTAGCGAAGATCACACGTCGATACTCCTCCGGACCGCCACTCTTGCTACTGTTTCCATGCGAAGCGGCCCACACGATCGTATCGCCCGAGCGAGCGGCGGCCTCGATATCGATCTCACTGCTACCCAGTTGGTCAGCGGCCGTGAAGTCCCAAACCTTGAGCGGGAATCCCGATACATCTTGCTTGTAGAGAAACACCTTGTTCACTTCATCGTCGCCGAGCAGCATGTAGCCATCACCCACGTCGAGGGCGGTCGAGGCGTCAGAGATGTGGTGATAGTAGACGCCCATCGGATCGGACGGCGCGCCGGATGCTCCGTATTCAAACGTAAGCGAGTACTCGCCTTCGCTGCTCGCCACAACAACAGTGATGACCACAATAGGACCGCTGGCGATGGGTTCGAAGGAGAGCAGGCGGTCGCTTCCAGTACCCGTGACGGTGATGTTCGCGCTCGGAATGATGCGTTCATCAGACGACGTCGCCGTCACGGTAAGCTCCTCGGTCGAGCCATTGAGCGGAAGAACGGTGAACGGCAGCTGAGGATTGTCTATTCCCACGGCTCCCGAAAACTCGGAATGATCGACCAGAGCACCGACCCGCGCCGCTACCGAATGCATGGGCCTGAGTTGAGGCTGCGAAACGAGAGCGCCAATGCCGAGCTGGCTACGACTATCGCTGCCCCAACAGTAGACCTCATCATCCGTCGTCAGGCCGCAGCTGGATTCCATGCCGGCGCTCAGAGTTTTCCACCTAGTTCCTGCAGGGAGCATGCTCACATCCACGGCGACAGGGCTCGGCGCGCTCCCCTCGTCGCTCCCATCCCCCAAGCGGCCCGACGCGCGATTGCCCCAGCACCAGGCGGAGCCATCGCTCGCGAGACCGCAGCTGTGCTGATCGCCGGTGCTCAGTTGCGTAAGGATCAACCCTTCCGGAAGCGCCGTCATGTCGACGGGGCTGGGGCTCGTGGCCGCTCCGAGCGCGCCATTGCCCAGCCGTTCATTCGCGTCGTTCCCCCAACAGTAAGCCGCACCCTCGGTGGTGAGCGCGCAAGTGTGAGTATTCCCGGCGCTGATCGCCGTCCAGGTGGTCCCGGGCGGGAGCGCCGAGACGTCGACAGCAGATGGCGACGGTTGAGCCGCGGTGAGGCCCGGTCCATTGCCAAGCCTCCCATTCGTATCACTGCCCCAGCAATACGCTGCGCCGTCCGATGTGAGGCCGCAAGTGTGCCCGTTGCCGGCGCTGATTGTCGACCAAGTCGTCTCCGGTGCGAGGCCGCTGACGTCGACAGCAGATGGCGACGATTGAGGTGTAGTGAGGGCCGGCCCGTTGCCGAGCTTTCCACCGGTATCACTACCCCAGCAATACGCCGTACCTTGCGCAGTAACTCCACAAATGAAGACAGAGGCGCCATGACCCGGGGAGATCACGGACCACGTCGTGTTCGGCTGCAGCGCGCTGATGTCGATCGGGGTCGGGGTCTGGATGTCCAGGAGAGCTCCTTGCGTCCGTGATCTTCCCCAGCAGTACCCTATCCCAGCAACAGTGATTCCACAGGAAGTGTTGGGGCCGGTGTCGACAGAACGCCAACGGGTGGTCAGCCCGGACTCGAGCTTTCGCGTATCGACGAGATGGGCGCGCGCCTGATCGCCTTTGATCGCGCCATTGCCGAGCTCACCACTCAAATCACTGCCCCAGCAAACAAGGCGACGGTCGCCTGGCAAGACCCAACAACCGTGCTGCCAACGCGCGCTCAGCAGATTCGCAGGAGGCATCTTGCACGACTCGACCTGGTAACGCACCTCGTTACCGTCCTCACAGAACATCCTGACCGTCTGCGCGTCGACGCACTCCACCGAGCAGCTTGTCCCCGCTTCACCAGGTGCGCCGTTTTCGCCGGGGGTGCCGTTTTCGCCGGGGGTGCCGTTCTCGCCAGGCGCGCCGTTCTCGCCAGGCGCGCCATCTTGTCCGGGTGCGCCGTTTTCGCCGTCTTGTCCGGGCGCGCCGTTTTCGCCAGGTGCGCCGTCTCGTCCGGGTTCACCGTTTTCACCGTCTTGTCCGGGCGCGCCGTCTTTGCCCTCGGCTCCTGTCTTGCCGTTCTTCCCGCTCTCACCATCCTTGCCGTCGCGACCGGTGGCGCCGTCACTGCCCTGCTGAACTGTCACGGAAGAGCCATCCGGGCATTGGATCGTTACCGTTCCATCCTTGTTTTCTTCGACGCTGCAGGATGTCTCATTCGTTGTGTCGTCGAGGGCGGGCCTATCGCCCGAACCGCAGCCCGCCGTAAGGATGGCGATCGTTAGGATGCTCGGGGTGATTTTCGTCTTGTGCATGGTGTCTCGGGCTTTCGTCGTGGCACGCCTTTGGACGCGAGGGCTTACGCGAGCTGGATAGGGAACCAGCTCGACAAGACCGTGACGCTCCCTCGTCTTTTCGCCAACTTCCCCATGTGCTCCCCAAGGGCTCTACCCGCTCCCGGTTGAACCGAAATGGGAAACCCCCGTCCCTCGTTCGAGCGCTGATGGCCCAAACGAGAAGCGGGGGATTTTCTGGTGAGCAGAAAATGACCGTCAGTTAGACTAGTAGTTTAGTAGTAGTAGGGGTATACGTTCGCAACGTAGCAACTGTAGTCGCCGGGGGTGCCGCAGCAACCGTTGCTGCCGCCGCAGGCGCTGTTGCAAAGCGCGTCGAGACTCTGAACGCCCGAACCACTGGACCACGCGTTTGGCCCACCGAAAGTGCTGCTAGAACCGTCCTCGTACTGGGTGTCGGAAGTCCCACCCACCGGATTAGCCTCCAGCTTGCCGACTTCATCGTTGCCGAGGCCGGCGCCCGCCCAAATGGCTGCCGGTATGCTGCCGCATCCACTGTTTTCTCCAACCCAGTCCTGAACGAGGAAAGGGCTACTTACGTTATCTTCGATCATCCCCCGCCAGCAGTCGTTGTCTGTTTTGAATTGGGCGCTTACTGGTGTCGAGTTATTGAAGGCGACCAAATTTGTAATGTAGTTCGTATCGCGCGCGTCCACGCCAATCCACCAATCTGGACCTGATCCGATTTCCCGGAGACAAAATGGAGCAACAATGCTCCGGGAGAATGGACCATGGCGAAGAAGAGAAAGAACTACAACGACGACTTCAAGCGTGACGCCGTTCGGCTAATGCAAAAC
>JAEYYX010000108.1 GCA_023428245.1 Pseudomonadota bacterium
GAAGTGGGGACGGGAGGGGCGAACGACGGAGCGCGCGAGTGTTCGGGGAGCGAGGAGGGATGCGGGGCGATGGTTGGAAGACGGGGGAGCGGTTCGCGGGCTGCACGCGGAGGGACGGGGCGAAAAGCACGCGGGAGAGAACGGGGAGCTGGAGGGCGAAAGAGAGAGGAGGTGGAGGGTGGCTGAGGCGGTGAGGCGGGTGAAGGCTCGGTCGAGGACCTCGGATGTGCTGGGCCGGGGCCAAAAGGGGGAGAACAAAAAGCAGCGGGTGGGGCGAGCGGGCGGGCTGGGTGAATTGCTGGGGTTCGCGGCGGGGCGCGGGTGGAGTACTGTGGAGGGATGCCTGGACTTGCGGACCTGCCGGAGCTGCTGGAGGACCTGAGGAGTCACGGCCTGCTCAGGGATGCCTGGGCGGATCAGGACACCGAGGGGCTCGTCGACTTCACCCTGAACGACACCCTCGGGTTCCGGCGCCCGCCGCACGCCGATGTTTCACGTGAAACATCGCGGGGTTGGGAACGGGAGCGACCGGGAGCTGGGGCGTCGCGCCTGCTCGGCGGAACCCACGAAAGCCACCTCCAGGTCGAGCGCTTCCTTGCCGAGTGGCTCGAGGCGGAGTCGGCGCTCCTCTTCTCCACCGGGTACGCGGCGAACGTTGGGGCCCTCGGAGCTCTGCTCGGACCAGACGACCTCGTCCTCTCGGACGCCCTCAATCACGCTTCCCTCATCGACGGCATCCGCCTGAGCCGGGCGCAAACGATCGTCTTCCCTCACCTCGACCTCGGCGCCGCCGCTCGCATGTACAAGGCGAGCATCTCGGAAGGACATCCGCCGAGCTCCCGAGTCCGCCCGGCGACCTGGCTCGTGCTCGAGTCCTATTACAGCATGGATGGGGATAGCCCGGACCTGAAGAAGGCGCGCGAGCTCTGTGATGAGCTCGGGTGGAACCTGTACGTCGACGAGGCGCACGCCTTCGGTTTGTTTGGACCTGAAGGCCGCGGGGGGCGCGGGAGGAGCGGTGCTCGGAGTGCGCGCGCTCCGGGAGTGGCTCTGGAATCGAGCGCGCAGCTTCGTGTTCTCGACGGCGCCGAGTCCGGTCGGAACCTGGGCCCTGCTCGACACTCTCCGCCGCACCCGTACGGCCGATCGCGAGCGGGCTCGCTCCGTCGCGCTCTCTTCGTTCTTTCGGGAGGCGCTCGAACGCGAGGGGGTCTCCCTCGGCACCGGCACCCATGGGCCCATCGTCTCCGTCGTGCTCGGCGAAGAGAAGAAGGCGCTCGAAGCGGCGTCACGCCTAAAAAATCAGGGATTTCGCGTGCTTCCGGTGCGGCCCCCCACCGTGCCCAAGGGGACGAGCCGCCTCCGCATCACCGTCAGCGCCGCTCACGAGGAGGTGGACCTCGAACGGCTCGCCGAAGAGATCGGCGCGATCGTGAGGGAATAGTGAGCGATTTGTGGGAGGTCGCGCGCGCCTGTCATTCGCCCGCCGCGGCGGCGAGCTCATCGAGCGAGGCCACGATGGGCTCCCAGCGAATGACGATGCCAGGCAGAACGTCGACGCTCGTTTCGCCAGCGAAGGGCAAGATCTCTGGCCCGACGAAACCCGCCCCGTCCCGCCGATAAATCGTGGCGAGGTGATCGGTCGGATGGACGAGCCAATACTCGCGGACGCCCGCCCGCTCGTAGACTCTCCTCTTTTCGAGGTGGTCCCGGGCGGCGGTCTTCGAGGAGAGAACTTCGATCACGAAATCAGGGCCACCACGGACGCCACGAGCATCGAGCTTCTTCGGATCGCAAACGACGAAGACGTCGGGCTGTACGACTGTGTCCGTGTGGTCGTCGTCCTGTCCTTCTTTTGGCAGGCGCACGTCGACGGGTGCAATGAAGGCACGACAGGGTTTTCCCTCAAGCTGCCCGCGGAGCTGGTGGTAAAGTTCTCCGACAAGACTCTGGTGATTCAGGAGCGGCGCCGGTGACATCGCATAAACGACGCCGTCGATGAGCTCACACCTCTCTTCGTCGGGCCAGGACAGATAGTCCCGGTACGTGAAGTGCCTTTCTTCGTGGAGCGCCGGTGAACCCATGAAGAACACTCTAACCCCGCCGTCCCGAATGGGCGAGGAAGCGAGAGCGGCTCCCGGGACCGCGAGAATTTTCGCGAGAGCCTGCTCTCTGGGGGCGAAAAAAAGGGTCGCGGGCGGGGAGCGTCTTCTCTTTGTTTTTCAAGGCGCCGTACGGTGGCCCGATGGTGTCCTTTGCGAAAGTGCCGGACAGCGGGAGCTCGCCGCTCTGGCTCGTGGGGCTCTTGTTCGCTGGGTTTTTGGCCGAGTCTTGCGCAGGGGGCGCGGGGGAAGATGCGATGGGGCCCGGGTCCGGGGGAGCGGCGCCGGGAGTCGGCGGAATTGTCGAGGGTTCAGGGGGAGTCGGAGCGAGCTCGGGCGGCGGAAGCTCGAGTGGCGGAACGTCGAGCTCAACCGGAGGAACCGGGGGAGCTACGGGCGAGGGCTCAGGCGGCGCATCGACGGGGGGCACTTCGACGGGGAGCGCGGCATCGGGCGGGGGTTCGTCCGGCGGAAGCGGCGGCGGGACTTCGGGATCCTGCAAGCGCGGGGTCGCTTACGGGCACCACTCAGTGGCGGATCTGACAGCGCTCTCTCCGGGTATCAGCTTCTGGTACAATTGGGATTTTCGGCCGGACGCGGCGCTCCGCGGCGGCGCTTATCGAGAGCTCGGCATCGAGTACATCCCCATGATCTGGGGCGGGGGGACCGACGTCAGCGCTGCGCGCCGGGACATTCCGGAGCAAGCCCAGGTCCTGCTTGGCTACAACGAGCCCAATTTCGGCTCCCAAGCGAACATGTCCGCGGCGGAGGCCGCTCTGCGCTGGCCTGAGCTCGAAGAGCTCGCCGAGGCCCGCGGGCTCAAACTCGTCTCCCCGGCGGTCAATTTCTGCGGCGGGGATTGTCAGGATACGGACCCGTTCCACTATCTCGATGAGTTCTTTGAGAGGTGTGAAGGCTGCCGCGTCGACGCCATCGCGATCCATATTTACGTTGGCTGCTCCCCTCCAGGAGACAACAAGGCCGAGTGGCTGATCGGCCATGTGGAGAACTACAAGTCTCGCTATTCGTTGCCGCTTTGGCTGACCGAGTTCGCCTGCGACAATGCAAAGAGCCTCGACGAGCAAGAGGCTTTTCTTCGGGACGCGGTCCAATATCTCGAGGCGGAGCCCCGCATCGAACGTTACGCCTGGTTCGCGGGGCGCGCGGACAACGTCCCCTTCGTCGATCTACTTGGGGCGGATGGAGAGCTCACGAGCCTCGGCGAGGCCTACGTGAACGCCCCGAAGAACCCGGAGTGTGATAGGTAAGATCCGAGGGGGGGAGACGCTCGAGGGGTGCGGCGCGATGAGCGAGATGAGGGTGACTTGCGTCGGGCCACTTCCTGCTCCTTGCGACAAGGCGCGTTCTTCTTGTCGGAAGGCGCGGCGACGGGCCAGCGGCCATCGGAGAGTGAACGCAAACATCGCATCGGATGATGAGATAAGGGGTTCGGATGCGCTGCGTCTGAGTACAATGGCGCGACCGGAGGGCGTCAGCGCTTGTGATTCCATGCGCCGGCCGCGTTTCGGTTCTAAGGATGCGGGGTAGCTTCGATCGGAAAGAATCGGAGCTGCACGCGTCGCGGCGTTATCTCTTACGGAGTTCTCACGTGTTTAGGAAATCGACAGCCCTCACGCTCATCCCTTTTCTCATTGCGCTTGGCTGTGGTGAAAGCGGTCCAGGATCGGACCAGGGCGCCGGCGGGTCTCCTATCGCCACGGGCGGCGCAGCGCCGGGCAGCGGCGGATCCGTGCAGGGCGCGGGCGGGGCCACGGGCGGCGCGGCGAATCCGAGTGGCGGCGCGGCCGCGGTGGGCGGAGCTGCGAGTGGGGC
>JAEYYX010000112.1 GCA_023428245.1 Pseudomonadota bacterium
CTCCTCGAGCCAACGTGGCCGGTACGGCAGCAGTCCCACCGCGAGTCTGCCGGCCGAGTCCTCGTCGAGTGCCATCCAGCAGTCATAAGCAAGGAAGAAGTCGTCACCCACAGCGTCCCGGGCGGCGCCGAAGGCCACGATCTCGTCGCTTATGACATCCCGTTGCTCTTCGAGACGGGCCAGGAGGAACGTTTGCGCCCGGTTGTCGTGGTGAGCGCGCCCGAGCCGAAACGTCTTGAGCGTGTCCTCGTGCGCGATGGGACCGATCATCTCGATTTCTACCGCAAACAAGCAGCTCAGCTTCCCCTGGAAGAGAAGCTCGCTCGCGCGGATTTCGTGCTCGACAACAGCGGATCACTCGAGGAGCTGGCCGCTCAAATCGAGCCGCTTATCGCCAAAATTCGCGCATTTTTGCGGCTTTGAGCGTGTTCGATAAGAGCATCGCGATTGTCATCGGTCCGACGCCGCCTGGAACTGGAGTGATCGCTCCCGCCACCTGTCCGACCTCGGAGAAGGCGACGTCCCCGACGAGCTTTCCGTCAGCTCCACGGTTCATGCCCACGTCGAGCACAATCGCGCCCGGCTTCACGTGTTCCTTTCGGATCAGCTCCGCGCGCCCCACGGCCGCCACCAAAATGTCCGCTTCGCGGCAAACGCTCGCAAGATCCTCGGTCTTCGAGTGCGCCACGGTTACCGTACAGTCCTCCGCCAAGAGCAGCGCGGCCATCGGCTTGCCCACGAGGTGACTGCGCCCGACCACCACCGCACGCTTGCCCCGGAGCTCCGCTTTGGCCTCCGCCAAGATCCGCATGCATCCGAGGGGGGTACAGGACACGAGGCGGGGTTCGCCGCCCCAGAGATGCCCCACGCTCTCGGCATGGAGCCCGTCGACGTCTTTCGAGGCCGCGATGGTCGCGACGACCCGCGCCTGACTGATCTGAGAAGGAACGGGAAATTGGACCAAGATACCATCGACCCGCGGATCGAGGTTCAGAGACTGCACAAGGCCCAGGAGGTCCGCCTCACTCGTCGTCTTCGGCAGCCGGTGCACCCGCCCAACCATCCCGACCTCTTGCGCCGCTTTTTCCTTGTTTCGCACGTAGACGGCGGAGGCGGGATCGTCACCGACGAGGACCACGTCGAGCCCCGGGGCGCGACCCTCGGCTCTGCGAAATGCCTCGACTTCTTCCGCAATTTCCGCGCGAACGCGGGCCGCTATCGCCTTACCGTCCAAGATGAGTGCCATGGCTCGCGCTTATACACGACCGAGCGCGGCCCGGGCAGACCTGCGATCCTCCGGGCGCTGCTCAATCGACGACAGCGTCGAGGAGCGTGACTGCGTCTGCAGCTACAGGAACCTCGAAGGTGCCCGTGACGGCACCGCCCAGCACCACCTTCGCGATCGAGCCCGGGAACGCCGACGCCGGCACATCCGCCGCCAAAAACATCCCATCGCCCGATGTCTGCTCGCCGAACTCGGTCCAGCTGCCGAGAGTGCGGTACATGATGGCGCGCGCGTCGCGCACCTCCGGCACCACGAGAGCGAGCGGCTCCCCGCGCCGGTTGGTCACACGGACGACAATCTGAGCCCGCAAGGGATCGGGATCTGCCGGAACGCTCCGAGCCTGAAAGATGTCCTTCAGGGTTTGACGAGGGAGGACCCCGATCGCAGGCGAGAGCGGCGTCAGCTCCCGAATGGTGATGAGATGGTTCGTATTGCTCTTCGGAACAAACGCGCCCCAAAGGGCGCTCTCTGTCGCCTCGAAATCGATGGGGCTCCCCTGGTACTTCGCCGAGGACCAATTGGTTCCGCGTCGGATGTGAATCGTGCCATCGTGAGCAAAATTTCGGCTTCCCAATCCAAACGCTTCGTCGAGCTCGCGGGCCGCCAAAGTCGCGGGCCATGCGACGGGGACACCGTTCGCGCCGCCAGTTCCACCTGCAGCATCGGCGCCCCCGGTTCCGCTCGTTCCGCCCGTGTCCCCGACGTCGCCGCCTGTCCCTTCGTCGTCATTCTTCGCGCCCCCGCGGCCGCCCGGACGCGGAGATCCGGCGCCCATCGGACCTTTCGCTCCACCGCCTTCCCAATAGGGCGGAGCTTCGCCGCTCTCCGTACAAGCGGCAGATCCGAGAAAGGCGAGGACCCCGAGCCCCCAAAGCTGAGCTCGGCACAGATGACGGAAACTGGGGCCGAGGGACATCCCTGCAATCATAGCAGAGCCGCGACGTCCGGCGCAGTTTCCGCCGGGAGCAGCCAGATCAGCCCCAAGACTCACCTTCAGGCCAGAGGCGCTGAATCCTCGCGCACCGACGCCTCCAGTTTGCGAGCCCGCCGCGCGAGTGCCCCGTGGAGAGCGAGCGCGGCGGCCCCGAGCAGGAGCCCGAGCCATTGGCTCGTGCTGAACCAAAGGAACCCGCCCCGATCATCGGCCCGGAAGAATTCGAGCACGAAGCGCAGCGCCGCATAACCAAGAACAAATGCCGCGAAGACCTGGCCGTGGAAGCTCTTTTTGCCGTGGAGGACGAAGAACAGCCACGCCCCGAGCGCGAGAGAGGCGAAGCTCTCGAGGAGCTGCGTCGGGTAAACTGGCAGCGAGTGGAGGTGGTCACCTGAAAGAAGCCCTGCCCGGGCCTGAGCCGAGCTCGCCGGGCTCATCGCAGGAAACGAGATCCCGAAAGGCGCGCTCACTGGACTGCCGAAACAACAGCCTCCGAGCAAACAGCCGATGCGCCCGAGCCCGAGCCCGATCGGGATCACGAGCGCCGCCATGTCCGCGGCCATCCAAAACGGGAACCGATCCCGCTTCAAGGTCCAATAGGCGCCCAAGCTGCCCCCGAGGAAGCCACCGTAGTAGGTCAGCCCTCCGGCCCAAAAGCGGGCCCACGCAAAACAATCGCGCTCGGCGGGCCGACATACCCCCCCCGCTTCGTCCCAGACCCCGGTCGCCTGCGGCGCGGCGCCGAAGAGCTCGGCCACGAAATCCGGATTCACCATTCGCTCACACTCCGCGCGACGGATCGGCCAGGAAACGAGCTCGGGAGCCGTGCAGAGGTGCACGTAGTCCCAGAAATAACCGTCCACGAGCACGTGCAGAAGTCGCGCTCCCAGGACTCCAGTGAGCAGTGTCACGAGCCCGAGATCGACGATGACGTCGGGGTTCATGCCGAGTCGGCGGGCGCCGAGGCCCCCCCCCCGGGCGGGGGGCTCGCGCCCCCCCGACTCGGCATGAACCCCGACGTCATCGTCGATCTCGGGCTCGTGACACTGCTCACTGGAGTCCTGGGAGCGCGACTTCTGCACGTGCTCGTGGACGGTTATTTCTGGGACTACGTGCACC
>JAEYYX010000086.1 GCA_023428245.1 Pseudomonadota bacterium
CCTCCCCCGCGCCCGGCCGCCTCCCCCGCGCCTCCCGGCCCAAAACTGGCGCGCCCCCTCGCGCCTGCTACATTTTCATGTTCCCCGGGAGGTCAAATGGAGGAGAGAGGCACGACATGGAGCCGGGAGGCGCTACTTCGCGCCCCGCGTCCGCGTCAGCTCCCGCTCGCTCCGGTAGCCGATCCTCCTCGGCGCAAGTTGCCTCTGCTCGCAGAGCCGACTGAAGTCGACAGCGTCCGACCGATCTACTGCGTTTGGGAGATCACGCTCGCGTGTGATCTCGCCTGTCGACATTGCGGGTCGCGCGCGGGCAAGGCGCGCCCGACCGAGCTCTCGACAGAGGACGCCCTGTCCCTCGCGGACCAGCTCGTCGAGCTCGGGATCCGTGAGGTCACGCTGATCGGCGGTGAAGCCTACTTGCGTTCGGATTGGCTCACGCTCGTCGAGCGCTTCGCGCGCTCCGGGGTGCTCGTTTCGATCACGACCGGCGGACGCGGTTTGACCCCGGAGCTCGCGCGAGCCGCAAAAAATAGCGGCCTCCGCGCCGCGAGCGTCTCCCTTGACGGCATGAGTGAGGTGCACGACAGGTTGCGTGGGGTCCAGGGTTCCTTCGACGCGGCCCTTCGCGCGATGGACGCGATCGGTGAGGCTGGACTCGAGCTCTTCAACAACACACAAATCAACCGGCTCTCCTTCCCCGACCTCCCCGAGCTACTCGAGACGATCGCCTCCCGGGGAAGCCGCGCTTGGCAAATCATGCTGACCGTGCCCATGGGGCGCGCCGTGGACGAGCCGGACGTCCTCCTGCAGCCCTACGAGTTGCTCGAAGTCTTCCCGCTCGTCGCCGCGCTCAAAGCGCGCGCCGACGAGCTCGGCGTGCTCGTCTGGCGCGGCAATACTCTTGGCTATTTTGGTCCCTACGAGGGCCTCCTCCAGAGCCATCTTCCGAATGGTCACGGATCGTCTTGTGGTGCGGGCCGCTCAACGATCGGTATCGAAGCTGACGGCACCATCAAAGGCTGCCCCTCCCTCGGGACGAAGAAGTGGGGCGCCGGGAACATCCTCGACGCTTCCCTCGAGGACATTTGGACGAAAGCCGAGCCGATCCGCTACACGCGCACCCGCACCGAAGCGGAGCTCTGGGGCTACTGCGGGGAATGTTACTACCGAAAGGTCTGCAAAGCCGGCTGCACCTGGATGAGCGACATGCTTCTCGGACGCCCCGGAAATAACCCCTATTGTCACCATAGGGCCCTCGAAATGCAGGCGCGCGGCCTCCGCGAGCGAGTCCAGAAAATCGAGGCCGCTCCGGGCCAGCCTTTCGATCAGGGGCTCTTCGAGCTCATCGTGGAACCTCTCGCCGGGGGCGAGTAAGCCCGAGGGGCACCGAAGATGGGGCCCAGCGGCGCGTCCCGGCAAAATCAAACCGAAAGTTCAGAGTGAGGATGTTATGAAATTAGTACCTTGCGCTTCTTGTTCTCGTCACATTGCTCTCGAAGAGACTGCCTGCCCCTTTTGTGGCGCGCCCCACGAGGCGACTCTTGCGGCAGGGCGCGCCGCGAGCGGAGACCGCTGGGAATCGACGACGCGCCTCAGCCGAGCGGCGATGATCGCGGTCGGGGCTCTGGCGGTCGCGCCGGCGGCTTGTGGTGGTGAGTCGGACTCGGGCGGAAGCGGCGGTCGCCAAGGGACGGGCGCGCAGGCGAACGCTGGAGGCGCTGAAGCGTCGGGAGGAGCCGAGGCAACAGGTGGCGTGGGGGCGAGCAGCGGCGCAGGCGGAGATCAGGCCGTGCCCGTCTACGGGGCGCCCGCTATCGGCGGAAACCCCGTCTCGACAGGTGGACAAAACAGTGCTGGAGGCGCCTCCTCCGGTGGAGGCGCGTCCTCGGGCGGAGGACCATCGGGGATCGGGGGAGCCCTGATCGGTCCTGTTTATGGAGCGCCGGCGACAGGAGGCGAGCGCTCTGACACGGGAACTGGAGGCGAACAGCCCGTCCCGATTTATGGCGCGGCGCCGATCGGCGCGCACAAGATCTTCGGACGCTAACAAAGCGCTTTTTGGACCGCCATCCGGCCATTCGGTCGAGTTCGATCAGCAGGGTGGGAGGGTGTGGGTAGAGACTGAGCGAGCGCTGAGGTGCGCGCGCTTTCGGCGTAGTGGGCCGGCGCGAACGACGACTCGCTGGCGAGGGGAGAAGCGATTCCCCTGGGGCAAGATCGTACATCTGTGAGGGTTCGAAGGGTGATCTGTGACACTTTGCTACGGAATCGCTTTCGCGGAGGTGGCTGGAAACGCTTGCGATTTTCCGAAAGTTTGGACATTGTGGCTCCGAAATATCGGGGCCGATTGTGGACCCCGGGGAAGGTTCAAAGAGATCAATGAATCGGCAAATTCTGACGCTCATCGGATCCCTAGCGATCGCGGGGATCGTGAGCGCATGCGGGGGCGCAGCCGTCCCTAACCAAGAAATGACGAGCGCGAAGGCCGCGGTGAGCGGCGCCGAAGTCGGTGGCGCACAAGACGAGCCTCAAGCGGAGCTTCGTCTGAAGCACGCGCGCGACCGGATCGCGGAGGCTGAGAAGCTGATCGAAGAGGGCGAAAATGAGGAGGCGGCGCGGAAGCTCCGCGAAGCTCAGGCGGACGCTGAACTCGCGCTCGCTCTTTCCCTTGAAGCGAAGGCTGTGGCTGACGCAGAGCGTTCTCTCAAGCGAATCAAAGAACTCATGGAGCAGCAGCAGTCATGAAAAAGTATGATCTAGGCTCAGTGATTCTCTTGGCGACCACGGCCGTCGCTTGTGGTGCGCCCGCGCTCCCTCCGCCCGAGCTCGTCTCGGCGCGTGAGGCTTACACGGTCGCCGCGAATGGTCCCGCGAGTCAGCTCGTGCCGGCCCGCCTCGACGAGGCGAAACAAGCTCTGATCCAGGCCGAGGAAGCCTGGGAAGACGATCCAAAGGTGAAGGAAGGGGAGACCCTGACCCTCGCCTATATCGCCGAGCGCAAGGCGCGCGCGGCGGCGGCGCTCGGCGGCGCGGCCAAGGCTGAGAAAGAGCGGAAAAAGTACGACGACGAGTACATCGAGCTCGAGCGCAAGCGCGCTTCGATGACGAAAGAAGAGCTCGGCAAAGTGAAGTCGAACCTTCAGGAGAAGGAAGCTGAGCTCGAGCGAGAGCGCGCGGCGCGCGCGGCGGCTGAGTCAAAGCTCTCGGCGGCGCTCTCGAGCCTGAAGGAGATGGCCAGCGTGAAGGAAGAAGCGCGCGGTATGGTCATCACCCTGAACGGCGCAGTGCTCTTCACGACCGGAAAGTCGGAGCTGCTCCCGCTCGCCAAGCAGAAGCTCGACGAGGTCGCGAAGGCGCTCGGAGACCAAGGGTTCAAGAAGATCGTCATCGAGGGTCACACCGACTCGCGCGGCACCGTGAAGGACAACGAGCGGCTCAGCCTCGAGCGGGCGACCGCCGTCAAAACTCACCTCGTGTCCCAGGGTCTCGACGCCGCGAAGATCGAAGCTGTTGGCCTCGCATCGACGCGCCCGATCGGCACGAACGATACGGCAGAAGGACGCGCCAACAATCGTCGCGTCGAGCTGATCGTCACGCACTGATCGCCACTGAGGCTCCCTTCAGAGACGTCGCCCCGTGCGCCGGTCTCGAGGGGAGCCACGCGCGGCCGAAATCTTGGCCGGCGGAGCTTCGTCGTGGCACCCGATGGGGGTGAGACGCGCGCAGGTCCCGCTGGCCTTGGCTTTTTTCGTGCCGTTCTTGAGCGGACTCTGGCACCAGAACGCCGGCGCCCTCTATCGCACGGACGCGGCGCTCCTGCAGATGCAGGGGCTCGCTCCGAGCCTCTCCGGCTCTCTGAGCGCCCTCCTCGGGCGTGTAGCGACAGTGCTCCCGCTCGGGGACGTCGTCGCGCGCGCCGCGGCCCTGAGCGCGCTCCTGATGGGTCTGTCGGGAGCGCTCGTGTTCCTGGGGGGGATGCGTCTCCTCCGGCGTGAGGGGAGCGGCTCCGAGTGCGATCCCTGGCTCTCGCTCGGCGGCGCCTTGATGGCTACCGCCACGCTTCCGGGGCTCACGGAAGGAACCATCGCGGGCGGAGGCGCTCTCGGCCTCTGTCTCGCTCTCTCCTGGCTCCACCTCGACGGGCAGGTCAAGCGGGGCTCGAGCTTCTCGAATGCGGCCCTCCGCGGCGCGCTCACGGTTGCGCTCCTGGTTGAGAGTCCTGCGCTCGCTCTTGGACTTTTGTTCACGAGTTTCCTCCCGCGCTTCTTCCGGAACCTCGGACACATCGAGCTCCAGAACATTCGTCCGCCCGAGAAGCGCTCGAACTCGCCCGAGGTCGGTTTCGCTCTCGGGGCTCTCCTCCTTTTCGGCGGGCTCTTTCTGAGCGAAGCGCTCGCGGCGGGCAAAGGGGGCCTCGCGGGGCTCGTGGAGATTCGCTCCTGGACCATGAGCGAGGAGGCGCGCGCGAGTGTGCTCTGGCCCTTGAGTGAGCTCGGTCTCCTCTGGTCGATCGCTGCGCTCGCCGGTCTGCTCTCGCTCGGTGTGCGACGCTCTCCCGCGCTCTGGATTCCGCTCGGGATCTTCGCTCTCGATCTCGCCTTGCCGCGTTCGGGTCCGGGAGGTTGGCTCGACCCGGAACTCTCAGCGTCGCGTGCCGCTCTCCATCTGACGACGATCGCGCTCCTCGCGCCGCTCGGAGCGCTCGGCCTGCGCGTGGCGGCGCTCTTAGGACCGGCTCTGCGTCTCCCGGCGAGCCGCATGAGCGCAGCCTTGCTCACGACGCTCGGAGTCGCGGCGGCGCTCGCCGGAGTCGAAGAAGCCGCGAACATCGCGCGCCGTACGAGCACTCTGGCGATCCGAGTGAGCGGTGAAGAGCTCATGCGCCAGCTCCCGCCCTCGAGTTTGATCGTGGCGACCTCGGAGCGCCTCTCAAGGCGCCTCCTCGCCGTACAGGCGCTCGGAGAGAGGCCCGACGTGTTGGTTGTTCCGCTCGAGTTCCTTGGGGACGCCTACAGATTTGGCGCCTTGGTGCGCGCCGAGCCTGTGCTCGAGCGTCTCGTCGTCGACATGAACGTCTCCGGCGCTCCGAGCGAAGAAGCTCTCTTCCGCCTCACGGACGTGCGCCCCGTCTACGTCGAACCAGACCCGAAGTGGGAGCCAAAACTCCTCGCTCACCTCGAACCGACTCCCGTCCTCGCCCGCTATTCCCCGCACACGCTGAGCGGTCCCGAACGCCGGGTCATCTACGCCCGGGAGGAGAACGTATTCAAAGAGCTCCTCGGGCTCACGGAGCTCGGCGTCGAAGGCGATCCGGCGACCCGGCGGCTGCTCGTCGAGCGCCACGAGACCCTGCGCAAGGCCATTGAACGAGCCGGCGACTCAGCGACCGCCGAGCTCATGGCGCTCGCGACGCTCTGAGGGGGTCCTCCTCCGCGAAGCGCTCACTTTGGCGAGCGCTTCGCAATCGGCCTGTGTCGGCGAGAGAAGCGTGGGCCGATGGGACTCGAGAGGATAGGGGTACATGACCGTGCGGCTGGCCTCTTCCCCGCAGTTCGGAAAACTGCATGAGTGCTGAAGTCCGAGCATGTGGCCGATTTCGTGGACGAGCACTCCGATGAGCTTGTCGCGACCGACCTCTTTCCAGCGGAAGTTTGCGGCATTGAGCTCCAAGTCAAACTCCGGGAAGCGAGTGGCATAGTCAGCGGGCGTTCCGTCGAGCGGTAGATAGACATGTGTGATGGCAGCGCGGCGAGCTTCATAGCAAGACGGATATGACCGGTATCGCCCATATGGACATCATAAGAGGCGCGGACTTTCGGCAGATTACTCCGCCTATTCGACTAGCTTCGGGAATGGAATTCTTATTGAATACACAAGCGAAGGTGCAAAAAAACGTCGATTTCATCGGCGACAGTTCAAGCGGCGCTGATATCGAGGTCGCGGAAGCCGGAGGCATCAAGGATGCTGCAGATGGCCTTGGCGTTGGTTTCCGACATCCTGACGAAGAAGTCGAAGTCGCCCGTAAACCTCGGGAACCATGAAAGGCGACAGCGTGTCCTCCGACGATGAGGTATTCAACCCTGTGAGAGTTCAACAACTCGATGAACTCTTTCAAATCTTTCTGCAGCTTGTCCAAGCGATGCGCGATACCTCCGTGCGAGTTCGAGTGCGAGATTAAGTCGTTCTTGAGGGGTCAGGGACCGATAGAACTCGTCATCGGCGCGCTCGGCGTCCTCAAATGAGGTGTAGACCTCAACAACTCGTTCCATTCGACGGTAGTTTTGGCACAGCAAGCTTGCTCGACCACGGCTTCAGGCAGGGCACGGTCGTTCCTGTTGCTGCGGGCGCCAACTCAGGAGCCGCTCGACGGCTGCGCAAGCCCTCGGACTCGCTCATCCTCGGCCGCCGCGCCTCCACCGCCCGTGAAGAAAGAGGCCCGCTCAGCCCTCGGGGGGCGGAGGAGCTTGAGGGCGCGAAGGCGGGCGCGCGTGGCGTGAGGGGGCGGAGTCCGTGAGAGGATTGTAAGCGAGGCGCGTGAGCTCGCGGCGCTTCTTGGCGCGGAGGGCGACGAGGGCAAGGGAAGCGGAGAGGAGTCCGAGGCCGACGACGGGGAGCAGCGGCGAAGGCGCGCTCCGGCGAAAGAGGGAGCCCGAGCCGGGCGCGGGGGTCACGTGGGGGCGGAGGGGAAGCCCGTAACGAGTCGCGAGTTCGACGGCCTGGACGAGGTGGAGGACGGGGACTCCTTGTTTCGAGAGCGCGCCCATGACGGACTCTTCGGAGGCCTCGGGGCTCGGGCGGTTGATGCCGGGCTGGAACTGGCCTTGGGCGCGGCTGCGTCCGAAGCTGACGGCGCCGCCGCCGATGTTCACGTAGGCGCGCAGGGGCGCGCTGGCGCGGGCTCGTTCGATGGCAGCGAGCCGCTCGGCGAGGGATTCGTCGTAGCTCGTTGCTCGGAGCCGCTCGGCGCCGCTTCGCTCGATGGCGGCTTCTAAGATGGTTGCGCCTTCTTCGCTCAGGCCGCCTCCGAGATCTTCGAGACCCCCGAGGCTCGCCGCCAAGGTCTTGGTCTTGAGAAGGCCCTGCTCGTTCAGGAAGGTCGTCATGTCGAGCCAGGAGAACTTCTCGTCGCTGGCGCCGTAATCGCTGGCCGCCGCCGAGGCGATGACGATAGGACGGAGACCGAGCTCTTCGGCCGCCACGAGTGCCGCGATGTTCCAGGCGGGGAAGGAACCTGTGACGCCGAGGGCGATGACGTCGCCCTGCTTTAGGCCAAGCTCCAGGTAGAAAGCCAAGATGAGCGCGGCGAAGTTCGGGTTGACGCTCGTCTGTTTGGCCGAGAGGGCGCCGCTCGAGGTGGTGATCGAGGTCGCGGGGCGGAAAATGAGCCCGGAGCGGGCGGGATCGAGCTCAGGGAGCAGGGGAATGTCGCGGCGGAGCCGCTCCTCGCGGAGGGCGTTGAATGCTTTTTGTGTGTGCTCAGCGGCCTTGAACGCGAGCTCACGGTGCGCGCTCCCCTCGGACCAGGGGCGCAGCTCAATTGTGAGGATCACGAGGAGCCCGACGAGCGCGACGACCAGGAGCTCGAGCGTGCTCGGTCCCGGAGGGCGGTGGTAAACTCGCTGTCCGCCGAAAACAGGCTGGTTCAAGGGAAGAGCCCACCTGGCAAGAGCTCTTGTCCGAACAGGCAGAGGAGCAAGAGGCGTACGAACGATGAGCAGATCGTGATCGAGGAGAGCGTGAGCAGGACGCCCTGGCGATCCATCCAGATCGCGATCAGGCCCGGGATGATGTAGCCGACGGTGAGCTCGGCGGGATCGCCTTGGAGGGAGGCGAGATGGGTAGCGAGGGCTCCAGCGAGGTATCCGAAAAGGACGGCGAGCGCTGTGCGTCTGCGTCCGTAGAGGACCAGGAAGCTCCCGAACAAACGCAGCGCGCCATAAGCGAGCAGCGACGCGACAAGGAGCACGAAGAGGCTCTTCGGGTTGTCGAGGGCGAGCGCGACGTAGCCCGGCACGACCATCCCCGCTGCGCCGATCGACGCGAACTCGGCGAGGGCCAGGCTTACAACGAGGCCGATGCCGATCGAGACTGGAAGGAGCTCCATGAGCCTTTTGGTTCTTCTCGCAGTTTGGCGATGAGCTCAAGGCCTATCCCGCCGATATTGCCGATGCCTACAGCGACGCCATGAGGCCCGGCCTGGGCCGTCAGCTCGCGCGCGAGCTCGACGGGCGTGTGACTCGAGGAGGAGATGATGGTCTTCTGGGAGATCCCTGCGGCAAGCGCGCGATGGGTGAAGAAGGAGCGCCCCGAGCCGACGACGAGATAAGCGTCGGCGGGAGTCCAGCGGGCGACGGCATCGCCAAGCTGTGTGGATCGGTCAGCGCGATCTTCTCGGCAGTTGATGAGTGCGACGCGGCGGACGCCCGGGTCTGTTCGAGCGAGGGCGAGCTCCCAGACCTGGCCGGTAGACTCGGGATCGTTGGCGGCGAAGCCGTTGACGAAGACGAGCTCCTGCCCCTCGAAGCGGACGTATTCGATGGTGAGCGCGCCGGGATCGGGACGAGCGCGCTGCATGCCGATGAGCGCGGTGCGGCGGGGCACGCCGAGCTCCTCACAGACGGCGAGGGCGAGCTGGACGTTCTCGGCGTGTTCGATGTAGCGGAAGCGGCGGAGCTCCCGTTCGGTGACGGGCTCTTCGGCTGTCTCTGGGCGAACGACGCGGCCGCTCGCGCCGCGGTCGGAAAGGACCTCGGCGATGAGAGGCTGAAAGCGGGGCTCCGCCGTGATCAGGCGGCCACCGGGCGGGACACTACTGAGAAGGGCCTGAGCGACGCCTGTCGTGTCGGGGCCCATGACGTCCAAGTGATCCTCGCGGATGTTGGTGATGACCCCGATGGTGGGCTCGACGATGCGCGCGGTGGACACCCACTGGAGAAAGGGCTGGAGCGCCATACACTCGATCACGAGCGCTTCGGAGCGCTCCTTGGCGGCGCGACGCAGGATCGAGACCTGTTCTCCGATATTGGCGCGGCCGGCGCGCAAGATCGGATCTTCCTTGCCATCCGGGAGAATGAAGCGGGGGAGGGTGCCCGTTGTCTTGGCGGTAGTTCGGATGCCCCCGGCGCGCAGGCCCGCGGCGATCAGGCGCGTCACGCTCGATTTCCCGCGAGTGCCGTTGACGTGCACGCGGATCGGGACGGCTCGGTGAGCGCGGCGGAGGAGGATCGCCTCCCGCGCGAGCCAAAGGAGCACGAGGGCCGCGAGGCTCGCGAGCACGAAGAGCTCCTTGATCCAGAGGGGCTGAGAGTTCACCGGGAGGTCACAAGCAGAGTTGCTTCTATCGTTTTACCCGAAGAGCTTGCGGCTTGGCTAGCTGGGGTCCGGGCTGGCGGAAGCGAGCGGCCGAGAGTACGCAGGAAATGCGGGGACAAAGGAGGCGGACCAAAGCCGAGGGCCAGGGATGGTGATGTGCGCTTTGGTACTGGGACCTGGTGGAGCTCTGCGTTCACCCGGGAAGCCGGTTCGTCCCGCGAGCCGGGACCCTTCCGGGTAGCGAGGAGCGGAGCTCGCGGCGGAGGTGGATCGGGGTCCGAGCGCCGGCTATACCCGGCGGCGAAATGGTCAATGAGGAAGTTTCGGTCTTTCGCTCTTCTGGAGTCCCTGCCTACTTTTTTGATCGGGCGCGGCTCGTCGAAAGAGCGCGGGCGCTCGCGCCGTCCTACGCCTCTGCCTCACCTTTCCCTCACATCGTCATCGACGACTTCCTTCCGGCGGAGGTGCTCGACACAGTCCTCGCTGAGTTCCCTTCCCCCAAGTCCGGGAGCTGGGAGAAGTACAACGACGCGATGCAGAAGAAGTACGGCAGTCGCGACGAGGAGGCGCTCGGACCCACGACTCGCATGGTCCTCCACGAGCTCAATTCCGGAGCCTTCCTCGCCTTTCTCGAAGAGCTCACGGGCATCAAGGGACTGATTCCTGATCCGTGGTTCGAGGGCGGCGGGCTGCATCAGATCGTGCGCGGTGGCCTGCTCAAGGTGCACGTCGACTTCAACAAGCACACGCTCACTCGTCTCGATCGCCGCATCAACGCGCTCCTCTATCTGAACCGTGATTGGGACGAGAGTTACGGGGGACACCTGGAGCTCTGGGATCAGGACA
Source organism: Pseudomonadota bacterium (assembly GCA_023428245.1). Lineage (GTDB taxonomy): Bacteria > Myxococcota_A > Polyangia > Polyangiales > Polyangiaceae > NIC37A-2. The sequence continues at coordinate 10,159 of JAEYYX010000086.1, forward strand.
TGCGCGAAGCGGTCAAGAAGGTCGCGCCCGTGTTCAATCGGCTCGTCGTCTTCAATACGACTGATTTCGCGAACCACGGGCACCCGGAGCCGCTCACGTGCCCCGAGGACCGCTCTCGTCGCTCGATGGCGCTTTACTACTATTCAAATGGGCGGCCGAAGGAAGAACTGCGGGCGAGCGCGCATACCACCATATTTAAGCGTCGCCCGGGCGAGTTGATCCCGTGGACTCTGTCAGAGCTGGGCGAGAATCTGATGCCCCCGGTATTGACGGAGGTGATCCGCCGCTCGAGTTTCTTCAAGGGGCGACGGTAGCAGAGCGGTCGTGGGTGGGTTCAGGCGAAGGCTCGGCCGGGCTCAGTCGGAAGCCTCCGGACCGGGGCCAAAAAAAGGAGGGAGCCCGGGAGCTCTCGGGCCGCGCTTCAGGCTGAGTTGAGCGGGGGCCTCACGCGTTCGGAGGCGTTCTTCCAGGCGAAGCTTCCACACTGCCGGACGTGGGATTGATGAACGGCTTTCGCTAACACTCAAGCGATTCTGCCTGGCTCGCGCAGAGCGTGGTCGCAGGCGCGCAGCGTAATCGCCATTTCCGTCAGGGTCGGGTTCTGCCAGCCGGAGGTCACCCAGCAGGCGCCGTCCGTTACAAACAAATTGCTCACACCCCATACGGCGCCGTAGCTGTCGGTCACTGAGTGATCCGGGTGGAGCCCCATGCGCGCACCGCCGACCTCATGCACGAACATGCCGGGCGTCGACAGGGTCCATTCCTTCTGAATCTGCTTCAGGAAATTTCGCACGAAGGGCGTGTAAAAATGGTCGGTGACCATGCCCGGGACACCTCCCGCACGGCGCACCATCTCTTCCGTGTCCGCGCGCGCCGCGGCAGCAACGGCCAAGTCCGCCTCTTTCCAGGAGCAGGTGATGTGCGGCACCGGGACGCCATAGCGGTCCCGGACCGTGGCGCTGAGCTCAATGCGGTTGTCGAGGTGAGGCAGGACCTCACTGCGTCCGCAGAGGAAGCCGAAGGCGACGCGCCTTTGCCTACGGAAGAGCCGAGGCACGGGCATGCGCTGGATCCCGCCCCAGATCCCGAATCCGCGTAGATAGGGCTTGTCGCGCTTTCCGAGATTCTGGTACCGGGGCACCATGATCGAGGCGCATCCAGAGAACTCATAACTCTCACCGCTCTCCTTCACCTCAGGCAGCGTGAAATAGACGTTGCCAGCGCTGTGATCCATGACGAAGCGCCCGAGGATCCCCGAGTTTCCGCCGAGACCGTTCGGGTGCTCCTCGGTCTTTGAGTTCAGAAGGAGCCGAACGCTTTCGACCGTCGAGGCGCAAAGGAAAATGCGCTTACCGCGGACGACGTGACGCTCGCCGGTTCGCGTGTCGACGAACTCGATGGCTTCGGCGCGCTCTTTTCCTTGTTCGAGAAGGACCCGCGCTGCCCGCGCATTCGGGCGAATCGTGCAGAGACCGGTGTCGACGGCGCGCTTCAGGGTCGTTTGGACGCTGGTGATGCGCGAATAGTCGATGCCGCGTTCCGGGCTCCGCTCCCCGTCGATGCCGCGGGAGACAATGACGCGGCGATCGTCGTATTGAGCCTCGACTTTGCTGCGGAAGTACTCCTCGCCGGGAGTGAGTTCCTTTTTTCCGGCGAAGTTTCCATCGGGGAGCTGGGGGAGGTCTTCGTGACTTCCAAAGACGCGCAGCAGCCCCTCGAGCTCCGAGTAGTAAGGCGCGAGATCGTCGTGCGAGATCGGCCAGTCGACCCCGAAGCCATCCACGCTCGCTGCTTTGAACTCGTAGTCGCTGAGGCGTGGCGTAACTGCGTCCCAGGTGAGCGTGCGCCCGCCGATTCGACCACCGCGAATCCAGCGGAAGGGAGAGTCGTCCGGCGTCGTGTAGGGATTGTCCTTGTCGTCGACGAAGAAGTCCGGGTTCGTGGCCCAGTAGGTCGGATGGTGTTTTTGGGTGTCCTGACGATGCGACCAGGCGTGCCGGTAGAGAGCTCGCGGGGCGTTCGTCAGGAATGACGCCCGGTGTTCGGACGGGCTCGAGCTGCGCGATGCTTCGAGCACGAGCACGCGGAGGCCACCTCGCGTCAGTTTCCACGCGGCCGCGCCTCCATTTGCCCCCGACCCAACGACGATGGCGTCCCAGACCTGCTCGGTCACGTCCATAGGTCCGAGTTCAAAGTAGACGAGGAGAAAAGTGCGTGGGCATCACAGAGCGCGGATTCGACGCGCATCCTCCACGTCCATAGGAGTTTGGCAAGCCAGAAGGTTCGCGCGCATGCGCTCGACGCTCCGTGTGGCCACGCTCGGATAGACGGGGAACGGGCTCGCTTTCAAGAAGGAGAGCACAGCATTCTCGACCGACGTCCCTCGGGCTTCGGCCCATGTGGCGAGGCGCGCGCGGCGCTCCGCGTTCTCTGGGGTGTCGTAAACGGAGCCCCGAGGGTTTTTCAGATAGCCGCCGCCGAGAGGTGACCAGGCTAGGACGGCGAGCTGACGCTGCTTGAGATATTCTTGGGCCTCTTTGTCGTCTGTGATGCTCGTGCAGCCGGGCCAGGGCGACTTCTTCCAGGCAAAGAGCGAATACTGGGGACTCGTCATGAGCGCGGGCGGCAAGCCGACCGCAGCGCCGGCCTCTTCGAGGGCTCGCAGGCGCTCATGGGTCCAGTTCGAGACGCCCCATGCTTTGATCTTTCCTGCGCGTAGGAACGCCGTGAGAGTCTGGGCGATCTCGTCGAGGGGCGTGAAGCGATCGTCTCGGTGCAAGAAGTAGAGCTCGACCGACGAGGTCCCGAGACGACGCAGGGAAGCATCGAGGTCAGCCTCGAGTGCCGGGCGGCCGAGGCGGTGGGGCGCGATGAGCGGAATCGGATGACCGCCTTTGGTCGAGAGGAAGAGGCGCTCCCTGTTCTTCCTCGCGCGCATCCATTCCCCGAATAGCCGCTCGGTGCCGCCGGCTTGATAGGACGCAGCAAGATCGAAGGCAGTGAGGCCGAGCTCAACAAGCCCGTCGAGATAAGCAAAGGCCGCCTGGGAGCTCGCAAAGGGCAGGCGCACCACCTGCCCGAGGTGCGAAGTTCCTACAAAAAGCGGTGGAAGTGAGCTGAGATCGACCATGCGGAGCCCGGGAACAAACCCCAAGTACAAGCTCGTTCCCGGTGCGTCTAGGCCCCGGTCGAACTTCCGCGATCGTGTTGTGGTCGGGCGTCAGTTTCCGATCACTTCCGATCGGCTCTGGCCATTCACTTCGAAGGTCACACCCTGCATTTTGACAGTGCCGCGGGTGTTGTCGTCGATTTCGCTGCCGACCTCGAGGCGTGTGACCCAAAGATCCGGCGAGTACCCGCGTGTGTTGACCAAGTAATCGAGGAACGCCTTCACATCGAGTGTTCCGTTGAAGCTGTTGTTCGAGCCACCCGCGTCGCGGAACTGGAAGTAGCGCCACCCCTGGGGCCATTTGTCCTGTTTCGCCCAGCCGTCATCCTGGACCCAAAGCTTGTAGTTCTTGCCACCGGAGCTGACCTCTTGGCCTCCGCCGTTCCCGATCGGGCCCGGCATCTCACCGCTGTCAGGCCAGCGATTGGGCTGCCAGCCCCAGAAGGTCATGAGCTCGGCGTAGACGCCCGGGTTCGGCTCGAGCGGGTTGCGCTCGCTGAGCCAGAACTCGAACGTGATGTTCCATGACTCGGTTTGCTCCATCATGGCCTGGAGGTTTTTGACGTTCACGCTCGCGGACTGAATGTCTTTGATCTGCTTCGGGAGCAGCGTGGTCGAGGAGTGGTCCGGTGAGGTAGCGAGATTGCTTCCGGGTCCGAAGGGATGCACGCCGAACTCGATCTGTGGGAAATCCGGCTTGTTCCGAGCATCAGCCGTGTCGCAGTCGGCGCGCGAGAAGGTCCAGCCGAAGGACTTATCTTGCTCGATGAAGATGCTCATCGAGCTGACCTGTTGGCTGCAGCCGAGCTCGGCCGAGCCCCAGTTGTTGTTCAAGATTCGGATCTCGCCGATGCGCAGGTAGTCCTGGGGAACCGACGACATTGCACCCGGGCCGGCGTTCGGCTTGCCCTCGGCGTCGAGATCGGGCCCACTCCCGCCGTCACCCTGAGATCCTCCGCCAGTTCCAGGACCAGCGCCGCCGCTCTGACTGCCTCCAGCGTTTGGGTTCATGACACCGCCGGCGCCTGTGTCGCCAGCACCGCTCCCGCCACCAGGGTTCCCCGGGCCCCCACCCGTCAGCGAGCCACCAGCATTTCCGACTCCGCCCGCGGGGCTCGAGCCACCAGCGCCAGCCACTGAGCCCCCGGTTCCGTTCGGGAGTGCGCCGGTGTCGTCAGCGCTGGGTGAGCAGTTTGTGAGGAGAATGAAGGAGGCAAGGGAAGCCAGGGACCCGAGAGTGACGAAGCGCGCGTGAAGCATGAGGAGACTTTCGAGAGCGTGCGCCTTGGGCGCGAAATGAAGCTCGAACATTACCAGAAAGCGCGGTCGTTTCGTCGCGTGCTGTCTGCAGGGAATGCGAGGAAGTGGGTTGAGCGTCGAGCGAGGATGGATTTTCTCAGTGTCGTCGCGGGTGGGGCCCCTGCCGTTTTCTCATGCGGCGTGGTAGTGGGCGGGCCCGCCTTTCGATTGGACGAGGCGATCCGCCGTGCCCCTGCCATCGCTCCCCGCCCTGAAAACCCTCGCGCATCGCCACAGGGATTTGGTTCGGTTCGCGCTCGTCGGCTCGAGCAATGCGGTGCTTGGCTACCTCATGTTCGCCGGGTTCTTGTGGGTCTTGGGCGGCGGACCGGGGCGCGCGGGTCTTTCACAGCTCCTCACCTACTCGGTGGGGACGCTGTGGTCCTACTATTGGAACCGGCGCTGGACCTTTCAAAGCTCTGGGAAGATCAGGAGCGAAGGAACCCGCTTCATCGTGCTGCAGGCTGTGCTCGCGCTCGCGAGCTCGGGAGCTATCGCGCTTCTTTCAGCCAAACTCGACCTCTCTGTGCACGTTATCTGGGTTCTGGTGACGGTGGTCATCACCGTCATCAACTTCCTCGCCTCGAAGTACTTCGTATTTCGCGGGGCAGGGCAGCGAGCCAAAAGCTCCCGAGGCTGAGACGATCGCCGCAACGATTGCGCGAACAAAGAAGAAGAGCCGGCTCCATGGAGC
>JAEYYX010000042.1 GCA_023428245.1 Pseudomonadota bacterium
AGAGCCACCGATTCGAGAGCCACCGATTCGAGAGCCACCGATTCGAGAGCCACCGATTCGAGAGCCACCGATTCGAGGGCTGAGTCCCCCTAGCGACAGGCGTCGTTGATCTGATCGTCGCCGGTCCAGTCGCACTCCCCTGCGATACAGTCGACAAGGTTATTGGAGAACCGGTTCTGGCCATGGTCGTAGACCTTGAACCAACCGCCGTCATCCCAAAGAGCTGTCGGTTGACCATGCTCGCGGGCATGCACGCTGTCGAAGGTCTGGTACCACTTTCGAACGTTGTTGCAGCTGAGATCGTTCTTGCGACTACCCCAGCCCACGCCCCACTCACCGATGTAAACAGGCATGCCCTGGCCGATTCCCTTGGCCCAGGTGGCCATTTGGACCATCGGCTTCGACTGGTTCTCTTGAGTCCAGGGGTGAGCGAGCGAACCGTCGTCTGTCCCACAGAACTCCCAGGGATCGTAGTGGTGGAAGGTCACCATCAGATAGTCGTCGAGGCCGCCTCCAACCTCATCCAAACTCGTCCAAACCTCAGGGACCTCGTGGGCCCCGAACCATTGGTTCCCGCCAAAGAGGATGATCCGCTTCGGATCGACCTTCCGGATCTCGTCGTAGGCGAGACCGGTCATCCGCCGCAGGTCGGCAGCGGGCATCGCGGTCCCATCCCGCTTGTGGGGCTCGTTCAAGATCTCGAAGAGGAGCCGATGGTCGTGATCCTTGAAGATATCGCTGATGTCCTTCCAGAGCTGCTGGAGGACGGTGGCTCGGCTCTCCGTCTTGAGCGTGTCTTCGTGGTGTGTGTTGATGATGACGTAGAGTCCCGGCTTCGACAGCGCATAGTCGACGACGGAGATGATCTCTCGGAGTCGCTGATGCCCCCGATTCACAACACCTGTCGCGGCGTCTTGTACGAGCCGGTCACCACCAACATTTTCGGTCCAAGTGATCGGGATCCGGAGGTTCCGGAACCCTCGCTCATAGTACGCATCGATCTTCGGACGCGCCGCCGCGAGCGTTCGAGAATGTTGTGTGCTCTCGAACATCTGCCCGAGGTTCACCCCCTTCCCCATCGCCGCAGCCGCAACCACCGCCCCATCGCTGGGCACGTTTCTCTGGCCACCGCTCGCGCTACCGCCCGTGGCATTGTCGCTCCCGCCCACTGGGCTCGCTCCGCCACTCGCGATCCCTCCGCCGCTCCCGCCGCCACCAGTTGTCCCGTTCGGCTGAGCACCGCTACCGAAGGCGCCTCCCGTCGCGGGCGCTCCGCCCCCCGGCGCTCCGCCCCCCGGCGCCGCCCCCCCAGAGCCGAGAGGTCCGCCGCCACCCGCCGCCGCGATCCCACCGGCGCCTGTGCCGTCAGCAGGGGGGCCCTCAGACGCGGAACTGCACGCCAAAGCAAAGGCGAGGAGAGAACAAGCAAGGCAGGCAGGGCGTCGAAGCATGCGTTTTCGCTATCACTGGATTTGGGGTCAAACTTCGCGGAATCTGTTCGAAGGGAGATTGAGGGAGAGGCAGAAGCAACAAGCCTCTCGAGCCCCCGTCCCCAAGTTTGCTTTTTCTCATGGGAAGCGCGGAAGATACCCGGATGCAACGCCGAGAAGTCCTCCAAGTCGCCACCGCCACGGCCCTCGCCCACAGCCTCGTCAGCGCACTCGGCTGCGGCGCAGCCCCGACCCAAGCTACTCCGGAGTCTCCGAAGCCCGAGCCCGCGCCCCCCGCGCCCCAGGGCAGCTCCCCTGTCACGGAAGCTCTCGCGCGAGCGGCCGAGGCCGCTGCCCACTGTGCCGTGACTGGCGAGATCTGCCTCGAGCACTGTATCCGTGACCTCTCGAGCGGAAGCCGCATGATGGCCGACTGCGCGAAGGTCGTGCAGCAGATGATTCCTCTCTGTCGCGCGCTCGCGAGTCTCGCCGCGATGGGCTCGCCCTACGCCAAGGAGGTCGCGGCGCTCTGCAGTCGCGCCTGCGCCGAGTGTCACGCAGAGTGCAAGAAGCACGCGGGTCACCATAAGGAGTGTAAGGCATGCGCCGAGGCTTGCGCTGCCTGCAAAGAAGCCTGCGACGCGCTCGTCTGAGACAGAAAGCAGAAGTCTCGGACAATGCTTTGCAGGAAAAGCTTTCTCTCCACTCTCGGTCTCATCACCGTTCTCGCCCTTACAAGCTGCGCCCCGGCCCCGCGCGGGGCCTTCAGCGCTTCCGGGTATCAGAGCCGCGCATACGGCTATAGCGTGGTCGCGCTCCCCGATGGCCAGGTCCTGCCGTCCTCCTGGCAGCTCGACAACTACTACTTCCACCCGAACGGACGCCTCCTCCCGAAGACGGCCGACGGCTATCTGGTCAAACTTCACCTCGATATCGACGGTGACGGGAACTACGAGACGAGTCGGAAGGAGCACACGTACGACCTCCGCTATAAGAATCTCGTCGACGAAGGCGTGATCTTTCTGCGCACGATCCCGATCTCGACGCACCTGAGACACAAGAAGCTCGAGTCGTTGATGGACGGCTACATCGAGTACATCACGGGCGCTGGCTACGAGATCGTGACCTTCGGGAAGTCTCCCGTGATCATCGAGAAGCGCTACGCGGCGATGGCGGTCGAGAGGAGCGACGTCACCTTAGCCGGCCTGCCCGCGCACCAAGTCACTCTCGAGGTCGCGAACTTGGATCAGCTCGAGCTCGATCCAAGCGCGAGAAAAACGCGGGTGCGGCTCTTGCTCCTCCACACGAACTTCGGCTACCGAGTCCTCACGGGTCGAGGGCCGGTCGATGTGCCCGTCGTCATGTTCGCGGGCTATGCGAACCAGCCACAAGACTTCGAAACCGGGCTCAAAGACTTCGACGACCTTTTATCCCGCGTCGTCATCGATGGGCAGCGCGGCTACGACGGTCCACCTCGGATCAGTTCCCCACCCGCCGCTCCGGTGACAGCCCATCCTCTGCGCTCCCCTGGGTCCGCGAGCCGAGCGCCCGGCGAGGAAACAACGGCCCAGCCCGAGGCGACAGCCGCTCCAGAGAATGCACCGGAAGCAATAGTCCCCTCGAACTGACTGGCAACTCGAGCGGCGACTGTCTCATTTCCGACAACTCACGACTCGTTCAAGAAAGATAGCTTGGTCCGGTATTTTCCTTGGAGCACGTTGTAGTGCTCCTGGGAAAGGCCGAGCGCGGTGCTCATGTTCCGGAGACTCGCAACCTCTGCATGGGTGATCGCGCCGTCCGCCGCAGCCATGCCAAGCAGCGCATCGAGCACTTCGAAGCGTCCTTCTTCGGGAAGCTCTTCCCGGAGCGTGCGCGTGAAACGGGGAACAAACGAGGTGCTCAGCCGAAGGGCCTGCTCCTTGAGAACCTCGACCACAGCTTCGACGTGTTCGGCCGGAAAGCCGTGGATCCTTCCGAGTTCAGCCCGAAGATGGTCCGCTTCGGCGGCGCTGATCTTCCGATCCGCATAGGCCACCGCGGACAAAAGGCCCGCGATCGCCGTCACGATGCGCACCATGGTCGGCTCAACGTCGCCCAGCGCTCGCTGCACGGCTTCTCTCAGGATCTCATCGCTCTCGAGCGGTAAGGGGCCTTTCTTCGATCGCGACCAGAACATCCGTTCGGGGAGTGTACGAAGTCGAACCCCGAGCGCAAACCGCAGCGTAAAAGTCCCGAGACGACTCGATTCCTCCTCTCCTTTCCGTGCGCAGCCAAGGCCATAGCGACGGGAACCCTTTCGAGCTTTCGTCTCCTGGCTAAGGACGGCATACCCCCGAACCATTCGCAAAATAGTACCACTCAGATATTTGCGATCCGTGAGCGGGCGAGGCGGACTCGTGTCCGGGCCCGCGCTCGCGAGCCATAAAGCGCACGCCCTCGCGACACCAGCGAGCACAGGAAGGCCAGACTCGCGGAGCCACAGCGGAAGGGCTCATCCAGCCCGAGAAAGACGCCATAGCAGAGCCGCCCCGGCGCGGCTAAGATGTCGCCGATGCTCGAGCTTTGGCCCACTCTCCGGCGCTTCGTCAGCCCCGAAGGCGCATTGGGCCCACTCCCCCCCCAGGTAGCACCATGAGCGGACTCGCATGGCTCGCTCGACTCGTTCCCTTCAAGGGATTGCTGAAGAGGATCCTTCGATCCAAAGAGGATCGTTACGTCGCGCTCGACACCACCGCTTCGCTCCTGGCGCAAGCGTCCATGATGTTCACGACCTTCGCGCTGGTCCGCCTGCTCATTCTCCACCTCGGTGAGAAGAAGTACGGCACATGGGCGACGCTCGGCTCCATCGTCGCGCTAGTCAGCTTGATCCAGATTGGGGTCGGGCCCGGGCTCACCAATGCTTTGAGCCACGTCTCACGCGAGCACCCCGAACGAGGGCGACCTATTGTCTCGAGTGCGCTCGCTATCCAGGTCTCCGTGGCCGCTCTGGGCTCTTTATTGGCCCTCGGTCTCCTGGGAGGGCTCGAGCTGAGCCAGTTCATTGACCTGAGCGCTACTGAGGCCGAATCGGCGGACCTGCGTGCGGCGTTCTTGATCTTGGCCGTGGGCAGCTTCTTGCGGCTGCCGACCGTGATCCCCGGATGCGTGTATCGAGCCCGGCTCGAAGGCTACAAGGATAGCTGGATTCAAGTCGCGGGCTCTTTGGTGTTCCTCGCTGGCGCGGTGCTCGCGCTCTACCTCGCGCCGGGCCTGACGTCGGTGTCGCTCGCGCAACAGGGAGGAATGCTCGCTTACGGGCTCCTCTCGTGTCTTTTTCTCTTTCGAAAGTATCCCGAACTGAGGCCGACCTTCGCGGCCATCGACACCGACCTCACGCGGAAGTTCCTGCGTGAGGGTCTACATGTCAGTTTCGTATCGATCGCAAGCTACGTCACGCTCTCTCTCGACAACGTGATCATCTCACAGCTCCACGGCGTCGAAGCAGTCGCTTCCTACGCCGCCACCATGACCCTCGGCCAGATTGGCCAGCGTGTAACGCTTCGTATCCTCGACGCCTGTTGGCCCATGTGGTCGAAGGCCCTCGCGAATGGAGACCTAGACTGGCTGCAGAAGCACTATCGGCGCACCCAAAGACTCATTGCGCTCGTCACGTTCGGGAGCGCAGCCTTCATGGTTGTCTTAGGACAATTCTTGGTCCGCATCTGGACTGGCAGTGAACGTGTCGTCCCGAGCACAGCGCTCCTCTGGGCCATCGCCGCGCTTTTCGTCAGCCTGGGGCTCTCCTCAGCACCGGCGCGTCTCGTCCTCGCCGCGGGAGCGATGAACGTCGTCTCGCGGGTGGCCATGGTAAACGCAATCGTCAGCGCTCTCGCCTCGATCGCGCTCGGCAAGGCGTTTGGCGTAGCAGGTGTGGCCTGGGGCACGGTCGTCGCTTACTCGCTCACCACTTGGGTGTACGTTCGCTTCATGCGAAGCCACATCCGAGAGCTCGCCGCAAAAACGCCGGACATCGCGGGGTCCTAGAGCGATGACTCGGAGCCCCGGCTCAGCGCTCTCGAATGACTGATTCCAGCGCGCGAACCCCACGCTCGCTATGCTGCTGTGGCTTGGTTTCGTCGGACCGCGAGGAACGTGTAGTGCCGGCCAGGCGTCCGGTCGAGGAGTGAACGCAAGCGATCTAGCCCTTGAGCGAGATAGGGCACTCGCGCCGCCGATCTCCTGATGAGACCGAGGCGACCGGGCCAAAGCGCTTCGGGCGAGGCCGGATAGTAGTTAATGACCGATTCGAAGGGACCGAATGCTCTCACGACATCGAGTCCGCCTCCCTCGAGGGCCTGCTTGTACTCACGCACCTGATAGGCAGCCTCTCCGCCATAAAGATGATGCAGCGGATGGCGAGCGAGAAACGCCGGCAGTTCCCGGGGCCCCCTGATCACGTGCTCACGAGCAAAGAGCGCGACCCCGCCGGGCCTCAAGACACGCCCCACCTCCTGCCCCAGCCGCGCAAGGTCTGCTGCATGGTGGAACACGGCTCGCCCGTAGACGACGTCGACGCTCGAGTCAGGCAGCGGGATCTGCTCGGCTGTCCCTGCCAGGGGAATGATCCCGCTTTGCACCGCCGCAAGCTCCTCGATCGCTCCCCGGCCCACGATCGGGCTTGGATCGGGCTCCAGGGCGTAGATCTTCGAGCCTACACGCGCAAAGGCGTAACTTGCGATGCCACGGCCGGCCCCGATCTCGAGAGCCACACCGGGCAGCCACTGGCCTAAGAGACTCAATGTCGCTGCGAACTCCTCGGAATCGGCGAAGCGACGTGCCGCGTCAAGTACCGGGTCGTCGTAGTAGGCATCGCGCACGAGAGCTTGGCGCTGCGGATCGCTTCTCAAGCTCAAGACGGCCTGTTCCCAGGTCAAACGGCTCACGAATCACACTCCTCGGCTAAGGCGAGAAACTCACGAGCCACCCTCGCGCGAGCAGCGTGATTCTGAGCGATGGCTTGAGCCTCCGCTTCTGCGTCATGACCTGGTCGAGGATCGTGAGCTCGCTCGACGAGGAGCGTCGCAAGCTCTGCCTGGTCGTCGTCGTCAAAGTAGAGCCCGCTCGGCGGCGCTTGTTCGATGTGAACGGGGAATTTGCTCATCAGGACCTGTTTGCCTAGGGCACGCGCGTCCTCGATCACCGTACTCCAACCCTCAAACTTCGACGGCTGGATCACGGCAAGGCACCCTCGGAAAAGCTGAATCTGGTCCGTTCTTGGGATCTGACCCACGATGTGCATGTACCTGGTCAGCTCGAGCTCTTCGATGCGCTTTCGCAGTCCTCCCACGTAGTCGTGCGCACGAGGGTCATGAAAGCCACCGGTGAATACGACGTGAACTGGGTCTCCTCGTCTCGCACATTCGCCAGCGGCTTCGATGACCAATCGGTGATTTTTATGAATCCAGAATTGGTTACTCACGAGAAAGAAGCGAGACGGGAGCTCGAAAGCCGCGACCACGGAGCTCGGTGGGATCCCGAGCCACTCGTCCTCAATCACGGAGGTGAAACGCAAGACCTTTGCCTTGTGCGCCCAATCCGGGAAAAACCGAGTAAAGTCGTCGGCCGCCATGCGACTGCTCAGGACCACACGATCGGCGCTCCGTGCGATGTTCAAGTGCGCTCGATCGCGCGCGGAGCGCTCTGTCTCCGAGAACAGCTCCGGGAGATAGCGATGTTGAAAATCGGGGATCCAGCCGGCCCCCGGACTCAAGCCGCGGGCTTGCGCGGATGCGGGATAAACGAAGTCGTAGCTGCGGAATCGCGAGGCCCATCGACCGCGAAATCTTCCAGTGATCCAGCCACCCGCCGCCCCCAGATTCCGACCGAACCGACCCATCACCATCACGCGCTCGACAAGGTCCGCGACTGGCTCCGCGTGCTTCTCGGACCCTCGCGGAACTTGGAGTGTGATGTGGAGTCGAGCGCGCTCGTCGTGCGGAAGCGCGGCAAGGCAGCGAATCAGATTCTGGGTGTAGTAGACCCCGCCGAGCCAGCTATCGCCACCGAGAAGCCTGAGGCAAATGCGCATCGCTCGCCTCACACTCCCAGTTCACTCTTGACCCAACGGGCGAGGTCTTCGATCCCCGTCTCTAGCGGCACGCTCGCGGCAAATCCGAGCGAACGGAGACGACTAACATCAGCTCTCCAGTTCTGGGGGACGCCAGGCGAGAACTCACCATTAAAGACGATCTTTTTATCCGGGTTGACGGCGGAGACGATCTGCGTCGCGAGTTCACCGATCCGGACCTCCTCGCCGCTGGCCACGTTGACGACCTCACCCGTCCCAAGGGGGCTCTCCGCAAGGAGGAGAAGGGCGCGCGCCACGTCTTTTCCATGGATAAAATCGCGACTCTCGAGGCCACTGCCGCGCACCGTCACTACCTCATCGCAAACGGCTCGACGGGCAATGTCCCAAACAACCTGGCGGCGTAGCCCGACACCGTAGGCCGAGAATACACGGGCCACGACGGTCGAGACCGAGAGCAGCTCCGCATACTTTCGACAGGCGAGCTCGGCCTGGAGCTTGTGGTAACCATAGGGGGAAAGGGGGCTCGGTGGAGCCGCCTCGCCGATCGGAAGCTCTTTCGGGTCCCCATAGACGGCCGCGCTCGATACCAGCACGAACTTCGCGCGCGATCTTACCCTTCGCATGGCCTCGAGCAGCTCGACGACCATGCCCGTGTTTTGCTCGTAGTCGAGGAGAGGCGTGAGGAAAGACGATTCAACGCTGGCGCTCCCCGCGCAGTGGAAGATGACGTCAGGCTGCGTCCTTTTCAGGAGCTCTTGGACATCCGGCGCCGGAAGAACGACCTGGTGGTATTCGGCAAGCCAGGGCAACGGCGCATTTTCACGCGCCCCACGTCCAAGACCCGTCGTCCGAACCTGTGCCCCGTGCAGGAGGCGCGCAAGCGATTGGCCGAGAAAGCCACTCACGCCCGTGATCCACGCCGATCGGACTTGCACGATGCTGCTATAGGGAGGTCTTTCGGAGCTGACAACTTGGGGGAGCGTGTCCGAGGATTGCGCGCCCGTCAGCCCAGAAAGCGGAGCGCCTCTGGCAGTTTTCGAAGACCATACGCATCGGAGTTGCTCTCGCGCCGGGTCGCGGTTCTTCCCGTTCAGAACGTCGCATCGAGCTGAGCGCGCACGCCGTGATCGGCGAGCGAGAAGTCGAAGTCGCCCGGCATGCGCCCGATGTAGTCGGCCTGGAGCTTGAATTTGTGACCGTTCAAGTAGTAGTTCATGCCGAATCCAACTTCCTGTCCTCGCCGCTCGATTTCCGTGACGAGCGCCGGATCGGTACCCTCGAAAGCGTAGAGCCGCGAGAGCCGCCCGACGAGTTCGACAGGTGGCTCGAATGCGAAGGAGGCCTGAAGGACCCAGCCCTGACCCGAGCGGGTAAACTCATTGAGCGCCGTGCCGTCCGACGTGGTCGAGACAATCGTGTCTTCGCTCGCTTCCTTCCAAAGGTACTCCGCTTGAAAGGCAAAGCCGCGCCACTTGAATACGAGGTCGGCTGCGGCGTGGAGATAGTCCGTCGTGCCCCCTACGTAGGTCGCCCCGGTCGTGCTCCGCTGCCGATTCGTGTTGATGTTTGCCGCAAAGGCCCCGCCGAGCGCGAGCCCGGGCTTCGCCCGGCGATCGAGATCGCCTTCCTTGTCGTCGTCGATCTTGCCGAGCGGACGAACTTCCAAGCGCCCTACGACGAGTGCACCAGGCTCTTTTCCGCCATTGAGGTTCGGCCCGCCGCCTCCGAATACCCCCGCTCGATACGCAAAGGGCGAATCATCCCGGAGAAAGTGATCCGAGAACGCGATCACACCTACATCACGATCCAGCGTTAGCTCCGCGACCGGGCGCGGCCTCTCCGTCATCTGCAGCGCCCATTCGCGGACAGTCCTAAGCCGATCGAAGGGCACGAAGAACTGCCCCGCGCGAAAATTCAAATCGCGCGTCGGCTGGTACTCGATGTACGCATCGTAAACGGGCGAGGTGGCTCCCTCGCGATAGTCCCTGTCGGCCAGTGCTAGCTGAATCAGGTAGGTGAGCTCGGGAACCAAGACATTGCCCCCAAGCCAGACGCGAAGGGTACCGATGTTCACGACTTGTTCTTCAGTGCGGGCGTCGCCTGGAACCTCGACGGAGGTGTATTGGTAACGGAGCTGGATGCGGCTCCGGACATTGAGCGAGAAGCGGTCGCCGGACTTGAGCGTGAGGCCTTCTCCGGGTGCGGCCGAAAAAGTGACCGTGGCTCCGCTCTTTGCATCCTCGACCAAGGCCGGTGCCTTTGACTCCTCTTCATGAGGTGGCGAAGGGGGCGGTTCTTCCGGTGCCGACGCGGCGCCGGAGGCGGTCTCACTCCCGGCGTGCTCCGGAGATGATGCCTCCCTCAATGGCTCGTCGGACGCGTCCGGGGTGGCCTCGAGAGAAGCTTCGGTGACAGCGTCCGGCTCGGTGTCGAGCCTCTGGGCGGTGGGTTCTTGGGCGAGCGCGGGGGCACTGAGCGAGAGGGCCGCGGCCAGTAAACGGAGACGCATGGACGGGCGCTCAAGAGCAGGTTCCGTGCCATACAACGGCAAATCAGCGGCATTTCCCAGATTGTGGTCTGGAGGTTATTCCTCCTGGGCCCCCCAAAGTCCTCATCCGCCGTCACATATGCCTTTTTTTCCAGATTATTTGCTTGTTTCAGGAGAATCCGTCATCCGTGATGGTTCTGCACGAACAAAGCCTCACTGCTCTACGCGAACATGGACGGAGCGCCACGAGGTGCCGCCGCGATCGTCGCGAGCGACGAGCCAGAGCGTAGTTTCGAGCTCCTCCTCCGGAGCGATCCAGATGTTCGAGACGATCTCAGGGTATTCGGCGTTGTCCGTGGTAGCGAGTTCGAATGTACCCTTCGCCGCGAACCAGCCGATCTCGAGTGCCTCCTCTTTGAGGACAGCAGTTCGAGTGACAGGGTCTCCGTAGAGGTACGCCTCCGCACCCAGGCAGCCCACTGCGTCGCGCCCACAATCCTCGGGGCAAAGGGTGGAGTTCTCGTTGGCGGTGCAGAGCCCGTCTCCGCACACCGGGGTGGAGGGGCAGGCGGGGAAGTGAACCACGATCGTCAATTCATGGCCCGGCGCGACCTGTACGGTGCTTTCGACAGGTTCTTCTTCCCCGTCGACAATAGCGCGAATCTCCTCTGGTTCGGGATTCTCGTTCGGCCGGTAGCCTTGGTTGAAGCGGATGCTCTCCGCCTGAGGCAGGTCCCCCGGACCGCAGAGGGCTCGGATACGCCCGGCGACCGGCTCAGGATTCCCTACCACGACCGGCTGGTAGTAGCCGCCCGTCGAGTCCGGATCGACGGCACGACCGGGCACTGTCTCGCCCTGGGCAATCGGCGGCGAGAGAGGTCCGAACTGCCTGCATACGTCGGAGGCGAGAGGTGCACTGACACTCGGTCCTTCACCGAGGCCCTTCAGAGCCGCAGAATCCGAGCCGAACTCCGTCACACATTCGGGCGCCACAAGACCGACCTCCGTCAAGGGCTTGCGCGCGACACAAAGCGCCCACTCGATCGAGTCGCCGCCTTCTTCCTCGCCGTCTTCGTTCACAAACAAGGCTCGAAGTGTCACCGAAGCGCCCGGTCGAGCCTCGGCAGGCTCGGCGCGCACCGCGAGGATGCGCGGCTCTTTGACCCGGCTCGTCTCATCGCTGAACTCAGGGACACACGCCCAGGCGCTCCCGAGAAACAAGAGCAGAGCAACGCGCTCTGCTCGGACGCGGCGGAAGGTTTCTGAACTGATGATGGAAGGTCCCATGGTCAATACTCGAAGCGAGCCCCTAAGACGGGCAGGATCGGCAGACCGCTCACGTAGCGCTGCTCGGAGTAGTCCGGAGAGTAAGCAATCTCTTCGGGGTTCTGTTGGTTGGTAGCGTTTTGTACGTCGAGGTAGATCTGGAGCTTCGAGGTCGGAAACTCGAAGCTCTTGGCTACCCGCGCGTCAAGCTGGAAGAACATCGGGATTCGCGTGGAGTTGTGAGCCCCGACAATCGGCTCGTAGCGACCCGCCTGGGCGTCATAGAAGCTGCCCGTCACAGAGACCCGTGGATAACCCGTCGCCAGTCGAACCCGGAGACCGGCCTCAAATCCCGAACCGAGGTCGAGCGCGCCGAGAGCGGTCAAGACATGCGTCTGATCGTAGTCGAAAAGCCGGAAATCAGTCTTGCCGGCGTCTCGTCTCTCGCTAACGAGGAAAGTGTACGCGACCCAGCCGAAGTACCGAGAGTCACCCTTCTCCTTGCGCAGGAGGACCTGAGCCCCCGTTGAGCGCCCTTCGCCCTCCTGGACCAAGACCTCGGAAATGCGCGGGTTCACGCTCGGGTTGCGCGAGCCGATATCCCAGGAACGGGTCACAAACCCTGTCACCTCAGCAGCGAAAGCCTCGATGAACGCGTACCGCGCTCCCAACACGGCGTGGACGGAACGCCCGACGTTCAGCTGGGGGTTGCCGAAGACGGCAGACAAATCGGCCGGATTCGCTGGCTGGCGATAGTAGCCACCCGCCGCCTGGAACGAGAGTTTCTCGGTCGGCGCGTAACGTACCATGAGCCGGGGTTCGGCGCCGATGTCCTCGATGGCAGCCTTCTGATCGGGGCTTCCTTCTCGAGACGGGCGCGCTCGACCCGCGATGTTGACGTAGGGCTCGACGCGAGCGCCCGGGACGATGTGCAACTTGTTTTCGAGGAGCGCAAAGTCGAGTTCAACGTAAGGAGCTGCGCTCACCGAAATCGAGGTAAAGTCATCGAATGCCGTCTGGCTCGGAGGGATGCGTCCGAAGATGTATGGATCGCCTTCGCGAGGAGGCGTCGTAAGCGAGCCCTTGCGCGCGACACTCGACTGCAGAAACTCGATATCGAGACCAACGCGAGCCACAATGTTCTCGGCAGCGCGCCCTTGATAGTCCGTCCGGAGACCGAAGAGATGAGTCCCGAGCGCCTGCGACTCTTCAACACCGCCGAAGTTCGAGCGTCGATCAACCCAGTCATGACCATACCAAGGAACGACCAAGAGGCGCCCTCCACTCTCGTCCTCGCGCCGATAGGTCGTATCGAAGCGCATGAACTTCAGGGAGCTATACTCTTGAGCGCGGAACTCGGGGTTATCGCTCGGCGTTGTGCGCGTCTTTTCATCGATCGAGAAGAGCCCGCCGAACTCGATGCTTTCACGCTCCGAGATCTTGTGGCGGTAGCGAGCTGAACCGTCTCCGAAGCTCGGCAACGTGAAGAAGTTCTGGAACGACTGATCTCCAAGCAGCGAGCCGAGCTCTGCGACGTAGCTCTTTCGGCCCGAGAGCGAGATCGAACCCTTCTCGCCGACCCGAGTCGAAAGCGAGGCGGACGCATCAATGATGTCCGCTTGGACGCTGCCGTGGGTGCCGTCGAGCTTTGGAGCCTTCCTGTCGACGAGGATTAGACCGCCGAGACCTCGTCCGTAAGGCGCGCCGTAACCGCCCGCGACGAGATCGACACTCGCTACCTCATCACCATGAATGACAGAGCGGAAACCGCCGTAGTGGTAAAGAACCGGGACGCGCACCCCGCCAACGTACGTGCGAGTGTCACTTGGCGCCGCGCCCCAGACGATGATGTTTCCGGAGCCTGCCGCCGCGCGCCCAACACCGGGCATGCTCTCGACGACTTTCAGCACGTCACCCTGCGTGCCTGGGACCTGGCGGGCTTCCTCCGCTTTCACGGCGACTTGCACTGCCTGCCGCTCGAGCTCGGGAGGAGCAATGATCGAGATCTCGTAGTCGTCCTCCGGATCTCCCGCCTCTTCCGGCGGCGGCTTCGAAATATCGTAGCTCGCTTCGATAGCCTGGCCTGCGACAATCTCCTCCGTCACTCCGAGCGCAATCAGCCCCGGAGGCTCAACCGTCACATCGTAGGATCCCGGTGGAACGTCAACGAACTCGAAGCGCCCCGCCGCGTCGGTAACCACAGTACCAATCCCCGGCACCGTCACCCGGGCTCCGCTGATCGGCGTTCCCGCTTCTTTGTCGCGCACGACACCGCGAAACTCTCCTGTCGTAGGCGGCGGGGGCTCCGGCGGCGCAAACTGGTAGCGGTAGTTGATCTTGACCGCAGTCGGCACCCCATCGATCAGTGCCGGACGAAACTCGAACTGGCGCGCAGCCGCAAGCGCTGCCTCGTCAAAAGCGGCTCCACCCGACTCTTGGACGATCGCCTCCGAGACCTTGCCCTCGGTGCTGATCGCAATCGTCAGGACGACCGTGCTGCTCTTACCTTCTTCCTTCTCCGACTCAGGATAAGGAGCCTCGACAAACGCGAGGAGCTCAGGGGGCTGGATGTCGCGGGGCTTCGCAGCCGGGTTCTGTGCACGGGCGGGAAGCGCGAGAACCAAGAGAGCTAAGACGAATAAGGAACGGAGCCATTGCATGGTATTGGTTTCGCGGACTCGGAAACATCAGCCCGCAGAGAAGCGCATCGCGATCGTAAACGTGGATTGGACCGGCTTGCCGCAGCGCACGGCTGCCTCAAACTGCGCGGAACGAGCGGCCTCGAGCGCAGCTTCGTCGAGGCCATACCCGAGCGGAGCAAGGACAGAGGCGTTGACGATACGTCCTTGCGCGTCGACCGTGATGCTGACGCGGACCTTGCCTTCAATGTTGTTCTGACGAGCGAGGCTCGTGTAAGCCGGTTTCGGCAAGTGAATCAGTTTAGGTTTGGCAGGCCCTTCCTGGCAGGGATCGGGAGCCTGCTTCGGGGGAGTAGTGAGAACACGCTTCGTCACCTCGCTCGTGGGACGAGTACTCGTCGGTGCGGAAGCGCGCACCGCGAACCCGGAGGACCCGCCCGACACCCCACCGAGCTCGAAGCCAAGATCCGGGAGGGCGTCGATCGGAGCTTGATGGACCGGTGCCGGGTTCGGGTCGGCCGCAGGAGCCGCGACTTTGGCCCGCTTTGGAGCTCGCGGTACCTCCGGCTCCTGAACGACGGGAGGCGGAGGTGGGGGTGGTTCGTCCGGTTTGGCTTCGCTCTCCACGACGGAGATCGCCGTCGCTTCCGCGATGCGACGTGCCTCGATCGAACCGAGCCCGACGAGCAGCCCTCCGTGGACGGCGGCGCTACCGATGATCAATGCCCACTTCAAGGCGTCACCTCTTTGAGCGATCAACGTTGATCGCAAACTTGGTGATCTTGGCGATTTTCGCCGTGTCGAGAACCTCGACGACGCGACCGTGCATTGCGCCTGCGTCCGCCGTAATCACAAGGTTGACGTCCTCGTTCTCACGGATTGCCTTGAGCTTCGGGCCGAGCGCCTCGAGCGTCGTAGCCTCCTCGTTGAAGAGAAGCGAGCCATTCTGCTCGATGGTCACGACATAGGTACGCGAGACGGTTTCGTCCGAGCTCGCCGTCTTCGGCAGTTCGACCTTCAGCGCCTGGGAGACGATATAGGTCGACGAGACCATCATGATGATGAGCAAGACGAGCGTAATGTCGACGAAGGGAGTGACGTTGATCCCGACGATTCCGCCGCGCTTGCCGCGCGCCCCGCCAAGCGTACCAGCCATGTCAGCCTACCTCTCCGAGCGCCGTCGCCTCGGCAACGGATGAGAGCCCGGTCTCGCGCTCGCGGCTCGTCTCTTTGCTGACGGGACCCTCGAGCTGCGCAGACTCATTCTGGAGCCCGCTGCCAGCGAGGATGACCTCGGGATCACCCTTGGCGTAAGCCGAGACCAGGCGGACCAGAGAGGTAGCGTCGCCCTCGATGTCGCCGATCTTCTTCTGGATCAAGTTGTAAGCGACGACCGCAGGCAGCGCCACGAACAGACCGACACCAGTGGCGACGAGCGCTTCAGCGATACCCGCCATCACGCCACCCATCTGATTCGGGTTCCCGCCAGCGTCACCAAGAGCGTGAAATGCGATGATAACGCCGAGCACAGTACCGAACAGACCGACGAAGGGCGCGTTGTTACCCAGGGTGCCGAGCAGATTGCTACCTCGCTCGAGCTCGACGCGAATCCGGCTCACCTCGGACTCGACAGCGTCGAGCAGCGCTTCCGGACCTCGGCCGATCCAGCGCACAGCGACCAGCACCACCCGCGCTTCGACTGAGCGATCGTTCTCGAGCACCTTCTCGAGCTCGGCGACGCGGCGCTCTGGCAAGAGGCGCGCAATGTGCCCTCGAATGCTCTCGGAGTCGCCGCGACGACGCGCGAAGAAGACGAGACGCTCAATCATAGTCGCGATGGACACGACGGAGAGGAAAAGGAGCAAATAGAGGACCCACTCGCTGCCGAGCAGGGCCAATTTCATGAGGCGTTCGATGATCATGGTAGGTCTCCCGTAATGCCACGCCGGGGCGGCGTGTTATTGGATCTTGACTTGCGCGACGAAGGTCCCGAGCTCGCTCCCGCGCTGAAACTGTTCGGAGGTGAGGACGCCGCCGCCGAGTTCACGCGTGCGGACTCCGTAGGTGTCGCCGCTCTGCGTGCGAGAGGCGTACGAGGCGCTGTAACTCACCGAGGTCGAGCCGCAATTGCGATAAAGGCTCGCGTGGATCGAGTATGTTCCTGGAGGAGGAAGCTCATCGAAAACAACGTCCTCCCGCTGGCGGCTATCCTGACGGCAATCGTTGTTCGAGTCGGCAACAAGACGCGCGATGGGCGGCGCAGTCGAATCGTCCGGATTCAGAACACCGGGACGGCCAGCCGTCACGACTTCTCCGGTCGGGAACACGACAGTGATGTCGAGGTCTGCCGCCGAATCCCACTCGAGCGAGAGCACGAGGGCTGGAGGCGCGATCTGTGGAAAGCACGCGTTGCCGTTGTCAGGTCGGAGCGATTGCACACAAATCGTCGATTCGGAGACGGGTCCCGCGCGACCGTCCCTATCGAACCCAACGAGCTGAAGCGTGTGCCGACCGGGCGGCAGCGTGTCTTGTAGGTTCGCGTTGAAGCTATAGGCGAGCGAGTTCGGGCTCTGAGCGTCTCGGGCCCCGCTCGGCACGAGCCAATAGCCGAATCCGTGACCATCGATCCGCACGCCAATCGCCTTCGCGTCGTCGGACACAAGACCGCTAAAGTTAGCCCCGCGCAGGCGCTCTCGAAGCACCGTGCTTATCACCGGGCTCGTGACGCGCGGAGAGGACTCCTTTGATTCCGGCCACTCACCCTCGAAGAATTGACCGCGCTCGACACTCAAGGGCTCGTCGGCGCCGATCGTGCTTGGCACGCCGCATGCCACCAAGAGCCCAAACGCCGATGCTACCATTGCGCCCATAGACGCCCTACGAATCGGGCCGAGCGCCTCGTTTCGACCCGTCCGATTCTCGAGAATTTCCGTCGGCAGCGAGCTCATAGGTCCACCTGCAGTCGAACGGTGAAGCGATCGTTTCGCGCGTCCGTCGGGACACCCGTTGAGTCGCGTCCGAGGTGATCGAAGAGCCAGTCATACTGAGCCGAGAGGCGAACGCTCTCGAGCATGACGGCGAGCGACGGAGAGAGCTCCAAGAAGCTCTGATCCTGGAGGTGAAATGTGCCAGCGCGCTGCTCGATCAGGTTGCTGTTCGGATCGTAGTAAGCGCCACGAACGCCGACGAGGACGTAGTCGCCGATCTGGCTAGTCAGGTAAAGGGAGCCACCGAGAGCGATCGCGTCGCCGCCCAGCGCGACCGGATCGCTCGGGAGAACGCCGCGGTCCATGTTCGATGCGATGAACGCCTCAGCTCCAGTCCGGAGCAGCCCAATCGGAGTCGGAAAGCGCGCACTCACGTCGAGGGCTGCCGCCCAACGGTCGAAATTCCGGGAAGGCAGCGCAGCTGACGCCGTCACCCCCTGGATTTCGGAGGCCTCCACGAGACCGTTGTTGTTGATATCGACCCACTGCAAGGAGTCTTTACTCCCGGGAACGCCGCGGCTCAGCCCTTGCCCCACGTAGAAAGAGGCGCCACCGCTGATCAGAGAGCGCTCCGACGGGACAGCCTTGAAGCCGAACCGACCAGAGATGTCTTTGTGAGAGTTCGGATCGGTCGGGAAACCCGTGGCCTCCGTCGGCTCTCCGTTCACCACAGCGAGCGAATAGTCGATGAACTCGTAGGCGCCCCAGAGCTTCGCTCCGATGTCCGCCGGCGTCGGGAACAGCGCGCGGCTCGCGATGCTCTGTTCCATGAACAGGCGATCGCGCTGCGACTCTCCGAGCTCCAAGCCAAACGGAATGTCGGTGACACCTGCGGTCAAGACGAGCCAAGGGGTCACGTCGACCGGTGCCTGGCCTCGGTAGAAGACCGAGGCCTCCGCACGACGGAGGCGCAAGTTGGCGCCGCCGATGGTTCCGGCATCGACCTCCAGGGTGGCGAACCCGTAGCTCCAACCGTGGTCGAGTCGAATCCGCGCTCGGCGAACCGAGAACTCGTCCTGGTTTACGGGGGCGCCGTCAGTATCGAGCTGGTCCTCGGAGAGCTGGCTCGTCTGGTACTGAGCTTGAACGAATCCCGAGACGGCAAAGCCCACCTTGAGCGCGCGCCGATAGTTCGACCCCTCCTTGTCGACGACAGCGCCTTTCGGCCCCCCGGACGCGCCCGCGGGCTCCTCTGCTCCCGGCTCAGAAGACTCCGTGGTGACCGCCTCCGCGGGCGTGGTCGCCTCGGCAGAAGCATCACTCAGAGAAGTGCCCATTGACGCGTCAGAGCTCGCCGCACCCAAAGCCTCGGGTTGGGACGCAGCAGAGGCCTCCGGGGCCGCTGTCACCTGTGACGGAACATCAACCTCATAGTCCTCGTCTTCGGCCTCAGCCTGAGCTTCGCCATCATCAGGCGACGGCTGCGCCGCTACGCTGCCAGGACTCGCGCCAGGGGCTCCCGGGGCCGCTGGCGCGTCGGGAGCCGGCTGAGCCAAGACCGGCGAGACCAGGAAAGAGGTCGTCAGGACGACGGGAAAGAAAGCTAGAGAGCTCGGAAGGTGCGCACTGCGCACTCGAAATAGAGATCGCATGGACAAGGGATACCGCTTGGTGGAAGAACGCTTCCAAAAGCCTCACAGGCACCGATTCAGCAAGTGACGTGCCAGCCCCTGCTCCGGCGCGCACGCGAAAATTCCCGGGTTTCATGGCAAAAAACGAGAGAGGCGCCCCGTGATATTTCCGTGCCCAGCAAGGAAGCCGGGCACTGCGCAAATATCGTGGGACGCCTTCGCTCTTTTTTCCGTATCAGGGTAAAGGTGGCAGTGTCCCGCCGTCGTACCCTTCGATCTTCGAGTCGTCGAAGGGTCCGAAGAGACATTCTCCCGCGCATTGCTCGAGGAAGTGAGCCGTCTTCGTGCCGTTGCATTCGCTGAGGTCCCAGCACTCGTCACCGTTCGGTTCATCGGGGCAATCTTCTCGCTCGGGCTCGATCACTCCCGTGCCGCCGCTGCCCTGAGGCGCGTTGCCTTCGCCACCTTCGTTCCGAGATCCGCCCGACGCCTTCCGACCGCCAGTGTTGTTGTTTCCGGAGCCTCCGCTTGCCTTGCGCCCGCCGGAGCCGTCGTCGTTGCTTTCGCCGCCAGGATTGACGACGTCGTCGTCATCCTCGGGCGACGCATTTTCGCCCTTACAAGCTTGGAACGCGACGCTGAGGGCAACCAGCACGATCAGGGGACGAACGATGCGCCGAAGCGAGCTACTTTGAGTGGTCATTGTCTTGTCTCGAAGAAAGAGTGTCATGAGTTAGTAAGCCTCGCAGAAGCCAAGTCGGCAGACTTCGCCTTCACCGTCACATTCGTCCGAGGTGTCGCACGCTTGATAGTCAGTCTCACCCGCAGAGATGTACTCGTACCAACCGTTGCAAGGTCGAGCGGGTGCGTAGGACTGGATCGCGGAGAGATCTCCGTCCGGACGGATCGCTTGCATTGCGCACAGTGGCACGTCTCCGGACTCGACAATCAGCTCTTGGATGTTCAGGTCACCCGGCGGGTCGATCGAGCCATCGAACCAGCCAATCAGATCGCGCACCAAGGGGTTCTCGGGACGACCGTCATCGTTGACGTTCGCGAAGAACCAAGCGGGCGTCCAAAGCCAATACTGACCCGAGCGGACGTTCTTGCGATCGTAGAATCCTTCTCGAGAGTCGGGGAGGAATGCGCACGATTGATCGAAATGTTGGTAAGCGAGCGTCTTGATCTGTCCGTCGTCCTCGCCCTTCTTGGCGTTCGAACCGGAGACGTAGCCGAGAGACTGATCAGGGAGGTTCCCGGGATCTTCGCCCCAATCAAACACGCCCTTCACGACCCCCGGATTGTCGCGGAGGAAGTTCTCTGTCGGGAGCTTGAACCCAGCCGCGGGAACGCCGACCGACTGCGCGAGGATCTGGTGCACGAAGGAGCTCGTGTTCCGCACCCAAATCGCGCCCGGCTCGTCCCACGGTGGAACTGTGCGCCCGACATAACCCGGGCCAAAGCCGAAGATGTGGTAGAGGGCTTCGGCATTGATCGTTTGCTCCTGAGAGTCCTTGTGGGTGATGACGTTGATCGTCTGAACGGGGGCCACGAACTTCGCAGCACCGTCAGGAATCGGAGCGTCGCCCGGGCAAAGAGCAGGCGTGTTGCCCATGTGGGCGAACTGGACAAAGCTCTGAGGAGCTTCGCAGCTCTTCTGCGTACCATCCGCCTCCCAATACTTGAACGTCACCTCGATCAGCTGATCGGGCTTCCGGAAGTACTCGTAGCCGGTGCACGCGCCGGGGTCCGCATAGACAATCGTGACCTCCTCGTCCGCGGGGAGGTTGCGGAGGGCGATCGCGACGTTCGCGAGGGTTGGCGTCACGGCGCTTCCACCGCCGCCGTAGACAGGATTCGGCAGATCCAAGTCTGCACAAGGCGCGGCAAGCGCCAGCTTGGGCGCTAAGAGCAAAGGAGCAGCGGCCGGCAGGGCCAAGAGACTTCTGAGAATGAGTTTCATGCGAAGGGATCCGGGTTAAGGAAGGCACCGAGGGGTAACCCTTCCGTCGAGTGGACAATTCGTCCACTAAGCAACACGGATGCCAAAGGTCGGATCGGTAGTCAGCTCTCGGCGCGCCGCAGGAATCAGCTACACAGACCGCTCCCAGCCGACCTGCGCTGACCGCTGCCCACCCCGCTGTGCCGGTTTTCCAGGAAATCTCACGGACCGCAGTGGGATATCGCGGGGACCCCCCACGCAAATGAGAGCGCCCCGTACTCCTCAGCAGACGCGAGCTCTCAGGGCCAGAACTGGGTGGGGAGAGCGTTTCGCCCCGTGAGCGCCATCAGATCCATCGCGCCCGCCACTGCGATGTGCACGAGGAATCCCGCGTACACACTCCTCGTCCGCATCGCGAGGGAGCCGAGGACGATCCCCGCGATGATAGCCCCGTGGGTCTCCAGATACGGCTTGCCGAAGTGGATCATGCAATAGGGCACCGCCATCGCGAAGATGGCCGAAGAGCCCATGCTGCGGCGGAAGGCATGCAGCAAGAACCCGCGAAAGTAGAACTCGAGCCCAAAAAACTGCGCGAAATAGATGGCTTCCCAAAGCAGAAGGTCGAACCAGCTTCGGGAGGCCTGTTGGTAGAAGGGATAATAGGACGCGAAATCCGCCTGGCGTCCCACAACTGCCATGGCCAAGAAGACGACGAGCAAGCAGAGTCCGTACAGGCCGAGGTGTGAGGAGAACCCCCGGACCCGAAGCCCCATGTCGAGCACGCTCTCGCGGGGAAAGAGGATCTTCCAGAGCGCGATCGGTACCGCCATGTACCAAAGCACGCGCACGCCGACCCAATAGCCATAGCCGTAGAGCTCGCGAAACTTGTACGCCTGAATCGAGGGGAATCCCGCTTCCTCGATGCGCACGATGTAAGGGAAGAGCGCGTCGTTGAAGAAAGACCTGCCCCCAAAGTACTCATGAATGGTGAGGCTAACGGCGAGCAGGACGAGCGCGACGTGGGGCTGAAAGTCAATCTTGCCCTCGAGCCGGGCCAGGCGCGCTTCTTCGTCAAGCTCACGCCATGTGCCCTTGAAGAACCAGTAGACCGCGGGCGCTATCGCGACCAGAATCGGAATCGGCAGAAGCGCCTTGATCGCGGGCGCGCGAAAAATCGCCTCCAGCAGTGACACCTCTGGAGCCGGAAGCGCGGGGATCGTGAGCGGCGAGTACAGGAGAACCACCCACCCCTAGCTCTGCTGCAGAGCAAGCTCGGCGGCCGCGCGCAGACGTCGGCAGGACTCGGGCTTTCCGAGAACAACCATCACATCGTAAAGACCAGGGCTCGCAGTGCGCCCGGTGAGCGCAGCGCGCACAGGCTGGGCCAGGTCTTTCATCTTGACGCCGGTTCGCTCAACCTCGGCCGTAAAGATCTGCTCCAGGCCCGACGTCGTGAAGTCTGAACTCGCCTCGACCAGAGCCGCGAGCTCGACAAGCCGGGGAGCCACCTCCGGAGAAAGCAAACGGAGCGCCTTTTCGTCCATTGCAGGCGGACTCCGGAAGTAAAAATCGAGGTGGTGAGCCGCGTCCTTGAGATCGCGAGCACGTTCCCGAATGAGCGGCAGAGCTGCGCGGACTGTCTCCTCACTCGGACTCTCGATGCCGCGCGTCTGAAGCTCAGGGAGAACGCCGCGCACATAGCTGTCGTCGTCCGTCAGCTCAGGGTTCTTCAAGTGTTCGAAGGCGACGTCAGCAAACTTCTTGTCGTCGAACTTGCCGTCACTCTTGTTCACCCTCTCCCAGTCGAACTTCTCGATGAGCTCTTGCCGCGAGAAGATCTCTTGGTCACCGAAAGACCAGCCGAAGCGAGCCAGATAGTTCAGGACGCCCATGGGCGTGTAGCCCTTCTCCTTGTACTCCATGACGCTCACTGAGGCGTGTCTCTTGGAGAGCTTCTCGCCTTTCGGAGAGAGCATCATGGGCAGGTGAGCGAACTCGGGCAGCGGATAGCCGAGCGCCTCATAAAGTAGAACTTGTTGGGGCGTATTGCCGATATGGTCCCGACCGCGCGCGACCAAGGTGACGCCCATGACGTGGTCGTCGATGACCGCGGCTGTATTGTAGAGAGGCAAACCGTTCGGGCGGATCAGCACGAAGTCTTGCTGCTGAGCGTTCGGGGTCGAAATCGCACCGAAGACCTTGTCCTCGAAGGTGGTGACGCCATCTTTCGGGCACTTGAAGCGCACAGCGTGCGGCAGATCGGGCCGGTCAGCCTTGTCCCGGCAGGTCCCGGGGTAGACGAACTGTGCCTTGGGGTCTTTCGCCTTCAGGGCCTCCCGCCGGGCGTCGAGCTCGTCCTTTGTACAGTAGCAGCGGTACGCCTTGCCTTCCGCGATGAGGCGTTCGACCTCCCTCCGGTAAAGGTCCTTCCGTTCGCTCTGAAAGTAGGGCTCGTGGGGGCCGCCGACGCCTGGACCCTCGTCCCAATCGAGCCCGAGCCAGGTCAGCCCATCGAGGATGGCCTTCACGCTCTCCATGCTCGAGCGCTCCGCGTCCGTGTCCTCAATGCGAATCAGGAACTGGCCGCCGAGCTTTCTGGCCCAGAGCCAATTAAACAGCGCGGTTCGCGCCCCTCCAATGTGCAAATACCCGCTCGGCGACGGCGCAAAACGGACCCGCGGCGGTCGTCCTTGCTCAACGGTGTGGCCCATGCGACGAGCGCGGTAGCACGCCTACCGGCGGAAACCCAAGGGGAAACCGAGGTCCGAGGGTCCCGGGCTCGAGCGCCCAGGGGTCTGGCGGCAAGTTTCGCCTGCTACATCAGGCCTCCCCGACCGTTGCGGGGATGGCGACAGGCTGCTAGCCATCGCGTCCCCCCAAAGGGCCTCTGGGTCGTCACGGTGGGGGCGCGGCTGTCCCGCTCGCGCTTTCGAAGCTCTGGTGCCGGATGGGTCCGAAGGACCTTGGGACGATGGCGCCGATCGGAGAAACACAAAATGGCAAAAAGCCCCCTCACTCTCGTCAAAGAGCGCTTCGGCGACAAGGCGAAGCTCGTCGCAGCTGTCGAAAAGCTCGCTACTAAGGACCTCTGGCTTGATCGCATCAACGAAGATCGCGGTCTCGGGATGATCTCGAACCAGAAGCTCCTCCGTCTGCACGCAGCCCTCGAAGATGCGCAGAAGCGTTTCGGCACCCGCGCCAAGCTCATCGACGCTATCCTTGCGCTCGAGAGCCGCAGCAAAGACGCCGGCTTCAAGGCTCGCCTCGAGAAGTACCCCTTGCCGCGACTCCTCGATCTCGAGGCCGCTGCCCAGAAGCGCAAGAAGAACGCGAGCTAAGGCGCGGTCGGCAGCGACCGGTCGTTCTGCAACTGGTCGCTCAGGGAACATGGGCCGATCTCAACGGAGATCGGCCCATTCGCATTTGAGGCTACGCCTTCTCGCTGTGCGACCTTCGTCCTGGAAAACACACGCTTGGACATGGAAGCGGCTCCGTCGCGCGACAAATGCTCGATCCCTGCCCCGTCGCCCGTTAGGATGGCCGCCGCCAAAAATGACGCCGCTGAGCCCCGAGCCTTACGCCCTATCCGAAGAACCCGCCGAGGAAGTCGAGGAACCCGCGCGCGGCTGGACCACGGAAAAGAGCGCGAAGCTCTATCAAATCGCTGGCTGGGGCTTGCCCTATTTCCATATCAATGGCTCAGGAGAGATCGAGGTCACCCCCGATCCGACTGTTGATCAGAGCATCAACCTCCATGACCTTTGCGTGTCACTCAAAGAGCGCGGCCTCGCGATGCCGCTCTTGCTCCGCTTCTCGGATATCTTGAAGCACCGCATCTTCCGGCTCAACCATGCTTTTAACAAAGCGATCGCTGACTATGAGTACACGGGTCGCTATCAGGGCGTCTTCCCGGTCAAGGTGAATCAGCAGAGCCACCTGGTCGAGGACATCGTCGAGTACGGCGCCGCCTATCAGTACGGTCTCGAAGCGGGCTCGAAGCCTGAGCTCCTGATCGCGCTCGCGCAAATGAAGGGCAACAAAGGTCTCATCGTGTGCAACGGGTACAAGGACCGCGCCTACATCGAGACGGCCCTGCTCGCCCAGAGGCTCGACAAGACCGTAATCGTGATCATCGAGCGCATCGAAGAGCTCGGCATCGCGATCGAGGCGTCGCGAAACCTCGGCATCCGGCCCATGCTCGGAGTCCGCGCGAAACTGACGAGCAAAGGCATCGGTCGCTGGGCAAAATCTGCGGGCGATCGCGCAAAGTTCGGCCTGTCGACGGCAGAGATCGTCGAGCTCGTCGATCGGCTGCGGGAGGCGGACATGCTCGACACGCTACTCCTTCTCCATTTCCACATCGGAAGTCAGATCTCGAGCATCATTCCTATCAAAAATGCGCTCCAGGAAGCCTCGAACATCTACATCGAGCTCGCGAAGATGGGCGCAAAGATGGGCTATATCGATGTCGGGGGCGGCCTCGCTGTCGACTACGATGGATCGAAGACCGACTTCCACGCGAGTAAGAACTACCGCCTCATCGAGTACGCTTCTGACGTCGTCGCCTCGCTCAAAGATGCCTGCGAAAAGGCGAACGTGCCCCAGCCAACCATCGTGAGCGAGAGCGGGCGCGCCGTGGCAGCGCACCACTCGGTGCTCGTGTTCGAGGTCGTGGGCGTGAACGAGATCCGTTACGGAGAGGCGACGCCGCCTCCAGAAGGCTCTCACCGGGTCCTGACCGAGCTCTACGAAACCTACAAGCATATCGTCCCCAAGAACGTCCAAGAGAGTTTCCACGACGCGAGTCAGGCCAAAGAAGAAGCCCAGAGCCTATTCAAGTACGGCTACTTGGGCCTGCGCGAACGCGCCCACGCCGAGCGCCTCTACTGGCACTGCTGTGAGAAGATCCAGCAGACGCTCAAGCGCCTGAAGTACATCCCCGAGGAGCTCTACGACCTCGAGAAGACCCTCAGCGCCATCTACTACTGTAACTTCTCGGTGTTCCAGTCAGCACCGGACATCTGGGCCATCGACCAGCTGTTCCCGGTCATGCCGATCCATCGCTTGGCCGAAGAGCCCACCGTGAGCTGCACGCTGGCGGACCTGACTTGTGACAGTGACGGCGTGGTCGACCGCTTCATCGACATTGAAGACGAAAGCCACACGCTGAGCGTCCACGAGTGGAAGCCGAACGAGCCCTATTACATCGCGATGTTCTTGAACGGCGCGTACCAGGAAATCCTCGGAGATTTGCACAACCTGTTCGGTGACACCAACGCCGCCCATGTTCGTCTGACCGCAGACGGCTACGAGGTTACCCACGTCGTCAAAGGCGACAGCGTCTCGGAGGTCTTGCGTTACGTTCAGTACAACCCCGATGACATGGTCGAGCAGGTCCGTCGCCAAGCCGACCGCGCAGTGCGCTCCGGCAGCCTCAACAATGAGCAGATGCGCAAGCTCATGGACCACTACGAGGACTCGCTTCGTGGCTACACCTACCTAACGGACTGAGCCCCCGCTCTGAGGGGCGCGACGAGGCCCGAGCCCGAGTCTCACACGCGCACTTTTCTAGCAACGGGGGCCGCCTTTGACCGAGATGGGCCCTCGTATGTTCCCTCTCGACTCACTCAAAGCCCAGTTCCTCGAAGTATTCACCCTCTTCCAAAAGCACTGGAAGGTGCTCGCGCTCACGCTGCTGTTCGTCTGGGTGCCGCTCTGGCTCGTGAGTCAGGTCGCAAACTTCCTCTTCCACCTCGTTTCCACCGCCCTGTTCGACCTCACGCGCAGCGGGCTGGCCAGCGGAAGCGGCCGCGCAGCCCTAGCTGGCGGAGCCGCTCTCATCGCCACCCTGGTCGTCCGGCTCGGCGCCGTCTTCCTCATCGAGTTGCCGCTCCTCCTCATCGGCACCGCCGTCAGCCAGGGCGTCACCATCGTCCAACTCGAGGCCATCCAGGCGCGCGGTGAGCCCCATCCGCCCCTCGAGGCTTGGCGCGAGTTCAAGCCACACGTGCGGCCGCTGCTTGTGACCTCGTTGGTCGTCAGCCTGCTCGGCGCGCTCGGCTTCGCCTTCTTCATCCTGCCGGGAATCATCGTCATGGCGTACTTGCAGCTCGCCGCGCCCCTCACGATCTTGGAGAATCGCCGGGGCATCGATGCCCTCAAGGAGAGCGTCTCGCTGGTCCTGCGCTCCGCGAAAGGCTTCTTTATCGTCATGATGTTCGCGGGCATCGCGCACTGGGTCGTCGGAACAATCCTCAACGCCCTCCTGACCAACGCCGCTCTGAATCAGCTCGCCCACAACGCTTCGATGGCCGTCCTGTCCCCCCTCTATGCGATGGTTCTCGTGGCTCTCTACCGAGAAGTGCGAGGTCGCGAGACCAAAGAGAATCAGGCCGCCCAGGAAGTCCTCTCCGCGAGCTAAGCGCACCCCGAAAGCGGCCCCTTCATTCCCACGCCGGAAGCAAGAAACGACAAGCGGCGCCGCCCACAAGGGGGCGCCGCTCGACTATCGGCTGGAAACTGCTTCAGCGCTCGAACTCAACCGTTCGCTTTCAGCTCTGCAAACTCACCCGGATCTTTGATGGTCGCGGGCGCAGTCCCCCCATCTCCGAAGAGGGCGGTGTCGTCGTACTTGCCAAACTTCTCGACAGCCTGCGTCCCGCCAATCGCCGGATAGCCGTCCGGACCTGCCTTGACGCCGATCGCGTTCAACAGGTTGCAGAAATACTTGTTGATCGGTGCGTTTGCCACGTTTTGTTCGGTGCCAGTGGGATGATCTCCGTTTGTGGTCGGGTTCATCTCCATTCCGCTGCCCGAAGAGCACGCCGACTCGCTCTTGCCGTTCGACATGTCCGCAGATCCGTCCCAGACGTTGATGATCTGTCCGGTCTTGAAGTACCCGCCGCAGCTTCCGGCCTGCACGATGGGCATGTTGTTCAAGTTGTGGCTGTTGCCGTCGGAGAGCTCCTGGAAGTAACAGACCGCCGAGTTGTCGAGGACGGTTCCTGCTCCCTCATCGAACTTGTCGAGCTGACCGACGAGGTACGCGAACTGCTCCGCATGCCAAGTATCGATCTTCTTGAGCATGTCATTGACGCCAGCCAGACAGGTGCCGCCGCCTTGGAGGGCGTCGTTTTGGCGATGCGACAGATTGTGGTGCTCTTGCGAGATACCAAGACCGTTGAAGGTATAGCCGGGCGGGAACTTGAAGATGAAGACACGATTGGCGTCACAGATCGCCGCGAGAACTCCGAGATTCATCATGACATCAGTGATGCCGGCGGTGATGTCCTGGGTCGCCATACCGGTGTTGATGCCGAGGGAATCGGCGGTGGCCTGGCTGCACTGCGCTCGGACGACGTTTGTCATGTCAACGAGCAGGTCCTTCCAGTCGCTCAGCTTTTTCTTGTCGGCGCCGCTCATCACCTGGCCTTCGAGGGACATGAGATCGTGCCGAACGAGGTCTAAGACCTGCTTGCCGCGCGCCGTCCGGTAGGTGTCCTGGTTCACAGGTCCGTCGTCCTGAAAGAGCATGGTGAGCTGGTTGAACACCTGCTGCGGAGTGCCTACCCCCGGGAAGGGTTCCTCCGCGGAAGAATAGGAAATCCCCGATTGCGGTGAGTCGTTCCGGTTCCCGATCCGCATCAAGAGAGGGGTCTTGGTCGCGCTCACTTGCTCGGCCGCGATGTGGTCGAGGGTCCGTCCGGTCGGCTTTGCGTTGAACTTCGCTTCATTGCTCGGAAGGAACTGGCCGGGTTGGACAACGCCGTTCGGGGTCACCGGGTGGCAGCTGAAATAGGAGCCCACGACCTGCGTGTGAGGATCGTTGATCTGGCCGTAGGTCGTCGTCGGGCCCCATTGGTTCATGGCGCGAATGCCGCGCGGCAAGAGGATCTTGGACGCATGGGGAGCGAGTGACTTCAGCGAGGTCGGTTGCAGAAGTTCCGGCGTCAACGCTCCATGAGAAGGAGCGGGGAACCAGGCGTTCGTGATGCACCCGTAGTGGGTAAACATGATGAACAGGCGCCGCGGGTCCTCCGTCGGAACTCCTTGGGCGCGGGCAGCACGTTCAGCCACAGAGCTCAAGAACGGCGCAGCCACAGCTGCGCCACCAAGGCCACGGAGAAAGATTCGTCGATTCAGCTTCATGGTCATGTTCCTGTGCAGTCTCAGAGGGAAGTTTTTCGCGCGCGGAACGAGTCCGTCTGTGTGAGGTCGGTGAGAAGATCGAGGATCGTGTAGTCCCCCGCCATCTTCATGCCGAGATCGAGCACCGCGCAGTTGTCGTTTTCGTTCGCAAGACGTCCGTACACGAACGAGATCCACTTCTGGATGTATTGCCATTGAGCCCTTTGACCGAGCCCGATCTCCTCCATCAGCTGGCGAGGAGTGGAGATCTCTTTCTGATTCAGGGCCTGATCGATCGTCACGTTCGCGGTGGCGTTGATGTCACCGCCCATACGGTCCTTGACCTGCCAGGCGCCCACAGCGTCATACCGCTCGAGGACAAATCCCGGGGGATTCACGTAGGTCCCATGGCAGTCAGCACAGGGCCCGGAGCCGGTCTTTGCCTCGGTCAGCTCCCGCATCGTCAAGAATGTTCCCGCCGGATCGGGGGTCAATTCGGCACCGGGCGTCGGAGGTCCAAAGGAAATCCCCATCATCTGGCTGGTTACGAACGCGCCGCGAAGGATCGGGCTCGTACGCGCCGAAGCTGCATGAGACGCGAGGAAGCCGATACGCGACAAGACGCCGGGTCGCTGCTCGGCATCAAGTTCCACCCGCTTGAGCTCGTCCGTGAAATCGGCCGGGTTCAGATCGTAGATGCTCGCCGTGTGTTTGTTCACGAAGCCGACGTTCGAAAGGAAAATGTCCGAGAACTTCCCGCCGTTGAAGGCGATGTCGGCGACAAGCGCCTCGATCTCCGCATGAGAAGCGGCGCGCGTCTCCTCGGTGTACTCGGGGAAGAGCTCAGGATCGTGGCGCTGGGACCGCCACCGTTCGTGGTCCATGTCGAAGTAGGAGCGGTGGAAAGCAATCACGAGGGGCGTGGCCCGCTCCGTGTCCTGCACCATGCGCTGAGCTTGCTGGAGGATCTGCTCTTTAGTGCCGAGTAGGCCGTCATCCGCGGCTTTCGATAGCTCGTCGTCAGGGATCGAACTCCAAAGGGCGCTCGCCAGCCGGACCGCGACCTCGTGATGGTTCAGCTTCGTCGCGCCGTTCTCTTGGGCGGAGACGTCGAGTTCGGGAAGCAAGAGGAACGAAGGAGAGACAAGGAAACCGTAAAGGATCGCTTCGGCGACCTCATCGGCGCTCGCTGGCGGGGGAGTCAAGCTATTGAACTTCATGAACTCGGCGACTTCGTCGTCGCGGAGCGGACGCCGGAACGCCTTGCGCCCGAAGGTCTTGATCGTCGTCTCCAAGCAGGCAGCCTCGGACGCGTCACAGCCGATGAACTTCGCCTTCTTCGCGGGATCGCTCATGACCGCCTGCGCGATCGCGTCCGCGGCGCTCAAGTAAGCGGTCCACGTATAAGCATCCACGCTGCCCGTCGAATCGGGAATCAAGTGCTCGGAGGGCGGGGTTGCTCCGACCGTGGTGACGCCCAAGAGCTCCTTGACCGCCTGATCGTACTGACGATTGAGGAGGCGCGGGATCTGAGAGGTCGCCGGCACACCCGGGACGCAGACCGTGGGATCGATCGTGCCGCCTGAGCCGTCCGCGCCGGTACCGCCTCCAGGGCCCGGACCGTTTCCTCCTCCGTTTCCACCTGCGCCGGGAACCCCAGTCCCCCCGCCTCCATCGTCGCCCGTAGTCGCCCCGGTACCGAGGTCGTCAGCGTCACTCAGACCGCCGCTGCATCCTGCCAGGACGCTGATTGAGGTGAGGATGGTCGCGCTCAGGCACGACAGCCGCCGCAGATTTCTCATACCGGAGCAGGGTCAGCTCACGTCGGGGGGGGTCAGAAATTACGATACGATCCTGAAAACAAAGGCGATCGCACACACCTCCGTTGGAATCAGATAGCTCCGCAAGATCTCTAGCTGTCGCCCCATTCGATCGACGCCCAAGTTTTCCTCTGACGCTCACTCACCCGACAGCTGGGCGCGGCGGCCCAACGAGCTCCTGTACTCTTGCCTCGCGCATCGCTCATCGGAAAAGCGCGAATCGCAAAGGCTAGCGCGGGATTATAATATCTTGCGGAACTTCTCCAAGAAGACAGAAATCCTGAATTCACCGCGACTTTCGAACATGCGCGGGGGCACTCACGCCTGCGCATCCGCTTCGACGCGTCCCCTATCCAGCGGACGTCCGATAACGTTCACTCTGCGAGAGCGCCCGCGAGGATCCACTCTCGCACTGCTTCAATGGCAGCGACGGGTAAGCAGTTTCCGTACAGAGGATCAGGATCGCAGGCACGCGGCATCCGTCCGATGTCACCGCAGCCCTCGCTGATGACCTTGTAGAAGGCGCTCATCTCCGGGTTACCGGGCGTCACAAGCGGCAGCCCGCCGCAATAGTCGCTCGCCACTTTCGCAGGGTTGATGAGTTCATCGTGAAGATGTTCATTGTCTCGAAACTCAGGGGTCGCTTCTCCGCCGTGACAGGAGCCGCTCCCGCAGCCTTCGGACACATGGAGCGAGTTCGCCACGATCTCGCGGATCGTCGCGAAATTCGGCGGGTACTGGGTTCCGCCACCGGTGCCTTCATCCCCGCCGGTTCCGCCGATCACGCCGCCAGTTCCCAGGACTCCGCCTCCGCCGCCCGTGGCAAAGCCGCCTGTCGACTGTCCGCCCGCAGCAAAGCCGCCTACACCCGGCGCGCCTCCACTCGACCCGCCAGCGCCCAAGCCGCCGGCTCCGATCGCGCCGCCTGCAACCGACCCGCCCGCTCCTGGCGCGCCGCCGCTCTGACCATCATCAGGTCCGACGCTCCCCGAACATGCGCTCAAGGGCGAGACAAGGGCCGCAGTGAAGAGTGTTCCGACAAGAAAAGGAAAGCGCGGAATTTTTTTCATGACGAATTGGAGTGCCAATAGAGCGTGTGAACGGAGCGCTCTCAAAGATACCGAACGACGGCTTCAAATCAATGAACCGAAGGCTGACTTAGTGTCCCATGATGAGAAGAACGAGTGAATTTCTGGCAGCTCGAGTTTTGTTCGAAGAGATGTCACTTTTTTGAACCGAAACGTTTAGACGCTGATCAAGCCGCATTTCTGCATGTCTGGGCTTCCCGACAGAAACACTTTCCGATCGCCGAAGATTCACCCATGCTGAGCACGCCGAGAGAACGGCAATCCCCATTTATGATAACAAGGTTATCGACTTCGCTTCGACGCTGCACCCGCGCGGCCGCGCTCGCGCTCTTTTTCCTTCCGCTCAGCGCCTGCGAGAAAAGGACAGAAAAGAGCGAGGCAGTCGGCGCACCAGAAAAGCGCCCCCCGCTCTCTCCGGAGGAGCTCAAGAGTTCCTTCGCGAAACTCAAGAGTGACACCGAAAGACAGGCCGACTCCTTCCGCGCGCTCCGCGCACGCGTCAACGGACTCCCGCCCGATCTCCTCGGCCTCTCATCGTTTAAAGAGGGCATCGGCCGGATCGAATCGAGCTTTGGTGCGCTCCGGGGCCGCGTCACGTGGCTCGAGGAGGAACTCGCGCTCACTCTCCGCGAAAAGAGCGACGAGCGCCTCCGCTCGCTGGAAGCACAAGTCGCCTCGATCGCTTCCGACCTCGTCCACACCGGCCACGCCCTAGGCGAACTCGAACAGGAGCTGCCGCGTTTCGACGAGTACGTCGCTCGTCAAACCTCATGGATCTATCAACTGCCGGGAGGTTATGAGATGCGCGCTGCGCCCGGAGGGCTCGAACGCAACTTGATTGATTTCGTGACCGATGGCGAACGAAGTTTCGACCCACACGCGTGGTTTCGCTTCGATCGCTTGTACTTCATCGATCTCCAGACGGAACTCGTGCGGCCCCGCTCGGAAGCTCAGCTCGAAAACGTCGCCGCGATCCTGAAGGCCTACCCCAAGCTCGAGCTCGAGCTCACTGCGTTCGATCGGGACCAGCAGAGACGCGAAGAGCTGCGTCAGCTTGTGACCAACCGCCTCGGAGCGCTCAAGAGCGAGCTTGAGCAGCGGGGGATCGCTCCTAGCCGCCTGCGCATCCTGAATTTTGGTCCCGACTGTCCAGCCCAGGCTCCGGAGCGCTGCCCGAACAGCCTCGCTGCGCGGCCACGCACGGACGCCCTCTAACCCGCCTCCGCTGACGCAAAGCCCGGAGCATTCCCTCACATCCCCCGAAGGGCCAATCCTCGGCTATAATCAGCTCCCATGCGCGGACTGAGGACGAGGAACACCCCGAGCCATATCTTCGCCGGAGCCTGGTTGCTCGCGGTCTCCTGCTCGGGTTCCGGCGGCGCCCCGGATGGAGCGAGCGGCGGCGATGGCTCAGGCGGCGCTCTTGAGGGCAGCGGTGGGACAGGCACAGGCGGACACCCCGAAGCCGCGGGCGGTTCACAGGCGCCTGGGGGAACCTCCTCCTCGGGGGGCTCGGCGGGTTCCGGAGCGGCTCCGGGAGGAGGTCAGAGTGGCTCCGGAGGAGAGAGCCAAGGCTCGGGCGGCGAGAGCCAAGGCTCGGGCGGAGCACCGCAAAGCGAGCTCTTCGATGAGCTCATTCAAAGTTTCGACGCTTATTGGGACTTCGAAGAAGCGAGTGGAGCAAAGGTCGCCTCAACTGTCGGCACCGCGAACCTCGAACTCGAGAGCGCAACCCTCGAGCCCGGCCCCACCGGCAATCAACTCACACTCTCCTCCGGTGGATCGGGTGCGCGTGCGGAGGGTCCTGTCATCGATACGAGCGGAAGCTTCTCGATCACGGCCTGGATCAAGCTGGACGAGCTCGATGCGTTCAACACTTTCGTGTCCATCGGCGGAACCGAGCTGAGCGCCGTCTACCTTCAGAAGCGCGATAGCGATCGACTCGCCTTCGCCACCTTCCCCGAGGACTCAACCTCAAGCTCTCCCTGCATCACTTCGGCGGAAATCAAGCCCCGCGCAGACGAGTGGTACCACGTCACGGTGACTCGTGACTCAGCCTCACATGCGCAGCGCATTTATGTCGACGGCGTCCTTTCTGGAAAGGGCTCGTGCCCCGCCGGAGTCTTCACCGCTCCGGGGCCTTTGCGGATCGGCAGCGGCCTTTGGGCCGCTGAACTCGCTGATTTCTCGAAGGGAGCTGTCGACGGCGTCGGCGTGACTAGCCGGGTGCTTTCGCCCTCCGATGTACTCGTCCTCTACCGAGCGGGGCGTCCCGACGCGCGGCACTATTTGTTCGCCTATTTTGTCGAAGTCAGCCAAGGACGTGGCGACGGGCTCAGGCTCGCCCATAGCCATGACGGGCTCCATTTCGGGGCGATCGGAGGCGGAAAGGTCTTCATGCCGCCTTCGGTTGGAGGAGGATCGTTTCGCGATCCGCACGTCATGCGCGGTCCGGATGGGCTCTACCACCTCGTCTGGACTACTTCCTGCGTGCCTTGGGCCGAAGCAAACTGCGTCCAAGATCGCGGCTTCGGACACGCGAGCTCAGTCGACCTCGTGAGCTTTAGTCCCGCCGACTACCTCACGATCGATCTGAACGTCGAGCACGTATGGGCGCCGGAGACCTACTATGACCCGGAGACGAAGCGGTACATGGTTTTCTTCTCCTCGCCCCTCGATAACAACCCCTCAGGATCTGATCCACACAGCCTCTACTACATTCTGACGAGCGACTTCAAAACGCACACCGCGCCCGAAATCCTCTATTCTCAGCCCGGGCGAAACTTCATCGACGGCACGATCCTGCGCCGCGGCGACGAGTTCCTCATGATCCTCAAGGACGAAGCGGACGGTGAGAAGAACTTGCGAGCACTCAGCTCACCCCAGCTCTTCGGCGAGAGTGCTTGGACAGGAGCGCCGTCAGCTCCTTTGACGGGAAACTACGCTGCCGAAGGTCCTTCACTCATCGAACGCGACGACGAACTGCTCATCTATTTCGACAAGTACGGAGAAGGCGCCTACGGGGCCCTGCGCGCCCGAGCCGATGCCTCCCCGCTCAACCCAGCGAGCTGGGAGGATATCTCCGCGAGCGTCTTCTTCCCCGGCGTGCGCCACGGCACCCCGATCGAGGTACCGTGGAGCGTTTTTGAGAAGGTTGCGCTCGCGGCCGGTGAAAACTAAAGGGCGAAAAGTCAGTCGCACTCGTCCGGACTCTCGAGCGTCGCGCCTACCTTCGCGCTAACGAGGGCCTTGACCTGGGACGAGGGCACCAAGCGATCTTGGTACTCGTAGGGCGGGTTGAACGCGGTCCCGTAGCCTGTCGTGTTGCCGCTGGTGTTCTCGAAGATATTGCTGCCTTTGAGCTGGTGCGCTGAGCTTCCGCTCGCGTGGCTCGTGTAGATCGGGCTCTTGATGTCGATGAAGTGGTTCGCTTCCGTGAGCACGCGGCAGTCCTTGCCGGCCGAAATGCCGTAGTCGGAGACCAAGCCGTCGCGGGAGAAGAGGTTGTTCACGATGTGAATGTCGCCGTAGCGACAGCGGGGCTGACGCTGCGCGACGCCCGTGAACCAGTTGAACATCAGCGTGATGTTCAGCTTCCCGACGCTCTCCGGTTCGTTGTCCGACGAGGCAACAAGGTTCGAGAAGTTGTGCTCGCCGCCCGTGCGGTAACCGAAAATGTTCCAGGTGAAAGTGACGTTGTCAGCGCCTTTGACGACGTCGGCGTTTCCGTCCTGTCCATCCCAGAACTCGCAGTGATCGATCCAGACATTCTTCGATGCCTCGATGTTCAAGTTGTCCCAGGCCTGATCGGAGTTCGAGCCGGGACCCTTGATCACGATGTTGCGGATGATGACGTTGCTCGAACCCTTGATCAGGATCGGGGCTTTGAGCTGCGTCCCTGGATGCAAACCAACGATGGTCTTGTTCGAGCCGACGGTCAGGCGATCGCCGGACCGGCCGTTCCAGCCAGCGCCCAGATTGCCGTCGATATGGATCACACGTGCAGCGTCCCCTGCGGCTGCGTTCTGAAGGTCAGCGAACGTCTTGACGACGGTGGGAGTGGCGGTTCCGCCGCCGGTCAGCAGAGCGGGCGTATTCGTGCGGCCGTTCCGGGTCGCCCAGCCCATCGGCGCACAGGCCGCTGGAGCACCGCCCGTGCCGCTCTCGGAGCCCCCGGAGCCATTCACCACACCTCCCACGCCCGCGTCCGCACCGCCCGTACTCGCATTCGTGCCCCCTGAGCTCAGCGCCCCGCCCGTAGCCTCGCTGCCGCCCGAAGCGTCAGCACCGCCCGCCGATGCTCCGCCTGCCGAGGACCCGCCTGAGGCGCTCTGTCCTCCTGCTGACGCGCCACCGCTGCCCGGAAGCGCCCCACCGGAACCGACTTGGCTCCCACCTGAGCTGACATCCCCGCCCGCGCCCACCGCGGGCGCTCCGCCCGCCGCATCGCCATCTTCGCCCAAATCGCCGCCCGCTTCCGAGCAAGCCCCGCCGAACAGACCGAATGCGCAAAGGAAAAGCGCAGAACGGGAGGTTTTCGTCATCATAGCGTGTCCCACCCCCCTTCATGCGGCGCCTTGCCGAATCGATCCCGAAATCTGGAGCGCGGCCCGGAGGACAAACCATTACCCGAGCCGACGCGCGAATAAATGCAGCACATGCTGCCAAACGCGTTCGGCATGTGCCGCGTGATAGACCGCTAAGTCGGGCGCACAGAATCCGTGGCGCGTCCCCCGGTAGACCTCGACTTCGGCGGAAAGATGAGCGCTTTCGGAGCTCGTTTTTCGCCTCTGGATCTTTCGTGTCGTCATCCTCGGCGATGGCCACGAAGAACTCCGCCTTGATGTTCGGAATCAGCCTGTGGGGGCTCTCCGGGCGATCCGTCACCAGACCTCCGCCGTGGAGTGAGACTCCCGCGCCAATCCGGTCGGGCAGCGCCGCAGCTAAGCGAGAACTATAAGGTCCGGTCATACAGAACCCGATCACCCCCACCATCTTCTCCGAATCGACGCCAGGGCCGCATCCCCCGCCCGCGCCGATGCTCTGGCGCGAGCGGGGAAGATTTCGGTCTATTGAGCGGAGACGACGACCGGCTGCCAGTTGCTGCCGTTCGTGGTCGCGCAGAAGCCGACAACTGTCGAAGAGTTCGGTCCCAAGGTCGAGTTCCAGCTCATCGGCGTAACGGTCTTCTGCGCGCCATTCCCAGCGTAGTTCGCGCTCCAGCCGTTGTTCATCGTGGACTGATTCATGTTCAGAACCACGGTCCAGGTCGAGACTGTCGTCGAGGAGGTGTTCCGGATCGTCACGTCGGCGCAATACCCACCGCCCCAGGTCGACTGGTAGCTGAGCTGCGCAGTCACTCTGGTCGCCGGTGGTGCCACGCATACGCCGCCCGTGCAAACACCGCTCTGACAGTCATTTCCGCCACCGCACATCTTATTCGAGCTGCACTTAGCGCACACGCCGCCACAATCGACGTCCGTCTC
Organism: Pseudomonadota bacterium; assembly: GCA_023428245.1. GTDB lineage: Bacteria > Myxococcota_A > Polyangia > Polyangiales > Polyangiaceae > NIC37A-2. The sequence continues at coordinate 36,912 of JAEYYX010000042.1, forward strand.
GCTCTGATTCCGGATGCCGTCTGTGCAGGTCGGTGCCGCCACGCACACGTTCCCTGTGCAAACTCCGCTCGCGCAATCACTCGCAGTGCTGCACGTCTGGTTCAGGCCGCACTTGACGCAAACGCCACCGCAATCGACGTCCGTTTCGCTCTGATTCCGGATGCGGTCCGTACACGTCGGAGCAGCTACGCAGACGTACCCTGTGCAGACCCCGCTCATGCAGTCAGCGTGACCGCCGCAAGAGCCCCCGTTCGGACAACCGGGGCACACGCCACCGCAGTCGACGTCAGTCTCGTCCTGGTTCAGGATCTCATCTTCGCAGGTCGGAACCGCTGCGCAGATCCCCGATTCGCACAGCGCACTCAGGCAGTCCGCTGCTACCTGACAGTCTCGATCCCCCTCACATGGAAGGCAGCCTCCGCCGCAATCGACGTCCGTCTCGCTCCCATTGTGAACTCCGTCTTCGCAGCTCGGCTGAGGGAGGCAAAGGTTCTCGACGCAAAGTCCACTGCCACAATCCAGCGCCTCGCGGCACTCCGCTCCGTCCACGCAGGGAGGACACTCTCCGCCGCAGTCGACGTCCGTCTCGCTGTCGTTCTTGATGCCGTCGCCGCAACCACGCTGAGGGAAGCCCTCGTCCCGCGCGTCGATCTGGCGGACGTAAGCAGCCAGGTCAGAGAGTTCCTGAGGCTCGATCGCGAGGCCAAAATGAGCACCGATGGCTTCTTCGATGGTCGGGGCCGAGCCATCGTGGAGGTAGGGAGCTGTCCTCCACACGCCACGAAGCGGCGGGACGTCAATGCCCAAGAGAGATCCGTACAGGCGCTGCCCACTTGCCTCTTTGAGTGTGCCGATGTCCTTCGGCTCGAGGGAGGACTCGTTCGAGAAGGTCGAGCCGTAGTGACATGAGGTGCACCCGACTTCCACGAAGAGACCACGCCCTCGCGCACCAGCTTCGGTGAGCGAAGCGCCGCGCTCCGGGCTCGGAGGAGTCGCCTTGAGCGAGCCCACGTAGGCAGCGAGAGCGTCCAGTTCCCCGCTCAAACCGGCCTTCGGGGCGCCGAGAGACTCACTCACGTTCCCGCTCAGGAAGACTGCGTCAGAGAGAAGTCCGGTACCTCCGGCCAGACCTCGGATCTGTGCCTCGAAGTCCTGCACTTCGTCGAAGTTCCCGCTCCAATGCAGAAGGCGCGTCGCGCCGCCGGCTCCGACAAGACTGATCGTGTTGCGAAGACCTTCGCCCTGTCCGCTCAAATCCCAGATGCGTCCATCCTGCTCGCCTTCCGCGTGGCAGCTTGCGCAGCTCATATATCCATCCCGGGCGAGACGAGTATCGAAGGCATCGTAAAAGAGCTGCTTTCCAAGGAGAAGCTCGGCGGAGAGCGGTTCGTTCGTCGCCGTCGCTACTGTCGTGACAGGCGTCATCGAGAACGTCCCGTAACCGACGAGCGGCGAGAGCTCGAAGACACTCAGGCTCCGGTCCATGAAGTTCTGGACGAAGAGCCGCGTCCCATCCTCTGAGACGATCAAGCTCTGGGGCGCCCGACCCACGCGAACCCGGAACAGCTCACTGCCAAGCACGGGGTTCAGCACGGCGACCTCACGGCTCGTTTCCAGAGCCGCAAACAAGTACGCACCACTCGGGTGGAACGCGACAGCCGAGACGAGACCGGCGTTGTCAACGTCGACGCGGCCTCCGAGATCTTCCGCCTCTGCCTGGAGGTCGAGACGCGACACAATCGCGCGCACGGTATTCTGGAAGTCGAGATTCAGGCCATCTCGAGCGAGGCCTCGCGCGATGTTGTCCTGCTTCGAGGGGATCCAGAGAGATGCTCCGTCAGGCGACACCACGGGAGCACCGAGATAGTTCGGGAGACCTCGACCGCTCACCGACGTGTCCGCCACGTCGCTGTGAGCGAGAGTGAGCGTCCGCGAAGCCGAGAGGCCCGGCAAGTCGAAGGCGCGCACCTCAGCGCGTCCCGCCGCAGTCAGAGGTGAAACAGTCGCCTCTCCCGGAACCGGCGGGCTGATGAAGCGCGAGACGAAGAGGCGGCCGCCGTCGCTCGTGATGCCGATCCCGCGCGGATGGGCACCGGCGTCTCTCGTAGTCAGCACAGCACCGGTTGTCCCATTGAGCTCGAGCAGCTCCAAGGTCCCCTCGAGGCTCACGTAAGCAAGCCCCGTCGCCGGGGAAAAAACGAGACCGTAGGGTCGCGAGCCCTCCGTCAAGGAGATCGACTGCACTACCGCGAGGGAGCTCGGATCGATGACCGAGATCTGGGCGGCGTCGCGGGATGTCACCCAAACGCGTCCGTCGGGAGCGACCGCAATGGAGCGCGGCGCCTTTCCGACTCCAATCTGAGCAACACGGGTCCCATGCGTCGCGTCGATCACACCGACCGAGTCGTGATCAGGATGAACGACCCAAACTCGGGCGGGTCCGCTCGTCAGGGCCAACTGCGACGAGCTGCGCCCTACGCCCGCAAGAGACTCAGCTCGCACAGCCTGCGCAAAGGAGCGACTTACCTGTCGCCCGTCGCTCATCCGAACGGTCAGGGTGACGAGATAGATGCCCGGGCTTGCGTAGACGTGCGTCGCGTTCGGCGTCGTTCGCTCCGCCTCAGCGCCAGTTCCGTCGCCAAAGTCCCAAATGTAACGGGCGCCGGGGACCGAGAGCGCGGCCGCGTAACTTGCGGTAGCGCCGACGGCGACGATGGGCGCTTCGATCGCCGGAATCGTCGGAAGCGGCGCTCTTCGGAGCGTGAAGGTCGCGTCCACGGCGAAGGTTCCGCCAGAGCTCACCTGATCGATCCAAAGCTCGTAGTTTCGGTGCCGGATCACCCGATCCGGGAAGTTCTTAGAGCGGAAGGTAAACCCGGTGCCGCTCAGACCCGGTTCGACGCAGAAGGTCGCGTCGCTCTTGAAGAGCGCGTTGCCGTCGTTCGGGTCAACGCGGAGCCGATAGCTATAGTGCCGGAGCCAGCGTCCCGGCTGAGCCACGGACTCAAAGGAGACGCAGCTCGAATCGGCGAGACCATCGCGAACGATGAACTTTGCTGAGAGGAGGTCGGCCTCGCTCGGGTTCTCGCCGAGCGTCTTCAATACCCCGAGCGACTGCGAGTTCGTAGCCCAGGAGGAATTGGCCACGTTGACGCTCATGAGCGTGAGGTCACTCCCCTTCTGCAGCACCGTGTGAACGGGAGGAGCCGATAGAGATTCACCGACCGCAACGATGACACCCTTGGAAGGCACACCCTGGGTGTCGAGGACAAACGCCAAGTAATAGCCGGGTGGAGCGACGTTTCTGTCGTGGGGGATTCGCGCGCCAATACGGCTTCCTACCTGAACGAAGGGCAGCTCGATTCTCCTCTGCGACGTGTTGAAAGAGTGCGTCACGCTGCTCGCCCCGAGGAGGACGACGCGGGAGATGGTTTGGCTCGCGGCCAGCTCGAGCTCGAGAGTCTCCCCATACTTGGGCGCGAGTGAGCTCGCGGCGATAGCACGAGGCCTTGGTGCGAGTTCGGCGGCACCACTGTGCGTCGAGCGGAACAAGTAGGGCGGGTAATAGATCTCGGCGTTCAGGTTATTGACGGGGCCCGGCGCGCCGCCGCCCGTCGAGAGGATGGTTCCGTTCGGGAGCAGGATCGCAGCGGAGTGGTAGACGCGGATCACCGCGGCATTCGCCCCGAGCGACCAGGTGCCGGTCTCGGGATCCCAGAGTTCGGCCACGTAGACAGCATCGGAGCCGCCGTTATTCCCGTAGCGGGTCCCCCCCGTAACCACGACGCGCCCGTCGGGAAGCACTGTCAAGCTCGGCCATTGACGGCCGACGCTCATCGGACTCGTGTCGCTGACCACCGGCGAACCGCCGTTGAGGTCAAAGACCGTTGCGTAGGGACTGCCCGGGAGATTGTGCCCGTCGTAGTAGCCATTGCCGCCGACTTGCAGAATGCGCCCGGGAGCGAACATCGCCGCAGCGCTCGTCGGACCAATGTTCGGCAAGGTCGTCGCGCTCGCTGGAGTCTTAAAGCTCCCGGCAACGCGGATAGAGCCATTCCCTGCGGGATTCAGGTACCACATTTTCTCGGACGAGATACCGAAGACCTCACCGTTCGGGGCAACCCAGGCCCGAGGATACCAATAGCGATGATGATCAGGACCAAATGCGTCGCGGCTCGTGGCGCCAAATAGGCTCCGGAAGCCGATGCCGGGCTCATAGATTTCCGGGACCATCGAGACTTGACCCGCGTTGATCGCAGACGCCGGGTCCTGGAACGCGCGCAGAGCGGCGTAGGGACCCGAACCTCCGAGCATGATGAACCGACCATCGCTCAGGGTGACCAAAGACCCGTACCAACGATCGCTTGCCATACGGAAAGGAGACTTCTGGACCACGCCAGTCGTCGGGGTGAGCAGACTATTGTCGCGCGGCGAGTTCCCACCGGAGATGAACAGCGAACCGTCCTCTAAGAACGCCGCGCTGCTACAGAAGCTGTTTACACGCTGCGCGTCATAGGTCGTCGTATGGCTCGCGGCGGTGAAGCCGAGAGTCGGGTTCCAGATGTCCATGGTGCGCCCGTCTTGGGTCGCGGCCTGACCCGAGGGAGTGCCGTAGGTCACGACCCGACCGTTCGGAAGCAGGGTCGAGTGGAGCCCATTGAGGGGCCAGCTTTGAACGGGAGACCACATGCCGCGCAACGGTGCGCTCGCCGGGGGCACGAGGCCGCTCAGCATCGGATCGGGTTCGTCGGGGAGCTCGACCGCGAGCGGCACGCTCAGATCGGAGACCGAAAGCGGCTGCGTCTCTTCTCGCGCAGGCTCATCGAGCTCGTCGGCCGTCAGCTCGGGGTCTCCGTACGCACAAGCAAGTTCGAAAGCACCCATCAGGAAGATCAGGGCAAGTCGAGCGCCACCGCGGAGCGAGCGATAAAGAGAGGGCACGGAGGAGCGAAGTGTCGGAGCAGTCAATTCTTTCACTGTAAAGTCCAGGATGAGGCCAAAGTGAGGGAGCTTTCGACGCGAGCGAGGGCGACGATCTCAGAAGCAAGGTGTGCGGCGTCGACGTCGGCGGCGTTGTAACGTTGCAGAGGGCGCCCCGTGGCGTCGAAGAGATAGATGGTCAAGCTATGGGCAGTCGGAACGCGAGCAGCGCCCGGCTCAAAGACTGTGAGTCGTGCGGCAAGCGCATCAAGAGCTCCGCTGCCGGGCCTGAGGAAGCGCCAAGCCGGATCGCGGAGGCCCTCACGATCCGCAAATGACAGAAGTTGACTCGGGGTGTCGTTCTCGGGATCGACGGTGATCGAGACGATGGCGACTCTGGCTCGCAGCTCAGGCGAAAGCTCTTGTCGTGTTTGCTTGAGGAGCCCGGCCACTCGTGGACACGCCACGGGACAGCTCGTGAACATGAAATGAAGAAGAAAGGGGCGCCCGGCGAGCGAACTCACAGGGAAGTCAGTCCCATCCTGATCGGTCCATTCGAGCCCACTCAGGACCTCTGGCCCACCTCCCGGCGACGTTTCGCGACAGCCAGCGAGCATCGTCAGACTCAAAAGCAGCCCGAATGTCCAACGGAACGCCTGTAAGCTGGTGACCGAAGCGCTCCGACATGTCGCTGGATGGAAGAGCATTCCCCACTCTTACCAGATGACCATGAGAGCGGGAAGACATAAAGCTGTCGCTGATTAAATATTCCGTCCTGAAGAGAAAGCGACTCCATAGCGCGCGGAGTCCGGCTCAGCGAAGGAAGATCTCCCCTCCCTGTTCCGGACCAGCTGGGTTGGGGTTGGCTCCGGCGCGCGGGAGCTACGCCGAGGCAATTCGGGCGCACGCGCGCCTCCCCCTCGCTCCAGCGTGCGGCTATAGGCCGCCCCGCCAGAGGCCAACGTCGAGCTTAGGAGCGCGCGTAGTGGATCACGTCCATGAGGCGCGCCTCCCGCGATCCACGATTTTCGTAGGAATGCTTCTGGTCAGCCCGGAAGAACACAGAATCGCCAGTCTGAAGATCGCAAACAGTATCCCCGACGGTCAAACGCACCGTTCCGACCAGGACGATCACCGTCTCGGTCGTCCCCCGCGCATGAGGCTCGCTTTCGTGGAGGGCCTTCGGCAGAAGGCGCAGCTCATAGACCTCGGTCGTCGTCGCGGAGCCCCCCGGCGAGAGCAATCGACTCTCCGTGCGTCCGTCGGTACTGCGCAAAGGCAACGCGTCCCCTGCTCGAAGCACGAGGATCGAACGGTCTGAGTCCGTGGCGAGAAGGTCGTGGAACGGAATCTCGAGCCCGACGGCTATCTTCCAAAGAACAGCGAGAGTCGGATTCGTCCGGGCCCCCTCGATCTGCGAAAGGGCCGCCCGGCTCACCCCGCTGCGCGCTGAAAGGTCGTCGAGCGAGAGGCCTCTCTCGTGACGATACTTACGAAGGGCCTCCGCAACGCGGCGGGCCAGCTCCGCCGCACCAAGCTCATCGCCTACCTCTGCGCTCGCGCGCGGGCGGGCTTGCCGCTTCTTCTCCGCATCCTCCACATCGGGGCTGCGCTTGGCTTTCTGAAGATCTTTGGAGGAAGCCTTGCTGGCGCGGGCCATCGGGACCATGAGCTAACACGCCCGTGGACCCAACTCCACGGAAACGGACAAAAGACGGCTCGTCAGGACAACAAAGGGGCGCCCCCAAGAGCCCGGGTCGTCTTTTTGGCCCCGGTCCATCACCTCTGCCTGGGTCCGACCGAGCCTTCGCCTGGACTTGACCCCTCTCTGGGTCGTCCCGGCGCCCCCCGGCTCAGGAGATCCCTCTTCGCCCCCCGCCCGACCTCCACCAAGAAAGACAGCGGACGCCCCCAGGAACGCGGGAACGCGGAATCGCCCTCCGAAAATCGGGGAGAAAGGCGAACGTCGTCGACGTTCGTGACGCGTGAACAATGCTCAATAAGCCGCGGCCTACGAGGCGCCTCGCATCACGCGACGAGCAAGCCGACTCAAGAACGCGCCGCATCTTGCTCACGCCGAGCGGATTCGATGCGGCTGCACACGAAGATAACGAAAAAGAACTTCCTCCATCTTGCAAGACACGCAGTCTCGTATTATGAACAGGGTATGGAGTGCTGTCGCTGTCGTCACATGGTCCTCATGGGCCCCCGTCGAGCGCGATAGACCATTTTTTCAAGGATATTCGTGCTCGCCCGGCCTTCCGGGTTCGACCACGAATCCGGGCCGGGTGAGCCGAGAGGAGGAACACCCGATGCACATTGTCGTTGTTGGAGGCAGAGAGAAGAACGAAGTCGACCTTTCGCGGATCGCGACGGGCCGGGGCCACACCATCGAGCTCTTGGACGGCGATGTAGCCGGTCGAGGCATCGAAGGGATTCGAAACGCCGTTTCGCGCTCCTCGATCGTCATCATCGTCACCGAGATCAACAGCCACGGCGGTGTGGCTGCTGCGAAGCGGGAAGCTTCCCGCTTGAACAAACCGACCATGGTTGTAAGCCGCTTGTCCTGCGCGCGTCTGCGGGGCCTCCTGGACGCACTCGTGATCCGCGACGCGTCCCTGCCTCTCCCCTTGCAAACGGGCGGATGGTCCTACGGCCAAACGACCTTCGTGCGACAGTAGTCGCACCATCTGGCCGATCAGATGTTCATCGAGTCCGATTCCCTCGCGACCGTCCGGTCCAAGTGGTCCCCGCGCACGGCCCGGGATCACTGTATCTCGGCGCGTAGCCGTTAGCCGCGCGCCTGATGCAAGCAACTTCACCTTTCCCGGGAATGAACGTCTTCAGGCGCCGGGAATGGGTGTGACATCGGTAGTGATGGAGTAGAATGCAGATGTTATTAAGGCGAGGTGGTTTTCAGCGAACGTGGTCGGTCTTTTGCCTTGTAAGTCTCGGGGCATTGGCGAGCACTATTTCGTGTACAGATGGCTCGGATTCGGACAGCTCGAACGGCGGTGAGCCCGGCTCCGGTGGAAAGTCCACGAGCTCTGGCGGTCGGAGCGACTCTGGCGGTCGGAGCGGCTCTGGTGGTCGGAGCGGCTCTGGTGGAAAGGGAGGAGGCTCCAGCAGCGGAGGCCGCGCGAGCGGTGGCAGCGCAGGCGAGGTAAATAGCGCGGGTGGCGCCAGAGCGAGCGGTGGTGCAAACGCCGGCGGAACGGGTGGGATCGCGTCCATCTACGTCAGCTCGGCCGAGGATCTGACAGACGAGTCCGAAGTCGACTACGCGGACAATGAGCACGGCATCATCACGGGAAATCGTCTGAAGCGCTGGGCGTCCGATTGGAAGAAGAATCGGCCCGCTAGCGTCGAAGGCCGACTCATCGTCTTCCAGATCGTTCCTTCAAATGTGACGAGCGCCTTTAACTTCCCCGCGAAGGAAGAAGACGGCGTGTACTCCTACCTCGTAGGCGCCGACACCTTCAACGTGAAGCGTGACAACGGCTACTCGGCCTTCGAGACCGATATTCCGAACGGCCAGCAGGCTGACAGCTTCTTCAGGCGGTTCGCGGTTGATCCGAGTAAGGACCTTATTGTCCTGACCTTCGAACAACAGTCAAACACCGCAAACAGCATCGTCCACTCAGTCGGACGCGCCTGGCTGTTCTTGAAGTACTGGGGCATCGACCCGCAGCACCTGGCGATCCTGAACGGAAGCTTGAACTGGAACGCAAGCGCCTACGGCTTCCCGCTCTCCCCGGTGGCCAACCACACGTTCAGCGATGCACCGAACAACGGGACATTTTCGGTCAAGGATCTTCGCGTCGACAACACTGTCCTCGCCATCTCTCTCGAAGAGATCGTCGAGGTCTTGGAAGCTCGCCGCGACGATCCCGATGAGGAGGACGGCGTCAAGATCATCGACGCGCGAGGCGGCGCTGAGGCGCTCGGTCTGAAGAAGGCGACTTCGGCAGGCCGCAACACGTGCACGAGCTACACCGGCACCGCCCCCTTCGCTCGTTGCTCGACACCCTTCGAAGGCCGCATCAAAGGCGCACAGAGCGTTCCCTGGGCGCAGTTCCTCGACAGTGCTCAGAACGGCTTCCGCTTCCTGCCGAAGCTCACGATCAAGTCCATCTTCGATGCGCAGAGCGGCTGGAACGAAGCTTCGAGTCTCACCATCCAGTATTGCCGTACGAACCAGCGTTCGACGGTCACGGGTATCGTGGCCAACACGATCCTCGGCTACCCGACCCGACTCTACGAGGCCTCGTTCATCGAGTGGGGCTATTCATCGGTGGGCCCGGATCAGGAAGGACTCGGCGGCGCTGGGAACCAGGGAACTCCGAACAAGAGCATCCTGCCGGAGAACTCCCCATTCCGTACTGACTTGGCCTACCTGACGGAGCACGCAGAGCTCCATCCGGACGATGCCGCCGCCTACGAGCCCGGTGGAGTCCTCGGCGCTCTCACGCAGCCGGTCACCTGGGTGAACGGACCGAACTACAACGACGAAGCGGACATCCCCCCGCTCGTCGAAGGAACCTGGCCGCCCCTCGATCCTGACGCGACGACCTCGCGCCTCACCATCGACGAGGACCGCGCCTACCTGCGTGGCGTCTCGGTCGACGACCTCGAGGATTGATCGAAGAGGACCTGCCACGCTCACGCTGGCATAGAAAAGAAGACCCGGGCTGCTCGATGGCAGCTCGGGTTTTTCTTTGCGCACGACGCTCAATCCCGGAGCGCGGCGAGCCGTGTTCGCGCCTCTTCGGCTCGCTGACTTCTCTTGTCAGGCAAAAGCTCAATCAGAGCCCCCAAGGCGCTCAGATCGTTCGGATGTTCCTTGAGCAGTCCCTCGAGAATCCTGATCGCCTCCTGTCGCTTCCCCTGGCCATTTTGCGCTACGGCATAGACATAGCCAAAGCGAGCGTCATTCGGGGCAGCGCGCACCGCTTTCTCGAGGCTCTCGAGAGCCGCTGTCCCCTGACCATTGCGCACCTGCCAAAGGCCGAGGGCGTGCTCGGCCGAGGCGCTCAATGGATTGCATTTGAGCGCTTCCTTGAGAGCAGCTCCAGAAGCCGCCTCGTTCTTCCGCTGTCGCTCCAGCTCCGCCAGGTTGAGGTAGGCTTCGGTCAGGCAGGGTTCGATGCGGAGCGCTATCTCGAGCGCTCGCCGGGACTCGTCGAACTTTCCGCGAGCAAGCTCAAAGGCGCTTCTTTCCACGTGCGTCTCGGCGCGCGAGCTGTTCACTTGGAACGCCTCCTCCACCTCGACGAACACGTCCTCGAGCGCCTTCCTTTCGCGTTGAGGAAGACGCTCCAGCGGCAAGCTGGCGAGGGCCCTTCCGATCGCAACCCGTGATGCTCGCTCAGCTCTGCTCAGAACTGGCAAGAGGAGCTGAGCTCGTTCGGCCACCGGAAGCTGAGCTGCGCCGAGGACGGCGCCGTAGGTCAAGAGAGGTCGCGCTCGCCCGAGGACTTGGCGGAAGGTTTGAGTGGTCTTTTCCGAGGGATATCTCCCGAGTCGCTCGAGCGCCGTCGCGCGCACAATCTCCGGAGAGCCCTCGTCAAGCGCCAAGGCGCGAAGAGCCATAGGAGCTTCCACGGCTCCCTGCGCATGCAGAAGGAGCGCTTCAGTCGCCTGCTTCCGAGAGCGCAAACCGGGGTACCAGCCAAGCGCGCGCTCCCGAGCCCAGGTCGCGCTCTGCTTCGTATGACAACCGTTGCAAGCGTTCGGCGTTCCAAAGCTGACGCTCAGATCGGGCCGCGGAATGCGAATCGAATGGTCTCGCCGCTCGTCCACCTGCATGAAGGTCGCGGGCGGCATGTGGCAATCGACGCAGGCAGGTGCATTCTTTCCTTGATGGTGCGAATGCTGGGGAGAATCGAAGCGCTCGGCGTCGTGACAGCTCACGCAGAGCGCGTTGCCTTCGGCGCGGATCTTTCCTGAGTGCGGTTCGTGGCAATCAGAACAGCGCACGCCTGCCTGGTACATGCGGCTCTGAAGGAACGAGCCCCATTCGTAGACCTCACCGCGCACCTGACCGTCACCGTGGTAGTGGGGGGGGATGAGAAGCTCAGGAGCGAAATAGTCGAGGTACGACTCATGGGCGAAGAACGCCTCTCGAATCGGCTCGCGGAGGCTATGACAAGGCGCGCATGTCTCGACCTCTGCGCCATCTTGTCGATGTGGCGCGGGGCTGCCGGTCTCCGTTCGCACCCAAGGCTCGGAGCGCTCGAGCGCCGCCGCGAAGCGAACGGGAGCGCCTCCGGGATTCTCCCGTGCGCTCTTCACGTGCTCAGCGCCGGGACCGTGACATGCCTCACATCCGACGGAGAGTTCGGACCACTGAGTATCAAAGCGATCGGCCTCCACGTCGTAGCGCCGCTCGACGAAGGTCGAGTGACAATCGGCGCACATATGGTTCCAGTTCTGAGCGGGCGCCGCAAAAAAAAGTCGATCACCGGGGGCGATGCCCTCGGGACCATACAAATGAAACCAACGCTTTCCGTCTTGGGTCTCGGCCCTCTCGTCCCACGCAACGCCAAAGGACTGGAGTTTCCCGTTGCCCGTGTCGACAATATATTGTTTCAAAGGCCAAACGCCCGAGACATAGGGCACAGCGTAGGAACTCGCAGAGCCATCAGCGCCAGGCCCGTTCACGCGCGGTGAGCCCTCCTTTTGGGCAAACTCGGTCTTGCCGCCGTGTGTGGTCGAAAAGAAGCTCCCATCAAAACGAGCTTCCACTTCGGATCGCTCGGGGACCGCGAGCGCGAGCGCGTGATGCGACGAAGCGTAGGCTTTGGCTTGTTCCTCGTGACAGGAGCTGCAGCTCGCTGAGCCGGCAAACTGAGCGCGACGCGGTTCAGATGGGCTCGAAGATGGAGGAGCGGGCTCGGTTTTTTCGGCGCGAGGGGGCGTCTTGAGCTCACTCTCCTGACGACCGCGCGAGGCGAAAATGACCATGAGCGCGGCTACGAAGATTCCGGACAACCCAATCTTCCAACTTCGAGGGTGCATAAAAAAGGGGCTGTAAGAATAGGCCGCGGCCCCCGCCTCCAAGGCAGC
>JAEYYX010000008.1 GCA_023428245.1 Pseudomonadota bacterium
GTTCGAGACGGGGGGGGAGAGCCTCACCACGTGAAGCTCGTCATCACCATCGAATGCGCCGATGAGAATGCTCAGAAGGCAGTGAAAGCTCTCTCGCATCGCGCGAGAGCCAAGGTCATCGAGTACATCCGGGGCCAAACCTTCGAAGAGCTGACGGAGGGGACGAATTTCCCGAAGATCCAAGCGAATCTCACCAAGCTCATCAAGAGCACTACTGGCAAATCGGTCACAGGCGTCTGGATCACGGACTTCGTCGCCCAATGAAGGCCGCAGAGCTGCACGTGGATGAGTTTCAGGGGGACGCAGGCCGTCCCGTCGACGGCCGTGTACGCCCGGCCGACCTCACCGGCTCCCAGAGGCATCTTCGAGCTGCACTCTCTGCGCTCGCGAGGACGGCAGAGTCGTTTTCCCGCGGCGCGAAGCGCGCCATGCCGTTTTTGCTGCGGCAACGTGTCCGACTCGATCTGAGAGAGCCCGCCATCGGCAACCTCGGACAAAGTAACGCGGCAGAGCACGGCCCTTGTTACGCGGTCTCGCTCACCGAGAAGGACGGCCCCGCTTGGGCGACGCTCCTGCTGAACGGACCTTGCCTGGCTCGACTCCTCGAGGGAAGCCTCGGGAACTCACAGGTCTCCGAAGGCGCAAGTCTCGGCGACCGGCTCACCCTGGCCCAGCGCGTCCTGATCGCAAAGATCGCAAGCCGACTCGGCGAAGACTACGCAGAGGCCATTCACAAGGAAACCGGCCTCAAGTTTCAGGTTTCCGGGGGCACAGCGATCGGACAAGACGAAGAGGACGAATCCGAATCGAAGGATGGCTTGTTCATCGAAATGAACTTCGCGGGCGACGGAACGAACGCCTCCATTGTGCTCGCCATCAGCGCTGACGCTGTGGACGACGCGGTCCGCGAGACAGACGACACCCAGCTGCAGAAAGGTGACCCGAAGGTCGCAGAAGCGCTGCAGAACGTCGAGATCCAGGTGACCGCAGAGCTCGGCCGCCTTTCGCTCGGTCTCCGAAAGATCGTCGGGCTCAAGGAGGGCTACGTGCTTCGGCTCCCCACGCTCGTCGAGAGCCCGATCGCCATTACCCTCGGCGGAGTCCAAAAGTTTCACGGCGTACCCGTAACCTCTCGAGGGCAGTTGGCCGTTGAGATCTTAGACATCGACCCCCCTTCGCCCAAAGACGGCCCACAAGCATCATGACCGAACTAAGAGCCCCCTTTCCAAAACGCGCCGATGGCCATGGAATGAGTTTCGTCTTCGACGTCCCCGTCGAAGTCACCATCGAATTGGGGCGCCGCAGCATGAAGATCGCGGACGTCCTGAAGCTCGGACCGGGCAGCATCCTTGAGCTCGACAAGGTGAGCGGAGAGCCTCTCGACATTTACGTCAACAATCGCCTCATCGCTCGCGGCGAGGCCGTCGTGATCGGTGAGCGCTACGGGGTCCGGCTCACCGAGGTCTTGGTCAGTGAAGGGGGCGAAGGGCTGTGAAGCTCTCCCGCGTTCGGCTCCTCACTTTGGGCGCCCTCTTCGTCTGGGCGCCATCAACCCTTGCCGCCCCCGGGGCGGCCACCGCTCAGGCTGCCCCGGCACCCCTCGTTGCGCCTGCCCCTCGGGCTGCGCCCTCCGCTCTTGTCGCTGCCGCCTCAGAGGCCACGACCGCAATAGTCCCGGAAGCGGATGACGCGGCTGCCGCCCAGGCGCCCCAGAATGAACCTGCCGCCCCCACCTATCTCCGGCAAACTCCGAAGCGCGCGGGACCGGAGCTCGAAACCAAGAGCGAAACCAACATTGGGCTTCGCGCCACCATCGCCGTAGTTCTGCTCCTCGCCCTCGGAGGCGCCGCGCTTTTCCTCCGGAAGAAGCAGAAGAGCCCGCTCCGCCCGAGCCAGGTGCATTTGAGCATGGTGGCGGCAGTCGGCGTTGGAAACAAAGCTCAAGTGTGTCTCGTCACTGTGGGCCGCGAAGCGATCTTGCTCGGAGTGACCGAGCAGAGTGTCACTCCGCTCCGCGTCTATCCCGAGTCAGAGCTCGCGCTGGTGACCGCCGAGGTCACAAAGGATGCAGAGGACATGCAGAAGACCGCGCCCGAAGACATTCCGAAAGATCTCGAGCGGAACTTCCAAGCGCTCCTTACCAAAGCTTCTCAAGGCAAGAACTCTGGCTCGTCAAGCAGCGCGGCGCGCTCTCGCGCTGCCCCGGAAGATGACGAACAGCTCCCTGCCCACCTCAAGGCAGCTCTCGAAACCCCAGCTCAGGCCCCCCGCTCGGCGTTCGCGCCTCCTGAAGGCCAAGCTTCCGAGCTCGCCCGACGTTTCCGCAGCTTCCAGGCATAGTCATGGAGGGAACACTCCTCGAGACAGGTTCGCTCGCCCCCGCCCTCAAGGTTCTCCTCCTTCTGGGCGCAGCGGCCCTGATCCCCGCGATTCTGCTCAGCGTTACCTCTTTCGTGCGTATCGTGGTCGTGCTCTCGCTCTTGAGGCAGGGCCTCGGAGCGATGCAGACCCCCCCGACCCAAGTCATCGTCGGACTCGCCTTGTTCCTGAGCGCTTTCACGATGGCGCCGGTCGTGGAGGAGATCCGCACTTTGGCGTACGAGCCGATGGCTCGCAAAGAAATCACAGAATTCGAGGCGCTCAGTCGAGCCGTGGAGCCGGTTGAACGGTTCATGCTTCGTCAGACGAGAGAGGCCGATCTCGGCCTCTTCTATTCCTTGAGCGGAAAAGAGCTACCGCGAACGCCCGAAGAAGTTCCGCTCAGCATGGCGATGCCCGCGTTCATGCTCTCTGAGCTCACGACTGCCTTTCAAATGGGCGTGATTGTGCTGCTCCCGTTCTTGGTCGTGGATCTCGCGGTCGCCTCGCTCCTGATGAGCATGGGCATGATGATGGTGCCACCGACTGTCATGAGCTTGCCGATCAAACTGCTCCTGTTCGTTCTCGTGGACGGCTGGAGTCTGGTGGCCGGATCGCTGCTCAGGAGTTTCGCATGACCACCGAAGGTGCCATCGATCTCCTTCGGAAAGCGTTCATCACCGCGGGCATCGTAGCAGGGCCGCTGATTCTTGCGGCGCTCGTGGTCGGCCTCCTGGTAGGTGTGCTGCAAGCCGCGACCCAGATCAACGAGGCCAGCATTTCGTTTGTTGTAAAGCTCCTCGCTGTCATCATCACCTTCGGGATCGTAGGCGCCTGGTCCCTCGAGCAACTCCTCGCTTACACGACGCACTCGTTTGCGAGCATGGCGGACGTGGTCAAAGGGCCCTAGGGCTGGCACGACTCTCGCATCCTCAGATCGTCCATGAGCCTGCCCTTCGAGGCCCTACTACGCACAGAGGCACTGACGTTCGGCCTGGAAGCAGCGCGTCTCTCTGGGCTCTTGATCGCGGCTCCCCTGGCCTGGACCTTCTTGCCCGCCCGCGCGCGCGTGGGACTCGTGCTCTTGCTCACGTTCTTCATGCACGGCGTGGTGCCAAGACCGCATCTCGAGGCCCTCGATATTCTCCATCTGAGCGGACTCACCGCCAGCGAGTTCTTGGTCGGAGTTTCCCTGGGCTTCGTGGCGCGGCTGGTTCTAGCGACCACTGAGATCGCTGCCGACGCAATCGCACCTACCATGGGCCTTAGCGCCGCCCAGCTCGTCGACCCCAGCCTCGGAGGTCAGGGCACCGTGCTCACCAAACTCCTCCGCTATTTCGGCATCCTATTCGCGCTCAGTGCGGGCTTGCACCACATGCTGATCGCCGCGGTCTTTCATAGCTTCTCCGTGTTCCCCGTCGGCAGCATGATCCACCCGGAGCTGCTCGCGGAGGACATGATTGGCCTCACCGCTCGCGCTCTATCGTCCGGGATACGCCTCGCGCTGCCGATCCTCGCGATCCTCTTCATCACCCAGATCGCCCTCGCTTTCGTCGCCCGCGCCGCCCCTGCCATGCAGATCTTCGCGATCGGCTTCGCTGTCACACTTGGGACCGGTGCAGTCCTCTGGGTTGCGTTCGCTCCCGAGATCGCAGGCGCTCTCACAGAACTCGCGCGCGGAGCTGAACCCACCCTTCTCCGCGTGCTGTCGCACCTCGCAGGAACGGCTTCTCGATGAGCGACGAAGACAACGAAAAAACAGAAGAACCTTCGCCAGAAAAGCGGCGCAAGGCTCGCGAAGAAGGCAACCTTGCCCGCAGCAAGGACAGTGGGCCCATCGCCGCGACCATCGCGGTCCTCCTCGCCTTGAGCGCCTTCGGTGCGGCCGCCTATCACAGCTACGTCGCCTTCGCTGAGACCTGTTTTGGTGCGCTTGAGCGCGCAGGACCGGAAGCTGTCTTCGCGAAGCTGACCCTCGCTTTGCCCCTGCTCGCAGCTCTCACGATCCCCGTCGCTGGCGCGGCCGCCCTCGGTGCTATTCTGATCGGAATCGCGGAGGTGGGCCTTCAAATGAACTGGTCGCTGCTCGAGCCGAAATGGAATCGGCTCGACCCAATCGCCAAGCTACCGAAGATCTTCGCGCCCGGTCAGGCAGCCGTCATGACCCTGCTCACATTGCTGCGCGTCGCCGCCGTGGTCCTGGTCACGACAAAGATCATTTCAAGCGAGTTCGATAGCCTCTCCAGGCTACCTCAGATGAGCATCGAACAAGGCACCAAAGTGGTGCTCACGGTGATCACGAGCGTCGCCCTGTGGGCGACGGGTGTGCTCGCCATTCTCTCTGCGCTCGACTACGGGCACTCTTGGTGGAAGCGCGAACAGTCCCTCAGAATGTCGCGCCAAGAGGTCAAAGAAGAGCACCACCAACAGGAGGGTGATCCACGCATGAAGGGGCGCCAGCGGCAGCGCGCCCGAGAGATGCTCCGTCGCGGCATCGTCGCCCAAGTCAAGACCTCCGATGTCATCGTGGCCAACCCGACGCACGTCGCAGTGGCGCTTCGTTACCGACCCGAGGAAGGCGCCCCCGTGGTGACCGCCAAGGGGGTCGACGAGATCGCTCAGCACATCAAAAAGGTCGCCAAAGAGCACGGCGTCCCCGTCGTCGAGTCCGTACAGCTCGCTCGCGCCTTGAACGCCCAGGTAAAGATCGGCCGTCCGATCCCTCTCGAGTACTTCCAAGCCGTCGCAGAGGTCCTCGCTTACGTCTACCGCCTCAAGCGCCGGGGCCTCCAAGCCTGACGGGCGCGACAGCAGGCCGACACCGAAAAGGCAAAGGTCGCGTCAAGAGCCTGACGTTGAAGCGTCAGCCCTGGGCCGAGAGGCGGGAAAAACTGGCCCCAAGGGCCGTTCGGCGTGGATATCGAAGCGGACGCCCTCCCCGGCGAGGTAGCTTTTGACTCGGCACGATTCTCGCTTGGAAGACCGCGGTGGCCTCTCCCGTCCGCAGCTCCAAGGAACCGCTCAGCGACAGCATCCTCCCGTTGCTCCTGGTCGGGGTGGTGCTGATGATGGTCCTGCCGCTGCCGAGCTTCCTGATCGACGCTCTGCTCGCGCTCAGCCTCGCCATCTCGATCGGCGTGTTTTTGATCGGGCTCTACATGGAGCACCCGCTCGAGTTCAGCTCCTTCCCCGCGGTCATCCTGGTCGCGACCCTGCTTCGCTTGAGCCTGAACGTCGCCACGACACGCCTGATCCTCTTGCGCGGGCATGAAGGGACCGGCGCGGCGGGGCACGTCATCGAGACATTCGGCAAGTTCGTCGTCGAAGGAAACGTCGTCGTCGGCTTGATCGTCTTTTTGATCCTCGTCGTCATCAACTTCGTCGTGATCACGAAGGGCGCCGGACGCGTGGCGGAAGTCGCAGCTCGGTTCGCCTTGGACGGTATGCCAGGCAAGCAGATGGCCATCGACGCCGATATGAACGCCGGGGCCATCAGTGCAGATGTGGCACGCACACGCCGCCGCGATCTCGAGCGCGAGGCCGACTTCTTCGGCGCGATGGACGGCGCTAGCAAGTTCGTCAAAGGCGACGCAATCGCAGGTCTCCTCATCACGGCCATCAACCTGATCGGCGGTCTGCTCTTGGCGGTGGGCCGCGGTCTCGGCCTCGGAGAAGCCGCTGAGACCTTCTCGATTCTCTCGATTGGTGACGCTCTCGTCTCCCAGATGCCGGCTCTCTTGATGTCGACGGCCGCTGGTGTGGTCGTCACCAGGAGCGCCACCGGAGAGCAGCTCGGACGCGCCTTCGCGACGCAGCTGCTCGGGTCGCGCCGCGCCATGCTGACCACCGGTGGTGTGGTCGCCGCCATGTCGCTCTTGCCCGGCATGCCCATGCTCCCCTTCTTGGCCCTGTCCGGGGGCATCTTTTACTACGCACGGAAGCGCAAAGACGCCATCGCCCACGAAGCCGAGGAGGTGCCAACTGCACCAGCTGTCGAGCCGGGATCCATGGAGGACATCGAAGGTTCCCTCCCACTCGAGATGCTCACCCTTGAGGTCGGCTACGAGCTGCTCCACGCGGTGGATCCGAAGATGGGCGGTATGCTCGTCGATCGCATCCAGTCTCTGCGCAAACAAGTCGCGATGGACCTCGGGATCATCATGGCCCCCGTCCACATCCGCGACAACTTGGAGCTCGAGCCAGGAATGTACCGTTTCCTCTTGCTCGGGAGCGAGATCGCCCATGGCACGATTCGCAGCGGTCACCTGCTCGCCATCGACCCGAGCGGTCAGGCACCAGCCATCGCAGGAGAGCTGACGCGCGATCCCGCATTCGGAAGCACAGCTCGCTGGATCCACCAAAGAGACAAGGAAATGGCGGGTGCGCTTGGCTACACGGTCGTTGACGCCACCACCATTATCGCGACGCACCTGGCCGAGATCGTCCGTGCTCACGCCCATGAGCTCCTCGGACGCGCCGAACTCCAGCACCTCCTCGACAACTTCGCCAAGAGCCACCCCAAACTCACCGAAGACCTCATCCCGAACATCCTCTCACTCGGCGACGTGCTGAAGGTCCTTCGCAATTTGCTTCGCGAAGGGGTTCCGGTTCGCAATCTGCGCGCCATCCTCGAGGGGCTCTGTGAGCTCGGCATGAACACCAAAGATCCCGAGCAGCTCACGGAAGCCCTCCGCCAGCGCTTGAGCCGTCAGCTCACCGCCGTCTTCAAGGGAATGGACGGTCAGATCAGCGCACTGGTCCTCGACGGGCCCGTCGAAGAGATGTTCCGCCGCTCCCTCAGGGACATCGCGAGCGGAGTCGGTGGCGCCCTCGATCCCGAACAGACGCGGCAGATCGGCGATGAGCTCGAACAAGCAGTCCAGGCGATGATCGAAGCCGGAAAAGCGCCGCTCTGTGTCACGAGCCCCGATATCCGCCGCTACGTGCGCGCATTCGCAGAGCGCCGGAGCCCCCGCCTCGCGGTGCTTTCATTCCGCGAGCTCGAACCTCAAACGCCCGTGCGTCCCTTCGCCACCGTGTCCTTCGCCCCCCGCAGCCACGCCGCCTAGCCGAAGCCTCCTTTGTCCCCGGAATCAGCCATGCAGTACCAGACATTTTCAGGAAACGATCTCAAAGAAGCACTCGGCGCCGTGCGGGCCGCCTTCGGTCCGGACGCCCTGATTGGGCCGACCCGGCATGTCAACGTGCCAGGTCACGGTGGGTTCCCGGAGCTCCGCGTGGAAGTCCAAGCTGCCCCTTCGACTCCGCAGAACCCCCATTGGCCTTTCGCGAGCGCGCTGCTTCCCCAGGCCAAGCGAGCGGGAGCCGCTGCCACGCCCGCGACCCCCAAGCCGGCGTTTCGGGCCAAGCGTCCTTTGGAGGCAGCAACGCAGGAGTCCCCGGAGCGACCGCGCGCCGAGTCTCCCACTCTTTCCCGCATGGAGGCGCAGATCAATGAGCTGCGCTTCATGGTTGAATCACTGAAAGCTCAGCTGCCATCCAAGCAACGGGCGCTCAGCCTGCTCGCGGTGCTCGGCCTCGATGGCGGGGCGGCGCGGCACCTGAGCGGGCGGATCGGCAAAGCCAAGTCCGACCAGGAGATCGCGGAGAAACTCGCCGCTCGCCTCGACAAGGCGCTTCTCGACAGCGCGCGCATCCTGGACTCTGGAAAGCCGGAGCTCGTGGCCTGTGTGGGGCCGACCGGCTCCGGAAAAACGACCACTCTTGCCAAGATGGCCGCGCAAGCTCGGCTCGATCATGGCCGTTCAGTAGCTGTGGTCTGCCTCGATCACTTCCGGGTCGGCGCTCTCGACCAGTGGCAAAGGTACGCCAAGCTCATGAACATCCCCGTATTCGCCCCACAAACTCCGGACGAACTCGGCGCAATTTTCGCGAGCAACCCCGCCGACTTGATCCTTGTAGATACCCCGAGCGTCGGCTCCTCGGCGGACCCCGCCATGCGCGCATTCTCCGACGTGTCGCACCTCGCCCGCCGCGCGGTTCACGTTCTCCTCCTGTTGCCCACCTGGCTTCGTGGCAGCGACGCTGAGAGACTTGTCCATCAGTATGGTCACCTCAGCCCCACCGGACTCGTCGGTACCAAGCTCGACGAGAGCGATACGCTCGGTGGTCTCGTGCAGGCATCGCTCACGGGCCAACTCCCTATCGCTTTCTTGAGCCGAGGACCGCGGGTCCCCGAGCACCTCGAACGCGCCAGCAAGCGCGAGGTTATCGAACAGCTCCTTTCACGTCTGAGCGCCCCCTAACTCAAAGGACCTCCTCCCTCTCTCCTGGATTTCCCCGCGTGCTTGGTTCATCTTCCCAAAGCGTCCCTGACGAGCGCAAAGACGCTCCGCTCGGCCTCGATCGCGCCGAGTACGAGCGCTACATGCCGCTCGTACGGCGGGTCGCCTTGCGCACAGCTTCGGGAAGCCTCCCGAAGAACGTCTCCTATGACGACGTCCTCAGGGCTGGCTGGGCCGGGCTGGTCAAGGCACTCACTAGGCGCGAGGCGCGCACAGACTCAGACTTCGAGTCCTACGCCGCCTACAGGGTTCGGCTCTCTGTGCTTGAGTACCTAGAGGCTCAAGACCCTGTCACAAGGCAACTCCGAGCAACCTCCGAGCGCATCTCGACCGCGATCGGTGAGCTTGCTTCGCTCTTCGGCCGCGCTCCGGAGGAAAGCGAGGTCGCTCGGCACCTCGGTATCACCAGCGAGCAGTACAGCGCGCTCCTCCTCCAGATCCTCGAGCGCGGCTTGGTCCGTCTCGACCTCCCGAACGAAGCCCGTGACCCCCACGGCACGAAAGAGCACATGGCGACGAAAATGGCCCGCATCATCACGGAGCTCCCCGACCAGTACCAAATCGTATTAGGTCTCTATTACCAGGAAAAGTGTGACCACCAGGAGATCGGCGACGTGCTCGGGCTCGACGAAGGCAGAGCGCGCGAGCTCCATGCCCACGCCATCCACCTTGTGCGCGGCCAGCTGAGCCCAGGAGCTTCATCATGAAGTTTGCGACGACACGTTTTGGGGAACTCGAGATCCAAGACGAAGCTCTCATCACCCTGAGCGCAGGGATGGTGGGTTTCCCGAAGGACACCCTCTACGCGTTCATTCCTCACCGCGACTCCGCCGACGTCGCTTGGCTCCAGTCCGTCCAAAATCCGAGCGTGGCCTTCCCCCTGCTCAACGCGACTCGCGTCGGTCCAGACTACCCTGACGTGCCCCTCGAGACCATCGCCGAGCAAGCGGGGGTTTCCTTCGAATCCGCGTCCGACCTCGCGCTGCTCGTCGTCCTCTCTGCGTCCGCAGGGGACTCTCCCACCGTGAACCTCATGGCCCCAGTGATCATCAACGTCTCGACCCGCGTGGGCGCACAGGTCGTGCTCGTGGGCTCTCGATTCCAAACCGCCCGGCTCGGGCGCAAGCCCGATGAACGAGGAGCGCACGCAGGACTATGACCCGCGCAGCATCTCGAGCCCCTGAGTCGAGCAGGATGCCTTCGAGCACGCCGGGCTTCACTCTCCAAGAGGGCATCTGGTTCGGGGATTTCGACGACGAGGAGGCTCGGCGCGTCGCCGCCGCCAGTCTCACCGCGATGGGCGGAAGAATCATGGGCGCGCGACCGATTCCTGCCGCAGCCCAGAAGCTCGTCCAGCTCACGCGAGACGAAGACGCCGACATCCATAAAGTCGTCAGGGTCCTCGAGATGGATCCGGGCCTGTCCCAGAAGATCCTCCGGCTCGTGAACTCGGCGGGCTACGGGCTCCGGATTCGCTGCACCTCGCTCCAGCACGCCACGGCGCTCCTCGGCCAGGTCAAGCTGCGCCAGGTCGCTACCAGCGCTGTCCTCTTCGATCATTTCGGGAAGGCCTCTCCGCTCACTCGCAAGAAACAGGAACATGGTGCCCTCGTCGCGTCCTTGTGTCGCTATCTCGCGATTCACCTCGGCCTGCCGCAGGATGACCTTTTCACGATCGGTCTGCTCCACGACATCGGCGAGCTGATGATGCTCGACGATGACTTGAAGGGCTATGCGGAGCTGCTTGCGGCCACGGAGGGACAGTTCGACGTGCTTCATATCCGTGAGCGAGAGCTGTACGGATTTGATCACGCGGCCCTCGCGGCCCACGTGCTCGCGAGCTGGAGCATTCCCTCTCCGCTGCCTGACGTGATCGCGCTGCACCATCAACCGGCTGTCGCGCACCAGCACAGTCTCGACGTCGCCGCGATGGTCCAGACCCTGCGCTTTGCGGACCACATGGCGCACCTACTCGACCAGAAGAACCCGCGGCGCTCCATCGCGACACTGGCTGAGTCCGAAGCCGCATCGTATTTGGACTTCTCCGAGGTTCAGATCGCCGCCATGTGGCGTGACCTCGAGAAAGTCCAAGAAGTCACGAAGAACCGGCGCCTGAACATCATGGACATGGCGCCGCGCAGTGTGTCGGTACCTGACTCGCTGCGTCCCCGCGGCATCCCATTCTCCGCCCGCCCTCCCGAAGCTCGAGGACCGAGAAGCTCGGATGGGACAGCCAGCCAGACGCTCCCCGAGCAGATCACGGTGCCCTCCTTTCGCTCACCGCTCGCGCTCCTGCGCCATGTCCCCGAAGCGCCCGAGTCCCGCACTGAAGGCGAGGACCGACAAACCGATAGCCACGCCCACGGGCCGGTCCCTGCAGCGCACCAGACGCCCGCCGAAGAAGCCGCCGAGACTCCGCCTCGTCATGGGCGCGAGCCCGTTCTTTCGCCGCTGAGCACGCGCCGCATCGAAGTTCCCACGTTCTCCGTCGAGCCCCCGGCTGCTCCGAACCACACCCCTCCTCAAAGGCTCAACCCACCTGCATTCGAGGAAGAGCCGGCTCGTGACAAGCCCGTGGTCAGAGCCGAGGGCAACGAAGTTCCGCTCGAAATGCCGCAGCCGCTCATTCGGCCCATCTTCGATGGAGAGCATACCGACGAGGCGCTCCTGGCTCGGCTGACCGGAGGAGCTATCGACCAGGAAGATTCCGAGCACCCCGAACCTGAACTCAAACGGGAGCCGGAGCCACAGCGGGAGCCCAAAACCACCGAGGTGGTTCGACACGTCAGTATCGGAAAGCAGGAAGCTGATTCACCGTGGTTCGAGCAGGCGGCACATGACGTAAACCCAGAGGTCTTCCCATGTTCCTTCTGTTATGCGCCGACTTTCGGTGCGTCCTGCAGTGTGTGCGGGGCTCAGACTTGCCCAGAGCACCAGCTCACCTCACGGCAGTGGTGCGTGGCCTGCGAAGACGAGTTCCAGACCTTCCTAAAGAGCCACGGCACAAGCCCGATCGTCCCGCTGTCCGTGGGCGTCACCTTGGCGATCGCCTTCATCGCCACCTGGTACTTCGCATCTCTCGATGGCGCGCTCGGAGTCCTCAGTATCGGGATCGTCCTGATCTTCGGGCTCTTCGTTTCCCATCATGTCAGCCTGAAGCGCCGCTTCAGGCTCGCGCGCAAGCGCGCGCTCGAAGAACTTGAGGCTGCCGAGCCCCCCGCGCCCGCTCACGAGCATTCAGCGCTGGGCGACGACCCGCTCAGCCGGACACTTGAGGCGATTGCGGAAGATGAAGTCGCGCGTTCAGGCGATGACGTCGATCTCGAGGCCTCGCCGCTCAGCATGCCGGTTCCGGCACCGCGGGCCCATGGTTTCGTCATCGCGCCGATCTGCGAGCCCCCTCGCCCATCGCTCCTGAACTTCCATCGCGCCGTCGAACATATGCCGATGTTCGAGAGCATGATGGCGCCGGGCGCTGAACCAGAACCGGAACCATCTCCGATCGAGATCGTCGGCGCGCCGGCAGGGCCCAGCCCAGAAACGCTTGAGCGAAACCCCTCACCGAATGGCGGCATCACGCCGACCTGGCCCGCGCCGAGCGACGAACCGAAGGCCCCCGCCCGAGCTGATAGCATTTCGACGACATCCGCCGTGGGAGCCGCAGGCGTCCCTTTCCCCGAGACCCCGCGCTCCTTCGAAGTCTCGAGTTCCCCCGAATCTAGGGACGAGCCCGACACAGACCCCGCGTCCCCGCGCGCCCCCGAAAACACTAGACGGGGCGTCGCGCCGCCCGGTGACGCTGTCGACTCACGGGTCGAGCCCCTCGAGCGAGCGTTGCGTTCGGTCATCCCCGAGCCTGGATCGAACGAAGAAGATCTGCTCGTCATCGGCTACTCCGAGCCCCTGTGCAGCCCCGGGACTCCCTCAGCAGCCATCGTCGTGCCTGAGCTTCAGGCCGTCCAGGATTACTGCTTCGGAGCCCCCCAGAACACCGTATCCATTGAAGCCGCGAGGAGCGCCTAGTGTCGAGAATTGCCCTTTCCGAACGTTCCGTCGAACGTCTCATCCACAGCGGCCCGGAATGGCTCCTCGAAACCAGCGCCTGGCAAAAGGTCGATCGGGACATCTTCGCCAAAGTGCCATCGCTCACCGAAGGGCGAGAAGCGATCCTCCTCACGCTGCGCGACATGGGAGCAGAAGCGAGTCTTGTCCACCAAATCACAAAGCTCCTGGACCGACCGCCCGAGGTTCCCACGAGCTACGTGCTCAAGGGCGGCCAGTTCCACCCGGAACCGCTCGAATCCGCTCCGACTCCCTCCCCTCGAGGCGCCGAGAAGACTCCCTCCTACGGGATGCGCATCGAAGATCTCAGGCACGAGCTCGAGACGCTTCGAGCTCGCGTTCGAGAGCTCGAAACATTCCTCGCAGGCGTCGATGCCGAACACGCTAGCACCTCTAACGAGAACGCACTGAACGATGACCAGCCTTCACTCAACGCAGTTTGAACCTCCAACCGCCCTCAGCGAAGAGGAGGTCGAGCAGGAGCTCTACTGGCTCACCTACTCGATCACCCTGCGCGCGCTCGACAAGGAATCCCGGAAGAGCGAGCGCGGGGGCCGACCCAAGACGCTCCCTTGGACCAACCTCTGGACCCAAAAACTCGGCGGTTGACGCCGTCTCTCAACTCACTCGTCAGGCGCGACAAAGCCTGATACGCGGGGCCCGTCGTGTACCGGCTCCTGATTCGCCCCCTCCTCTATCTCCTTCCCGCGGAGACCGCTCACCATTTGGCGATCGGCGCGCTGCGCCTCCTGCAGCTCTTTCCGTTTCTCCTTCGCGCGATCGCCCACCTTTTCCGCCCCTCCCCTCAGGTGGGCGTGAGAGCCATGGGACTCGACTTCCCGAGCCCGATCGGACTCGGCGCGGGCTTCGACAAAGATGGCCGCGTCTTCGATGCGCTCGGTGCTCTCGGCTTCGGATTCGTGGAGATCGGGACGGTCACCGCCGAAGGACAACCGGGCAATCCCAAGCCGCGTCTCTTTCGCCTACCCCGAGACCGCGCCCTTGTGAATCGCATGGGCTTCAACAATAGCGGCTCTCATTCCCTCGCCGAGCGGCTCACGCAACGCGGACGAAAGGGACGGCCGGTGCTCGGCATCAATATCGGCAAGACCAAGATCACCCCAGCCGAACAGGCGCCTTCCGACTATGCAAGAAGCGCTGAGCTGCTCGCGCCTCACGCCGACTACCTTGTCGTCAACGTCTCGTCCCCGAACACTCCGGGCCTCCGCGACCTCCAAGCGACAGCATCCCTCCGACCTATCCTTTTGGCAGTGAAAGCTGCGATCCGGAAGAGCACAGGCGACCGGAAGGTGCCGCTCCTCGTCAAAATTGCCCCCGACTTGAGCGACGAAGATGTCTTGCTCGTCGCTGATCTCGCGCTCGAACTCGAACTCGATGGGATCGTAGCAACGAATACGACAATTTCGCGCTCGGGGCTCACGACGGACCCTGCAGAGGTGGAAGCACTCGGCGTCGGGGGGCTCTCAGGCGCGCCCCTCAAGCGCCGCTCCTTCGAGGTCCTCTCCTTGCTCTCCGAGCGCATTCAGAGACGCTGCGTGCTGATCTCCGCGGGCGGTATCGAAAACGTCAGTGACGTTCAAGAACGCCTCGCGCGCGGCGCTACGCTGGTCCAGATCTACTCCTCTCTCGTGTACGAAGGGCCGGGGCTTCCCTCCCGCCTGGCCCGGGATCTCGCCGCCCTGAGACAATGAAGCCTCGCAAGGGATCGAAGGCCCAGGACGCCTCAGAGACGCGAACGGCGAGTCGACGACGCGGGCCCTCGGGGTTCGAGGCCTACTACGAGCAAGTCTTGGGCGACCGCTGGCCCTCGCTGCGAGCATCGCTTTTGAACCGAGGGGAGCGCCCCGGCGAGGGGCGTGTCATTCGCGAGAATGCATTTTCCGACGCGAGCCTCCGGCAGCGCTCTTTCTCTGAGCTCACCCGAGGGCCCTTGCCGGCGACGTGGCTCTTCGACCGCTCGTTGCGGGCTGATACGCCAGACGCTTCCGGGCTCAGGCTCGGCTACGTCATGGACCCGGCGTCGATCTTGCCGGCGCGAGCACTGCCCCTCGAGGGCGCGAAGAATGTCCTCGATCTGTGCGCAGCGCCAGGTGGAAAAGCGCTCATCCTCGCCGAGCGGGCGCCTCCTGATGCCGAGCTCACGCTCAACGATCGCTCGAGCGACCGCGTCGAGCGCTTGCGGCAAGTCCTCAAAGACTACACTCCTCCCTCGGTACGCGCGCGAACTCGGGTGACACGCGAGGATGGCCGCCTCATCTTCCGCAAATATCCGAGCGTCTTTGACGGCGTCCTGCTCGACGCTCCTTGCTCCTCCGAGGCCCATGTTGCCCTCGATCCGAGCGCTCTCGCTGACTGGTCCGAGGCACGCGTCGAGCGCCTCGCAAAGGAACAATATGCGCTCATCACGTCAGCACTCGGGGCAGTCAGGAGCGGAGGCTTCCTTGTCTATAGTACCTGCGCCCTCGCCCCGGCCGAGAATGATCTCGTCCTTTCTCGTCTCCTCGAGCGTGGACGCCATCCGGCTCAAGTCCTCAAGCTCCCGGACGCTCCTCTCACCGAGCGTACCGAACATGGCCTCCAAATTCTGCCGGACCGCGCTGGATTTGGTCCGATTTACTACGCTCTGATCCAGAAACTCTGAGCGAATCGTCAGTCCAGACTCGGTCCATTTTGCCCGCCCAGAACTCTCGCGCCATGGTTCCATTCTAGGGAGGCGACCATGGCAAGCATCGACATTCAGGAGAGCGGCGGAGGCTACTACCTTCTCTGCGAAAAGCAGCGCGTGTTCGTGACCGACGCTCAACTCGAAGTATTCCGCACCCACCCCCTCCGTGACGCCGATTCGACACTCCGAGATCTCTTCGCCGTAGAACGGCATCAAGAGGTCCCGTGGGGCGAGGAAGAGCTTTCGATCCTTCGAGCACAGGCCAAGCAGGTGCTCCGGCCTACGCTTCAAGACGACGAATGAGCCCGACTCGGCCGTGGCCGAACCGGGCTCATTCGAGATGCGGAAGAGGTCAGTTCACGTCCCAGCTTACCCAGGCGCCGCTCAGCCAATCTCCATCTTCGAATGCACCGACTCCTGACTTGCGCACCGCACCCGTCGGACCCGCTTCACTCAGGCAACTCTCGAGCGAAAAGGGAGGCGCGTCTTGGCTATTTCCCTCCCCGTCATCGAACCAGGACAGGGCCGCCGCAAGAGCTGCTTCATCCGCGTCCAGGTCAACGCCGGCCGAGAACCCAAATGCGCCATCCGCGAGATGCGCTTGAGAGTCGAGATAGCCGAAGAAGGTTGAGTCATTGATCGTCACCGGCGCGTCCTCCCCCAGAGTCCAGCTCATGTTGCGGAGGCTGTAGGCCTGATCGAAGCCAAGAGCGACGAGCCCTGAGATCGCGCCGCCTACGCCGCGACGAAGCACCATCGAGCGACTCGTCACACCGAGCTCTGCCGCACACAAGGTCGCGTGCTCTACCTCCACGAAGGTCCGCGGAGTCGCGTCCGTGTTGGCGCTCAAGTTGTCCCACTCGAACCCGTTCGGATCGGAGCTGCTTGCGCTCTTGTGCCTCCCGAACAGGTAGCTGAGCTTCCCACGGAATCCCTGATCCGCGTCAAACATGTCGTCACCGGAATTGCTCACGACGAGGTGATCCGCGTTCACTGTCCCGCCAAACCACTCAAAGCCGTCGTCGAGAGCATTGCTCACCATGAGGTGGTGCAGTTTCGTCCCGCGCCCCACGCTGCCCATGGTCAGTCCGTTGATCTCATTTCCATTGCTGAGATCGACGCCCGCAAACTCGATGCGCACGTAGCTGAGCGAACCGCTGCTGTCGTCGTCGTCATTGCCCCCGTGGTTCACGCGCTTGTCGGTCTCGGGCAGGATGAACCCTTCAATGCGCGAATCTCCCACGTTGTTCGTGGCTCGCCCGAGGAGCACGACCCCGCCCCAGTCGCCCGCCTGACGCTCGGGAGCATCGAACTCGCTCGTGAAGACGATCGGAGCGTCGGGACGGCCGTCCGCGTAGATCTTCCCGCCCCGCGCAACGACGAGCACAGAGGGCTCCCCGCTCGGACGGAAATAGCCACGAATCGTCGTCCCGGGCTCAATCGTGAGCACACTGCCCTCGCTCACGAAGACGTACCCATCGAGATACCAGTCGCGGTCCTTGGTGAGACAAATGTCTCCCTCGAGGTCACCGCTGAGATCGTCTTCGTCCGGCACAACCCCGCCCGACGGGCACTCGAACTCTTCCTCTGACGGCCCTCCGCCGCTGCTCGAACCTCCGGTGTCTCCGCTCGCGCCGCCTCCTCCGAGGTTCGGCGAACCGCCGCTCGACTTCGCTCCGCCAGAGCCCTTCCCGCCAGAGCCCTTCCCGCCAGAGCCCTTCCCGCCGGAGCTTTGAGCGCCGCTGCCCGTTTCGCCCCCCATGTCCTCCGAGTCGCCATCTCCGTCACCACTACAGGCCGCCGCGCTCAGGGTCACGCCGAGGAAAGTC
The DNA here is from genome assembly GCA_023428245.1 of Pseudomonadota bacterium. Classification (GTDB taxonomy): domain Bacteria; phylum Myxococcota_A; class Polyangia; order Polyangiales; family Polyangiaceae; genus NIC37A-2. Next base: position 17,241 of record JAEYYX010000008.1, read on the forward strand.
GCAGCCAGCGCAATATTGTATCGATTCTTTCGCATGTTCATTCTTTTGAATCTCCTGGGCCGAGACTTTCGCCCCGGGAAGTGACCGTCTGATGCTCGCTCAGTAACTTTTCGAAGAACCATCGAGGCGTGCGCCAAAATGGTGCGCGCGTTCAGTGAGAACTCACTTATCGATCACTGGGAGCGCCCTTCTGCCGCTCAAAGCTCATACTTGAGAGTGAGGCCCAGGGTGCGCCCAGTCGTAAACTCTCGCACCACAAAGGCGCCGCCCTCTCCCTCTCCTTGGGTGACCCGCACCGGACTGTTCAAGAGGTTCTCGAGGCTGAGCTTCGCCTCCCAATGGCTCAAGAACTTCTGACCCAGTGAGAAGTCCAGCATGGGGCGTGGCTGCTCGTAAGCGTCCGGGAGGCCCTGCGTGCCGACTTGGACGATGCGGGCGCCGCTCACGTTAAAAAGAAGGCGCGCGCTGGTTCCATGGTCGTTCTGATAGTCGAGAGCAAAATTGAAGACGACAGGGGCTTGCTTGACCATCGGGCGATTCAGGTTCGTCATGAAGGTCTGATCGGCCCCCGTGTCTTCTCCCCCGGGGTCGATCTGAACGCGCGAACTCACCAATGCAACGTTCGTAACGATCGAGAAGGGCACGAGCAAAGGCGAGAGGAACCCTAGATTCTTCCTCGCCTCAATCTCGACCCCGAGGAGCACGGCGCCGGGACTGTTCACGAAGGTGACATTCGTGGCGTCACCAGCAGGCTTCAGGATCGTCTCGATGGGGTCTTCGAAGGTCTTTGAGAAAACGCTCAGTGCCAGCGCTTCGCGTAAGGTCGGGAAGTACTCGATCCGAACGTCAAAGTTATGAATTCGGGTCAGGCGCAGCGCGGGGTTGCCGAGCGTCTCGTACCCACCGAAGTAGTCGCTGAAGGCAAACGGCGCGAGCTCGCGCACCTGCGGGCGCGCGAGAGTCTTACCGTAACCGACCCGAAGCTGAAACTTCGGGGTCGCCGAATAGACGAGCGACGCCGCGGGCAAGGCATCAATGTCATTGAGGTCTGCTCCTGCGACGTTGGGGGTCAGGCCGAGTTGCTCGACAGGATAAGCCGTCTGGTCGGTGGCCTCGACCCGCGCCCCGAGGACGAAGCGCAACCGCTCGAGAGGCTCTGCATCGACCATCAGGTAGCCCGCGTAAATGTTGAGTTCAGACTGAAAGGCATCGGTCGGCCGCGTGCCTTCGACGAGAGTGAGGGCCGACGGATACTCGCCTCGAGCGCCGGTCCCGATGTTCTCGGAGCTCATGTGCTCGTCAGGACATCCCGCCGGGAAGCTCGAGCTGGCGCTCTCACAGTAGAGGCGATCGTTGGCGGCCCTTTGGTAGTAAAAGCGCCGCGCCGAGAATTCGCGCACTTTTCTCGTAACCAGGCCACCAAACTTGAGCTTGTTTGTTTCCCCGAAGAGCGGCTGAGCATAGTCGAGCAAACCGCCGTAGGTGTCTTCGAATTGGCCGGAGTAAAAGTGGCGCCCGCTGTTCGAGCCATCCGCATATTGGTACGGCGGACCCATCGAGCTGGTGTAATAGTAGAGGCTATCGCGCGTCCCTGGCTCGTCCCGCGTAGCTTGAGCAATGAAGGCGCTATAGGTGAGTTCTGCTCCCCCGAGCTCAGATAGCACGTGCTCTCCTCGGAGCTGGCCGAGGTTCATCCTCTGCTGCACGAAGCTGAGGCGCGTGTTGTTCAGGGTGGTCTGGGTTTGACCGTCGAAGCCGTCGAAGATCTGGGCACGACTATTCGAGTTCAACATCGATAGTCCCGTGAGCCTGAGGCTGTTTTTCTTATCGATCTCGAGGATGGCAGAGCCAAAGAGCCCCCAGCGCACGCTGTCCTGGCCCGAATTGAACCTCCAATCGAAGCGTCTCTGCACGCTTCCCCGATCGAGCGCGAGGACTCTTTCGATGCCGTCTGTGACGCGCTCGTAAGAGCGGTCGTAGTTCGCCGAGGCAATGAACCCGAAGCGGGATGCCTTCCCGAAGCTCCAGCCATTGCCCCCAACAAGACTCAGCCCGTGGTTCGGCGGCGTCCAGGCACCGCTCGAGGTCGAACTCTTCTCAGCCAGAGCGCGCCCGAACCCAGTCAACTCCTCGCCCGTGATCCGGCTCCCGTCAGGCTTCTGTCCACGGTACGATACTGGATGATCTGTAGGAAACTCTTCAGGGAGCGCGCGCGTTCCGTCGTCGATGCCCAAAAAGTCGAGCCCTCCCCCTTTGTAACCTGGCCGCTCCTGGAAGGTCGCCTGGTCGTTAAAACCGCCCTTCAGCGACAGGCTGAAGACAGGCGCCCGCGGAATCTCTCGAGTCTCGATCGACACCGACCCGCCTGCAAAGTCTGCGGGCATGTCCGGACTGAACGTCTTTCGAATGTTGATGCTATCGATGACCAGCGCTGGGAACAAATCGAGAGGGACCGAGGCCCGATTCGGATCGGGGCTCGATAGGGGCGCTCCGTGCAGAAGGGCGTTCGTATAGCGCTCACCGAGCCCTCGCACGTAGACGAAGCGACCATCGACCACCGTGGCACCAACGACGCGCTGCGCCGCTTCCGCTGCGTTCGAATCGGGCGTCTTGTCGATCTCTGCCCGCCCGACACCATCCTGAGCCGAGGCCGATCTCTGTCGCCGGAGGATCTGTCCCTCGACCGTCGCACCTGCTGCAGAATCCTCAATCACGACCTCGTCGACGGCCCCCGATTGAGCGATCAATGAGACATCGATCCGATCGACTCCTCCCGCACGAACCTCCACCCCATCGATCGTTTGAGCATCGTGGAGCTCATAGAAGATCTCGAGCTTGTACGACCCCGGCGTCAGCTCCAGGCGATAGTACCCGTCGTAGTCGGTGAAGGTCTCGAGCTTCGTGCCCGTCACCTTCACGCTCGCCTCGAGCGCCGGCTCTCCGCTCTCAGCGCTCCGCACCTGTCCCCAAACCACGCCCAGCTCCGAGCTCGAAGGCGGGGCCGACGCAGATTGTGGTTCGTGCGTTTCAGAAGCCCAAAGCACGCCCGACGGCGTGATCCCAAGGAACAAGCAAATGAAGAGGGCGACGAAGAAGATGCGCTGCACTGCGAGCGGGAATCTCCCGGCCCTTGGTGACGACGCCATGACGACCTCGGAAACAAGCCGTGAACGAGAGGGCGCGAAGCCGAATCATGAGCGCCGCTCCGACCCGAGACCTAAGCTGTTCTGCGCATCGGCTCGAGTTCCCAAGACCTCAAAAATGGACGATAAGGTCGCTCAGGCGTGCATGGGACACCGGAGCAAGAGCGAGCAAGCGGAGAAAGGGACCACGTGACGGCATCTCGACTCGTGGGCCGCGTCCTCGCTCGACTCTACCGCTCGACGTGCGTGTCGCTGGGGATCGACCCCGTCACCAAGCTCCGGATTCGGCGACGGTCTGACCTGGCGAAGCTCGGGGGGAAAGGCGGCGCCTGGAGCGTCCCTGAGCAGCTCCTCGGACCGAGTTCGGTCGTGTATTGTGTTGGCTGTGGGGAGGACATCTCGTTCGACCTCGCGCTCATGGAGCGCATTGGGTGCACTGTCCACGCTTTCGATCCAACTCCTCGCGCGATCGCGTACGTCGACCGAGTGGCGGGCAAGAATCCCAAGTACCAGTTCCAAGCGGTCGGCTTATGGAGTGAGAGGAAAATCATGCGGTTTTTTGCACCTCGCGAACCGCAACACGTTTCCCACTCCCTGCTCAACATGCAAGGGACCGAAGAATACTTCGAGGCTCCCGTAGAGCGCTTGAGAGACCTTCAAGCAGCCCTCGGCCACGAAACGCTCGACCTGCTCAAGCTCGATATCGAGGGCGCAGAGTACGAGGTCCTGCGAACGCTTGCTGAGGATTCGATCTTTCCTCGAGTTCTCTGCGTAGAGTTCGACGAATTCTTCCATCCCCTCGACGAAAAGTGGCACTCACGCATCGTCGAGAACGTTCAGCGCCTGGTCGAACTTGGATACGAACTCGTTTTCACGCCCGGCAACGCAAACTACACTTTCGTCCACACTCGCTCAGTGGAACCTGCCTCCTCCAGGGGCTCGGCCCGACGCGCCGAGAATTCCTCTATTTCAGGACAGGCTTGGTCAAAATTGCGATCGAACGAGCCCCCGCGGCGCGGGCAAGATCCATAGCTTCCGCGGCGACACCGTAAGGCGCTTGGTCGTGAGCGTCGAAATAGACGACCTTTTGGCCCGTGGCCGCGAGCATACGAGGCAGACGCTGACCGAGCTCGTTCTTTTCGAGGATTGTCTGATTCAGGCGAATGACTCCCGCGCGATCCACAGTCATCACCAAAGGATCCTGACTCTCGGGAGGCGGCGACGGCGTCTGCTTCTCGTCCGGTTTTGGGGGCAAGTTGATCCAGAAGGTCTTCGTCATCATCGGCGTCACCATCATGAAGATGATGAGGACGACGAGGGCGACGTCGACGAGCGGGGTCACGTTCATGATCGGCGCGGGGTTTCTTCCCCCGGAGGATGAGGTCATCGCCATGACTGAATGCCTTTCTTGAAGCAGCGGTTCACGGGTTCGGCCCTTTTCGTTCTGTCACCTTGAGGCTGACGCCCTTGAAGCCAACGCTCTGGAGCCGCGCGAACGTGTCTCTCACCTTGCCGTAGTCCAAACGCGCGTCCGCCTTGAGGAGGAGAGTCCTTTCGGGCTCGGCTGCGTGCAGCCTCCGCACTTCGTCTTCAAGCTCGCGGTGCTCAATCAGTCGCTCCTCGACGAGGACCCGCCCGCTCGGGGCGAGTACGACGTCAATCGGGTGGAGGTCCTTCGGCTTCGGATCTGGCATCGCAAGAGCAGGGAGCTCGATCGGCTCTCCCTCATTGAGGGCGGGAGTAATGACCATAAAGATGATCAAGAGGACGAGCACCACGTCCACCAGGGGCGTGACATTCATCTCCGGTTCAGGCTGCTTTTTCGGACCTGACAGCGGACTTCTTCCCATGGTTTTTCTCCATTTCGTCTAAGAACTCACCCACGGCTCTCCCGATATTGGCCTCGATCCCGAGGACCCGGGACGAGAGGTAGTTGAAGAAGAGGACCGCCGGGATCGCGACCATCAAGCCGAAAGCTGTCTCAATCAGCGCTTCGGAGATGCCCGAGGAGACCGCAGCGATGCCGGCGCTACCCGCCTTTCCGATGCTCGCGAACGCTGCGATGATGCCGACAACGGTTCCGAGCAGTCCGACGAACGGCGCCACAGAACCGACCGAAGCAAGAATGCTCATTCCGCGCCGAAGGTCAGCGCTCGTCGCTTCGAGGCTGCGGGTCGCTTCTCCTCGCACCAGTTCAAGCGGGGAGACTCCTCCCGAGTGCTCCCGAACAGCTACATACTTGGAAGCGAGTCGCTCGAAGAGCTGCGCCAGCGGGGCATTGTTGTGTTTCCTCGCCACCTCGATCAGCTTAGTGAGCTCCCAAGCCTCGAATGCCAAACGCGCGTCGGCGAGGAAAGCCTTGGTCGCGGACGCTGCTTTGGCGAAGGACCAGAAGCGCTCGACGACAACTCCCACCGAAGCAAGCGCCATGAGGAAGAGGGAGAAGGCGATGCCCTTGCTGAGTAGGCTCATGTGAGCCCAAATGTGCACAAGATCAAATGTCATATGATTCCTTTGGTACTTTCAAAATCCTTTACGGGGCCTCTTGAGGCTCATTCGTTCGTCTTGAGCTGAAAGACGCAGCGAGTGTTCTTGATGACGGCAACGGCAAGGCCCGTGGCCTTGCTTGTGGCAGGCTGATATTTCGATCCTCGCACCTTCGTCTCACAAGCCTCCCGAAGCTCCTCGGGACCGCTCACCGCCTGGATGTCGGTCGGTTCGCCCGAAACCGAGACCACAAACTTCACGACCACCACACCTTCAATCCCGCTTGCCTTGGCGGCGGCTGGATACGCCGTCACACCGCGCTGGATTTCAATCGGCGGATTCGTCTCCGCGCTCACACGAACAGGCCCGCTCGGCGCACGCGGCGCTGCTGCTGTCGGCGCCGTTACCGCGACGCTCACAGGAGCCGCCGGTGCGCGCGCGGTCCGCGGACCCGTCGCCGCGTATTGGTAGGGATCGAATGCCGCTCCGTACGGATTCGTGTCGGCCTTCGGCTCGGCCTCCGGGGGGGGCTGGCTCGGAATTTCCGTCGGGACGACGAGCTTCGGCATGACAGGACTCGGGGGGCGCGGGGCGCTCGGTTCGGGCTCGGGGGCAGGCTCGGGCTGCGCCTCGGGTTCGGGTTCCGGCTCCTCAGGCTCGATGCGGTCGACGAGCTGGACGTCCAGGACTGGTTCCTCGGGGGGCGGCGTGAATTCCGCTGGCGCGTTCATCGCCAGGACGGCCCCTGTCGACAGGATCGCCACCGCGCCGAGGCCCCAGCCGAGGGCCATCCGCTTGAATCTTTGGCTGTCTTGGGGCTTTCCCTGCCACGCGTCGAGGTCCATGTCGTCGCGCCGAATCTGCACGCGGTCCATGACGAATCGATGACGGATCAGGAAAAGTCCGGTGAACGCGCGGTCAGCGCGAAGAGGCCCCCTGGGGCGACAAGTTTCCTCGAATCCACCTTTTGTTCACCGAGCTGTCACAGGCCAGCCGTAGCGAGAAGGAGGTTGAACATGAGCAAGATCCTCGTGATCGATGACGAACAGGACATCCTCGATATCCTCGAGTTCCATCTGAAATCTCAGGGCCACGAGGTCCTCACCGCAAGGTCAGGAAACGCAGGACTCTCGCTGAGCCAATCGTCCGCTCCCGACTTGATTCTCCTCGACCTGATGCTCCCCGATATCCCGGGGACTGAAGTGTGCAGGCGGCTCCGGGCGTCCCCATCGACCCAGGACATCCCGATCGTGATGCTCACGGCCCTCGGAGATGAGGTCGACAGGGTCGTCGGTTTCGAGGTTGGCGCGGACGACTATGTCGTGAAACCCTTCTCAATCCGTGAGCTTGGCCTCCGGGTCCGCGCTCTGCTCGGACGTTCGCGCGCTGTCCCGACCAAACCAGCGGACTTCCTGGATTTCGGAGAGCTCAGGATCGACAGGGAAGCTCACAGGGTTTGGGTCCGTATGAGTGAGATTGAGCTCACGGCTCTCGAATTCAAGCTGCTCGTGACCCTGCTCGAAAGGAAAAACCGCGTGCAGACCCGCGGTGTGTTGCTCGAGAGTGTCTGGGGTATGCAGGCCAATATCTCAACACGGACCGTCGACGCCCACGTGAAACGCCTCCGCGAGAAGCTCGAGACAGCGCGGGACTACATCGAAACCGTCCGCGGCGTCGGCTATCGGTTTCGGGAGCACCCGGGCGCCTCGGGGGGAGGCGCGTCGGGCGCGCCCGCTTGACCAAAAGGGGCAAAATCTCCGGGCCTCGCTTGACTTCGCCAGGACGACTCCGAAACAGTCGGTGATCACGAGCCTGGATGCCGAACTGCTGACTCACCGATCGCCGAGCTCGCGAGTAGCTCCTTCCAGGTCAGAAGGCGCGGGGGGCGCTCATTGCCGAGCTCCGCGCAGATCCCTTCGGTGAAATGAGCGACGAAGTTCTCCCGCGAGTTGTAGTCGACAAAGCGCCGCGCCCTCGCGCTCGAGGTCCAGGTCCGAGCGCCATCGAGGCACTCAGGCAAGATCGCCGCGAGATTTTCGGCCTTCGGCCCTTCGAAGGTCCACCCGAGCTCGAAGTGTTCCATCACTCGCTCTGCCCAGCCACCTGCCGTGGTGACCACAGGTCGTCCCGCCGCCGCCGCGCGGATCACGATGCTCGAGGAGTGAGACACCAGGGTGTACGGCAGAGCCAAGAGATCCAGTGCCGAAATGGAACGGTGGAAGTCGTCTGCTTCGATTCTGCCGTCCCGAACCAAGAGCCGCTCTCGCATACCTGGCTCCTGGGCGAGCGTCGCAACCTTGTCGCGAATCTCCTGCGAGGCTGTACCCCAGAGCATGAGCATGTCGCGCGGTCCCAGCTTCGCCGACACGAATGCGTCGATGAGCACGTGCGCACCTTTGCGGCGGTCGATCCCCCCGACCATCCCGACGATGCGCGCATCGCGTGGTATTCCCAGACGCTCACGGGCTTCCTCCTTGGACCACGCTTCCCTCTCGACCGGATCAGGCATCGTTCGCACACACTGCCCCTCCGGAAGGCCTCTCGCGCGCTCCCAATCGCGCACGAACGGATTGAGATGGTAGAGCGTGTGGCAGCCGCGCTTCGCGAGCTCGTGGGCCAGTCTTCGCTTCAACCGCTGTGACCAGCTCGGCCCCGGATGTGCCACGGCCCCGTTGAGCAAAAGGGCTTCCACATGGGTCTTCTGGAGAATGTCGTTTCTGCCCATGAGCCGAGCCAGCGCGATCCACTGCACGAACGCGTCCGCGGTGGGTAGGTAGGTTCGATCGGGTTCGAGGTCGCGCACGGCGGTCGCGAGCGCAGACCAATTCCGTTGGGCGTAATTCCAAATGTTTCCGGACCTCAACGGGGGAGCCATCGCGTGCACCTGCACCTTGTGAGCGAGAGGTGCGATGATCTCCTCGAAGTCCGGACGCTCCGGAGCGTTCTGTGCAAGGACGACGTGACACTCTGCGCCCAGGTCAGCGAGCGCTTCCGCGACGAGAGCGACAAAGTTCAGGTAGTGACCCCCGACGCGTGGCTCGTAGACGAGAGCTCTCATAAATCCCAAAGGCTGGTCGAAAATCCCCGGCGGCGGCTCAAGATGGACCGGAGCGGGGCGCCTCTTCAACAGACTTCGGTGCATACCCGAGAGTGCCGCCTCGGGGAAGGCTAGGCTCGCGCCGTCGAGGCAGCGACGCGGCTGGCTCCAGGGGTCCCTCGGAGTGGCTCTCGTTCGGGACGCGGATCACGGAGAGCGTGTGAGGCTCCCGATGACGAGCACGAAGGACGCGGTCGGGCGCGCCCCCGCAGCGTCAAGCGGGGCTCGGGGTGCGCACGGAGAGTGCCGCCTCGATTTGAGCCTGTGCACACGCCACTCGATAGCCGTCCAAGACGCCGCACAGCGTCGGCGCGGAGGTCTCCACGAGGTTCGCAAACGCCTGAATGGACTCGAGCAAGGCATCGCCCACGGCGGGCCGTTCGAAGGTCGGTGTGAGCCCGAACAGGCGCTGACGGAGGTCAGTGATATCGGAAGCCGACGCGGCTCGTCTTGCCGCGGAGACGAGCTCTTTCGTGGTCCCAAAGACGCGAAGAAGACGGCTCTCTTCGACGAAAGCGCTCCGCTCGGCGCCAAGATAGAGCGACCAGCGCGCTGGGGGCGCTGAAGGGCCTGACCACAAGAGTGACGGTCGTCCGAGCGGCTCGACTCGTCGCGCTATGACCGTCCCTTCCGGGCCAAGAGTCGCGGTCCACTCCCCCTGTGGGCCGAGAGCCGCGTGCACGAGCGACAGATCGTGAGGCATAAGCACTTGATGAGGAGAGACACCCGGGCGGGCCCGCGCTCCCAGACGAACATGCACGCTCCCGCGCAGCGCACCGAGCTCAAAGCGCCCCTCGAGGACCGCGCGATGCAGCGCGTCGTAACGGACCAGGTGATCGACGTGGACGGGGATATTCCTCTCGCGAGAAAGCCGTACGATACGTTCAGCCGCAGAGAGGGAGAGCGCCATCGGTTTCTCGATGAAGAGCGGGAGACCGCGCTCCAGCACCTCGGCACCGAGGTCCCCTTGAACGCGCGGATCGACCGCTAAAAAAACCGCCTCGAGAGGCTGCTGCCAGAACTCCTCGGCTCGAGTACAAAGGATGCTAGGAGAGGACGCGACAGTTGCATTCGGGTCGAGAGTCACAATGACCTGAAAGCGCCCCGAGGAGCGCACTTTATCCGCGAGGCGCGCGCCCCAAGCGCCGAGTCCGATCACTCCTGCGCGGATCACGCGGAGGTCTCCTCGACAAGACCGCTCACGCCGCGGATCACCGCCTCGCGCTCCTCTGGCGTCAGCTCAGGGAACAAGGGCAATGCCACGAGCTTGGGAGCGACCTGCTCACTGATGTCCAAGGAGGTCGCTCTCGCTCGACCAGCGAAGCAGCGCTGCCTGTGAAGAGGAGTCCAGTAGTAGCCCGTCGTCGCGATGCCTCGCTCCTTGAGCCCGAAAATGAGCTCAGGGGCGTTCGAGGCCCGCACGACATAATAATTCCAGGCGCTCGTCGTCCCCGAGCGCTCTCGCGGGAGCTCGAGGCTCGACTTCAGCTGCGCCAACCCCTGCTCGTAAGCCCCCGCGTGGGCGCGGCGCTCGCTCAGAAAACGGGGCACATGAGGCAACTTGGCAGAAAGAACGGCCGCTTGGATCGCGTCGAGGCGATAGTTGCCGCTCACCTGTGCGAACTCGCCGCCCCCCACGTGCCCATGCACGCGCAGCTGTCTGAGCCTTCCGCCACGCTCAGCCGCGGAAACCACGAGGCCCGCGTCCCCAGCCCCGCCCAACACCTTGGCCGGGAAGAAACTAAAGACTCCGTAGTCGCCGAACGTCCCCACGGCGCGCGCGCCTACCCGGGCACCAAACGCCTGCGCCGCGTCCTCGATCAGCACAAGGCCGAGCGCGCGACAATAGTCCGCGACCTCTTGGAGAGGCCCAACGTGACCGAAAAGATGCACGATGATCACAGCGCGCGTCCGCTCACTCAGGGCACGCTCGATCGTTTCCTTCGTCAAAGAAAGCTGTTCTGGCTCGACATCAGCGAACACGGGCGTCGCGCCGACCCTGCAAATCGCCTCGGCCGTAGCCACGAACGTAAGCGGGGTCGTGATCACTTCGTCACCCGGACCAATCCCGGCATCGAGGAGCGAGAGAACCAGACCATCGGAGCCCGACGAGACCCCGACTGCGTCCTCGGCTCCCAAGAAAGTTCGCACCTCGTCCTCGAAGCGCTCTACGTATTCTCCCAGGATCAACCGCTGACTGCGCAGCACTTTGAGCACCCCGGCCTCGATGCTCTCCGCGAGCTCTTCATGTTGCCTCCGGAGGTCCGTGAGCGGAATCACAGGAGTAACGCCTCGCTGAGAATGCCGTCCTTTTCGACATACCTTTGTTTCGTCTTCGGACAGACCCAAGCTTCCTCGACGCGCTCGAGCTTCGCTCCCGCTTCGCTCATCCAGCCCGAAAATCTCGCTGGATTTCCTTTCACGAGCGCAAACGCAGGCACATCTTTCGTGACCACCGCCCCCGCCGCAACGAAGGAAAACCGGCCGAGGCGGATACCGGGCAAGATGGTCGAGCCGGCTCCAAGCGTCGCTCCCCGCTCGACGCGAGTCTGAAGGTAGTTCCCGCCCGCCGGATGGGCTACCCGGGGGTATTTCACGTTCGTGAACGTGACATTCGGTCCTACGAACACATCTTCTTCGAGGCAAACACCTTCGACGACGTTTGAGAAGTTCTGGATCCGGCTGCGTGCCCCGACGCGCACTCCCTTCCCCACATAGACGGACTGCCCGATCATGACGCTGGCTCCGATCTCGGCTCCAGCTTGGATGTGAGAGAAATGCCAGATCGTCGCATCGGGACTCACGACGGCACCGGGATCGACGATGGAGCTAGGATGAACGGGCATTTTCGAAGAGCGAGAGCCGTCAAGATTTTGGGCAAGTGAGCGTCATGCGGAGCGCGGAGGCGGCGCGCCGAGGCTCGTGTAGAGCGAGAGCAGGTCCGAGACAATGGTCTCGGTGCGAAACGAAAGGCGCACTTTCTCCGCGCCAGCATCTGCAAACGCTCGACAAAGCTCCGGGTTCAGCAGCATCTCGAGGGCCAGACGGGCGAACGCCGTCCCGTCCCGAGGTGGCGCCAGGTACCCAGTTCGACCGTGGTCGATGACGTCGACGATCCCCACCGCCATCGCGCCCAGAACCGGGACCCCCACCGCCATGGCTTCCAGCAGCACCGTCGACAGGCCTTCCCGGTGCGAGGGAAGCAAGAACAGGTCGAGCGCTCGGTAGAAGGCCAGCATGTCGCGCTGATAGCCGAGGTCAATCACGCCGGGGCTCGAGCGAAGCGCTCCGAGTGCTTCTGGAACACGGCCGTCCTGCGTACCTGCGAGCAGAAGGACAGCGGCTGGGAAGCGCCTTCGCACCTCCCGGAGGACTACACCGAGCTCCACGAGCCCCTTCTCTTCGATGTAGCGGCCAGCGAACCCGAGCACGACCGCATCCGGACCAAGTCCTAACCGAGCTCTCATTCCCTGAGTCGAGATGTCTCGCCCGAGCTTCGGAAAGCGCTCCGTATCCACTCCGTAGGCGCTACCTCCTCCGAGCACTCCAGCGGTTTCTGCGCGGAGAAACCGCGCGCGCACACCAGACTGAAGGAGCGAGGGGCTTACGGCGAGCGTTCGATGAGCCAAACCTGAGCTCGTTGCTTCAGTGCACCAATAGAGGGCTTTCAGAAGCCCATCGGCCGAGAGCCACGGCGATCCATGCATTTGATAGATGCGAGGCCTAAGACCCAGGCTCGTCGCTGCCAGAGCTCCGAGCAGTCCTCCTTTGGGGGTGTGGAGATGGATGAGAGCAGGATCTATCTGACGCATCACGCGCCTCAGCTGAAAAAGGGAGCGGAGGTCGGAAAGCGGCGAGATCTCTCGGCTCATCTCGACGGTGTGGGTTCGAACCCCGAGCTCTTCGAGGGAGCTGAGCTCGGGACCGGCGCTCGAGATCGCATGGGGCTCGTAGCCAAAGGCCAGCAGACGAGACAAGATAGGGCGGACGAAGGGGACGAATTTGCTCGACGTAAAGACGTGGAGGATCCGCGTCATGGGGCTCCGGAACCAGGGGATGGCTTGTCGTTCTTGAGCAGCTCCCGGAGGGAGTCCCTCCGGAGGGAGGAAAGCTCCTGCTCGATGGTCGGGTCTGTGGCCCCGAGCTGCTTGGCGCGTTCATAGGCGGAGGCTGCTCGAGTCAATGCTCTCGCTTGTACATAAGCGCGCGCCGCCGCGAGATAGCGAGCGCCCGTCGGGGCTTGTGAGGCCGCGGAGAACAAATGATTCGCCGCTTTTGCTGTCTCTCCTCGGCTCCTCGCGCGCGCCCCTAGGTACTCTTCCGCGCGCGCGCACGACTCGGGTGAGGAGCAGGACAGTGCGCGGTAGGAGTTCTCGGCCTGGCCCATGAGCTCGGTGTCTCCGATTCGATCCGCCAGTTCGAGGCGATCGCGCGTGCAGGAAACCGCTTCTTTGCACGCGGAACAGCTCTCGGCGAGACGCGCCTCCGCGTCACGACCGCGCCCATCGAGCTCAAGGAGCAGTGCCTCTACGCGAACGGGCACGCAAGAGGTCGGAGAGATCCCTTTCAGGCGTTCGCGGCCGCGGCTGAGCTCTTCGCGCAGCTCGCCCTCCGCATCGAGAGGACAGCGACCAGTCGCACAGGGCACAGTCTTTTTTCGAAGGTCAGAAGCCCATTCGAAGAGGAGCATCGAGAGTGGGCCAGGCTTGCCGGGTGCGAGAGAAACTGCCTCGACCAAGAGGCGGCGCCTCAGCTCAGCGTAGGGAGCGTCGGGAAGTCGGAGGTAGAGCTCAAAAAGGACCCGATCGCGGTGAGCCCCGATCGGGATGAGCCGTTCGATCATTTCTTCGTCGGGAGCGGCGCTGAGCCCTGCCCTCACTGCGTCCTCGATCAGACTCGGATCGGATTGCATCGCCAGTCGAAACTCAAGGATGGCCTGAGAACGCGCCCCATGCCCGAGGAGTGCTCGGCCGACCAAGAAGTGAGCGCGGCCGTAAGACGGCGCGCGGTGGAGCGCGATGGCCCCTAGGCGCAGGGCGTCTTGGCCTTCCCTTGCCTTCGCCACGCCGGCCAGGAAAGGGAAATACGGGTCGGCCGGACAGGCCAACATTGCTTTGAGCGCGACTGCCTCGAAATGCGGATCACGTGCCACGAAGCGAGCGTGGAGATCGCGTCGCCGCTCGAACGCATTGGGGCCGAGCTGGGTCGAAGCCAGAGCGCCGATAGCCGCAAGCAGGACAGCCACAGCCGCCCCTCCCGAACGAGGGCGCGAAAGCGCCTGTTGCTCGGATCGCCGCGCGTCAGCAGACGACTCGAGTGCCCCGAACAATGCCCAGACGGCGAGCGAAAGACTCGGCAATTCGAGGCCGATATCCGCTAGGTTCTGAAGAAAGACGCTGAAGAGGGCGATCCAGGCCGCAGCGCGCCGCAAATCCCGAAGCGCGCCCAGCCGAGCGGGAACAAGCAACATGCCCAGCGAGGTGAGAGCGACAAGAGTGACGGGCGCTCCCCATTCAACCAAGAAGCTGACAGGAAACGCTTCAATCGACCGAAACACGACAGAGCCGAGCTCCGGGTAATATCGAAGGGAGAGTGAGTCGAACGCCCCCCTACCGACCCCCCACAAGAGGTGCTGTTCGGCCGCCTCGAGCGCGCGCGGAAGAAGCGCGAATTTGCTGAGGTCCGAGTCGAAGAGTTCTCGAGACCGCGCCGTCGAGAGCGACGCCACGCCGAGCGCGACGAGTGCGGCGTACCCTGAAAGGGTCCACCCTCGCGAGAGGCGAGTCCGAGGAGGCTGGATCCAGAGGGCCATCGCAGCCAATAGCCCAAGCCCCACGAGCAGGGCCAGCACGCCGCCTCGCGACGCCGAGACAAAGCAAGCGATAACGTTCAGTGCACTCGCGCCCAACGAGAGGAGGCGAATCACGCGGCCAGAGCCGGTCAGGGCCAGCCCCACGCAGCTGAGCGCTGCCAAGTTCGCGTAGGACGCGAGATGGTTAGGATTGATGAGAGGACCCAGCACGGCGCGGCGCGGGATAGGGGCGTAAAGCCCGAACACGCGCTCCGCCGAGACGAGCACGTGCCCAAGCGCGATCAGCGAAAGGCACGACCCCACACCACCGACGATGACGAGGATCGTCGTGAAGCCATACACGCGCACAACACGTCCCGAAGCGGCGCTGACCAGCGCGTAAACGGACCATTTGAGCACTTCCAGCGCCGTGGCCCCCGGGTCCAGACTCAAAGAACCCCAAGGCCGACCGACAGGAGTCCCGGGGATCCTCTCGAGTCCTCGAAAGTACTCCGCGCTGTGGGGCGCGATGACCTCGAGCCAGGACACGGGGAGTGGCGCTAACTGAACGGCGGAATAGACCGCGAGCAAGAGGAGCAGCATCGACAGCCGCGACCAACCTCGGGCGAGCCTTCCGAATACGACCGGCGAGGTCAGAATGATCGCACCGAGGGTCCCTACGGAAACCCAATAGGGGGCGCTCCCGATCGCCAGCGCTGACCCAAGAAGCGAGAGCGTAAGCCACCATGGGAGAACTCGGTCCGCCGCTTTTCCTCGCGTAGAGGCCCATGAGTCGAACTTTCCGACCACCCAAGGCGGAACCTACCACTCGGGTCATCGCGCCTGAAGCTTCGTGTTGCCTCTGAAGCACGAATTCGGCCACAAGGTGCGCTCTTCGGGAACCCATGACATAGTTGGGGCGAAAAAATGAACGGCCGGCCGACGAACCCAGAGCATTTGGCGCCCTCAGGGAAATGGGACTCGCCCCAGCCATCTCTCGATGCTTCAGCGAACTTGCTGCTCGATGCTCTGAGTGCGGTCAGGAAACACGCCCTCATCGCGATCGGGGTGACAACCTGTGTCACCCTCTGCGCCCTCGCCTTCGCCCTTTCGCAGACGAAAATTTACCGCGCCACCGCGACGATCCAAATCGATCCACGCCCTCCTCGCCCGCTCGGAGAGAGCGTCGAGACGGTCACCGAGGTCGGCAGCAATTCTTGGTGGTCCGCGCAGGAATATTACAATACCCAGAACAAGATCATCTCGTCCAAGCGAATCGCCGAGCTCGTCGTGCGCGATCTCGGGTTGCATCGTGACCTCGGGTTCATGACCAATTCGGTCCATCCCAAGGAACTGCCCTACACTCCTACTCCCGACGACGCTGCCCAGGTGCTCCGGTCAAGGATGAGCGCGGTACAGCTCAAGGAAAGCCGGCTGTTCGAGGTGACCTTCGAGGACGCCGATCCTGCACGCGCTACGCGTGTTCTCTCCGCGATCGTCAGCGCGTACATGAACAATAACCTCGACACAGCCGCCGAATCGACGACCCATGCCGTCGATTGGCTCTCTGATCAGCTCGAGGCACTTCGAAAGGAGCTCTCCGACAGCGAACTTGCCCTCCATCGGTTCAAGCTCGACAAGAGAATCACCTCAGTCAACTTGGACGACCAGACGAGCACGCTCCAGAGCGAGATCCGACAGATCGTGCAAGCCCGTGCCGACGTGCGCGCCGAGATCCAGAGGGCCAGCGCACGCCTCAACGAGATCCGCGGCATTTCGCCCGAAGATCCGACGAGCATCCCAGAGTCCCAGCTCCTCAAGAGCGCCCAAATGGGTCCGCTCCAAGCGGACTATCAACGGGTGCTCCGGGAGCGGAACGCTCTCCTAGGAGCCGGCAAAGGCGAGAACCATCCTCTGGTCCAAGCGCAGACGGCGCAGATCGAGATCCTTGTCCGTGCGATTCGGAACGAGCTCGCGAACATTCGGGCTGGAGCCGAGCGAGATCTCGCCGCGCTGAAGCAGCAAGAAGGCGGCCTGAGCGGCCTCCTCGCCACCGCCGAGAAGAAGGCGCTCGAACTCAACCTGCTCCAGATCGAGTACGCCCGGCTCGCCCGCACCAAAGACAACAACGAAAAGCTCTTCGGACTCGTGCTCGAGCGGACCAAAGAGGCGGGCCTGACCAAGATGCTCCGCGTCAACAATATCCAGATCGTCGACCAACCAGCGACCGGGCCCCATCCGGTGAAGCCTCGCGTCGGCCTGATCCTGGCGACGGGAGGCCTCATGGGGCTCATGCTGGGGCTTCTCGGCGCCCTGCTCCGGGAGCGGCTCGACCGAACCATCAAGACGAGCGCAGATCTGGAGACCCGGTTCGATCTCACGGTCCTCGGCTCCGTCCCCACGGCCGAAGCTCTTTCGCCCCGTGACAAGAAGCGCGCAAACAGCGGCGAGGCGACCAAAGTCCACCTGTCCGTCGCTACCGATCCGAGGAGCGCCCTTGCCGAAGATGTGAGGGCGATCCGGACCAACCTTCTCTTCATGTCGCCGGATCGGCCATTCCGGCGCCTCCTTTTGACGAGTCCCGGCCCCGCCGAAGGAAAGACAACCGTCACAGCCTGCCTTGGTATCGCGATGGCTCAAACTGGACACCGAGTCCTCCTCATCGATTGCGACCTGCGTCGACCTCGCTTGAGCACCTTGTTCGAAAACCAGGGACCTTCCTCCACTCTCTCCGAGACTCTGATTCATCCGGCCACCCTGAACCTCGACTCGCTGAGTACGGGGATCGCCGGCCTCAGTCTGCTTCCGGCGGGTCCTCCTCCTCCGAATCCAACCGAACTTCTCCATAGCGCCGCGCTCCGCGAACTCTTGGATCGCCTGGGGGAATCATTCGACGTCCTCTTGCTCGATACCCCACCACTGATCGTGACCGACGCCGCAGTGCTCTCGAGCGTCGTCGACGCAACCATCATGGTCGTGCGCGAGGCTGAGACGGAATATCCTGCCATCACTCGCGCGCTCCGCACGCTCCGTGATGTGAATGCCCGGATCGCGGGGGCCGTCTTCAACGCGACATCCCACAGGAGAAAAGGCTACGGCTACTACGGTTACGGCTACGCTCCTTACGCGCCTCTGGGAGCTCGAGACGACAAGCCCGAGAGCACCTGAGACGAAGGCGACGGCTCCTTGTTCGACATCATCTTCCTCATTGCCGTCTTTGTGATGTTCGCGATCTGCTACGTCCGCCCGGGAGCCGCGGTGGGCCTCTTGCTCTCGGGTTTCGTCCTCGAACAATTTGTTCAGGCCTTCGTCCCCCTCGCCGGCAAGAGCGACTCACTCGTCAACTACGTCCTGGCGGGAGGGGTTGCCATCGCAGCGGTGCGTCAACTCGCTCGCTTCGGCCCCAGGCTCCTCGTCCCGCGCGGCCCCATGGGCGTGTGTTTCCTGCTCCTCGGTTACTGTTATCTCACCGTAACGTGGTCGATTTTCCCGTCGGTCACCCAGGATATTCTCCTCGGGGCGTTGCCTTACATGCTTGTCTTCGTGGGGCTCGCACCCTTGTCCGTGCAGAGCGTCGAGGATCTGAGTGACGCGTTTCTCGCCCTCGTACTCTCGACGACTGGCGCCTTCATTTTCCTGCTATTGTTCGCGGAGTGGGGCAGCCGGAGCGTGTATTTGCCTTACGGAAACTACTACTCCAACCCGCTCGCCCTCACCCAAGCCGCTGGCGCGAGCTTGATCTGCCTCACTCTCAGCCCCGTGCTCCGTGGGCTCCCTCGCACGCTCGGCTTGCCCTTCGTGATCGTCGCCCTCGGCGTCGTCCTCGTCGCGTTCCTCCGGACGGGATCGCGCGGCCAAATCGTCTCCTCGATAGCAACCGTGCTCCTCTTCATCACGGCGACCAAGCGCGGTGTATGGTTCATTCCCGCTGCTTTGGCCGCGACTCTGCTGCTCGGGAGCAATCTGCTCGAGGACGAGGTGCAGGCGAACAAGACACGCTGGAGCGAGCACCAAATGCAGCGAGATCTCACCGAGGATCGGATCGGATCCGCTCAGCAGCTCTTCGAGTACTGGTCCTCCTCCGATCCGTTTCATCTCGTGTTCGGTCTGGGAAATTCGATATCTTATGATCCCCGCATCTTGGGGACCTACCCTCACGTGGTGCCGGTAGAGGTCCTCTGCGAAGAGGGGATCGTCGGAGCCCTCCTGCTCGCGTTGGCTATTGGCCTCTCCGTGCATCGCACGATCAGCGCTCGGCTCCTGGCGAAGGGGCCCGCGCGCCAGCTCTTCACAACAGTGCTCGCGCTCATGTTGTACGAGTTCTTGCTGACGCTGAAGCAGGGCTCCCTCCTCGGAAGCCGAACCTTCCTGACTCTCTTGTCGGTCCCCAGCAGCTTCATCATATTGAGCAGAATCGCCAGGCTGGGGCCCCAAGATGAAGCGACGGCGACAGCCGTCCGCTCAGACACGCGGTCATCCTCCGCCTTGGAGGCGGCCCGGAGGACCGGAGCGAAGCCAGTCTAGGACGCTCTCAGCGATGAGCCGCTGCCCGTCGGGCGTGGGATGGATCGGGTCGTTGGCTCGATAGGGGCTGCTCCCCTCTGAGAGCGCACGGCGAAACGCCGGACCGAGGCTCACAAATTCGGCGCCGCCCGAACGGGCCAGCTGAGAGACGATGTCGAGCTCAGGCGGGGACCCTGATGTGAGTTCGGGTCGTGTCAGGTGGAACAAGACGAGAACCGGTACACCGTGGCCTCCGAAGCGCTCGAACAACTCCTCCATGTATGGAAGGGCGCGTCTCGTGACAGGGGCGGTGACCGGCTCCGTGGAAGGGA
Organism: Pseudomonadota bacterium; assembly: GCA_023428245.1. GTDB lineage: Bacteria > Myxococcota_A > Polyangia > Polyangiales > Polyangiaceae > NIC37A-2. Next base: position 36,594 of record JAEYYX010000008.1, read on the forward strand.
CGGGTTCGAGAAGCCGAGGCAAGAGATACCGAGAAACAGCCTCATAGAGCGCCCCGGGAGGATCTTGAGTCGGGTGCGACAGCGGGGACAGCGGGGCGAAGGTCGGGACGTCATCCAGATCGTGAGTGCTCCAGAGGATCACGGCGGCGTCACAGTCGAACCTGCCCAACTCGTCGACATAGGCGAGCTGATTCTGAGGACCCCAGCTGCCCGCGGAGGCGTTCATGACCAGGACCGGACGCCCCCAGGTTCTGGTGAGCTCCGCCGCCACGACACTCGAGGCGAGCTCATCCTGATCGACGAGCGCTCCGCCATTGATGACGCTGTCGCCGAGCATCAACACGCGATACTCCCTCGGGTCGCTCTTTTCCCGCGGGAAGGAGGGGCCCCTCATGCTGTACTCGTTGTAGCGGACTCGGGCACCAAAGCGCCGAACGTCCTGGTTCGGACGCGGCAGATACTCGATCGTCGGATGACTCATCATGAGCACGGGAGTCCCGAGACCGAGACCCAAACGCAGGCCGAGCTCAAGAAAGCAGAGCGTCACCAAAGTCCAAGCGAAGAGCTTTCGGCCGGGCGGCAGTCGCACTGGGAGATTCAACCCGACTCAAGAGGAAGGCGCAAAGGGGCCACCCGCTGAAGTGGTTCCGCCTAGCTCTGCTTGACGTACCCGAAGTTTGCGACTGCCATGGCCGGGATGCCGGTTCCAGGAGAAAAGACCGCACACGCGGAGCTGCTCCGAGCAAAGATCGCGCGGCGCGAGGCGAAACTCTGCGTCATGGGGCTCGGTTATGTGGGACTGCCCTTGGTCCATGCGGCGACCGACGCCACTCTGCTTACCTTCGGCTTTGATACCGACCTAGAAAAAATCGAAACGCTCAGGGCCGGTCGCGGATACTTGAAACACAGCGAGGGCACTTGGATAAAGCCCGCGATCACGGAAGGACGTTTCATTCCCACACAAGACCCCTCCTGTATCCGCGAGGCGGACGTCATCTTGATCTGCGTGCCCACTCCCCTCACCGAGTCGCGCGATCCCGACCTCCGTCAGATCGTGGCTGCGACAGAACAGATCGCGGCCCAGCTTCGCCCCGGACATCTGATCTGCCTGGAGAGCACTACCTATCCGACGACGACCCGCGACGTTGTACTGCCGAGGCTCGAGGCTTCAGGTCTCAAGCACGGCGCGGATTTCTTCGTAGCCTACAGCCCCGAGCGCGTGGATCCCGGAAACAAGAGTTGGTCCCCGCGAGACATTCCCAAGGTTGTCGGCGGGCTCTCGGCGACCGCTACCGAAGTCGCCACAGAGCTCTATCGACTATTTTTGCGCTCCGTGATCCCAGTGTCGAGCGCAGAGATCGCCGAGGCGGCGAAGGTCCTCGAAAATACATTCCGCGCCGTAAACATCGCACTGGTCAACGAAATGAAGATTCTTTGCCAGCGCATGGGCATCGACATCTGGGAGGTGATCGACGCAGCGAAGACGAAGCCCTTCGGCTACCAGCCATTTTACCCGGGCCCTGGGCTCGGCGGCCACTGCGTCCCGATCGATCCCTTCTACTTGACCTGGATCGCCCGCCGCTATGGGCTTACCTCGCGCTTCATCGAGCTCGCCGGAGAGGTCAACACGAGCATGCCAGAGCATGTGGTCGAGACGCTCGTCTCGGCGCTCAGTGCGCGGAGACTCCCAGTGCACAAGAGCCGCATCGCAGTCCTCGGGCTCGCTTACAAGCCGGACATCGACGATGCACGAGAAAGCCCTTCTTACCATCTCATCGACCTCTTGCTTCGGCAGGGCGCCATGGTCACGTACAATGATCCCCACATCACCACGATGCCGATTTCACGCACTTTTGACTTACCCCCGCTTTCCAGCCAAGAGCTCACGGCCGGGTACTTGTCAGCGCAAGATTGTGTCCTCATCGCGACCGACCATAGCGACTACGACTACGGGTTCATCGTGGAGCACAGTCGGCTGGTGATCGACACGCGCAACGCCACTCGTCACGTTGGAGAAAACCGGGAGAGAATCATCAAGGCATAACAGGGCGGTTCTGACGATCTCTCTTCAACTGGCGCAGTCATGACTCGACCCAAGGTACTGTTTGTACAGCCCGTCCTACCCAAGTACCGAATTCCGGTCTTTGCGGGTCTGACCGAGCGGGGCTTCGATGTCACGGTCTGGTCGGATCATTTTCCCGAGGGCAGCCTCAAACACGTCGATCCCCAAGGGCAATTCTCAGCGGCGCACCGGCCCGAACGGCGACTCGGACCTTTCTTCTCTCAGCCCTCGCTCATCGAGGGAGCGCGAAGCACTGACTTCGACGTCGCTGTATTTCCTTGGAACGTTCGATACCTGGAGCTCGGGCCCGCTCTCCTCGTCGCGCGACGGAGAAGCATGCCCGTCTTGGTTTGGGGACACGCACGGGCCAAGCGCAAAGATGACGCCTTTCGTCAGCTTCGGCGGATGCTCGGTCAGCTCGGAACAGCCTGCGTCACCTACGACGAGAAGGCAAAGCTCGAGCTCATCCAAGATGGCATGACTACGAGCCGAATTTTCGTCGCTCAAAACTCCATCGACCAAGGAGAGGTCAAAGCCGCGCGAGGCTATTGGGAAAGGGATCCGCTCCGACTGTCTCAGGTGCAAGCTGCAATGGGCCTCGCAGATCGCAAAGTCATTCTCTTCGTTTCGCGCCTGGAACGCGACAAGAAGGTAGACGTACTCTTGAGAGCCTTCTCGCTCGCCCTCGCGCGCGTCCCCGAGGCCCACCTGGTCGTGGTCGGGGGCGGGACTGAACGAGGTCAGCTTGAGGCGCTCGCCGGAGAGCTCGGTATCGGGCGCTCGGTGACTTTTGTCGGGCCCGTATACGATGAGCGACAGCTCGCACCCTGGTTTCTCGCCGCGCAGGCGCTCGCCTATCCGACCAACATCGGACTCACACTCCTCCACTCGTTCTCCTACGGAGTCCCCGTCATCACGAGCGATGACCCTCTTGAGCACAATCCCGAGTTCGTTGCGCTCCGGCCCGAAGAAAACGGCCTCGTCTATCGCTCGGGAAACTCTGCTGACTTCGCCGAGAAGATCGTCGACTGTCTTCAGAACAGCGCGCTCAGGGCCAAGCTCTCCGCGGGAGCTCTCGCGACTGTCGAGGCAAAAGGAGGCTTCAACCTGGAGACCATGCTCGACGGCATGGAAAGCGCGCTCAGGTTCGCCCTGGCCCAGCGCTCTCGCGCCCGTTAACTGGTTCTGAGCGCGCGATCCGCTCCGAGGTCAGCCAGCCGCACTTGCGATGACCTCGCACACAAGGTCGCGCTCGGATGCCATCAGGCTTGAACCGCTTGGCAAACAAATGCCCTGTTTGAAGATCCGCTCGGCGACCTCGCCCCCGAGACATCGGGCCCCTTGGTAGAGCGGCTGCAGATGCATCGGCTTCCAGGTCGGACGCGCTTCGATCCGTGCAGCCTCGAGGGCTCGTAGGATCTTCTCGCGCGACGCCGAAGCAGCCCTGGGGTCGATGAGCGCTGTCGTGAGCCAATAGGTCGACCGGGCCCAGGGACGCTCGGTGAAAAACGTGAAACCGGGCAAATGGCCGAGGGCCTCTTGGTAGTGGGCTCGATGGGCTCTTCGTGCCTCGACGCGACGAGTCAAGCTCCGAAGCTGAGCTACGCCGACGGCCGCCAGCAGGTTCGAGAGGCGATAGTTGTAACCGAGCTCGACGTGCTCATAGTGGCTCGCCGGCTCCCGCGCCTGAGTCGCGAGTTTGCGCGCCCGCGCTACGAGTTGCGCGTCGCGGCCGAGCAGCGCCCCGCCGCCGCTCGTAGTGATGATCTTGTTCCCGTTGAAGGACAGGATGGCCAGCTCGCCCTGCACTCCCACCGGTTGTCCTCGGTAGAGAGCCCCGAGCGCCTCGGCCGCGTCTTGGAGGATCGGGATCCCATAAGGAGCGAGCACTTCGCGCAGTCGATCGTAATCCGCCGGGTGTCCGTAGAGGTCGACGGTGACGACCGCCTTCGGCAGCCTTGCCCCGGCTTGGCTCCGCTCCGCCAAATACGCAGCAACGAGCTCGGGATCGATGGTCCAGCTCTCGGGATCCACGTCGACGAAAGTTGGTTCGGCTCCGACGTAGCGAACTGCATTCGCCGTCGCCACGAAGGTCAAAGTCGGGACCAAGACCTCGTCGCCGATGCCCACATTTTTGAGGATCAGCGCGAGATGCAAAGCTCCCGTACCACTCGAGGTCACACAAACATGTGAGCCGCTCGTGAGCTCCGATAGCGACCGCTCGAAGGCATCCACAGACGGTCCCAGCGGGGCGATCCAGCCAGATTCAAAGGCCGACAGGAGCGCTTCTCGCTCGGCGTCGCCAACGTCAGGGGGGGACAAATAGATGAGCGGGGGGGACATCTTCTCCTCTAAGAGGGCTCATTGGGACTGTACTCAGGGACGATGCGGCGCAGTGCGTCTCGAACCTCTCCACCATCGGTCGCCGCCACACGCAACAGCCCTTGAACCTGGGACTTGAGGCTGGCCGCGTCCGGGGCAACCGAGCGGCTCGCGAAAATGCTCGGATGGGGAGTCGCGATCGTGGACTCGTCCCTGTGAGAGAGCTCTTCGAAGAGCTTCTCGCCCGGTCGAATCCCGGTGAATGCAATCTGCATGTCGACGTTGGGCCGGAACCCGCTCAGCCGAATCATGTCCCTCGCCAGATCGACAATTTTCACCGGCGCGCCCATGTCGAGCACATACACCTCGCCCCCCGCGGCTAGGGCAGACGCCTGCAGGACGAGCTGACAGGCTTCCGGAATGGTCATGAAATAGCGCACCATGCCTGGATGCGTCACGGTCACAGGACCGCCCTTTGAGATCTGCTCGCGAAAGATGGGGACTACGGACCCGACCGAGCCGAGCACGTTGCCGAACCGCACCGCACAAAACGCAGTGCCTGAGTGGCCATTTTTCCCCTGAACGTAAAGCTCCGCGATCCTCTTGGTGCAGCCCATCACCGAGGTGGGGTTCACCGCCTTGTCGGTCGAGATCATGACGAAGCGCCGCACTCCACTCTTCGCAGCCGCGTCCGCAAGGACAATAGTCCCCCCGACGTTGTTCTTCACAGCCTCGCCGGGGTTCGCCTCCATCATCGGCACGTGTTTATGCGCCGCGGCGTGCAGAACGATCTCGGGCGCATGCTCTCTGAAGATCTGTTCGACCCGCTCCGCATCACAGACATCTCCAACGAGAGGCACGACCTCGGTCGACCTGTCCGGGAGAGCGACGAGCTCTCGGTGAATTTCGAAGAGAGCATTCTCGTACCGCTCAACGAGGATCAGCTTCTCAGGACGGAACCTGAGAAGCTGACGGCACAGCTCGCTACCAATGCTGCCGCCAGCCCCCGTGACCAGGACGACTCGATCCGTGATGACTCGCTCGATCCCTGGCAAATCCAAGTTGACTGGCGGTCTGCCGAGCAGGTCTTCGATAGTGACCTGTCGGATCTTGATCTGGTCATTGCCGCCGTCGAGGATTTCGACGAGCCGCGGCACGATCATGACAGGCAGTCCAACCTTCGAACAGCGTTCGCTGAGCTCCCGGAGCTTCTGCGGTCCAGCGCTCGCAACCGTGATCAGAATGCGCTCCACGTGGCGCTCCTGACACAACGCAGCAATGTCGTCCGTCGTCCCGAGGACGGTCAGGCCGTCGAGGCTCTGCCCGAGCTTGTGCACGTCGTCGTCCACGAAGCCCACTGGCACAAGCCCCTGGTCCGGGCGAGCCCGGAGCTCCCGGGAAATGAAGTGCCCCCCTCGCCCTGCTCCCACGAGCAGCACACGAATAGGATGGACCTGACGTGGACGCCGAAGGCGCTGCTCTTCTAGCTCGGAGCGATACCGGCGGAGCGCGCGCACCCCCACCAAACCCCCAAGAACCACGATTGCGTCGATACCGAGCACTCCGATCGGCAAGAGGAGGGCACGAGCGATCGGAAGGTGCGCAAGTTGGCCAAGGCCCAGACGAATCGCCAGCAGGATCGAGGTCGAAAGCCCAATCCCTTTGAGGAAGACGCCCGTCTCCCGCAGGCCAAAGTAGCGCCAAATGACGCGATGGGCTCCGACGACCCAGAGCGAGAGGGCTTGAACGGCAATGATGAGGGGAGCGCTCGCGGCGAGGCGCTCCGCCATAGGTTCGGGGATGTCGCCTTCGAACCGGAGCAACGCCGCGAGGAGCAAGCTCCAGCAGAGAATGGTCGCGTCAACGATGAACTGCAGAACTCTGAGGCGACCGCGGCGAGTGAGCAGCGCAGGCGGCCATGAGGAGTGCGATGGTTCAGCGGGCACGAGCAGCAATTGGAGTCGACCTTTCGAGCGAAGACTAGAGCGCACCCGAAAAAATGAGCCATGCCCGATCCCGCACGCGAGCGGCCCTCCGTACTTCGTGCCTTCGGCTGGATGGCCACCCGGGGGGTGCGGGACTCCTGAGCGCTGCTTGCCTATGATTGCGGGTCAGGTGTCTCTGGCCGTAGGAACAGCTCCGCTTTGACCTTCTACCTTCGCCACGGAAAGAGGATCTTCGACGCTTCGCTCGCGCTCGGCGGGCTTCTTTTTCTCGCCCCCCTCCTCCTCCTCGTGGGCGCTTGGGTTTGGCTCGACGCGGGACGCCCGGTCCTCTTCGCGCACACGCGGATCGGCAGAGGGGGGCGTCCCTTCCAGATGCACAAGTTCCGCACGATGGTGGGCGGCGCGGAGCGAGACGGGCCCGTGTCGCTTGCCCACGACAAGCGACTCACCCGAAGCGGCGGCACGCTGCGCCGCCTGAAGCTCGACGAGCTGCCTCAACTCTGGAACGTCCTGCGCGGAGACATGTCTCTTGTCGGGCCGAGGCCCGATGTCCCTGGTTACGCGGACGCCCTCGAAGGTGAGGATCGCCGCATCCTCGAGCTCCGTCCAGGACTCACGGGGCCCGCCACACTCGCCTTTTCGCACGAAGCACAGCTCCTCGCTGAGGTCTGGGACCCTGAGCGCTACAATCGCGAAGTCATCTTCAAGGAGAAGGTCCGTCTCAATCTCAGATACATCGATGAGATCTCCTTCGGTCGAGATCTCTACTACATCGCCGCGACACTTTGCCCGCGCCGAGCGAGCTCCCGAGGAAAGGCGTCAGCCCGCGGGTGACCCCACCTCGCCCACGACACAGGCCGGATTCCCAGCCACGATCGTGAAAGGTGGAACGTCCCGCGTCACCACGGCTCCCGCACCGATCACAGCTCCCCGCCCCACTGTCACGCCCTTGAGGATCATGGCCTGGGTGCCGATGAAGACATCGTCCTCGATCCGGATCGGACGAGTTATGGGCTCGGCCCTATTCTTGCGCGCTTGCGGCGAGAGCGGGTGAAAGTCCGTATCCATGATGGTGGCGTTCGAGCCCACGAGGACTCGATCCCCGATCTCGATGCGGGTCGCCGCCACCACGACGCTCCCGGAAAAGCCACAATCAACTCCGACTCGGATGAGCGCTCCCGGGCGACGAGTCGCAAACACACAGGGGCTCCGAGGTGCGAGCGGGTTCGAGCGCGGGGTAGAGCGGAGCTCAAGACCATCACCAAGCAGGATCTCACTGTTTGCTACCCGCTGGAGGATCGGCACACCGAAAATCCGAAATCGACGTCCGAATCGGACTCCCGCCACACCAAAGGAGAAGCGAACCCAGGGCAGACCGAGGATGCGCTCGACGTGATTTCTGACCTTAAAAGGGGCCTCGAACATTCCGCTCCGGGGGGGTGATCTGAGCCCGAGGGACTCGATCTCCCTGGAGCCTATCGAGAACGCTCGGGGCGCGCGACCGGACGAAGGGCGAGGCGCTCGGACCGTAAGCTGACCCCTTCAGCCGGGCAAAGCCCCCTTCCCAGCGGCAACTTTGCACCCAGGCTGCAATCCTTCTGTCTGGACGGAGGATTTTACCGGCAAAGTCCCGCGAAATCGTGCTCCATGCCGCTCCCTTCACTTTCTCTCCCCGTTTGTAAAGTCCGTGCTACGGTCCGGCCTCACTTCCTGGCGCCCCCGCTCTTTGGGGCGCGCGCGAGAATAGATCACCATGAACATGGCTACATCCGATTCGATCGCACCGCCGCCCGTCGAACCGAACTCCAACGATCCCCTCCGTGTTTATCTCCGCAAAATGGGGACAGTTCCCCTCCTGACGCGAGAGGGTGAGGTCGACCTCGCCAAACGAATCGAGGAAGGAACCAACGCTGTTCGAGACGCGCTCTTCATGAGCGACGTGGTCATTGACGAGCTTGCCGCGCTTGCTGAGAAGCTCGCCGAAAACCGTGTCCGCGCGCGCGAGCTGCTCAACGTCGAAGCCGACGACGACTCGTTCGACGAAGAGGCAGCCAGTGCGTCGCTCATCGAGCAGATCGAGAAAATCAAGCGAACTGCGCGTCGTCGTGGCCCCGCTTGGAAGCTCGCCCTTGAGGAACCGGCCAAGCAGAAGGCTCTCAAGAAGACCCAGGCTGATCTCGAAAAGCAGCTCATCGACCTCAACTTCAACAAGCGCGCCCTTGAGAAAATGGCTCAGGCCCTCAAGGCCAAGAGCCTGCTCCCCCCGAGCGAGGACAATGGAATCGCACCGGAAGAGCACGAACAACTTCGAAAGCTCGCCCGCGTGGTCGGCTCCGGTGAGCGCCGCGCACAACGTGCGAAGGCCCAGCTCGTCGAAGCGAACCTCCGCCTCGTCGTCTCGATCGCAAAACGCTACACGAACCGTGGTCTCCAGCTCCTCGATCTGATCCAAGAGGGAAATATCGGCGTGATGATCGCCGCAGATAAGTTCGAGTACCGCCGCGGATACAAGTTCAGCACCTACGCCACCTGGTGGATTCGCCAAGCGATCACCCGCGCCATCGCGGACCAGGCACGCACCATTCGAATCCCGGTGCACATGGTGGAGACGATGAACAAGATGCATCGTACCGCCCATGACCTCGTCCAGGAGCTCGGCCGCGAGCCGACCCCGGAGGAGCTTGCCGTGCGTCTCGACATCCCCGTCAGCAAAGTGCGCAGCCTGCTCCGGATCGTCAAAGAGCCGCTGAGCCTCGAGACCCCGCGCGGGGAAGACGGCGACTGCACGCTCGGCGATTTCGTCGAAGACCAGAAGGCACCGAGCCCCTCGGACAGCCTGATGTCGAACGATCTGAACAAGCAAACCCGTGAGCTTTTGAACTCGCTCAGCGTGCGTGAGCAGCGCGTCCTGCAGAAGCGCTTCGGCATCGGCGAGAAGAGCGAGCACACACTCGAAGAGATCGGCAAGGAGTTCAACGTTACCCGCGAGCGTATCCGTCAGATCGAGGCAAAGGCTCTCCAGAAGCTGAAGAGCTCGCGCCGCTCCCGTTCGCTCCGCGCTTACCTCGAATCCTAAGGAAAACAGACGCTCGCCCGAACCCAGACATGCCGTTGTCCGGTCAGCTCCCAAGCGACTTCAGAAAGGGAACCTGCGCAGGTTCCCTTTCCTTTGTTCGGGATACCTATGAGGCGGAGAAATCGTGTAGGATTGAAAGGTGGCATTTCTCTCGTCGCTGCGTGTCGGTCCGGCAAGCGTCGTTGAACGCCTATTGAAGGCAGGCTCCGCGGAGATCAGCGCGCTTGGGCCCTTGGTGCTCATCGTGCGCTCCCCGGCGGACGCACCCCACGAGTTCACGGAGACCCTCGAACGAAGCATCGTCACGACGGAGTCGATCCCTACGGCCGTACTCGAAAGCGTCCTTGTCACCTCGGAGATCCCGACCGTGTACGCGCCGAGCGATCCGAATAATGACCCGGATCAAGCCGAGATGCTCGCCGAGCTCTCCGCCGCTCCCCATTCCATCATCCCTCTCGGAAACCGTGGAAGACTCCAAGGCGCGGGAGAGCGCGTGATCACGATCGGGCGTTCGTCCGAGGCGCAGGTGCTTCTCCTCGAGCCTTCCGTGTCCGCTCGGCACGCTGAGTTGCTCGTGAGCGACGCTGGGACGCGGCTTGTCGATGTGGCAAGTAAGAACGGGACACTGCGCAACGGGAGCGAACTCCGCCCCTATGGCAAGGTTTGGCTCCAGCCCATGGACCGGATCCAATTCGGGCAGGTCGAAGCGTTCATCTGTGACGCCCGCGCACTCCGCGCAGTCCTCCGTTATCCGAGCACGCTCATTTGACTCTTGTCGCGCCCGCAGCTGGCGCCCAATGTGAGGAAAACGCGGGCGCTTGGCTCCCCAGACCTCGCGCAGCTGTGCGCTGGTTTGACCTTCTAGAACGCGTCTCGAAAATGCCACGGCGAAGCCGCGTCTCGTCCCATCGCACCAGCCCCCCGGATAAGGTAACCTCAGGAATCGGGAAAGGCGCGCCAGGGAGCGCGAGGGAGAACGATGGAGCAGACGGCACCGATTTTGGACCTTCGCTACTTGAATGAGGTCACCTCCGGCGACAAGAAGTTCATCGCTGACATTCTGAGCGACTACCTGCGCGAGATGGACAGCTATTTGAGTGAGCTCGACACCTCTCTCAAAGAACGCTCCCTCGGAACAGCCTTGCGCGCCGCGCACACCATCAAAGGAGCGAGCGCAAACGTCGGTGCGACGCGCGTCCGCGATTTGGCCAGCAAGATCGAATCCCAAGCCCAGAAGGGCAGCTTCGAGGGAGGCGTCGCGCTCGTGAAGCTCCTTCAAAGTGAGATCCACCGAGTCAAAGAGATCATCGGCCGTCAGAGCGTCGACGAGCTGCTCCGCGAGCTCTGAACGATCTTGTCTGCGAGGCCCGAGTGCCGCTCGACGCGGCGCGAGGCAGCCTCGGAGAGGACGGCTAGGGAGCCAAGGAGCCTCACGCGCGAGCGGGCGCGGGTCACGCCCGTGTAGAGGAGCTCCCGGGTGAGCAGGGCGGAGCTGGCGTCAGGCGGTACGACGAGGGCCACCTCGTCGTACTCCGAGCCCTGGCTCTTGTGGATCGTGATCGCGAAAGCGTCTTCGTGTGCAGGGAGCTCCGCGAGCGAAAACGTTCGCTTGTGCCCGGTGTCGCCCGGAAAGTGAGCTTCGAGGACGCCGCGAGCAGTCGGCCAGAGGATCCCAACGTCCCCATTGTAGAGTCCCACCCGCGGCTCGTTCTCGACGACCATGACGCGACGCCCGGGGTAGTTCACACCTTCCACGCGGGTGCGCAAGATCCCCTGAGCCAGACTCCTCACCCACTCATTTACGCCCTCGGCGCCCCAAGGCCCCGAGCGCAGAGCGCACAAGACCTGGAATCTTTCCAGTTGCGCAAGGGCCTCCTCGGCGCTCCCAATCTGGAGCGACTCGCGGACCCGAGCCTCGAGCCAGCGCCGAAACTCGGCAGACTGGCGCGGAACCCGGAGGTCGCTCGCTTCGAACCGCGCCACCTGCCCACCTGCGCCCCCAAGCGCTCCTTCGATCTTTTCCCTCTGCCCCAGGCGAAATCCCGTCGCGAGATCCATGATCTCGGAGGCGCCCGAGAATCGGTAGCTCTCCGTGAGTCGAGAGATTCCAAAGGAGAATGAAGCCTGGTCCCCGAGCGTGTCCGCCGCCAGAGCGAGCTCCGAGAGTACAGAACCCGCGTCGACTGAGGCGAGCTGATCGGCATCGCCGAGCAGGAGCAGCTGTGCGCTCGGACGGATCGCGTCGACGAGGCGATTCATGAGCGCCTGGTCAATCATCGAAGCCTCGTCGACCACCAAGAGGTCGAAGGGCAACGGATCTTGTTGTGTGTGGCGGAAGCGAGTCTTCACACCGGGAATGACGCCGAGGGCGCGATGAATCGTCTTCGACTCCTGGGGCAGACGTGCCCGCACTTCACTCGGCAGATCGAGGCGCTCCGCCGCGCTCCAGGTCGCCCGGAGCAAGCGCTCGGAAGCTTTGCCTGTGGGAGCGAGGAGACCAATCTGAAGCTCCCGTCCGGCCCCGAGGGCGCGCTCGATCGCGAGCGCGAGCACCTTCACCACCGTGGTCGTCTTCCCGGTCCCAGGCCCCCCCGTAATGAGCGAAGCGCGCAAGCGGAGCGAGCGGGCCACCGCGTCTCGCTGCCGATCGGAGCGCCCACCACTCGCTGGAAAGTAAGCGGAGATCCTCTGCTCGAGCTCCGGACTCACCGAGAACGCGCCATCCAAGGCGAGGCGCGCGATGCCACGGGCGATGCCGAGTTCTTGATCGAAGTAGCGACGGAGATAAAGGCGGGTCCCGTCGAAGACCACCGGTCGAAACTCGTGGGGCTCAGGATCTATTGGCTCCACAATGGAAACCGCAGAGCTCTCGCTGAGCTCCTGGCGGAGCTCAGCTTCCTCCGGGAACCGGAATACGGCCACAGACGCTTCATCCAAAAGGCTTTGCCCCGCGAGCGCATCAAGCGGCAAGCAAGAGTGACCGGCACGAAGCGCCTGACAGAGGCGCGCTACGGTAGCCTCGAGCGCGGGCTGCCCTTCGCCGATCACTCGGGCCAGCTCGCGGTCGAGCGGAGAGAATCCGGCAGCTCTCTGCAAAAAGGAGGGACCCGTCATGTTCCGATGAGAGCGGCCTCAAAGGCACGCATCTCCTCCTCGCTTGGTCGAAAGAAATAGACACCTGTCTCCGCCAGGGCCCCCGCGAGCCCTCGAAGAAAGACGTAGAAGATCCCGCCGAAATGCAGCTCGTGGGCGTAGTCTGTGCTGAGCAACCGGGCGTGCTTTTGGACAGCGAGAGCGTAGATGAGTCCCTGGAGATGGTAGTGGTGCTCATTCATCGCCCGCTCCATGCCCAGGTGGTCATAATCAGCGAGCCTCTCTCCCAAGAAATTCGACTTGTAGTCGAGGACGTACACCTTCCCTCGCCACTCGAAGACGAGGTCGATGAAACCGCGCAAGAAGCCTCGAAGTACAGGGAACTCGAGCGCAAGATTGCTCTCCCGATAAGAGGCCGGAAGGCAGCTCAGACTGCGAAGTCCCTGGGTCAGCTCCGCGGCTGTCAGTCCTTCGTCCCGAGCCTCGAGCGCGAGATGAAACTCGAGCTCCGCTGCCACGCTTGAGGGCGGAAGCGTCCCGAGCTCCGCCCGATCGGGGCCGAGCGGCGTCGTGAGGAGCCCTTCTAAGAGCTCGGCGACGCGAGGGGCAAATCCAGGATCTATGTCGTGGGTCTTCAAGATCTCCCCCACGGAGGCCTCGTCGAGCTTTCTTTTCTTCACCCAGACCAGGCGCTCGAAGATCGTGTGGAGCGCCTCCCCTGCCAGGGCGCCCCGAGGAAAGTCGTGGAGCCTCGCGAGCTCCCCCTGGGCGTCGCCCCCGACCAGAAGCGACGCAGTCTCTGCTTCGTCTCGATCGCGACCGAGCAGGGCGGAGGTCCCCCGCACTCCCCGCCCTCGAGTGAGCGAGCTAAAGCTCGCAGTCGTCGGCCCGCGGCCCAAGCGCTCCGCAAGGTCGGGGCTGAGCTTGGGTAGGGTCAGTGGGCCGAAGCGATGTTCGCTCACCTCAAGAGGCCTGGGATTCGGCGCCGACGCCGCACGCACCCGGATACTCCCTGCACTCCGCGCAAGAACGCGCGAGAGTGGAATCTCCCAATCGGACGCGGGAGCATCGAAGGGACCTTCGTCTCTGAGCCAATAGGAGAGTGGACTGAACTTCCCGCTCATCTTCCCGAGCACCAGGATCGCGTGATGCCGCGCGCGCGTGAGAGCAACGTAGCCGACGCGCAAGGCTTCCGCTTGGTGTTCGCGAAGGCGCACCTCGTAGCTCTCCGCGGCTAGGTCCGGGCTGCGCACTTCAAGCTCAGGCTCCCCGTCTCGGTTGCGGGTACGAAAGGCCGGCTCCCGCCAAGGCTCGTCGGGATTGCCGAGGCTCGGCAGCACGACCAGGTCGTACTCGAGCCCTTTGCTCTTATGGATCGTCGTGAGGATGACTGCGTCTTCATCACTCTCGAGCCGGATCTGGAGAGCCGCCTGGGCCATAGCGTGTCCGAACGGATCTTGGATGCACGACTCAAGGTAACGCACGAGCCCCAGGGCACCCAGATGTTCCTCGGCCTCTGCTTGGTGCAAGAGCTCGATGATGTGCCTGAGATTCGTGACGATCCGTTCCCCGCCCCAGCTTCGAAGGAGTCGCGGAACCACCGAGAGTTCTCGGAGCACCGAGTCCATCATCCGGAAGAAGCCCGAGACACGCCAAGTGTCGCTCCAGCGCCGCAGCCTGCCGTCCCAGAGTTCGAGCAAATCGGGGCGCTCGTCCAGCTCAGCGATACCCGCCGCACCCAGCCCGAAGATCCGCGTCGCCAGCGCGGCGCGTACGAGCGTGCGATGCCCAGGATCGAGCAGAGCACGCAGGACCCGTCGGACCTCGAGAGCTTCCGGCGACTCAAACACGCTGCGATCGCCATGCATGACTGCCGGAATTCCGAGCCTTCGCAAATGCTCTTGGACCTCCTGGGCGTCGCGATTTGTCCGACACAAGACGGCGACGTTCCGAGCCGAAATCGGTCTACCCTGCAGGGACAACTCGGACGAAAGGAGCGCATAGACCTCGAGGGCCGCTTGCTCGAGGAGCGTGCCTCGTCCTTCTTCGACCACTACGACATCGACCCCCGCGAGCGGCTGACCGCTTTCGTCCAGAAGCACATCGCTTCGCCCCGGAGCGGGCGAGATCCAGTCGTAGACGATACGCTCTAGGAGGAAGGGGTTCGGTGCCCGACTGAAGATCGCGTTTTGGGCTTCGACCAAGCGGGGACTCGCGCGGTAGCTGGTCGTGAGGGAGTGAAGACTAGAACCGGCACTCTCGGCCGCTTTCAAGTACGAAAGGACATCCGCCCCCCGAAACCCGTAGATCGACTGCTTCGGATCTCCGATCAGGAACAAGCTCGGTCGCGGGCGCTCAGCGAATATTTCGCGAAACACCTGATACTGAAGGGGATCGGTGTCCTGGAACTCGTCGATCAGGGCGGCGCGAAAGCGCCGCGAAAGCGAGCTCTTGAGCGCCTTCCCTGCGGGCCCGATGAGCGCATCTCGAAGAACGAGCAAGAGGTCATCGAAGCTCTTGGTCCCTTGGCGAGAGTGCTCACTTTGCACGCGCTGTCGCACGAACTGGGCGCAGGAATCGTAGAGTCGCGCCCGCGACAGGGCGTCAAAACGCGTGAGTGCTTCGTACGCGCCGCGAAACTGCTCGACCGCCGCGAAAAATCCGTGTTCCACGGGTTCCTTCGCTTTTGCGGTCTGAGCCGACACAAAACTCTGACAAAACTTGACCCAGTTCTTAGGCGGCTGTGAGAGCAGGGGATCTCCCGCGAGGAAGGCCTCCCATTGCCGAAGGGCCTTCTCCACGAAGTCAGTCCGAAGTATGTTCCTCTTCACCCGCCCGGAGCCGAGCAGCGCACTCAACGAGTCAGGGGCAAATTCTCGGCGAAGAGCCGCTACGGCGCTTCGAACCTCCGCTTCGATTTCTTCCTGTCTGCCCTCCCCCAGGGGCTCCAGACAGACCGTGGGGATCTCCACGTTCACGAGCGCTGTCCTGGCGACGCCCTCCAATTCTCGAAACAGACCGAGGCCGCCCAGGCGCGCAAATGCTTCCGGGGAAAGCGAGCGTACCCGCGTCGACCAAAAATCAACCACCGCGTCGTAAGCAAGACGGTCCGTGTCCGGGAGCACCTCAGCCGAAAAGCTCGCGTGGGCTTCGAACGCTGCATCCCCGATAGCGCGGGCGGCGAAGCCGTGAATGGTGAAGATCGAGGCGCGATCGATGTCCGAGAGGGCTCGTTCAAGGAGCAATTTCGCATCGGACTTCAGGACGCGCGCCAGGATCGCGACAAGGACTGGATCCGTGAGCTCTTTGTCCTTCACGAGCATATCGCGCGCTTCGCGAAGCCTCCTCTCAACGCGATCCCGAAGCTCCGAAGTCGCCATTTTCGTGAAGGTGACTGCCAAGATCTGTTCGATCGGCAACTCAGCTTCGATGATGAGTCGGAGGAACAGGGCCGCGATGTTGTAGGTCTTGCCCGTGCCAGCGCTGGCCTCGATGAGATGAACACCTTCGAGGGGGAGGCGCACCACGTCCAGAGTCGGGCGGGCGGACTGCGTCTGTCGCTCCGAACTCACGAGGCCTCCTCCTCTCCACTGCGAATCTGTCGAGCGGAGACAAGCGGCCCAAAGACGGCTTCGGCGAGTTCGAGGAAGCTCGTTTCCGCTCGCCCAGAATCTCCCCCATTCAGGGCGAGCGGATCCTCATCCCCGAAGAGGAGCGCGAGCGATGCATCGAGCTTCTGTTCCTGCCTCCGACCATACTTCTTCGGCTTGAGCGCGGAACGCGCCGCCTGCAAAAGAGCGAGCCGGAGCTGAACGGGATCCGACGGAGTCTTCGGCTTCCTCGCCTTCTCCGCAACGGCGAGCGCGGCCGCGGCGTCGAAACGGAGGGGCTCCTTCCGGCCTTCGAGATAGAGCGCGAGGAGCGACGCGAGCTTTTCGCGCGCTTCGGCCGGATCCAGGGGAGCGAACTCGTGGATCGCGACGCCTTCCTTGCTTCGCCCGACAAAGGCCGATGAGAGGACCCGGCCGCTCCCGCTCAGACACAGATGCCGAATCCAAGTCGAGAGCAGTCGTCCGGCCCGGGCCTGTCCATAGGTCGAGTGCACGTGGACGTTCGGGAACACGAGCGGCACCGTGCCTTCGAGAGTCGCGCCTGGGAGTTCAAGCCGCACGTCGACGCGCTCAGGCGAAAGGTCACCCGTCAGGGCGCGGATCTCTCGAAAGATCGCGCGGCACTCGGCATCCAGCTCGACGCTCAGCGCTCTCCCGGATGCGCCGCCCGGGAAGTGGCCTCGGAGCTCGGAAAGGCGCAGGTCGAAGGGCTGCTCGCCCGTCAGGCCCGCGAGCAACTTCTCTCCGAAAAAGTACCGATCGAGAGCCGAGAGCTCCACCGGCTCCCGATCGGAAAGGGTCATGATTTCGTCGTCGATCACGACCCCGATTCCCCGCAGGAAGAACCGGCTCGGGTTCTTCAAGAAGGATTCGAGCTCTCGAAGGTGCACAGTGGAAACCGGCTGCACACTCCGCAATAGGAGCTGATCCGATCCGAGCTCTACCGGACCGCGCCCGCGAGCGCAGACAAGCGCCCCTTCGAAATCTTCCCGCGAGCGGGAAATGAGGTGAGGTTCTTTCCCTTCGAAGTAGCGGGGACTGAAAGGCTGGAGCGGGTGCTCTTGAACGAATGCCTCGACAGGCTCGGTGGTACCTTCGAGCATACGATCGAGAACGTGGACAAGCTCAGAGACCACCACGGACGGCGGGCGGCGCGAGTTATCCTGCACGCTGCGTCCGACGTAGCTCAATATGAGCCGCTCCTCTACGGACATGATGAGCTCGAGAAATAGATAGCGGTCGTCCGCCCGCAGCAATCGATCTCCGCGCAACCGCCGATTCGCAAGGCGATCGAGGGAGGACTCTTTGTCATTGCGCGGAAACTCGCCTTCCGAGAGCCCGAGTACGCAAGCCACGCGAAACGGGATCGTGCGCAAAGGCAAGAGCTCGCAAAAGGTCACGCCTCCCGCGAGAAAATCCGTGCTTTGGCGGGCGCTGTCGAGCTCGGCCGCGAGCACCCTGCTGAGCGCCAGAGGAGAAATCTTTTCTGTGATGCGCGCGCTCTCGGCGCGCGCGTTGAGCTCGGTCAAGACGCGGAATACCCGCGCCTGAGCTTCACCGTCCTGCTCCTGGAACAGGCCCCGGGTGAGCTCCTTTACCGCATCGGTGAACTCTCGAGGCGTGCAGGGGCGAGTCAGAACTCGACTCGCCGAAGAGAGGTTACCCATGAAGGCGCAGAGCCGACTGAGAAGGTCCGCGTCTCCAAGTGCCACGTCGTCGAAGGGCACGAGCTCTCCGTAGGCTTGGTCTTTGTCCTCCATGGCAAAGCCGAGCAAGAGCCTCGAGAGCCCACGCTCCCAAGTCGTATGAAGAGGCTCGTCGAAGCCGAGTGCGCTGAGGTGCGTAGCGTCCAGCCCCCAGCGGGTTCCGCTTCCGTCGAGCCACTCCGTGACGCGCTCGAGATCTTGGGCCGTCATCCCGTACCCAGCGAGCACCGGCTCCATCTGGAGCACGGAGAGCACCTCGCTCGCCTTGAAACGCCGAGAAAATAAGGCGAGAGCCCGGAGTAGCGAGGCAATGAGCGCGTTCGAGGAACTCTCGGTCTGATCGGCGATTCGGAATGGAATGAGCGGGGGAGCGTCTTCGGCGCCACCGAACACCGCCCGGACTAGGGGCGCGTACTTTCCGATATCGGGCGCCATCACGACCACATCCTCGGCCTTGAGGGTCCGGTCTTTCTCGAACAGCTCGAGGAGCGTCTCCCTGAGCACCTCGACCTCGCGCTCTGCACTGTGACAGCTCACAATCGAGATCGAACCGTCGAGGCGAGCCGAGCGAGGTAACTTCTCCTCCGAGGGACGACGACGCGCCCCCAGAATGTCCTGCTTCAGACACGATAAGAGACTCGTGCCGTCTTCGGGAGGGAACCGCTGAGTTAGCTCCTGGTAGTTGAACTGTTCCAGGTAGTACTGAAAATCAGCGCCCACTTTTCCCAAGCTCACGAGCAGCGGGTTCAAGCCGTCTCCGACCTCACTCGGGGCCAAATCAGCAGATTGTGCGTCGACGAAGTATTCCTGGCAGACAGTAAAGGAGAAGACGTGGACCTCGATGATGCGGGCGAAGCGGCCGAGCACCCGCAGGAAGAGCGGAGGGAGGCCCGCTCCTCCAAAGACATAGAGTCTCTTCGGGAGCACCGACAAAAGAGTTTCGTCAGAGGCGGCGTAAAGCGCCTCGAGCCGCGCGCCGGGATCATGGCGTCCGAGCTCTCGTCCGAGCCGCGTCCAAATCTCTGCTTGAAAATCGTCAGAAGGTCCCTGTTCCCACTCCGCGAGCATCTTCGGCCGATAGACCGAGTATTGATCGAAGAGGCGAGAGAGCTCCACCGCTAGCTCGAGACGGGCGCTCTCCGCCCGATCGTTTTCGAGGTAGCTCCGCACCTCTGGATGCTGCGTCTGGCCCAGCTCACGAAATATGTGAAAGGCGAGCGCTTCTCGCTCGAACGTTGTCCCTTCCGGCACCTCACCCAGAACCTCATCCGCAACCTTCTCAAGAAATGCTCTCGGGAAAGGGAACTCCAGCCCGAGCGCGACTCCTAGACGCAGCGCGAGCTCCCGAGAGAGGTAGCGCTCCATGCCCACGCTCTGGATCATGATCTGGGGCCGCTCGAAGAGGGGCCGCAAAGGCTCGCTGAGCAGCTCCGCGAGCGCGTCGATCAGAACACTCAGAGAGTTTGAGCGGTGGACAAACACGAAAGAGAGCTTCTCCGGGAAAGGAACGGGCCCTGGACCAGAGCCCCGCGTATGCTTCTAGCAAGGCTCAAGGGCACCGTATAGCTAGGCCCCTCTTGATTAGGTCTTTCTCTGTCCGACCTCGCGCGCTCGAGCCAGATTCTCCGGGAGGAAACGCACAGAAGCGCTCCCTCGACCTCAAAACTGCACGAATGTCACGAAGAACGGACTCACCTGCATCGGCTCAACCTTCACTTCGGTGAGCTTGCCGTCCGTCTCGATGCGGAAGAGAGCGAGGCTCTTCTGGTCGCCGTGGTTGCCCACAAGGAGGAACTGACCTTCCGGATCGACCGCGAAGTTGCGCGGAGTTGTGCCGCGCGTCGGGACATGACCGAGCAAGACAGGCTCGGCGCCCTGAATGTCGTACGTCACGATCGTGTTGCTCTGACCTCGGTTCGAAGCGTAGAGCGTGCGACCGTCCGGTGTGAGATGAATATCAGCTCCGGTGTTCGCGGTCGGCTGCCCTGAGTCGAGCCGAGGCTTCTGCCAGATCTGATTCAATGAACCATTTTCGGCTCGGCTATAGGCTGTGATGAAGTCGCCGCGCTCGCTCACGACAAACACGGTCCCGTTCGGATGAAACGCGAGGTGACGCGGAGAGAACGACGCGCTCGTAGGAGGGGTCGCGGCGGAAAGCATCCCACCGTTGAAGGTGAGATGAGAAATCGTGTCGGAGCCCTCGTTGGCCACGAGGACTTTGCCCTCCTGGTCGAAACGGACCGAGTGAGCATGACTGCCCGTCGCGACCGTTTGCGACGAGGCGGAGGCCTTGCCGTCGTCGCCGATGGGGTAAACGTCCACGTTCCCCTCGTTGTAGTTCGCTCCCAGGAGGTACTTTCCGTCCGGCGAGATCGAGAGCGACACCGGATGGTTCGAGTGGGGCGTCGCCCCGAGGCTCGTGAGCGCGCCCGTCGTGGGATCGATAGTGAAGCTCAAGACACCACCCTTGACCTCGTCGGCCGCGTAGAGGCGTCGCCGCTCACTGTCCACAGCCAGGAAGCTCGCGAGGCCACCCGCCTCCGTGTCGCTCACGAACTCAAGCCCCGGGGCCTGGCGGTCGAGGCGATACACGGTGACCTTTCCCGTTTCAGCTCCAAAGGAGCCACTGCCCACGTAGACGAACGTCGTCTTGCTCATGCCCATCGCGCCTCCGTCCCCAGACGCTCCACCGGCAGCCGCGCCGCCTGCGGCGCTCCCTCCAGCCGAGCTTCCGCCGGACTCGGTCCCAGTTCCCCCTGCCGCGGGCGCCCCACCGGCTTCGGATGTTCCTCCGGACCCTAAGACTGCACCGCCGGTGCCCCCGTCGCTCGAGGTTCCGCCAACACTCGGCGAGCCGCCACCCGGGTCAGGCTGCGATTCCTTGTTGTCACAACCACACAGCGACAAGGCCGCCATCAACCAAAAAACTTTCGCGCCCAGTCGCTGCACTCCGTCGATCTAGGACCGAACCGTCGGTTCGGTCAAACGCGGAGAGCTGGCAAGGGAGAAAAATTGGCGAACGAGCGCGATTCGTCGTCGGGACGTGCGAAGAACGGGGCAAACGCTCGCCTCCCAGTCGCTTTAGGACCTCAAAGGGCCCAATACACGAGGGTCAACGCTGCCGCCGCACAGCCGCCCGTGTAATACAAATCGTCCGGAGCTGAATCGAGTCCGAGTCGATACACGCTCCTCTCGTCACCAGCGTCCAGGCCTCGCGTCGTGATCGCTGTGACATCGAACTCCGTCGGACCGAATCCGTAGCTCGAATCGTTCCCGTTTACGTTCACGAGGTCCGAAAGGATCGGCTCGTCCGATGCGGGGTCTTCAAAGTCCGGCGCAAGCAGGTCCACGGCGAGTCCAGAACGGCGGAGCGGCGACTCGTCCGGGCTTCCCACGTTTCCGATCCATTTGACCACTCGAAGTGACGCGCTCTCTAAGAACTCGACGTTCGACGGTAAGGGAAACACGTAGACTCCGTAGGAGTTCTTCTCCGGCGAGTAGAGATCCAAACTGAGGAGAGATTGGTAGGCGTGGTAGTTCGGGACCAGGGGCTCGTAACCAAGACGCATCGGTCCCGCCTCTTCCGGCTTGTCCTCGCGCTCAAAGAAGGGGCAGTAAAACCACTGGTGATCCGGGTAAAGCCCGTCGTCTCGAATCATCTTCTCGGCGGGGGCCGTTCTCCAGTAAGACGCCTCGAGATCGGGAATCACCATGAACGTGACCCGTTTCATGAGGCGGAAGGAAGCTTCGAAAGTCTCCTCGAGTTCGAGACCGTCGCGACTCTTCGCGCTTTTCGCCAAGCGGATCGAATAGGTCTCGGTCTCGGCGTCCGGATCGTCGACCTCCTCATGCTCCAAGGGCAAAAGAGGGATGATCCGAAGCTCATCACCTTGCGCATTCCAAGAGAAGGCGACGCGGGACTCTCCCGTCCCCCGATTGTCAGAGCTATAGGCCGCCTCGACGCTCTTTTTGTCCATCGGCTGACTGAAGGAGAAGACCAGCTCCGGCGCATCAGCGACGCCGAGCTTGAGCTCTCCACGGCCCAGCTCGAGTTCTCCCACCTTCACCCTCTCGAGTATGGGACGCGATGGAAGCTCGGGCGCCCCCTGCTCTCCCCCTTCGCCAGGGCCGCTCGCCCCCGCAAGCCCGGCATCGCCCGCACCTCCGCCGCCGAGGCCCCCCGTAGCTCGAACGCCTCCTGTCCCCTGCGCTCTCCCGCCGCTTCCCCCGGCGGAAGAAGAACAGTCTTCCTGACAGGCCTGAAACGCCACGTCACAGTGGAGCGCTGGAAGAGACGCAAATCCAAGGGTGATGAGTCTGATCCAGAAGGAGTCGAGGAGTCTTTTCATGATCGGCCTGGCTTCTATTCGACGAGCGCCGACACTTCGAGAGCAAGCGTCACGCAGACTGTCAGCGGATCGTCTTTGACGACGGGCATTCCGTCGAACTCGGCGCGGTACATCGACCAGGGTTCGCCGCGGCTCATGCCCTCTTCTACGAGGTCCTTCACGTCAAAGCTGAAAAAGCCGTAGCGCCACGGGTATTCTTCGCCTTCGCTGGTGAGCAGGTTGGCCCGCCGCGAGGGTGTACTGAAGACGGCTTGCGCTTCATAACCTTTAACGCTCTTCGGAAGTGCGAATGAGGGAAGCGCGTCGACGCTGAACAGCAAATCGGAAATAGCAACAGTGTTCGAATAGTAAGGGATGAAGTCGGTCGTGGAGCCGTTGTTGTTCGTATCGCTCGTGTCGTAGACGACGCGCGGCCACTTCGCGAGCTTGAGCGTAGCGCGCTCAAGTCCATCTTCGAGAACCTTTTCCAGCGGAAACGCGTAGATCGAGACACGCGTCCCCCGCGGGTTGCTCGTGTGGCGTCCAGGGGCGCTCGCGAAGTTCCGAACAGTGGTGTACGGGAACTCCGAGCGGAACGTCTCCTTCCAAGCCGAATCGTGAGTGTTCGAGGGGTTCAGCCAAGGGCAGTGCGATTCCATCCAGAGGTCGATGCTCGAAAGATATTCCGGCGAGCTGAAGTCGAAGGGAACGTTGCCGTAGGCGATCGCCGAGTTCTCGAGATCTGGTTCGATGAAGATACGATAGCGACGGAGGAGCGCAAAATCCAAGATGAACTCTTCGGCGAGCGCCCGTCCCTCTGCGTCCTTGGCCTTTCGGGTGATCAAGATGCCGAGCTCGCGACGCGGGGCCTCGAGAGAGTCGATCTCTTGGTATTTCACTGAAGACTTCAGGATCAGCGTGAGCTCAGTGTTGTCCTCGTTCCAGCCGATGACAAAGGACGAGGGCGAGCTTTGTTCGGCTCTCCCCACCAAAGCATCCTCGACGGAGGCCGTGTCCATCGGCGCGCTGAAGGAAATCCGGATCGAAGCTCCTTCGGGGACCCCCAGCACACTTTCGCCCGGCTCCGCCTCGCGGCCATCCACGACGGCTTCGGTGACGCGAGGCGAAAGGTCCACCATCGGCGCGCCCCCCGTGTCCCCGCTTTCGCCCGCATGACCGTTCGAGCCGCCGCTCGGGGCGCCGCCGAGCCCCCCCGCCGCGGTCCCGCCGCCGGAACGCTTGCCACCACTGCTTGAGGCACCGCCGCTCGTTCGCTTGCCGCCGCTGCTCATCTCGCCTCCTTCGCCGCAGGAATCCTCCGAGCAATCACTCGGAGCGCAGGCAGAAGGCGCTAACGCGGCGCTGAGCGACCCAAACAAGAGCGTGAAGAGGCCTAAACGGAGGGTGCGAGGGCTAGAAGAACGAGAGAAAGGGGTCCAAGCAGTCATGGGAAGGTTTTTCCTGAGTCTTCGGGTTTGCGAGCCGCAAGCGGGCAGACGGACGCCCGACCGCCCGGTATCGACCGAGGCGCGTCGCCGTTGCGCTCCCACCCGAGCCTCGCAACAAAAGGTGAGATAATGTGGCAGAGAGGGTGGCGGGCGGCCACAGAAAAATGCAGGGAGCGGTCCGCTCGGGCCCGTCGCCGCCACCTGAAGAGCCGGGCAACCGCCCTCAGACCTCCGAGAGGGCTCGCCGAGTCCAAGACCGACACCTCCGGGCAGAGCCCGCGACGACGCCCCCAAGCGGGAGTCCCAGAGCATCTCCGGCGACGCGGAGCTTAGAGCCAGTAGCTCGCGAGGTACGCTGACTCCGAGCTCGAAATGACGACGATGACGCGGCCTGTGACGCTGTCGTAGGCGAATTCGGGGTACTGATAGAGGGACTCGCCTGTGGGGAAGATGTGAGCGAGGTTGACGTAGCCGTCCTTTCCGAACTCATAGTCGAGCTCACCTCGATCACTGTAGCGGGCGAGGCGAGGTTCTCCCGTGTAGCCGGGGATGTAGCCAACGACGATGTCGCCCGTGTTGGATCGAAATGCGCTGAGCGGGGTGAAGCTGTTGCCCACGATGACCTTCCCGTTCACGCCGAATTCTTCGTCCAATTCTCCCTTCGAGGAGAAGGAGAGTAGCGCGACCTCGTTTTCGTAAATATCGGTCCGTTCCACGTTGGGCGAAGAGGTCGCAAACAGAATCGCCGAGTCATCGGGCCGAACCAGGATTCGCTGTGTCACCATCGTTTGCGCGATAGCCGCCGAAGAGACCCCGCTCAGAGACTCCGCCAGCCCAGATTCGCCGAAGGACGTATCGAGACGGCCGTCCGCCCGGGATCGCTGCACGAAGTAACGCCTGCTGTCATTTGTACGGAAGGAGAACAAGACGCGCTCCTTCGAGTCGAATGCGCTCGCGGTCACGTGGTCCATGATCGTCGGCGGCTCGTAGAAGAACTTGAAACCGCTGAGCTCACTGCCGTCCGGGCCGAATCGCACCGTCCTCTCCGTGTTCATCGCGAGCCCACTTCCGTCAGACAAGAGGTGAATCGGAAGGTGAGCGTTCGACATGCCCGGTCCGAGCAAGAGCGTCCCCTTGTCCCCGAACGTCTCGTCAACGGCTCCATCGAGCCCAAACGCCATCAAGTAGTCGCCGTTTTCTTCACCTAGGCCCGAAAACCGAACGAAGACTCGTTCTCCCTGACTGCCGAGGGAGCTACTGTAACGACCTTTCGTCTCGATGTTCCAGTTTGGTGTGCCATCGTGATCAAAGTGGTACACGCGGAGCGGGCCGGAATCCTGGTTTCCAGCGGCCCAGATCGTCTCGTCCGTGGCGACAGTAACCCCGGATAAGATCGAGCTCACTTTGGCAAAGCCGCCGCCACCAAAGCTCTTGTCGAGCGAACCGGACGGCCCAGCCACGACA
This sequence comes from Pseudomonadota bacterium, assembly GCA_023428245.1. GTDB lineage: Bacteria > Myxococcota_A > Polyangia > Polyangiales > Polyangiaceae > NIC37A-2. Next base: position 61,650 of record JAEYYX010000008.1, read on the forward strand.
AGCCGCACCTCTACCTCATCCCGAAGCCCGTCCGCGCCTGTCACCCGGAAATGGAGCGTTCGCCCGTGGGTCTGTTCGGCGGCCGCCTTCGCGGCGAGATCAAACATGACCTCTTCCCCAGCGTCCTCGAGCACTGTCACCGGGTCGGCTACGATCCCAGAAGGAAGATCGATCGCGCTCACCGAAAGCTCACCCTCGAGGCGCCCCTTTCGCTCCACGCGGATCGGTACACGAACTTTTTCTCCCTGACGCACCCGGACAAGAGCGGGAGCCGTCAGCGCGAGACCCGGGTCCTCCTCGCTCTCGCTGCCTCCCGTCCCGCCACTCGGCTCGCCGCCCTGACCTCCGACGCCCCCAGTCGAACGCCCTCCGGAACCTCCTCCGCTCCTTCCGCCCGCCGGATCCTTTCCGGCAGAGCCGCCGCTTTGGCTCGGCGCTCCAGCACTTCCCTCACAGGTCAGAAGATCGACGCAGGTCAGCTCTTCACAGGACAAGGTGAGCAGGCCGGCCGTCGAGCCCCCGAGGCACAAGGCAAGAGCTCCGACGAGCCGAGAAGGGAAGAAACGCAAGCGAGACGTCATGACAGAAGGACTCGGCCGCAAATAGCCTGCCGTTGCCCGAATCTCAAAGTCTCCTCAAAGATTACTCGTACTCGTCGAGCTCTGTGGAGGACAGCGGCGAATCGGGGCGGGGGGGGGGGGGGGGGGGGGGGGGGGGGGGGGGGGGGGGGGGGGGGGGGGGGGGGGGCCG
>JAEYYX010000087.1 GCA_023428245.1 Pseudomonadota bacterium
CGTCACCGGCGGCCTCGGCCCGACCTCACACGATCTCCCGGCGCCCGCCGCCGCTCGCGCCCAAGGGCGCGAGCTCGCTCTCGATTCTCGGTCCCTCGAGCGCGTCCGCGCGGCCTTTCAGAAATCGGGAGTGCCCATGCACCCGATGAACGAAAAGCAGGCCCTCTTCCCCGAAGGCGCCACCATTTTCGACAACGCTCTCGGCACTGCCCCCGGCTTCGCTTGCACGATCGGACGCGCCCGCGCGTTTTTTACTCCCGGCGTTCCGCGCGAGATGCAGCACATCTTCGAAGAGCACATCCTCCCCACGCTCCCGAAGCCAGTCGCGCCCCTCGTCATCGAGCGCATCACTGTCTTCGGGCTCCCGGAGAGCACAGTCGCGGGCCGGGTCGAGAGCGTCGAACGAGAGTTTCCTGTGACCCTCGGCTACCGCGCCGGTTCCCACGAAATCGAGGTCAAAGTTCAAGGGCAGGCGGCCCCCGGCGAGCCCATCGAAGTGGCCAAAGCTCAAGCCAGCGACGCCCGGGACCGCCTCATCGAGCTGCTCGGCGACGCTCTCCTCGTTCGGGGACGAGTTGCGCTCCCGGAGCACTTTGGAAATAGCTTCAAGGAGCGAAATATCTCGGTCGGCTTCGCCGAGTCTTGCACAGGAGGACTGGTGAGCCACCTGATCACCACAGTCGCCGGCTGCAGTACTTGCTTCTTCGGCAGCGTCGTCAGCTACGACAACAGCGTCAAACAAGGAGTGCTCGGCGTTCCCGCCGAGATCCTCGAGCGCCACGGGGCCGTGAGCGAAGAGTGTGCTGTGGCGATGGCGCGCGGCGCAGTCCGCGCGCTCGGCGTCGATGTCGGAATTTCCATTACGGGCATCGCCGGCCCCTCCGGTGGGAGTCCGGAGAAGCCGGTGGGCCTCGTGCATTTCGCTGCGACGAGCGGGCATTTACTCTTCACGCGGCGTCACGAGTTTCGCGGTGACCGCGCTCAAATTCAGAGGCGGGCCGCGACCCGTGCGCTCGTGCTCGGTCTCGAGCTCCTTCGCGACCTCCCTAGTTAGGCCTGGACCGGCCTCCCGAAAGGCTTGGCCGGAGTTCCGTGACCGACCTTCGAGAAGCCGATCTTGTCGCCGACGGCGTCGATTTGGACAGCTTCGCCGGGTGGATACTCACCGCGCAGGACTGCTTCGGCGAGCGGGTTCTCGATCGAACGCTGGATGGCTCGCTTGAGGGGACGCGCTCCAAACTGAGGATCGAAGCCGATCTGGGCGATGGCGTCTTTCGCCGCCTCCGTTGCGCGGAGGGTCAGGCCGCGACCTTCGAGCCGCTTCGCCAGGCGAGCCAGCTGGACGTCGACGATGCCGCGGATCTGGTCGCGGCCGAGGCGGCGGTAAACGATCGTCTCGTCGAGCCTGTTGATGAACTCGGGGCGCAAGTGGGCTCGGAGAGCTTCCATGGCCGCTTCGTCGAGACGCTTCTGCTTCTCGTCCTCTGAGAGATCCCGCCGCTCCTCGATTTGAGCGAGTTCAAGGGAGCCGAGGTTGCTCGTGAGGATGACGACAGTGTTCTTGAAGTCCACGGTGCGTCCCTGTCCGTCGGTCAGCCGTCCGTCGTCGAGGAGCTGGAGCAGGACGTTGAACACGTCCGGGTGTGCCTTCTCGATTTCGTCGAAGAGCACAACCGAGAACGGCCTCCTTCGCACCGGCTCGGTGAGCTGGCCGCCTTCGTCATACCCAACGTATCCAGGCGGCGCCCCGATCAGGCGAGAAACCGCGTGTTTTTCCATGTACTCGCTCATGTCGACGCGGATCAGCGCCCGCTCGTCGTCGAACAGGAACTGCGCCAGGGCGCGCGCCGTCTCCGTCTTTCCAACGCCAGTCGGGCCCAAGAAGAGGAACGATCCGATGGGTCGACTCTCGTCGCCGAGCCCCGCGCGACTTCGCCGCACGGCGTTCGAGACAGCGACGAGCGCGTCCTCTTGACCGAGGACGCGAGAGCGCAAGTTCTCCTCCATGTGGAGAAGCTTATCCATTTCGCTCTGGAGCATTTTGCTCACAGGTACTCCCGTCCATTTGCTGACGATCTGCGCGACGTCTTCGTCGGTGACCTCCTCTTTGAGGAAGGAGCCGTCTTTCTGGAGACGAGCGAGCTCCTCACGGAGCGCGGCGAGCGCCTTCTCAGCCTCAGGAATCGAGCCGTATTGAAGCTCGGCCGCTTTCCCGAGATCACCTCGGCGCTGCGCCAATTCCTGCTCCGTGCGCAGCTCTTCGACAGCGCGCTTCTTCTCCTGAATGGCCGTGATGACCTCTTTCTCCTTGAGCCACTGGGCCTTTTTGGCGTCGCGCTCGACCGTCTTCTCCGAGATGAGCACTTTGAGCTCCTCGAGACGTGCGAGGCTCGCTGTCGTCTTCTCCCTCTTCTGAGCCTGCTCTTCGACTTGCAGTTTGACGAGCTCACGCTCGATCTGATCGATCTCGAAGGGCATCGAGTCGATCTCCATTTTGATCTTACTCGCCGCTTCATCGATCAGATCGATGGCTTTATCGGGCAAAAATCGCTCGGTAATATAGCGAGTAGAGAGCTGAACCGCTGCGACAAGAGCCGCATCCTGAATGCGGATGCCGTGGTGCACCTCGTAGCGCTCCTTCAGGCCGCGCAAGATCGCAATTGCGTCTTCGGGGGACGGTTGATCGACGATGACGGGCTGGAATCGGCGCTCGAGAGCCGCGTCCTTCTCGATGTGTTTCCGGTACTCATCAAGCGTCGTCGCGCCAATCGCGCGCACTTCACCGCGCGCCAGCGCGGGCTTGAGCATGTTCGCGGCATCCATCGCGCCTTCCGCCGCGCCAGCGCCGACGAGCGTGTGGAGCTCGTCGATGAACAGGATGATCTGGCCGCTGGAAGATTCTACCTCTTTCAGGACCGCCTTCAGACGGTCCTCGAATTCACCGCGGAACTTCGATCCTGCCACCATACTGGCCAAATCGAGCGCCAAGAGTCGCTTATCTTTCAGGGATTCGGGGACGTCCCCTTGAGCGATGCGGTGCGCGAGACCCTCGGCGATTGCCGTCTTTCCGACGCCCGGCTCACCGATCAAGACGGGGTTATTCTTCGTGCGCCGTGAGAGAACCTGCATCACACGACGAATCTCTTCGTCGCGTCCGATGACGGGATCGACCTTTCCCTGGCGAGCCTGTTTCGTCAGGTCGCGGGTGTACTTGTCGAGGGCCTGGAACTTCCCCTCCGGGTCTTTGTCCGTGACACGCTGACTTCCGCGCGCCTTCGCGAGCGCTTCGAGCAAGCGGTCATGAGTCAGTTTCTGGTCCGCGAGGAAGCGGGCGAGCTTTTCTTTCTCCTTGGTCGCGGCCAGGAGGAAGTGCTCCGTGGAGACGTAGTCGTCTTTCAGGGCCTTCGCCTGTTCCTCAGCAAGAGCCAAAAACGGCAGCATTCTCCGGCCAAGACGGGGTTCGTCGCCCCCTTGGACCCGGGGCAGTTTGTTCAGTTCGGCGGTCAGCGATGTGCGCAATCGGTCACCGTGGGCTCCCGCCAGCTCGACGAGCGGGCGAGCTACGCCGTCTTCTTGTTCTAAGATCGCGAGCAGAAGATGTTCGGGAACGACCTCCGGGTGTCCCTCGCGGGCCGCGTGGGTCAGGGCCGCCTGAACGGCTTGTTGGCTCTTGGTGGTCAGTCTATCGAAATTCATCTCTCTCTCCTCCGATCGCCTGCCAACCTAAGTCCATCACTTCTCCCCGCAAGGCCGACCCTCGCTTTGCGTAAGCAAAAGACGCGCCGATCTCGGCGCGCCGGCGGACATTCAAAAATCCCCGCGAATTTCGCGCTGTTTTTGTGCTACTCCACTTCAGATGACCACATCGGCGCACCTCAAAATTTTCCGCGTTCTCCTTCTCGCGAGCGCTCTCAGCGCACAGGTTGCGTGTTCGAAGTCCCAGCAGAAGAGCGGCGGAGAAGTCCAAACGTCAGCGCCCCGTCGTCATGAGCTCCTCACAGTTGGAAGTGAGGCTCCTCTCTTCCAGACCACGGCTCACAATGGCACCCCGATTGAACTCGAGAAGCTCCGCGGGAAAGTGGTCGTTCTCTACTTCTATCCGAAAGACGGAACTCCTGGCTGCACAGCCGAAGCTCAAGGCTTCGCCGCCGAGTACGATTCTCTCGAAAACCAGGGCGCCGTCGTTGTCGGGGTTTCCACGGACGACAGCGAATCCCACCGCAAATTCGCAGAAGAGCACGGCCTTCCGTTCTATCTGATCCCGGACACGGACCGGGCCCTCGCCGAGGCTTACGGCGTCGGAAGCACCTTTGGTATGACCTCCCGCGTGACCTACGTCATCGACCGTCAGGGCAAGATCGCGAAGATTTTTCCGAACGTTCAGCCCAAAGAACACGCCAAGGAGATCCTAGCCGCGCTCGCGGAGCTTTGAGTTCGCTCAGCCCTCATACGAGGGGACGCGCGTCACGAGCGCTCTGGCTCGTCCTTTCGAGGCGGTGGGCCGACTCGAAGGCTCGTCCGAGCTCTCCCGAATGTGATGGACCGGGGCCCTCAAATATCGAGGTTTTGCACGTTCAGTGCGTTGTCCTCGATGAACTTGCGGCGGGGTTCGACCTGGTCACCCATGAGTACGCTGAAGATTTCTTCGGCGCGAATTGGGTCTTTTACCTCGACGCGGAGAAGCGTTCGCCCGTCAGGGTTCATTGTCGTTTCCCAGAGCTGGTCCGCGTTCATTTCGCCAAGACCTTTGTAACGACTCACACTGAGTCCCTTGCGTCCACGCTCGTAGATATACCGATCGAGAGCTTCTGCGTCGGTCACAGTGACAGGCTGACTCTTCTCGCTCGACACCTGATAAGGCGCAGGTCCAATCGAACGAATGTCATCTTCGATCGAGAGGAGCTCGTGGTACTCGCCGGTTTCGGTGATCTCCTGGGTCAAGCGGCCCGGTTTTGAGCTCGCGCCGGGTCGGAATTTCGTGACCAGGTGAGGTCCTTCGGCTTCGTCCGTCGCGATGCGCACGGAGAGGGGCTGAAGGTCAGGGTAGCGCTCCACAAGTGCGGTTTCGATCGCCGCACGAGCCTCTTCGAGCTTCTCCATCGAACCGAAGGTCTCACTCGTGACGTGAGCTGAGCGAATGGCCGCGAGCACAATGCGACTATCGCAGCGGCGATCCATACGCCGGGCGTGCTCTTCGATCGTCCGAAGCTTGGTCGCGAGGTGATAAAGGGGCATCCCCGCGATTTCGGTGCCGCTCGCGCTCTTCAGACTCAGACCCTCGATTCCGCTCTCAATCAGATAGCGATTCAGAGCCGGCTGGTCCTTGATGTAGAGGATCTTTTTTCCTTTTCGGACTCCGAACAGGGGCGGCTGGGCAATGAAAAGATGTCCTCGTTCGATCAGCTCCGGCATCTGACGGTAGAAGAACGTGAGGAGCAGCGTCCGAATGTGACTACCGTCGACGTCAGCATCCGTCATCAGAATCACCTTGTGATAACGGAGCTTCGAGATCTCGAAGTTCCCGTCATCGGTGATACCGCAGCCGAGCGCCGAGATCAGCGTCGCGACAGCTTCCGACGCGAGCATGCGGTCAAGGCGCGCTCTTTCGACGTTCAGGATCTTGCCGCGAAGCGGCAAAATTGCCTGAAATCTCCGGTTTCGCCCCTGTTTCGCGGAGCCACCTGCGGAATCACCCTCGACGATGTAGAGCTCGCTTTCCGCCGGGTCCTTGCTCTGACAGTCCGCGAGCTTTCCCGACAAACTCGTCGTATCCATCACACCCTTGCGCACGACTTCACGCGCTTTCCGCGCAGCTTCGCGCGCTTTCGCGGCAACGATCGCCTTTTCGAGGATCTTCTTCGCGGTCTGAGGGTGCTCCTCGAAATAGCGGGTGACCTGCTCGAAGACCGCTGTCTCGACGATGCCTTTGACTTCGCTCGAAACGAGCTTGCTCTTGGTCTGAGAGTCGAAGCTCGCGTCAGGGTGTTTGACGTGGATGACGCAGATGACGCCTTCGCGACAGTCGTCGCCAGAGAGGCCCGTCTTGAGCTCTTTGAAGAGGTTATTTTCCTGACCGTAGGCGTTCAGAGCGCGCGTCAGAGCTGCTTTCAGACCCGTCAAATGGGTCCCGCCGTCTTTGTTGCTGACGTTGTTCGTGTAACAGAAAATCTGTTCCACGTAGGCGCTCGACCACTGGATGGCGAGGTCGACAACGATATCTGCGCGATCGTCTCCCGTCGGAACCGAGGTCGTAAAGGCGATCACATCATCGTGGATCGCTTCTTTTTTCGCTGCGATGTGCGAAACGAATTCTCGAATACCACCTTCATAGTGGAAATCTTCGTGCCGGCCTTCTTCGCGCTCATCGGCGAGGTGAATCTTCAGGCCCGAGTTCAGAAACGCGATCTCGCGCAGGCGATTCGAGAGCGTCTCGTAGTTGTACTCGGTGATCGTAAAGATCTCGGGGTCCGGCTTGAACGTAACTTTGGTGCCGGTTTTTTCGGTCGCAGCGCCCCGGGTCAGGGGACCCTGAGGAACGCCGCGCGAGTAGGTCTGGTGGTGAACGTAGCCCTCGCGCTTGATCTCGAGCGTCAGCTTTTCGCTCACGGCGTTCACAGCGCTCACACCGACGCCATGAAGACCGGCGGAAACCTTGTAGCTCGAGTGATCGAACTTTCCGCCGGCGTGGAGCACGGTCATCACGACCTCGGCCGCGCTCACACCCTTTTCGTGGATACCGACGGGGATCCCTCGACCGTCGTCGGAAACGCTCACCGAACCATCACGGTTTACGGTGACGCGGACGGTGCTGCAGTGCCCCGCGAGGTGTTCGTCGACGGAGTTGTCGATGACCTCCCAGACGAGGTGGTGCAGAGCGGACCCGTCGTGAACATCGCCGATGTACATTCCCGGACGTTTCCGGACTGCCTCGAGACCTTCGAGGACCGTGATGTTCTTTTCGCCGTACGCTTCGCTCGGCTTGGCCTCAGTCGACTCTGAAAGTTTGTCGGTCACGGCTTCTTTTCTGGCGCCAAATTGGCCTTTTCCTTTACCAAATAAGCGACCTTTCGACAAGCTGAAGGCCCCCTCGGCGCGGGGTCACAGAGCCTCACGAAGGCGCTCAGAAAGCGCCTCAGAATCGAGGCTCAAAGGGGGCTGATTCGACCGGATTCGACCCGGAAATCAGCGCGCGCACGCGATGCGCTTTCAAGGATTCGACCTGCGTCAGCGAAGAGCTCGGGGCGCGTCGTGGTGACGAAGACCTGGTTGCGTTCGTGGCCGAGAAAGCGAAAAACAGCCTCGGTCCGCTCCTTGTCGAGCTCGCTCGAGACATCATCGAGCAAGAGAATCGGACAGGTCAAAGAGCTCTCCCGAATCAGCTCGAGCTCAGCGAGCTTCAAGCTGAGCGCGAGCATGCGCTGTTGACCTTGGGAGCCGTAAGCTCGCGCCGGACGGCCGTCGAGGCTCACGATGAGCTCATCGCGCTCGGGGCCGTAAGTCGTCATCTTCCGCCTCACGTCGATACCCCGGCTCTCTTCGAGCTTGCGCCGAAATTCCTCGACGTTCCTCGTGCCTCCTGGCCGAAAGAAGATCGACATCGAGAGGTCTTCTCGAGCCAGGCGCGTAAAAATCGAGCTAAATCGAGCCTCGAGGGTGATCACCGCTTGTTCGCGAGCGCCCGACAGCAAAGCTCCGCTCTCGGCCATGACCGCCTCAAAAGCGTCGAGCTCGCGGCTCTTCGGCCGTTGTTCGAGGAGCAAAAGTCGCTTCTTGGCCGCTTCGTCGTAAGAACGTTTGGCGTCGATGGCGCTCGGCTTTTGATGCAAGATGACGCGATCGAGCAGACGCCTGCGAAGCTGCGCAGCCCCGGTTACGAGCAGCAGATCGCCCGGGTGGAAACAGACGACGGGCGTGCTTTGGACGTAGAGAAGGCGCTCCTTCGGACGGACGCCATTTTTTTGGAAAGAGCGGCTCCGCTGAGAAATCTGAGCTTCTAGGGTCCAAGGGAGCCCTGCGCGCTCGAAACTGCCCTTGATGCGGGCCTGGGGAGCGTCGGTTTGGATGACCTCGCTGAGCTTCGTCGTGCGAAAGGAGCGGGTCGTGCAGAGCAGGTAAATGGCCTCAATCAGACTCGTCTTACCCTGGCCGTTTTCGCCAAAGATGACATTCAGGCCAGAGGCAAAGCTCAACGAACCTGCTTCGAGGTTTCGAAAACCCACCATGCCCAGGCGGGCCAAGCAGAGCTCGACGGCCGCGCTCATGGATCGCTCGGCCGCGCTCACTCAGATGCGCATGGGCATCACGACGGCCAGGTAGTCCTGGTTCTCGCGGCTGCCACCGGGACGAATCACCGCAGGATCGAGCTCTCCGGTGATGCCGACGATCACCTCGTCATCCACGATCGCCCCGAGCACTTCGAGCAGATACCGAGCGTTCAAGCCAATCGTGATGGGACTGCCGACGTAATCGACAGGTACCTCGTCGAAGCCTTCTCCCGCCTCAGGGCTCTCGCTTTCGACGCGAAGCTGGTTCTTGTTCAAGGTCAGCTTCACGCCGCCTGTACGGTCGCTGGCGGCGAGGGAGACGGCCTTGAGAGCCTCGGAGAACGAGAGACGCGGCGCGCGCACAGCGACGCTCGACTGGGCCGGAATGACCTGTCCGTACGGGGGGAACTGAGCGTCGACGAGTTTGACGCTGAAGTGGAAACCAGCGACCTCAAAGAAGACATTCGGTCCGCTCTGCAGAATACGAATGCGAGGGGGTTCATTCTTGCCTTCGGGGTCCGAGCTCTTGCCTGAATCGCTCAGAGCCTCATCGCAAAGTCGCTTCAGCTCGAGCACACCCTTGAGCGGGATGAGCATCGTGGCTTTGCCCGAGAGCTCAGGGGCGCGCACTTCCATTTTCGACAGACGATGTCCGTCGGTCGTGACCATGCGCGCGCGGTTATCTTCGAGCTCGAAGAGAGCGCTCGCGAGGTGCATCCGAGTTTCATCGGAGGAAATCGAGAAGTACGTCGTCGCAATCAGACGCGCCATCGAAGCGACGTCGATCTCGACCCAACCATCGCCTTCCGGCGCGGGCAGGCGCGGAAACTCGTCTCCAGGCAGCCCGAACAGCGTGTAGCGACGAGCGCTCGTCAGGGAGCGGATGGTGATGTTCGAGCCATCGCTGACCTCAATGCCGATCTGGCCTTCGGGCATCATGCGCACGCGGTCGAAGAAATCTTTCGCAGGGACGGCAATGCTCCCTGGCTTTTCGACCTTTGCGGGAACGCTACCGCTGACAGCTACAACGAGATCCGTTGCCGACAGATCGAGGCTATCGGGCATCGCTCGCAGGAGCACGTTCCCGAGCACAGGCATGGTGCTTTTCTTGTCTGCGACGCCCTGACAACGGCCCAGGACGCGCAAAAGGTCCTTTTTACTGACAGCGGCATGCATGAGTCCGGACCCGCTTCGTAGCGAGAGACGACAGCCTTCGCTAGCCCGAAGAGCCCCTTCTCGGAACTCTAGGCTCGAGAACGAGTTTTGCCCTGGGCCTTGGTTCGAACAGACGCGCCCCGAGGGGGGGTTCAGATTTCCACAACTCTGGCGCTCCCCTGAGAAGGGTTCAGCTGTCTCCCTCTAAAAGAGAGATATAAATAAATTTAATCGTAGTCGTAGTAGGGGGTGTGGAAAGTGGGGATATGTTCGTAACGATTCGGAATCGTTTTTGTTTTGACCTCTGACCCTCGGGTCAAACCCGGGAGAAAGATCCGGGGACGAACCTGTGGAGTACTTTCATCCCCATCCCGTACCGGTGTTTCCCCCAGAGTCACGGGAGGGGATACCCACAGATTATCCTGAGGAGCGGGAAGCCTGACTCTCGGGAGAATCGAGGAGGAGCGCAATGCGCGCCAGGGCGTCCAAGAGGTCCTTTTTTGTCGCCTCGTAGGTTCGAGGACCAATGAGTTCGGACTCTTTGGCCTTTTCGAGGAGCTGGAGCTCGCTCAGGAGGACGTTTCGAGCCTCCTCGGCCTGGACCTGTTCCTCCTCGCTCAGGACGCGTCCTAGGCTCTTGTCGGCGGAGCGCCGCTTGAGCCCGACGAGCCCTCCTAGAGCCACCAAGAGAGCCGCAAAGACCGCATACCAACGCTCGGGACCGGTCACGGGCAGACCGCCGAGCTCGATCGTGACGTCTCCGATCTCCGGGCCGGCTGTCCCGAGCGACTTTCGAGCGAAGAGCACCGGCGCGCCGGAGGGTCCGACGTCGGACCCTGTGAAGTCGAACCCAGGCACCATCATCGTCAGATTTTTTGTTTTCTCTGTAATGACGCGGAGGTCCGCAGTGTGAGGCAACGAGCCGATCCTGAAAACCTCGCGTTCCTCGTTCCGGCTCGGAATCTGGAAAGTTAGGGTCAGGTCCGTCTGGCCGGGACCGAATGTGCCCTCGAGATAGGCGCGCCTGCCCTCTTCATCGACTCGGAAACGCTGAGGTTCTTTGCTCGGGGTAAAGCCTGTGGCGCGCTCGGGAAGGACAATCGAGACGTCTTTCGGAACCCAGGCGGCCCGGCTCATGTTGAAGACGCGGTAGAGCACCTCGAAGTGAAATGCGCTCTCGCGGAGCTGCACGTAGATGATGTTCCGCATGCCCACGAAAGTGTCTTCGACGTTCGAGACACCGGGATAGACATGAACCTGAGCGCGGAGACCGCTTTTTTCCGGCATCCGGAAGGATTTGGTCTGAAAAACCGCGCCGAAATAGTCCGCTACGACTGCGTAGCTGGAGTGCAAACCTGTCTTCAGGTTCGGGAAGATGGCTCGGCCGTCCGGGCCACTCGTCGCTCGATGGATGGTTTCTTGTTTGCCTTCCGCGACCGTTTCGAAAGTCACCATAAGCGTGACGACGACGTCCATAACAGGCTGATCGAGCCCGTTGAGCGTCTCGACGATGAGAGTTCCGACAGGGGAATCATCCTCGAGAAGCTGGTCTTCGGGCGGAGGTGTCTGATGGAAACCAGTCGGGCCCGCGCTTGTGTGAGGATTTTGTAAGTGAGGGTTGGAAGGCGCAACCTGAGGGACTGAGCCCGAGGGCGCTGTCCCGTGAGGATCTTGGGCCAGGACGGCGCCCGCGAGGGTCGTGAGCAGGAGACCTGCTGAGAGCGAGCGGAGGTATCGGTGCTTCACGAAGGTGTTCCTCCGGAATTTTCGGTCTTTTCGAGGGCTGGTTTCGCCTCGGAGGCGACTTTCTCAGCGGTTTCGTCCTTCTTCGCTTCGAGGACGCTCGGGTTCACTCGGGACTTGAGCGTGACCTCGGAGGAGTTCACCTGATCTGCCGGGCTGTCAGCGCCCACCATCTCGACGCTTCGAGGACGCTCTTCAGCTTTCACCGTAGCGTCTTTGGAGTTTTCTCCCTCGGAGGTCGCAGCACTTTCCTCGAGCCAAGCCAGAGCTTTTTCGCGCCCAAGAGCGAGGGACTCGTCAGCGAGAGCGATCGAAGCTTTGGCGCGGGTCCGGTAATCTTCGAGCGCCACGCGGTAGTCTTCCTCGGAGATCTTCCCGACTTCGCGCTCGTACTCAAGGTCCTTCAAAGCGCGCAAGATCGCGAGTTTCTGCTCTTCGGCCAAGGTTGGCATCGCAAAAGAGAGAGCCTCTTCGAAGCTCATCTTCTTGTTGTCGCGTCCGATCTCGAGGCTCGACCAGACGAAGAAGATCGCTACCAGGAGTGCGACCGCGGCGAGGAACAAGAAGACGGGAGGAGTCCCGAGAGTCGCCCGGATGATGACGATGGCCCCGAGCAGGAGGCCTGAAGTAACGAGAACCCTCATCGCGAAATCGAGGTCCCTTCGGGGGCAAGTCGAGACAGGCTCACGCTCTTGGTCATGGGCGGTTGAGCCACGCTGATCGCCAGATAGAGAGACAGCAGGAGGCTCGCGGTGGCTCCTACCATGGCGCGGACATATGCCCAGCTCTTGACTTTTTCCTCACGAACATCGGGCCAAAGGGAGACCGACGTGCCCGCGATGAGCACCAAAAGACCAATCCAAATCCAGCCGACGAAGGGGTTCACGTGGATGGAGAAGGTGGCGCGGCGGGTCTTCGGGTCGGCCACGGCGAGCACCGTGTAGAGGTCGTCGCGGAAGCCACGCAAAATCCCGACCTCGCTCGTGGTTTGGGGAGGAGATTGGTAGATGAATTTGGCCGGGCTCAAGGTGCCCATCGGGCGCCCGTCCTTCTTCACCTCCAGGTCAGCGAACAGCATCCGGCGCCCCGCCACGCTGTTCTCTTCGGGACTACAGCCAGCGCCACCGGGACACATGCGCGTTCCGCGGTAGGTCAGCTCATAGTCGAACACCTGCATCGACTCGCCAGGGTTCAGGCTGACTTCTTCGGTGATCGACCAAGCGGTTCCGACGAAGCCGAGGAACATCCCCGTGATGCCGAGATGCACGATGTAACCGCCGTAACGACGACGGCTCTTTTGGACGAGGCGGAGCAGGGCGAGGAGAACTCCCTCGGGCTCGCCCTTCTTGACGGCCGAGGAGCGACGGGCCCGAACGCCCCTGTAGAACTCCTGGACGACAACAGCGATGTTGAAGGCAGCCAGAGCCACTGTCACGCCGGGATAGAAGGAGCTCAGCTTGCCGTAGATCTGAGCGGCAAAGCCGGGATCGACCGTCGCGCCTTCGACGATCGGCGGGAAACCCCACTTCGGGCCCAGGATCGCGTGGAGCAAGATCGTCGCGAAGGTGACGCCGCCCGGGAAAGCAAACGCCCGTAGGAGCGAGTCAGAGCTCGATTTTCGCCAGCCGAAGAGGGGCGCCATGCCCATGAGCGCGAAAATGCCGAGCCCGATGGGCGCCATCCATTTGTTGTAGAAGGGCGGGCCGACGGTCACGGTCCGGTCAAGAAGCGCCTCGGAAATGAGCGGGAAGGTGGTCGCGACGAGGACAAAGGTCATGCCACCGAGCAAAGCCCAGTTGTTGATGACGAACATGGCCTCGCGGCTGAAGAGCGACTCGATCTCAGCTTTGGCTCGGAGCAGCGGCAGGCGCCAAACAATGAGCCCCGCCGACACCGCGATCGCAAGGCCCATGAAGTAGACGAAGTAGGGGCCGATGTCGCTCTTGGCGAAGGAGTGGACGCTCGCGATGAGCCCGGAGCGGGTGAGGAACGTGCCGAAGATGGTGAGCACGAAGGTCAGGCAGATGAGCACCACGTTCCAGACTTTGAACATCCCACGCCGCTCTTGGATGATGGTCGAGTGGACGTAGGCGGCGGAGGTAAACCAGGGGAGACAGGCCGCGTTTTCGACCGGATCCCAAGCCCAAAAACCGCCCCAGCCGAGCTCTTCGTAAGCCCAAATCATCCCGAGCACGTTGCCGATGCTGAGGAATAAGAACGCCACGAGCATCCATTTGCGGACTGCGACGATCCACTCGCTCTCCAGGCGGCCGGTGATGAGCGCGGCCATGGCAAACCCGAAGGGAACAGCACAGCCGACGAACCCGAGATAGAGCATCGGCGGATGGATGATCATCCAGTAGTTTTGGAGGAGCGGGTTCAGTCCCGTCCCGTCCATGGGCGCGCCTGCGATGTTCTGTTCGAAGGCGTTCGCCGCGAACATCATCAGAATGCAGAAAAACGCGATCACGCTCATCAGCGTCGCGATGACGATCGGCTGCAGTTCGAGGTATTTTCCGCGCATCCAGCGCACGCAGGCGGCCGTGTAACCGCCAAGCAAGAACGTCCACCAGAGCAGTGACCCGTCCTGCCCGCCCCACAGCGCGGTGAGCAGATAGGTATCCGTCATGCTCCGGTCGCTGTAGCGGGAGACGTAACGGATCCTAAAATCGTGACTCAAAAAGGCATAGGCGAGTAAGAGGACCGCGCACAAAATCAGCGTGCTCGTTCCGTAAGCTCCGAGCCGAGCCGCTTCGAGTCGCCGCGGTTCACCCGCCGTCGCGCGCACGGAGAGCGCGAAGGTGTACGCCGCGAGGACCAGAATGCTGAAAATGAGCAGGGTCCCAAAACCCGGAAGGGAGAGCCACATGGTGCCGAGACTGTACTCGCGCGGGGCGGCCAGGCCACCAGGCACACCTTCTCCCTCCCTTGGGGTGCAGGAGAGGACCGCCCGCGACACACGAAGAAAGCAGCCTCCCCTGGCGCCGAGGGCCTTCTCCGCACGCAAAGCAGGCCACTTTCTCGCTCTTTTGGCCCCGGTCCATCGACGTCCGCCTGAGCTCGAACGAGCCCTCGCCTCGGCCCAGCTCCGCCAGCTGCGCGCGCCACTCTGCTCGCCGCACTCGCCGCACCTTCCTCACCAGAGGCCCCTCTGGCCCAGAAGAACCCGGGGCGCTCTCCTTTTTGGGCGCTCCTTCCTCACCGAAGGCTCGACAGCGCCCCAAATTCCCCGACCGACCACCCCGCGCGGCTGCGCCGCGCCCCCGCGCCCTCATGGATGGGGCGTCACCGACGCCAGTGTTATCTCATCCTTGCCAGGCCCGTAGTACCAGAAGACGCGATACGCTCCTGGTGTTTTGTTTTCGGCGTAGGCCTCAAACACGGTTTCGCCGGCGGGGCCACTCAGTGAGTCATACTTGTGCGTATTGAGGCCCGGGTGGCGTGGGTTGTTTGCCAGAAGCCTGATGCACTTGGAGACTGCTTTATAGCGTTTTTCAAGTGACGCATCGTTTTTGAGTGCATCAAGTTGTCCCTCGAACTCTTCTGAGGGGATCAAGGTGAATGGCATCGTCGCCGATCATTGCTCGTCGTCGGGAAGTGATGAGAGGTCCAGCGGCTTTCGTGGCTTTGTCGGGTCGGGTGCGGCCAAACCACGTTGTACGGAAGCTAGCGCTTCTTTGTTCTGCCAGAGCCACAGTTCACGAGCAGGGACTTCCCCCATCGGCGTGAGAGTAATGGAACCGTCTTGATGGTAGACAGCTTTGTAACTCACCACGCCGTCGGCTTTGCCAATCGTGATGCGGCCACGGTCGTCAGGGGTGAGCCTCTTTTCCTGCGTGGTTGAGGGGTGTTTGGAATGCTGGGCAAGGTCCATGGTGGGTATACCCATTATGGGCCCTATCGAGCGGCGTGCAACTCCCGAGTCTACGGAGCAAACAGACAGTCCTCAGACTGCGAGCGATAGGTTCGCCGTGGCTAGTGAGGGAACGAGAGACAAATTGATCTGATTGAGCCCTCTCTCTCCGGGGACTCAACCACAAAGACCAGTCTCGGCTCGGCACACTCCATCAACACAGGACCGCCCGTCCGGACACTCATCCTTCGGTCCGCACTCGGGCAAACAGCCCGTGTGCACCGTCAAACATTGATCGACAGGTCCACACTGGGCGCACTCCGTCGCAGCTACGAAGCCCTCCTCGCAGGGCTCGGAACAGCCGATTTTCGTGCACCCTGCGACGACGCCGTCGTCGCACCCGCAGGTGTTGCAGCTATAAGGATCGGGGACTCTTGCGAAGCCACTCGGGTACGTGACTCCGTCGACCAAACAAGCCGCTTCGGTGCGCCGGACATCACAGGCTTCTTCACAGGCCCTCATTGTCGAGAATCTGTTCTCGTTCCCCTGACAGCCCCCATACACGGCGGGCTCACAACGACCCGTCTTGGCATTGTGAAAGTACACGGGGATTGCTGCCTCACAGGGACCCCCGTCGAAGGGAAGCTCGCAGACGGCTGGACCCCCGCCGAGTCCGCCCATGCCACCTTCCCCGGCGCTCCCCGGTGAACCCGCTTCACCCCCCGAGCCAGCGCCTCCGGACCCGGCTCTTCCACCGGCCGCGGCTCCCCCCGAGCTCGTCTTGCCTCCGGACCCCTTACCTCCAGAACCAGGGTTTCCCCCTGTTTGGCTCTCGTCATCCAACTCCCCGTCCGACCCATTGCAGCCGAGGGGCGCCAGGCTCACGGCGAGCGCGAGGCCCGCGCCGAGGCTCAACTGAACAACCAACTGCTTCCCTGCGAGTTTCATAGTACCGGGCTGCGAGCAGGTTTCGTGCCTTCGTGAGCGAACACAAGCGTCTTTGGAGCTTCGCGGACTTTCGCTCGTAGGCTGTTCCTCCCAGCTCATCGGGCGCGAGGCAAAGTGGCACAACCCTACGACAGGAGTGTCGCGTAGCTTTCAGCGGCGAGACGCCTATCGAAAAGCTCACACCGGCGGGTTCATCGGAAAAGATGCCTCTGTTTCGTCCTGCGTCAGGGAGGAACTGGCAGGCTCCAGCGAGGAAGAAGGAGCATTGCCTTGGACGCGGGATCCATCTCCCCATCGGACGCGACGGCGAAGCAGAGCGGCCAGCGGCATTCTCGACTGACCGAAGGGTCAGGCTCCGACGGTCGTTCCGAGGTTCTCCCCGCGCAAAACGGCGCGGATGTTCCCGGGGGCCATCTGGAAGACGCGAATGGGCAGGCCGTTGTCGCGGCAAAGAGCGACAGCCGTCGCATCCATGACCTTGAGGCGGTCCGTCAGGAAGCGGTCGTAGCTCACCTGCGGCAGAAGAACGGCGTCTGAGTGTTGGACGGGGTCCTTGTCGAAGATGCCGGCGACTTTCGTAGCCTTGAACAAGGCATCAGCGCGGATCTCCATGGCGCGTAGGCTCGCGGCGGTGTCCGTCGAGAAGTAGGGATTGCCGGTGCCGGCGGCGAAAATCACAACATAGCCGCGGGCGAGGTGGCGCATAGCGCGGCGCCGAATGTAGGGCTCGGCGACGGAGCGGACCTCGATGGCGGTCATGACGCGGGTCGGGACCTCGCAGCGCTCGAGCGCGTCTTGCAGGGCGAGCGCGTTGATGACGGTGGCGAGCATGCCCATGTAGTCGCTCTGGGCTCGGTCCATGCCTTGGCTCGCACCCTTGAGGCCGCGGAAAATATTACCGCCGCCGACCACGAGTCCGATTTCGACGCCGGTCTTGCGCACATCGGCGATCTCTTCTGCTGTGCTCCGGAGCGTCTCGGGTTCGATGCCGCTTCCCCCCGCGGCCAGGGCCTCCCCGCTCAACTTGAGCAATACGCGCTTGTACTTCAGTGTCTCTTTGCCCTGCGCCTCGGTGTCCACGAGTGAGGGCCATAGCTTGGTGCGCCCAAGCCCGCAACGATTCAAGATGCTTACCCGGGCGAGACCGTCCCGCGCAGTTCGTGTATGACTCACCTCTCATGAGAGGCAGCGCGCGACACCCGGGTTCCGGCGGCGGAAGGGCCGGTCGCGCTCGGTCTTCGGCAGCCGCTTTCTGCGTCGGGTTTTCCATCACGCTCACCGGGTGCAAGTGGTTCTCCGGGGACGCGGAGCCCGAGGTGACCCGGGACCCGATCACCGGGCTGACCCCGGCGGAAGACCGTGAGGTCCTCGCGAAAGTCGGGGAAAAGACGATCACTCTCGGTGACTACGCGCGAACCCTGGCTCGCATGGATGAGTTCGAGCGCCTCCGCTACCAGACCCCCGAGCGTCAGGCGGAGCTGCTCGACGAGCTCATCAATACTGAGCTCCTGGCCCAGGAAGCGGAGCGCCGCGGGCTCGACAAGAGCCCTGAGTATCAGGCGAAGCTTTTCTTGGCGCTCCGCGATGAGCGACTCGAGGAACTTCGAGCATCGCTCCCGCCCCTCGAGTCCTTCCCGGACGCTGAAGTCGGCGCTTACTACGAAGCTCACAAGTCCGAGTTCGAGGAGCCCGAACGGCGACGCCCCCTCGTCATCGTGACAGGCGGTCGAGCCCAGGCTGAGGCGGCGCTCCGCCGAGCGAAGGACGCGAGCGGCTCCGAGTGGGGTAAGTTGGCCAAAGAATTGAGCCTCGATCGGCGGGGACTTGCCGGAGACGAGGCCTCGGAGCTCGCGGGCGATCTCGGGTTTGTGTCGGCCCCCGGCGTCGAGCGGGGCGAAAACCCCGAGGTTCCCGAGCCTGTCCGGGCGGCGGTTTTCCAGCTTCAGGCCCTCGGCGACGTGGCGCCCGAGGTCGTCGAGGCAAATGGCCGCTTTTATGTGGTCCGGCTTGGGGGAACGAGCCCTGCTCGCCTTCGCTCGAGACAGGAGGCGGACCGGACGATTCGGGTCGAGCTCCGGCGGCGCCTCTTCCGAGAGAAAGAGAAGGCCTTGCTCGAAGAGCTGCGCAAGAAGTACCCCGCGACCGTGGACCGGGCCGCCCTCGAGAAAGCCCTCGAGCGCGCGAGCGGTCCGGCCTCGACTCCGGCGAAGCCATGACCGAGCTCAGCGCCCCTTCGCTCGAGCGCCGAGCTCCCGAGCCGGATTCTTGGGTTTGGCAACTTCAAAATACGCTCCGCACGGCGCGGGAACTCGACGAAGCCCTGAGTCTCGCGCCCGCCGAACGAGCCGCCGCGGAGCGAGCGGAACAAGAGGGATTTCCCCTCGCGGTCACGCCTCATTATCTTTCGCTCGTCGACCAGTCTGACCCGAACTGCCCGATCCGGAGGCAGGTGGTCCCGGTGGCGGCGGAGGGGAGTCCAGGGCGAGGCGATCTTCGCGATCCGCTCGGCGAAGAGGCCCACGAAGTCGCTCCCGATCTCGTCCAGCGTTACCCGGACCGGGCTCTCTTGCTCGTCTCGGATCGCTGCGCCGTTTACTGCCGCTTTTGTACGCGCAGTCGCATGGTCGGGGCCGGGGGAGGACCCCGCTCGGTCCAGCGCCTCGCGCCTGCCCTTGACTACCTGCGGGCGCACCCTGAAGTTCGTGATGTGATTGTGAGCGGAGGCGACCCGCTCACCATGAAGACCGAGCGGCTGACAGCGATCCTGCGGGCGCTCCGAGAGATCCCGAGCGTCGAGACGATCCGCCTCGCGACGCGCGTTCCCGTCGCCTTACCCCAGCGCATCACCCTCGAGCTCGTCCAGGCCCTTCGGGAGTTCCACCCGATCTGGATCATGACCCACTTCAACCACCCGCGGGAGCTCTGCCCCGCCTCCCGCGCGGCGCTCGCGCGCCTCGTGGACCATGGATTCCCCGTCATGAACCAGGCTGTGCTCCTCCGCGGGGTGAACGACGATCCGGCGACGCTCACCGAGCTGTTCCGCGGGCTCGTTCGGGAACGAGTGCGTCCTTATTACCTGCTCCAGATGGACCCGGTGAACGGGACGAGCCATCTCAGGACTTCGGTCCAGAAGGGCATCGACATCATGGAGGCGCTCCAGGGTCGCCTGAGCGGGATCGCCCTCCCGAAGCTCATCATGGATACCCCGGGAGGCTTCGGGAAAATCCCCATCGGACCGGATTATGTGCTCGAACGCGGCGGCGGCCGGACCAAGGTCCGGACGCCGCGCGGCGTCATCGTCGAGTACTTCGATCCGGAGGAGTGAGCCTCAGTTCATCCTGAGCACCTCGCTCCCTCGAAACGCGCCCTGCCGGGAGCGTTCGCTCGACTCTCCTCATTACCCCCAGCCGTTCGAGCACCAGTGATAGAATGAACCGGTGGCGTTGATCGTCTTCACCTCGATGTCGTAGTCGGAGGCGTTGCGAAAAGACGCGCGGTAGAAGTACCCGGGGGCGACGTTGATGCTGACATGCGTCGTCCAGCTGTACCAAGGACGGTGACGGATGCGGAAGTTCAGGGGCGTCCCTCCGTGCACGGACACCGTAGACCAATAGGTCTCGATGTCGTTCTTTTGGAAGGAGCCATCCCCCGTCGACCACATCCACGTGTAGTCGAATTCTCCCACGCCGGAGCAGAAGTTGCAGTTGAACCACTCGTCGTAGCTGAAGGCCCCCTGGCAATCGAAGAGCCGAGCCTCAGACGCTTTGGGTCGAACGTCCTCGCCGCCTTCGGTACGCGTGTCCGGCGGTTGTTGCGGTGAGGATTGCACCCGGCTGTCGCCCCGAGCCGGACCCTGGACGGCCTCGAGCTCGAGGGCTCGAGCTTGGGCGTCGAGGAGCGTGAGAGGAGCCTGCTTTCCGGACAGTCGCTCGTAGAGATCTACAGGGAGGAGCTCTTCCCCTTCCAAGTCCTTATCGATCGGAGGGGGCGCGCCGTTCGGTCCGAAGGCCGCGACGAACAGGTCGCCAGCGGTCGGCTCGAAGAAAGCAACCTGAGAGCCTCCTTCGAAGCTGAGGGTCTCGAGGGGCAAGATTTCTTCGCCGGTTTCTTCGTTCGTGATCGTGACCCCCTTCGTCTCGGCGGACAGGGAGGCGGGGGAGGCGGCAGGTTCTCCTGGCGAACTTTCGGGGCTACCAACGGCGCAGGCGCCGGTCATGATGAGCAGACCAAGAGAGAGATACTTTTTCATGCGTCGAATCCTTGAAAATGTGGACCAGGATAGGTCCGTGATCGCCACTATTACTTCACGAGGTCGCGCCGCCGCACTCCGAATTTCTTTGAGGAACGGCCATTTGGGCACAAGATTCTTTGAACAATGAGCGTTTGTTCTCGCCGCGCGCGCCTTCTGGTTGTGAGTAAGAAGTTAGTGCTGTGCAGCGCGCTCGGCGCGCTCCTCCTCGGCTGTCAAAAAGCCCCCCGGACGACCCCGCCCCTTTCGTCGGATGAGGCATCGGCGCGCTCCGAAGATCCGGCGGCGATCCTGAATGCAGCCCAGGCGGCCCTCGAGGCGAGCGACTATCCGGCGGCAGAAGTCCGCTTTCGTCATCTCGTCGCTCGGGGAGAACGAGAGCAACCGGCTCGGATCGGGCTTGCCGAAGTCCTCTTCCAGACGGGTCGCCTCACGGAGCTCCTCGAGCTCAGCCGCAAGGGGGGGCTGATTCTCTGGGAGGGGAGGGCGCTCCTCGCGCTCGGCCGACCGGAGGACGTCACGCGGCTCGCGGAAGGGGAAGGGAACGCAATCCTTCTCGAGCTGCTCCGGGGCGAGGCCTATCTGGAACTCGGCCGTCGGGCCGATGCCGAGGAAATTTTCCGGAAGCTCACCGTGAGCTGGCCGCGCAGCGACGGGACCCCCCTCGCCCCGGAGCTCGCCGAGCGCCAGCGAGCGGTCGCGCGGGCTGCCTTCCTCCTCCGGGATCCGAAGCTCGCTGACCGACTCTTTGGAGAGGCGCGGGAACTCGGGTCGCGGACAGCGGCGAGTCGTCTCTGGGAAGCGGAGCTCTATCTCGAGCGACATGACGTCGCGGGCGCCCTTTCGATTCTCGAGGATTTCCTCGAGCGGGCCCCGAACCACCCGGAGGCTCTCCTGCTCCTAGCTCAGCTGAAGCGGGTCGAACATTTCGACTTCGTCCTGGCGGAGGAGCTCGCTCAGCGCGCCCTCGAGATCTCCCCGAACCATCCGGCCGCTCTCTTCACCCTCGGAGCGGTTGCCCTCGTGGACCTCGACTTCACCGAGGTCGAGAAATTCGTGGCCCAGGGCCTCGAGCGGAACCCGCGCTCCCTCGAGCTCCTCAGTCTGCGCGCGGCGGCGGCTCTTCTCGCGGAGCGCCCCGAGGAGTTCGAGCGCCTCGAGAAAGAATTCCGGACGCTCGCCCCCGATTCGGCGCGCCTGCTTTCGATCACGAGTGAGCTCGCGGAGTGGGAGCATCGCTACTCGGACATCGAAGCGCTCACCCGGCGCGCGGCGCGCCTCGATCCGAAAGATCCTGTCGTCCGCTCGAGGCTCGCGCTGACTTTACTTCGTTCGGGGAGCGAAGCGCAGGGGCTCGTCGAGCTGCGCCGCGCCTTTGCGCTCGATCCTTACGATGTGCGAACTTACAATTCGCTCACACTTTTCGAAGACATGATCCCCGAAGAATACGAGACGCATGAGCTCGGCATCTTCCGCTTCCGCTTCCCGAAAGCGGAAGCCAAGCTGCTTCTTCGCTACGTGCCCGAACTCGCCAGCGCGGCCATTTCCGAGTTCGAAAAGCGCTATCAGATGAGCGCGCCGCGCCCGATCACGATTGAGCTCTACAAAAGCCGCCAGGATTTTGCGGTGCGCACGAGCGGCCTGACGCACATCGGGCTCGAAGGCGTCTGTTTTGGCCAAAGGATCGCCGCCCTGAGTCCCGCGGCGGGCTCTGGGAACCTCGGGATGACTCTCTGGCACGAGCTCGCCCACGTGTTCCATCTCACAGCCTCCGCCGGGCGCATCCCGCGCTGGCTCACGGAAGGGTTCGCCGAATGGGAGACGGAGCGGCTCGATCGAGGCTGGTCGCGGGAGGCGGAACGCTCGCTCTTCATCGCTGAACGGAAGGGTTCGCTCCCGGAACTTCTCCAAATGAACCGTGCCTTCACCCGCGCCCGCAATCACAATGACATCAGAGCCGCGTATCTCGCCTCGGGAGCGCTCGCCCGCTTCATCGACGAGACGCGGTCCGATCTATTCCCCTCTTGGCTGAAGGAACTCGGGTCCAAAAAGCCCGCCGCCGAAGTGCTTCGCTCGAGCCTCCCGGATCCGGACGCCTTCATGGGGGACTTCCGTCGCTTCCTCAAAGGGCGTCTCCAGCGCTTCGAGACTCAGTTCATCCTCGATGAGCCCGAGGGGCTCACCGGCGCCCAGCTGTCCCCCGTCGACACTGTCGGCACCGAAAACGCCGCCCGCTTCGCCCGAGAAGAATCCGCCTTCACCCTCGCCGCCGCTGGCGAGCTCGCCGAGGCCCAGCGCGCCCTCTTCGATCTCTGGCAGAACTCCCCGAGCCCCCGCGTCGGCCTCGCGCTCGCGCGCTTCGCCCTCCAGGCTCGGGATCCCGATGGCGCGCGCGAGCTCTTGGATCGCTCGATCGAAGTCGGCCCGGATGGCGTCGAGCTCCGCCTCGAGAGAGCCCGTTTGGCCGCGATGACCCGGGATTTCCCGGCCCTCCAGGCTCACGCCCGCCGCGCCACCGAGCTCGACCCCGAGGAAATAGAGGCCTGGGCGCTCCTCGCCTCAGCCGAGCACCAAGTCGGCAGCCGCGGGACCGAACTGGAGGCCCTCGCGCGCTGGGCCGTACTCGATGAAGGCTCCGCCGTCCCCCACGTCCGCCTCATCGAACTTCTGCTCGAGGCGAACCGATATCCTGAAGCCCAGAAGGCCGCGGACCGCGCCCTCTGGGTTGCCCTCGGGGAGCGCCGCATTCACGAACTCGCCGCCCGCGCCTTCGAGAAGGCGGGCGATCGGAAACGAGCGGCCTTCGAACGCGAGACGGTGCGGCTCCTCGAAGGAGCAGCGCCCCCGCACCAAAACTCCCCGTAGGCGCCGCCCTGCAGCGTCCCGACAAACCCGTGGCCTTCCCAGCACTTGAACCGATGTTTTATAATTTCTGACTTTCACTCAAACATCGACTCAAAGCTCCGCCAATCGCTTATCTTCCCCATTCCGGTCCGACTCTGTCGCGTTTCGAATGAGGTCTCTGTCGGGAAAGAAACGCTTTTCCCTCCCCACCCAGCGCGCCTGAAAAAAACCCCGCTTGACCAGGTCGAGAATGTCGGCTCGGGCCGTTTGGTAGTGGACCCGATGGGATTCGGCGTGGCCGTCAATGGTGTAGCTTTGCAGCGGATGACGGACCGAGTGCTGGAGAACGGCGCGCTGTCTGTGGTTCAGTGACTCGAAACCGGCGATGGTCTTGGAGAGCTCCGCCATTTTGGTCGCCCGAGTTTTCAGGTGCTGAGTGAGCTCCTCCAGAGCTTCCCGCATCACCGCGAGTTGGTGCAAAATAAAATAGGTGAGATCGCCTTCATCCGTCTCTGTGTACGCGAAAGCTAAATAGTAGGCCTTTGGGCTTCGATCGATGGGCCCTGAGATGGAGAGAAACTCCGCCATTTCGTAGCCGTGGCGAAGCATACAATAGTAATACATGGCGCGCGCGATGCGGCCATTGCCGTCCCGAAAGGGATGTTCATAACCGAACCAAAAGTGCACGATGATGGCCCGGAGAACCGGATGAATGAATGTGCCCGCGCCGTCGAGCGAATCGCCGTCGGCGAATCGAAGTAGGATTTCAAGACGCTCACGGATCCCTGTGGCGGCGGGGGGTCGATGCCAGATGTTTCCCTCCGCATCTTCCACGACCACCTGGTGCTCGGGTTCGCGCAATTTTCCGGCGGCGTCTGGAACGTCGAGGGCGTCCTCGCCGAGGATTCGGTGGAGCTCGAGGATGTCGTCCAGGACGAGCGCGCGCTTCTGATCTCGGAGTTCCAAGATTCGGCGCATCGCGTACCAGTTGTTCACGATCATCTGTTCGTCGCGTGTCGAGGGTGCGCGCTGCTCACGGACCAACTGCCTGGCGAGTTCGCGTGTCGTGGGCCGGGCCCCTTCGAGGACACTCGAACTGATGGCCTCCTCGATCAGCTGGCGGACTCGATACTCCGCGACCGCATCACGATTCCCTAGCGCAACGAGCAGCTCCTTCGCCACGTTCTTTCGATCGAGTTCGTGAAGGCTCGCCTGCACCTCCGCCACCGGAACGAAGCCAAAGTCCTTCCCAAAGGCCTCTTTCATGGCGTGGATGGGGGTGCGCGCTTGGTTCCTCGCCCATTTTTGGGCGACCCACCATTCTTCTCGGCTCAGGCCCGAAGGAGGCTCCCGGTGTCTCAGCTCCTCCCAATGGAGATACCGCCCGTCGTCGAGCGTCGGCGTCGCCGAGACAACTGAGCCCATTCTCTCCGTGGACATCAGCCGTGAAAGAATCGGCCATAGGGTGGGGGGTCGCTGAGGGAAGCCCACAGCATTTGTCCTAGGGCTCCCGCTCGAGAAGGACAAGTTTTATAATCTCTGACTTTCACTCAAACATCGACTCAAAGCTCCGCCAATCGCTTACTTCCCCATTCCGGCCCGACTCTGTCGCGTTTCGAATGAGGTCTCTGTCGGGAAAGAAACGCTTTTCCCTCCCCACCCAGCGCGCCTGAAAAAAACCCCACTTGACCAGGTCGAGAATGTCGGCTCGGGCCGTTTGGTAGTGGACCCGATGGGATTCGGCGTGCCCGTCAATGGTGTCCCTGAGGGCGCCCGGGCTCGAATCAGGACCGAGCCTCCGAGCCGTGTTCCCCCTGCTACGGGCCCCCGGTGCCCGGAAGAAAAGGGCCGATGGGTGTCTGAGCTGGAGATGTTTCACGTGAAACATCGGAAGGTTCCGACGCGGGCTTGCTCTTTGGGCCCGTGGTCTTTCTTTCCCCGCTCTCGCTCCCCTCGCTCCCCTCGCTCAACCGTTCACGCGGTCGCTCCGGGCCGAGCACCGCCCCCCGCGAGATACGGCGGGTGCGCCGCGACGAAAAATTCGGCAAGGGACCCCCAGGGCTTCTGCAGGGTGTCTCCCTGAAAGGGTTTGCAGCTGTTCCAGGCAACCGCCCTTTGAGGGTTGCACCTTCAGGCGAAGCCCAAGTTGGTCGGAGTGCATCACGCGGCGCAGCCTTCAACCCCGCATCTCCTTGCCACGCGCCAGGACTCCGGAGGGCAGGACTCTGAGTGTCGAGCGAACTGGCGACGCGCACCCCCTCGGGGAAATCCCAACGCCCCCCGCGCCACGTCCGAGGTCCACCTTCAACGAACACCCCTGCGATCCTTTGGGTCTTTGGCCCCGGTCCATCACTTCCGCCTGACTCAACCAAGCCTTCCTCTGAGTCCGGCTCCGCCGGCTGAGCCCAACTGCGCGGCGCGCGAGGGCGATGGTCCAACCTCCGTCCCCGCGAGCGCACCCGCGCTCAAGAGCTCCCTCTCTTAGGCCCTCGCGCGCCGCGCGCCGGGTCTTCTCGTAGTCCGCGCGGCGATGTTTCACGTGAAACATCGAGGGTTTGCGCGCGTTCGGGCCCCTTCGAAGCCATTCGGGGCCACCCTGGACGGGTGCCGGACCCTTAAGGGCGAGGAATCCGGCAAGTAGAGGAGCGGGGCCATCCCAGGCCGGGCGGGACAACTAGCCCGGCGGGCTTCCCTTGAGGACACGAACGCGGACGGCCTGAAGGTGGACGCCGCTTGGGGTCCTGGAGCTCGGGGACCGGTAGAGCTCGAGTCCCCGGGAACGGAATACTTCGCCCCCCGGGAGACTGGGAGGGTGCGGACCCTTCGGGAGAAGGGAGCTGCGCGAGGCGGCCGCGGCTCGCGGCGTCGGATGGGTGCGCGGGGGGCTGAGCCCGTTTGAGAGGGGCTGAGGCGTCGGATGTTTCACGTGAAACATCGAGGGTTTGCGCCGCGAGGCCCATGGGCGGACCGCCCGGAAGCCTCCCTGCGCCGCGAGTAGGGACCGTCAGGTGGGGCCCATCGAGGTGAAGCAGGGCGCGCTGGGGACTTTGGTTCAGAACGAGGGGCCCCAGGTTCAAAGGCGGGAGGATGGGCGCGTCTTGGGCGCAACGGGAACTCGGGGGGGAGCGGCGGGGAGGTGAGCGGAGGTTAGGAAGGACAGGGGCGCGCAGGCAGAGGAAGGGATTGGAGCACTGACGACATCGTGGATGAGCGCCGGAGGGACCCGGAATCCGCGAGGAAGCCTTTGCTTCAATGTACAGTTCGCCGGAAAGGGCAGAAAAGATGCGCCTTCAGGGGCGGTGGCGCTGAGGCGGTGAGGGCGGGTGAAGGCTCGGTCGAGGACCTCGGATGTGTTGGGCCGGGGCCAAAAGCAGAGGGGATTTCAGGGGCTTGTTGGGGGGAGGCT
>JAEYYX010000088.1 GCA_023428245.1 Pseudomonadota bacterium
CTCGTGACCGCGATCCACGCCGCGCTCCGCGGAGCCGAAATCCCGCTCCCGCACGAGACCCGCTGACCACTCCGCCGACCCGCTCAGGTCCGCTCCTCGATCAAGACCGTGTCCGGCGAGGTGTTACAACTGGCTGGCAGCTTACACCAGCCTTCCCGGCAATCCGCCTTTACCTCTGCGTGGTTACAGTCTTCGAAGCCAAGAGGCGGATGGTACTTCGGTTCAGGTCTAGAGAGGCCTCCACCGGATGCCACTGCCGATCCTCCGGGTGCATCTCCACCAGTCTCCGTAGTCCCACCCAGGCTAGCCTCGCCCCCCGAAGAGTTGAAAGTTCCCCCGGAGCCGTCCATCGGTGCAGGCCTGGAACAAGATACGCCGAAGAGGACGGTGACGAACGAGCGGAGGATGCGAATCTTCATTGGAGTGGTGTCGTGTTGTCGCTCACGCCATGTGTGTCGCCGGCGTCGCCAATGCGACCCACCCGCGGATCGTCGACCCCATACCTCCTCTGCGCTCCGCTCAAGATCCCGCCGTGCTCCTTTTCGCCGTCTCCGCTTCCGAGGACGCCGTCGAGCCAGGCGATGGGGCGATGTGGTAGCCCCCTCCCGGCGCTTGTCCTCGGCGTCCCCATTCCTCAAAAGTAGCACATGGTGAGTCGCGGCGCCTGCGGAAAGCGCCGCCTCCCCCTGATGCGTGCTCGCCTGCCTTCGGCAAGCTGCGCGCGCAAGGGGGAGGAAACAAACTCACTCTTGCTCAGGATTGGGATCGAGGGTGCGGACGAGGCGGAAGCCGCCTTGATTGCCCCGGGCGTCCCAGGGGGCTGAGAGGAGGCCCGCTGGACGGGCGATGGAGTTCTTGTCGTCATATTGTGGGGAGAATCTGAGCCGTTCAGCGCCCCATTCTACTTTCCCGCCGGGATTCATCCCGCCCTCGCTTGACGAGAAGTGCTGTTGATCGTTGTTCCACTCCCCCAGGTTTCCGATCATGTCGTAGAGTCCGAATCCGTTTGGCAAGAGCTCTCCGCCGGGATGGGCCCTGCCTCCCGAGTTCCCACAATACCATCCGATGAGCTCTAGTGCGGGATCGATGTTGCAAATCGTGATGTCCTGAAAGGGGGTAATGTCTCCCGAGTAGAACGTCGATATCGTGCCAGCCCGGGCGGCGTACTCTGCCTCCGCGCGGGTTGGGAGGCGATACCCTTCACACTCGTACACTTTCTTGTCCGGGTCTTGAACGCCGGTACATGTGAGGTCCTTTCCCAATGTTCCTGTGCAACCCATAGGTGCATAACATGCGGGAAGTCCTTTTTGTGCCGAGAGCAAGTTGGCTGCATGAATGGCCTCCCACCAGGAAACCATTGCGACCGGACAGTCGGGAAGCGTGCAGTTCTCGGGGCCCGGAGCTGGTGTCGTTGTGATGGACTCCCACTCCGCCCGTGTGAGCTCCCTCTGCTGGATTTCGATTCGATGGGTCAGGGTCACAGCCACTTGGGTCTCGGTACTTCTTCCGCGTCGCCATTCATCCTCGGGAGAACCCATGACAAAGCAGCTCGGCGGGAGCCTACACCAGCCGTTCTGGCAATCTGCTTTTACTTCGGCGTGCTTGCAGTCTTCGAAGCCTTGCGGCGGATGATATCTCGGCTGTGGCAGGGAACCCGACCCCCCATCTTGGCCACCTGTCGACGAGGCTCCCGCAACGACTCCATTATCCGGCGACTTGCCGCCGCTCGAGTTGCTCCCGCCGACAGACGTTTCTGCTCCCCCTCTACCTTCTGGCTCTCCCGATCTTGAACACGCAAGAAGCAGGAGAGCGACTGCGGCGCCAACAACGCGGACTCTCATGGACTTGTGTCGTCACTCACACCGTGAAGGTTTCCGGCTTCCAAGACCAGGTTTGTTCTCGGGTCCAGCGCCCCATACCTCCTCTGCGCTCCGCTCAAGATCCCGCCGTGCTCCTTTTCGCCGTCTCCGCTTCCGAGGACTCCGTCGAGCCAGGCGATGGGGAGACCGTACTCGAGGATTTCCTTACCCGCGCTATTGAATCCGGTAACGATCGCACACTTCATTGTGATGTCTTCAGGGCGGCAGGCCGCACGGTGCAAGGCCATGAGCTCAGTGAAGCCGAGCTGTCGATTCACATCGAACAAGAACGTCATCCAATCCATCTCTGTGCCCATAGTGGCTTTCTGAATGGGCTCAGAGGATGAGTCTCGTGGTAGCCCCCTCCCGGCGCTTGTCCTCGGCGTCCCCATTCCTCAAAAGTAGCACATGGTGAGTCGTATCGCCTGCGGAAAGCGCCGCCTCCCCCTGATGCGTGCTCGCTTGCCTTCGGCAAGCTGCGCGCGCAAGGGGGAGGGAAAGAGAGGGACAGGTGTTACGAAGAACAGGACGTTGAAGCGAGCGCGAAACCCGTCATAGCCTCACGAGGAGGGGCTACTCTTGTGATGGAGTTGGGTCCAACGTACGGACGAGGCGGAAGCCGAGTTGGTTGCGACCTAGATACCGTAGGTTTCGCCGAGGTTCGGGTTCCGGAGGCTCTGACCGAGCGGGCTCTCGAGGTGGAATGCTTCGAGGGCATGAGGACTTTAAAGGGCCTCCGGGTGCGGGAACTTCAGCGCGAATTCGCGCGGAGGACCGGTGCGCCGTTTGGCGCGCATGACGGTCGCCATCCCTCGGCGCCCGAGCGCCTCGAGCACCTCGAACACCTCGAGCGCCTCATAGTTTCCCCACGTGAGGTGACCCTGGGCTTCGTCTTTGGCCGGGCGCACGCCTGGAGGCTTGCGAACGGTGTGCGTGGTACTCCGTTGATTTGTCCTGCAAACCTCGTTTGGATCGTCGTCCAGTCAGCCGAATCGACAAGTCATTTGTACCTGCACCGACTTGGCTCGTTTTCCAAAATCTCCCATCACTGCGACATTACGAGCGTGGCCCTTTTCGTGTAAATCGTTCGGTGTGCCAGAAAAGGGGTCATCACCAAACAATTGGGCCGTTCTCGTCCTGGACGACGAGGCACCGGTCGGGAGGCTGATCGGGAGGTTCCTGGGAGAAGCGGGGATCGAGACCCAGCATGCCACGAGCGTCGAGGAAGGCCTCGAGCAGATGGAGAGGAGGCTGCCGGGGATGGTCCTGGTCGATCTCAACATGCCCGAGCGTGATGGCTTTGAGTTCTTGGAGATCGCGCGGAAACAGCGCCCAGAGCTCCCCGTAGTCGTCATGACAGCTCAGGGGAGCGTCGAGGCGGCGGTCACGGCGATGAAGCGGGGGGCCTTCGACTTCCTCAGCAAACCCTTTGAGTCGTCGGAGGTCGTCGTCGCCGCTTGCCGGCGAGCCCTCGCTCACCACGACCTCCTCAAGCAAAATCGGGACCTCAAGGACCGCCTATCGAGCGAGTCAGGGCAGACGATCGTCGGCAGCACACCGGTGATGACAGTGCTCCGGCGCATGATCTCGGCCGTCGCGCCCACGGACGCAACAGTCCTCGTCATCGGTGAGACGGGCACGGGCAAGGAGCTCGTCGCCCGAGACCTGCATGCCCAGTCCAACCGCAGCCAAGGCCCGTTTCTGGCCATCAATTGCGGCGCTTTGAGCGAGAGCCTCCTCGAAAGTGAGCTTTTCGGGCACGTTCGTGGCGCCTTCACCGGCGCGACAACCTCTCGCCGGGGGATCTTCGAGTCAGCCTCCGGTGGCACCCTGTTTCTCGACGAAGTGGGCGAGCTGACACTCTCGACCCAGACGCGCCTTCTGCGCGTGCTCCAGGAAGGCGAGATCCGACCCGTCGGCTCTGAGACGAATCGTCCCGTCGACGTTCGAGTGATCGCCGCCACGCACCGGGACCTCGAACAGGAGGTCAGTCAGGGGCGCTTCCGGGAGGACCTCTACTACCGCCTGAACGTGTTCCACCTCCGCATCCCGCCGCTCCGGGAGCGGCTCGCGGATGTTCCGCTGCTCACGGCACACTTCCTAAACAAACTGTCGCGCAAGCAAGGCCGAACGCCCCCGTCCATCGAGCCAGCCGCTCTCGAATGGCTCATGAAACAACCCTGGCGTGGCAACCTGCGGCAGCTCGAGAACTCGATTGAACGAGCGCTCATTTTGGCGGCTGACGAGGTCACCGTAGAGCTCTTCGAGACGATCGAAAACTGGATGCCTCCGAGCGGCGGCATGACCACGCCTCGCTCCGAGGTGACCGAACCGGCCGAGCCGGTGGAGCCTTTGCGCCTTGCGCGGCATGCCTTCGAGCGGCGCTATCTGGAGCGACTTTTGGCTGCAGCGGACGGGTCTCGGGCGGACGCTGCCCGTTTGGCACACCTTGATCCGTCGAATCTCCGGCGCCTCCTCAAGCGGCACCACCTCGAGTGACGGAGCGCCCGGGCCGCTCCCGGTCCAGAGGAGCGGCTTTCATTCTCGTCTCGGATATGAGCTGAGGTCGACGGGTCAAGAGCTGACACACGTCCTGAGCGAGGGTCTTGGCGTCGAAGGGCTTGAGGATGATCCGGTCCGCTTCGACATCCGTGCAGGCGGGCGAGTTCGTCAGGACGAGAATTGGGGTGGCCGGATACTCGTGGCGAATTTGCTCGATCAGCTCCCCCGCGGGCATCCAGGTGAGGTCGGAGTCGAGGATGACAGCGTCGATTGCCGACTGGAAACGAGCCAAGACGAGGAGGGCGTCCCCGGCGCCCGCGGCGACAAGGACCGTGTATCCTGCGCGCTTGAGTACATCGCGGAGAAGCGAGCACAAGGTCTCGTCCCGTTCGACGACGAGGATCGTGCCTTGTTGGTGAGAGGGAGGAGGCTCGCTGTGAGTCTGGAGGAAGGAGACGTCGGGCCCTCGGGCAAGAATCATTGAGAACTCGCTGCCAGCGCCGAGTTCGCTCCGAATCTCGAGGGTTCCTCCGTTCCTTTCGACGAACTCGCTGACCTGGGGCAAACCAAGGCCCGATCCGTGCTTTTTTGTCGTGAAGAATGGTTCACGAATGCGCTCCAAGTGTTCGGGGGAGATGCCGCTTCCGGTGTCTTTG
This sequence comes from Pseudomonadota bacterium, assembly GCA_023428245.1. GTDB lineage: Bacteria > Myxococcota_A > Polyangia > Polyangiales > Polyangiaceae > NIC37A-2. Next base: position 5,018 of record JAEYYX010000088.1, read on the forward strand.
ACCGTGATGCGCACTCCTCCCGTCGACACACCGTGGCGCGGGCAGGGCTCAGCGATGATCTCGATCTTTCCTCGGTGCCCGACCGCGTCTCGGGCGTTCAAGACGAGGTTCAAGAGGGCGCGCTGCAGGTGCTCGTAGTTCGACTGGACCGAGAGCTTTCCGTCGAAATGGATCTCGAGCTTCACGTTGCTCGAAAGGCTCGGTGTCGCGAAATCGTCGATCTCGCGGAAGAGGCCTTCAATGGGCACAAGGGCCCATTCAGAGCTCGTTGGCCGGAGGAAGTCTGACCAGTTCGAGACGAGATGCATCGCGCGACGGACGGCGCTCCGGATCGAAGCGACGTCGTCGCGCGCGTTATCATCCAGGGCAGCATTGCGGGCGAGAAGTTCCGCGTGCCCGCCCATCAGCGTGAGCAGATTGCCGAAATCATGCAGCAGGCAGCTCGCGATTGTAGCGACCTCCGGTTGCGCATCGTGCCCCGGGTCCGTGTTCAGGCGTCGTGTCATCCCTACCTTCCCTTTCGTGCCCCAGCACCGCGCGCGGAGGCGCGGCAAACATGAACTACGGACGCTACGCGGAAAGCTTTTGAGAGAAAGTTCATAATAGTGACAAACAATCTGTTGACGTCACCCGCGCGTGCGGTGCGTGGGGCCGACGCCAATGATCAGACAGATCGCGCCCCCGATGATGAGCTTCGCGCGATTCTTCGTCCGAGGTGTCGCCGGAAGCGTGGGACGGATCGCACCCTCCAGACGCTCGTCGGACTCGCGCACCTCGTCCGCCGTGGCGCAGTCGTGGGGCCTGGGCACGAGGGAGGAGGAGCTCGGCGCTTTCGGTTCAGGTTCAGCCTCGCTTTCGCGCCGGAACTCGGTCTCGTGGCCTGCGGCGTCGGTCACATCAACCCCACGAGTTCCCGAGTTTCGAGCGAAGTGAGAGCGGTAGCCATGTTAGAAATTCCCCCCGGTCACGAAGCCAAGATGATCGGGCGAGATGGATAGGTGGGTCTTTGGGACCGGCTTCCACTCGACCCCGAAAGGTCCCCCACCCGGTCTCGTCTTGAGACCTGGCCTTCTCGGTTCGGTGACATCTACCTATGCAGGCCTCGTGCCGAACCCGACCCCGAGAAAACGCGGGCAATACGCGCCGACTCGTCGTCCGAAAGCGGTCGGCGTCTCCTCCGGTGGTACCTGCGACCGGTCAAAATGACCTGATCGGTCACGCAAACAGGGCCTTGGCCCGTCGCTCATAGAGCTCCCAAGAAGGCTCCGTTCGGGCGCCAGCGGTCGCGGAGAGGGGAGAACTTCGATCAGGAGCGCCCCCGAACTCCTTCATCACTCACCATCGAGCGGGCTCTCCCGGAAGGCGGTCCGGTTCTTGCGTAAGCCCCACTGGCTCAACTCGCGGGAGCGGCTAGGCACAGGTCAGGAGGGAGCATCCATGGAAAAGTCAGAAGGATTCGTGATTGGATCGTATCGGTTGAACGGACTGCTCGGGAGCGCGTCGTCCACGTATTTTGCCGAACACGTACATACCGGAGAGCTCAGTGTCGTGAAGTTTTTCCGTGGGGAGAACGTCGGCCAGAAGTTCTGGCGAGGCATTTCTTCGACTGCGCGAGCTGAGGTCGAGAAGGATGAGAGGATCTGTCACTTTCGCGAAATCGGATGCGTGGATGATGAGGTCTACGCTGCCGCTCCCTATTTGCATGGCGCAACCATCGCCCAGCTCATCAAAGCCCTTTCTCGCCAGCGCGACTTGACCTTGACTCCGCTCCACGAGCGCACCGTAGCCTGGATCGCTCTCGAGCTCGTTCGCGCCGCCCAAGTTACTCTCCGAGAGCCGGCTCCGCCTGCCTCGCGTGGCCGAAATCTCGTTCTTCCTACGGAATACTTCGTTCTTCATAGCGGGCTCGTCCGAGGACTCGATCGGCGCTGGTCCTGGCTCGAGACGCTCACGTCCGGGTTCCCCCTCGGTGGCCACGAGGCGAGTGCAGCTTACCGAAGCCCTCACGCGACTTCCGCCGAGTCGGGCCAAGCCTTCTCGATCCTTGTGATGCTCTGGGAGATGCTTGTTGGGTATCGTCTCTTCCGTCGCAATACCCTCGAAGAGACTGTTGACCTCATTCAAGAAGGCCTCGTTCCCGATCCGCGGACCCTGAATCCTCGCATCTCAAAGGAGATGGGCGTTTTTGTCCAAAAGACGCTCATGGCTCGCGGTGGGGTCAAACTCAGCGTCATTGAGGCGAAGTTGAAGAGACTCGCTCAGATGGACGGCGAAGCCGGTGTGACAGCGGTGCAAGCGCTGATGTCCACGATCTTCCCCGACGAGCTGGTCGGTATCTCGACCAAGATGCAGCTCTCTCTGCTGAAGAAGCCCGATCCCGACGTACCCCGCTCGACGGGTGAGCCGATTCTGCCTCCGAATCCGCTCGACGCCTTTCTGGACGGTGGAGATCCGATGTCTCAGGACGACTCGACCACCTGCATCGGCACGCCGCCGGTGGAGGAGCTCCAGCGCGCAGCTCAGCTCTCTTGGCTCGAGGACGACGCGGCGCCGCGGATGCGAGTCGTGGTGAGCAGGCCGAAGCGCAAGGGCAAGGTGCAGGCGGGCGTGATCCTGGCTACGCTCCTCGTCATCTTCGGGTTCACCCTCCAGGCCGCGATGCGAAGCGGCGGCAACACGCGGGTGAGCGAGACGAGCTTCAGTCCGCCGTTCGGAAAAACTCCTCGTGCGACGGCAGCAGGAATGGATCCTGATCCTGTCGTCGGACTCGAGGAAGTAGAGGCGCACCCGACCGGTGGGCCCCGAGAGGTCGCGGCCGAGGTACCCTCGAACGCGCTTCCCGTGCCGAACCCGGGAGAGGAGCTCGGGAGCTCTCGAAGTTCTCCCTGAGGCCGCGGCTGAAATGTCTTGTGCTGTGGAGACGCACGGCGGACCGCGCGAGAGAAGCCGATTGAATTTTCCAGGAGGGAGGGGCTCGAGAGGACACCTCCCCGTCACTCGTGAAGAGGAACACCCTGGAGGCACCTAAGTCCCGCGTCCTTTGGCCCCAGTGTGTCTCCTATGAAGTCATTTCCTCTCCTCCTTTCCGGCAGTGTGTGGGCCGCGCTTTCGCTCGCGGCGTGTTCGAGTGGCCTCCCTCCGGGAGAGGACGATGCCCCGGGGGCAGGCGGGGGCGAGGCGAGTGGTGGGAGCGTGTCCGCGAGCGGTGGAAATTCCGCAGGAGGGGGCCAGAGCGCGGGAGGAAGTTCGAGCGGAGGCGCGAAACCCGGGAGTGGCGGCAGTGTGAGCGCTGGGGGTGCGTCGAGCGGAGGCGCGAACTCGGCGGGCGGCTCGTCCGCAGGCGGAGCTCAGAGCACGGGCGGAGTCAGCGCTGGGGGCTCGGAGAGTTCAGGGGGCTCAGACAACACGGGGGGGGCGGGCGAAGGCGGTGGACTTCCTCTCGGGAATCCCCCGGTAAAGAGCGCAGGCTGCGGCAAGCCGACGTCGGTCACGAGCGGCAAACGCAGCATCATGAGCACCGGTCAAAACCGGTCCTATATTATCGATATCCCCGCGAACTACGACGAAAACGAGCCGCACCGCCTCTTTTATACCTCACACTGGATTGGGAGCACGTCCGAGGCAGTCCGCGACCAGAACTACTATTTCTTGAAGCCGCTCGCTCAGGCCGATAACGTCCGAGCGATCTTCGTCGCGCCTCAGTCAGACGGTGCAACTTGGCAGCAGAAGGACCACGCTCTCTTCGACGATCTTCTCGCTTTCGTGAAGGAGAACCTCTGCATCGACACAACACGGGTGTTCGCGACAGGTTTTAGTTTCGGGGGCATGATCACCTATTCGCTCTCCACGAATCACCAAAAGGACATCCGCGCAGCCGTTGGCATCGCACCCGCGAACTACAATATCTGGCTGCCTGAGAAGACCCGCGAGCCGATCGCCTGGATGCACACGACGGGGCTCTCGGATGGGACCTGTCCCTGGGTGAACAACGAGGGCGCGAAACAAGGCGCGAAGTTCATTGCGATCGAGAAAGCCGAGGACAACGGGTGCACGATCCCGGCCGACATTCCGATTCACCAGAGCGGCAACCATGTCTGCTACGAGTTCGAGGATTGTGACCCCGGCTACCCGACTCGCGTCTGTACCTTCGGCGGCGGCCACACGAACATTGACAACGAGGGCGGCAAGAACTGGATCGCCGAGGATTCCTGGGACTTCTTCATGCGCTTCTAAGGCGCGCCCGCCTTGGAGAAGAAGGGCGCCCTCTCAGCTTGGGGCGCCTTTTTCCGTTCCTTGGAGGCTCATTCACTCCACGACGCCGACCGCGTCGACCACCAAGGTGCCGCTCAGGACCTTGAGTTCGACGGTGTGCTCGCCGCGCGCAAGCCCACGCAGGCTGAAGGTCTGATAGAGCTGGTCGGAGGCGCGGGTCTGAGCAGCTGGACCGTCTCGGAGCTTTCCGTCGATGGTCACCTCGAGGCTGGCTGTGCCGTTATTCCCGCCGAGAATGTCGACGCCGGTGCCGGTGAAGGTGTACTTGAGGGTGGCGCCGGCCCCTGAGCTCGTCGAGAGGGTCCGGTGATAGTCGTACATGCTCTTGCCGACTTCGTGGGCCCAGTTCCCGCTGTATTCGAGCTTCTTTTTTCGCTCGGGGGACAGATCGTGCATCTCGAGGTTGTCGAGGTATTCGACGTAGTAGGCGGGCTTTCCTTCGAGCCTTTCAACGAGCAGGTTGTCGAACTGAACGCTCAGGGGGCCGCTCAGTAGGTCGACGCGACCGGCGAGATGTGTGTCGTCGGTGAAGGAGTGGATCTCGACGCCGTCGATGAAGGCCGTGATCTCGTTCTCGTCGACCTCGAGCGCGAGCTTGTGCCACTTGCCCGGTGTTCCATCGAAGTCGGCGATGGTGCCGCTGGCGACGTTCTGATTCATACGGTTCAAATACCAGCCGCCGTCTTGCCAGAGGCGCAGCGTGAAGGCTGTGCCCGCGGAACTGTGGCTGCTACCGCCGCCTTGCTGACGCGCGCCGATGCCCGCGTAGTTCCGGTCGCCTCCGGTTGTCTCGAAGGTCACGTCGACGCTCGCCCGATAGTTCAGCCAGGACTTGTCGCCGATGGCCGTGACAGGCTCGCCCGCGTTCCAAGCGGTGCCCATGTTGCCCTGTTGGCGGAGAACGTAGTTCTCGGAGCCCTCCGGCAGGAAGACCTCGAAGGCGCCATTTCGATCCCAGCAATAGCGGGCAATCGTGCTCTTCGGGCCGCCGCGCGTAGCGATGAACCCATCGGTGCCCGAGGGCACTCCGCCCTCGCCGATGTGCCCGACTGTCAGCTTCGAGTAATCGAAGTCGTCAGCGTAAAGGATGTTGTCCTTGGTGTCTCGCTCATGCCCGGTTTCGTCCGTGTCGAGGACCTGGCGCTCGCCTTCGACCGGGAGCGGCTGGTGAAAGGCTTCGACTTCGCGATTCGCGAGGGTCGTCACGGTGACCGCTGACCAGGGTTTGACCTCGAGAGTATAGGCGCCGTCGTCCCGCGCGAGGTCGCATTGGTAGCGCATATAGTTCTCATTGAACGGGCCGTCATCCGCGGCTCGTGTCTCCCAGACCTCGACGTGCGCCGATTCGGGGACCTTCAGGTTGGCGGTTTGGATCCGGTAGTACTTGGTCTGATTGCTGTCATTGACCATGACCACGGAGAAGTCCGCCTTGTCGGGGGAGGCGAGGGTCATGTAGCTGGGCGTACCGTTCCGCCCGTCGACGGGGTTCGTGCCGGTGGCGCCGGTATCGCTCGCTTGGGGTACTGCGCGCCAAATCCCCGCGCTATTGTCTTCGTTTTCCCAGCCCGCCATTGAGAACCAGGAAAAATGCCGGAGGACCTGGATTCCGGCGTCATAGTGGATCCAGCCGGACCAGGGGTCTCGTGCGCTGACGAGCTCTTTGTGAGAATATTGGCCCCCTTCGTAGAAGGAGCCGATCGCCGGCTGGTAAATGAAGAGGGTGCGCCGGGAGCGATCGAAGCCCTTGATGATCGTGTTGCCCATCTCGAGGGGCCCGCCAGCGCCCCCGATGCCGCTCTTCGAGCTGGCGCTTGGTCGGAACGAGCTGTTGCTGAAGGTGGCTTGAGCTTCGCTGTTCCAGATTTGGTGGTCGAACTGTTCGGCGAGCCGCGTGAAGTTCCCGCTGGCGTCGTCGTCGGTGTTGTAGTGGAAGCCGGAGGCGCTGACGGCGGCCCGGAGCGCTGAGTCCGAGATCATCTGACCGCCGAAAGAGCCCGTGCCGACTTCGTCGGAGATGACGAGCTGAATGCGATTGTAGAGCTCGCGCTCGGCTTCGCTCTGGAAGCCTTCGGAGTCTGTGCGGACGCGACTGGCGTACTCTTTGGTCCAGGTCAGGTTCGCGGCGTGCTCGTTTTCGCCCGGATTGACGTAGTCGACCATGTAGCCGTACTCGCGGTAAGCGGCGAGGATGGTCTCTTTGAACCAGGTGTAGAGACGATCGTTGTTCGTGCCGACCCAGGCGGGCGAGTGCCAGCGCAAGATGCTGACTTTGATGTCCGGGTTGAGCTTTTTGGCGTCAGCGGCGAACTGGAATCCGGGGGCGCGGCCAACGTTTGCGGGCTCAGAAGCCGAGCGTTTCGTCGCCGGATCGGGGCCCGTCGAGGTGTTGCTATCGTTGCCCATCTCGAACTTGATGTGGTTCATGATGGGTCTAGGTCCGCCGAAGAGGACGCGCAGGAGCTCGGCGTACTTTTCGGGGTGCCGATACTTGTAATCGAGGAGTACGGCGCTCGTGCTGTTCGCGCTCAGCACACCGAAGCCCTTGAAGGTCAGGCCATTTTTGTTCTCGGAGGCGACGTCGTCGCCGTCGACGGTGATGACTGTGGGGCTACCGGCCTGGACGGGCTCACAAGCGACGGCGTCGGGGATCTTGACGGGAGGCGCGCCACCGCTTCCGTCTCCTCCTCCCTGGGCGCCGCCGGCGCCACCTCCGCTCGTCCCGCTGCCTCCGGAAGAAGCGCCGCCCGTCGCCTTCGCGCCGCCGCCAGAAGTCTCTCCGTCGCCGCCGGTTCCACCGGAGCTCGGAGCGCTGCCGCTGCCTGAGCGTCCGCCTGTCGCTTTCGCACCGCCGCTCGTCTCTGAGGAATCGTCTCCGGTGCCCGGGGCGTCTCCGCCGCTGCAGGCGAGGGGCGCTGTGAGGCTGAAGGCGAGGAGGAGGGCGACGTTGTGCTTCATCGGTGAGGATTCAAGCGACGCTGCGTGCGCGCAGGGAGAGGAAATTTATCTCACGTCTCTCGCTTTTTCGGCAGCGGAAAAGGGCCGCTGATCTGCTCTGTGAACGCACACATTCAGCACTCCGCTGGAACGTTTGCGGCCAGCGTGGACGATTCCGTGCTGACGCGAGGTGCTCGGGGCGAAAGCTGTTTACATCTCAAAGAGGACACTTTGATACTGGAGGCACGATGCGGGCTTGGTCGGTGAGTTGGGTGGCGCTTGTGGTGGCCTGTAGTCCGACGCCGGATCCGGAAGCAGACGACGCGAGTTCGGGCGGCTCGCCTGGGGCGGAGAGCGGTGGTCAGAGGGCCACCGGTGGGGCGCCTTGGAGCGGAAGCGGGGGCGCTGGTGGCGGAGCGAGCGGAGGCGGGGCCGCGAGCGGAGGACAAGTGACGAGTGGAGGCGCCGCCGCGAGCGACGGTGGTTCAGGGAACCCCGCGGGCGGGCGCGACGGCAGCGGCGGAAGAGGACCGTCGATCGGCGGCGGTCCGCCAGGCGGGAGCGGAGGAATGCCTGGGAACGGTGGCGCACAAGGCAGCGGCGGAGACTCGGGCGACTGCGTCCCGAACATCGCGTGTAAGCTCGACCCTCCACCGAGCACCGGCGACCTCTATCAGGACTGCGTCGATCGCATCAATCAGTTCCGGACCGAGTGCGCATGCTTGCCCCCGCTCGAGCGGCGTATGGACGGCGAAGCCTGCGCCGATCAGATGGCGGAATATGATGCGGGCGTGAACCAGGCCCACGCCGGAGCCGTAGCCAAGATCTGTCAGCCCGGCGGAGCTCAAAATGAGTGTCCGGGGTATTCCTCAAACGCTCAGGTGATCGGCCTCTGTCTGCAGCAGATGTGGGATGAAGGCCCGCCGCCCGTCGAGCCCTGTGAGGGAGAGTGTTTCCAAACATACGGCCACTTCATCAACATGACTGACCTGTCGATGAAGCGCGTCGCCTGCGGCTTCTTCACGACGGCGTCGGGCAAGGTCTGGGCCGTGCAGAACTTCACGCGGTGAGAGGCGCGGAAGTTGGAGTGCTGACCGCGTTCGTGAAGGTAGAGGGAGCTGCCAAGATGGGATGCACCAGGTCGCCCAAGGAAACGGCTGGTTGTGGACCCCGACCAGGACCTGCTGGTAAGACAGATTGTGCGGGCTACCGAGGTTCGATCCGAGACAAGGCCGCCCCGTGGGACGGAGCGGCCTTCGGCACGACGCTCTTATGTGTCGCTACCCGTGAGGAACTGCGTGGCACGTTCGCGGAGCGTCGGATCGGGGTCGTTGTTCGCGACCCAGTCGACGATGGGGTAAGCGGGCGAGTCGGGGTCGATCCCACCTTGAGTTATCGCGGTGAGGGCGGCGTCTCTGACTGCTGCTTCCGGTTCGACTTGGACCGCCTTGAGGATACCATCGGCGAGGGGCGCGTTGAGCTCACGGTAGCTAATCGCGCTGCTGGCGGCCATGCGCACCTCTGGTTGAGGATCGCTCGTCATGACCGAAACGATACGGCCGTCGACCTCCGCGCCGGGTACCTCGCGTAAAGCGAAGACGGCTGAATGGCGGACCATGGGATCGGTCGAAGTGAGGCCCTCTACAATCGCCGGGAAAGCTTTCAGGCTGGCGGTGTTTCCGAGAGCTAGCATCGAGTTGGCCTTGTCGATGGGAGTCGAGGCCGTCTTGGAGAGCTCGATGAGCTGCTCGAAGGCTTGAGTCTGCGTCTCGCTTCCCCCCGACTCTGCACCGCGACGCAGGGCGTTCCCGAGCGAGGTGATCGATTGAGGCCGGAGGGGGCCGGACGTCTCATCGGAACTCAAGGCAGCAAGCGTCGAGATGACGTCGTCGCTCGGGGACTCGACGGAGCCCAGGTGAGTAATGGAGTATTCGCGGGCTTCGGGGTCGAGGCCCTGGTCGTTCACGAGCTCAATGAGCTGGGACTCGGCTTCCGGACCGCTCGCCATGCTCATAGCACCCATGAGCGGCTCCGCCTTGTTCACAGGCAGACCTCTTTGGATCTCGGCGCGAGCGAGTCGGAGCGCCTCAGGGTTGGTTCTGAATAAGATTGTCAGCAAGGTGACGGCCTCCCGCGCTCCATCGACATCCTGGTTGTCGATGGCAGTGGACAGGGCATTCAGAAGCTCCGGGTAGGTGCGTCCTCCGAGTCGCTCACGATCGTCGTCGCTCACCTCGCGCGAGGCCTTGGCTTTAAGCGTGGTCAAATGACTTCCGTCGAGGGGGAAGAGTTTCCAGTCTTGGTACTTTTTGATCGGGTTCTTTGCGGTCCCCTCGCGGATGCGCTTGAGGTCCGTCGTTACCGTTACTATCAGAGCACCTTCGCTGAAGTTTGTCTCTTCCACGTAATGGCTGGCCACGATGCGCTCGGCGGCGTCGAGTGTGAGTTCGCCGTGAAGACCAAAGGTCGCGAGACCTACCTCGACCTGCGCACCTTGCGCGGTAGCGTAGCGGCACCGCGTGGACTTTTTGCTCAAGACGGTGGGCTTGGTTTGGGTGTAGTTGACCTGGCAGGGGCCGACAGTGCTGGGTTCACCGGTGCGATCGGGCGCCGCGCTGTTCACCTGGAGAGCTGCGAGGGTCGAGCGAAGGTGCGCCCATGAGCCATCCTGCTCGATTTCAGGGAAGCCGGCGAGAGTGATGCTTCCGTCCGCGCCGGTTTTAAAGCGGAAGGGACTTTCAGCGCGCTGCCGAAGGCGGAGGATCGCCGGGGCCATGTCTTCAGGGGTGCCTTGGAGGAGGCGGACCTCGGCAGAGTGCGTGCGACCGACGGTGTCACCAGCCGGAGCAGGGGCGAGTTGATAGAGGTCGAGCTCGCCCTTGAGCTCGATGCTCCACATGACGACGCCGCGAGCTTTTGCGACGGCGACCTGCCTCCATTGGTAGGTGAGGTGAGGGACCTCAATCGCGAGTCTGTCCTCCTCGGCGTCCCTGTCTTGAGCCGACTCCGCAGGGGCGTTTGGCGCGAGCCAAAATGCTCCGGACGGTACTGTGCGAGCTAGGAAAAACGTCGAGACGCCACCGGCAACTAGCAGCCACGGAAGAACTTGTTTCGTTTTCATGATATGTCCCTCACCACACTTCTCAGATCACCAGGCGTCCCCCGCGTCGGACATGACCAGGATGCCGTAGTCGGCCCACTTCGTCTGGTAGGATGCGAGCGAGGGCCAGCTCGCGAGCGTCTTGGCGCCTTTTAGGCCACCAAAAAGCCATTCGACTAGCTGGTAGCTGGCTATGATCTGTCCTGACCCGGAGCCGACCGAGTATGCTCCTGTAAGGGTATACCCTCGTCGTACATCCTTGCCGCTGTTGTGGGCGAGGTGAGTGCTTCCGTCGACCGACGCGGTGAGCGAAACGATGGTGAACTGAGCTGTGAATGAAGCTGCGGCGACGTTGGGATGGCCGACCGAAAGCTGGCCGTAGAGCGACAGACCACCGCTCGTCTTCAGAGTTGTTCTGCTCAGGTAGTTGCTCTTCTCCACGCTGCCCTTCGTTACGGCGGCGCTTCCGAAGGCCTCACTTGATGCGGTCCCGGTGGCCCCGACGGAGAACTCGATCGGGTATACGCCCAGGACCAGAAAAGGGACACTGAGGAATCGATAGCCTTGGGTGAGTTGTTTGACCTGTCTGACCTCGTGGATGAGGTTGGACGCGTTGCTCTTGTCGACGCTTACTTGCAGCGGAAGCGATTGGCCGAAGAAGGTGTGAACAACGTTGGCTGTGGCGGAGGGGACGCGGTTCTGTCCTTTGTTCCAGCTTGATTGTGAGTAGGCGAGGACTTGCGAATGGATGACAGGTTTGGTGGTTGAGTTGTATCCGACGTTGACAGCCCGCGTGGAGATGTTCAGTGCGACCGCGCTCGAGGCATTGTCTACAATGGTTTCGCTGTTTGATTCGGTGTACGACGTTGAATAGTCGCTGACTTTCCGCACCTGGCTGGGTGCGTTCGTAGTTGTGGACCTCTGGACCGCCGCCCACGCCGACGAGGACGACAAAAGGACCGCCACGGCGAGGGTGGACGCTTTGAGCAGGCCGCGCTTGGCCCTCAAAGAATATTGAGACATGTGATTCTCCCTGTTGTTGGTTGGTGGAGCAGTTCTTTCGCCAACGCTCAAAGGAGCGAGCGGCTAACTGCTGTCGCTTGTGTAAGAGCGCCCGAGAAATCTCGCAAGCACCTCTCGCACAAATTGCCTTGAGAAACCGGGGCGCGCTGTGTGTGGTCGAAAATGGTGTGCGGTATGGGTTTGTTGGGAGAATCATGGGTTGTGGAGGTGTTGTGAGCGGCGCGCTCTGTGTTGCCGGGGCGCGGTGGCACGACTAAGAGATTGCTTCGACGGGGCTCTCGTGAGTTCACGAGAGAAGGTCGAACACCTTCCGGACGTCCTGGAACGCCTGGGTCCGGCTTCAATGGGGCTCTCGTGAGTTCACGAGAGAAGGGCGTAAGGCTGCATAATGATCTCTCGTCGGACGCTCGCTTCAATGGGGCTCTCGTGAGTTCACGAGAGAAGGCCGGAACGAGCGCCGCGCCTGCCCAAGCGGGAGCCGAGCTTCAATGGGGCTCTCGTGAGTTCACGAGAGAAGGGCCGAAGATGGCCAAGGCTGTGATGTTTGGGCTGATCGAGCTTCAATGGGGCTCTCGTGAGTTCACGAGAGAAGGCCGGAGGAGGGTGGGGCGAGATGGTAACCCTCCCCCCTGCTTCAATGGGGCTCTCGTGAGTTCACGAGAGAAGGACTGGTCCATCCCCTGCCCGAGCATCTTCGCGCGCCAGGCTTCAATGGGGCTCTCGTGAGTTCACGAGAGAAGGGAAAACGCTTCGGAGTCGGCCCCAATATTTCGGGTTCGCTTCAATGGGGCTCTCGTGAGTTCACGAGAGAAGGCGGCTCGGAGTCGAGACTACTATGAAAACCAACACAGCTTCAATGGGGCTCTCGTGAGTTCACGAGAGAAGGCGCCATCGGCTCGCCTGGAATCGCCTGGGTTCCGTCGATCGGCTTCAATGGGGCTCTCGTGAGTTCACGAGAGAAGGCACCGACCAACAACTCAACGTCCGCGTGAACGGTGCAGCTTCAATGGGGCTCTCGTGAGTTCACGAGAGAAGGGGTGAAGAGGCCCGGAGAAGGGTCCCATTCATGCAGATGCTTCAATGGGGCTCTCGTGAGTTCACGAGAGAAGGCGCCGAAGAGGGTGACGCATACTCGCATTGGTGCGCCGGCTTCAATGGGGCTCTCGTGAGTTCACGAGAGAAGGAATAGGTTCTCTCACGCGCGAACGGTGACCCCGGAGGCTTCAATGGGGCTCTCGTGAGTTCACGAGAGAAGGATCCTCGAGCCGACCCCGGCGTTGACCATCGACACCGCGCTTCAATGGGGCTCTCGTGAGTTCACGAGAGAAGGCAGCTTGCGGCGGTGGATTCGAAGCTGCGGAGCGTCGGGCTTCAATGGGGCTCTCGTGAGTTCACGAGAGAAGGTGTGGACGCTCACCTCAACGCGGGCCCTCCCGCGTCGCTTCAATGGGGCTCTCGTGAGTTCACGAGAGAAGGCCACTACGCGCAAGGGTTCATCGGGCGAATCCTCGCGAAGCTTCAATGGGGCTCTCGTGAGTTCACGAGAGAAGGGTCTGAGGGAGAGAGCAAGTGACGACGGTGACGTTCACGGGCTTCAATGGGGCTCTCGTGAGTTCACGAGAGAAGGGGGACGTCATCGGCGACGTCACGAGCATGACGATGCTCGCTTCAATGGGGCTCTCGTGAGTTCACGAGAGAAGGGCAGTGTCAGCGTTGCGGTGGCCGCGGGAACGAGCTCGCTTCAATGGGGCTCTCGTGAGTTCACGAGAGAAGGATTCGGCAGAAACCGTCTGGTGGAAGTCGTACGCCGGCTTCAATGGGGCTCTCGTGAGTTCACGAGAGAAGGCGGGTAGACGTTGACGTAACCGCCTGAACTTACTGCGCTTCAATGGGGCTCTCGTGAGTTCACGAGAGAAGGTCCGGGTTGCCTGACTGTTTGCCGTGGTGCGAATCGAGCTTCAATGGGGCTCTCGTGAGTTCACGATAGAAGGCGCTCCGGCCCCAGCGGACCGTGCGGGAAGAACGTGCTTCAATGGGGCTCTCGTGAGTTCACGAGAGAAGGGGCTCTGGCGC
>JAEYYX010000012.1 GCA_023428245.1 Pseudomonadota bacterium
CTCTTCGTCCCAGTCAGCGAGCGCGAGTCGCGCGCCTCGCGCCGCGTAAGAAAAGGCCAGAGCGCGGCCGATCCCGGATGCCGCTCCGGTGATGGCGACGACGCGACCGCTTTGCTTCATCGGGGCCGAACCTTGGCGCGCGGCGCGCGGCTTGTCACCCCGGACGAGGTGGTCAGGGCCACCCGCGCAGGCGGACTGCGACAAAGGCTCGGCCGGGCAAAGAAGGATTTGATGGACCGGGGCCCTCGAAATCAGGGGCGAGAAGACGGCCCCTGAGAGACGCTTTCGCGCCTCGGCAGCCGAGGCAACTCAACTCCCAGCTCTTCGAGGATGCGCTCCGTCTCCTCCCAGAGGCGCAACGCGAGACGCGTGCTGTAAGCGCTGCCTCGCGCTACCCCTGGGTTTGCGTCCTTGAAGTAGGTCGACGGGAAAGCGGGGACCTTCGGGTGGGTCGCGACGTAGACCTGGGTCGCGGCGCCTTCCGGGATCGACTTCAAGGCGAGCGGAGTCGCGATCTTGTAGGCGAGGTCGACAAGCGGCGACATGTAACGTGCGAGCTGCGTGTGAATGACGCCTGGGTGGACGGCGTGGGCCATCATGGTCGGCTCACGGAGGCGCCGACCCAGCTCGAATGCGAACAGAATGTTGGCGAGCTTCGAGCGACCGTAGGCGGTCCAGGCCCGGTAGCGGCGCTCGCCGCGCAAGTTGTCAAAATCGATGCCCTCGCGCGGAGCAGCCCGATGCGCTTCGCTGCTCACCATGACGATGCGGCCGTGATCGGTGAGGGCGTCGAGGCAGAGACGTGTAAGCGCAAAATGAGCAACATGATTCGTGAAGAACTGGCGCTCGTAGCCGTGAACGAGCTCGAGTTTCGGGAGCGCCATGATGCCGGCGTTATTGATGATGGCGTCGATGGGGCCCTGAGCACAGATCTCGGCCGCGGCGGCCTTCAATGACTCGAGATCGACGAGGTCCGCCTGGATCGGGATCAGCTTGGGTACGGGGCCCCCGAGGGCCGTGATGATCGCCTCACGCGACCGCCCGAGACCGAACACGATGGCGCCCTTCCGCAAGAGGACGCGCCCAGTTTCCGCACCAATCCCGCTCGTCACCCCAGTGACGACAAAGCTGCGATCGGTGAGGTCGAGGTCGTGCGCGACCTCCTCTGCGGTCGAGCCGTATCCGAATCCGCTCGGACCCACCCCCGTCACGCGCGACCATAGCGACATGTGACAGCTTCTACCAAAGCCCAGCGCAGGACGAAACCGTCCCGGTGGGCTAACTTCAGCGGGCGGCGGCGCGCAATTTCAGACTTGAAACGCGCGCGTCACAGAGTTTCCGGGCTAACTGAACGGCGGCTTCCAGGCCACGGAGCTGGGCCTGGCCGCGGCCAGCAATATCGTAAGCTGTGCCGTGGTCGACCGAGGTGCGCACAATGCTGAGGCCCTGGGTGACGTTCACAGTGCCCCCGAAATCGAGGAGCTTCATCGGGATGGTGGCCTGATCGTGATACATGGCGACGACCGCGTCGTAAGCCCCCGCCGCCCCTTTGCGGATCGCCGTCTCCGCCCCAATCGGCCCGAGGATTGTAGCCTTCCGCCCGAGCTCCTTCTTGGCGAGAGCGACGCCCGGAGCGATGGCCAGAGCTTCTTCACGCCCAAGCAGCTCGCCTTCGCCAGCGTGAGGATTCAGTGAACAAACAGCAACCGTCGGCGCGCGACTCTGGAGTGCCTCCGCCAGCTTTACCACCTCCGTCGTCGCTCGCCGCACGAGCTCGGGAGACAAGACCTTGGGCACTCGGCTCAGGGGTATGTGCGTGGTGACGAGGCTCGTAATGAGCCTTTCCGCCGCAAAACACATCACCGAATAGGGCGCGCCGTCGAGCTGTTCGAGCCACTCGGTGTGTCCGCGAAAACTCCGCGCCCTTCGGAGGCCCGAGTGAGCGATGGTTTCCTTGCTCACTGGCAGAGTCGACAGGGAAAGTCCGCTCGCCTTCGCGAGCTCGTAACCGCGCTCGATGTAGAGCAGCTGACGCTGGCCACCGAGTGCGCTCGGTCGCCCTGGCTTTCGATCGCTTGCGGCAAGCGGCTCTCCTTCCTGAAGAAGACAACTCAATCCCAGCGTCGGCTCGCCAGGGAGAGCTTCGATGAGCCCAGGATCGAGCTTGCGCGCGCGGGCGCCGGCGATGAGCGTTGCGCGATCGCCCACGATCCAAAGAGGACTCTCTGGGTGGCTCGCGAGATGCGCCGCGATGAGCTCGGGGCCGACGCCCGAAGGGCACCCCATCGAGACGACAACGGGCGGGAGGGCCCGCCCTTTCCTTTCACTCGTCGAGATCGTCCTCGATGTTCTCTTCTTCGTCGGCATCCGGAGAACGCAACTTATAGCCGGAGCCACGCAGGGTCTCTAGCGGGAGTGCGTCTCCGAGCTTCGCGCGCAAGCGCCGTACGTGAATATCGACAGTGCGCGGGCCGCCTTCGTAGCGGTTGCCCCAGACGCGCGCCAAAAGATGATCGCGGGAGAGCACCTTGCCGCGGCGTTCGCAGAGATACGCGAGAAGCGCGAACTCCTTGGCCGTGAGGGAGACAGGCCGACCTCCCACCGTCACCTCGTGGCCCGCGCGATCGACGACGACCTCTCCGACCTTGTGTCGCTCTTCGGTCGCGAACTCACTCCGGCGCCACTCGAGCGCTCGAATACGCCCGTAGAGTTCTTCGGGGACGTAAGGGTGAAGCACGAAATCATCGAAACCACTCGAGGGTTCGATACGCGCGACCTGCCCCACGGTGACGGCCATGATCGCGCCCACACTGTCAAAGAAGGGCTCGCGCCGTACGGCGCGCAGCGCCGCGACGGCAAGGTCGGGCCGGTCGAGCGCCTCGAAGACGAGAGCGCGCGGTTTGATTTCGAGCTCTTCGTCCTGGGGAGTGATCAGGTTCACCGGATCGTCCCACAGGTCGAGAGATCGAACCTGGGCGCCGAGCTGCGTGAGGGTACCGACCGCACCCTCTTCACGATCGAGCATGGGCCCGTGCCCGATCACCGCCACGTAACTTTTTGATTTTGTAGGATGTTCAGCCAAGTTCAGTACCGCCGACTGTGATTTGCGCGATCTTGATCGTCGGGCATCCCACACCTACGGGTACGCTTTGGCCGTCTTTTCCGCAGGTCCAGATGCCGTCTGACAACGTCACGTCTGTACCTAGCATGCTTACATCGCGGAGTGTTTCCGGACCATTTCCGATCAAGTTGACCCCCTTGAGAGGGGCCGTAATTTTGCCATCCTCGATGAGATAACTTTCCGTCAGCGAAAAGACGAAGTCGCCGTTGGCGATGTCGACCTGCCCTCCGCCGAAGGAGGCTGCGTAAATTCCGCGCTTCACGCTGCGCACGATCTCTTCCGGATCGTGGGGTCCAGCGAGCAGGATGGTGTTGGTCATGCGCGGCATGGGTGCGGATTCGAAGCCCTCCCGGCGGCCGTTGCCGGTCGGGGTCACCCCAAAATGGCGAGCACTCATGCGGTCTTGCATATAACCCCGGAGGACTCCGTTCTCGATGAGGACATGGGGTTCTGGCTCGTAGCCTTCGTCATCGATGTTGATAGCGCCGCGACTCTGAACGATGGTCGGGTCGTCCACGACCGTGCAGAGCTCGGAAGCGACAGGCTGGCCGACTTGGCCCGTATAATTGCTCGTGCCCTTCCTGTTGAAGTCGGCCTCGAGCCCGTGACCGACGGCCTCGTGCAGGAGGATTCCGCTGTCTCCGGGGCCGAGGACGACCTCGAGCTTGCCCGCGGGAGCCGGCCGGGCGTCCAAGAGGATCAGAGCCTGACGCGCAGCGCGCTCGGCGTGCCACTCGGGGGACTTGCCGTCGAAATAGGCGAGGGTCATCCGCCCTCCGCCCCCGCTTTGACCTGACTCGCGGCGCGCGCCCTGCTCAGCGACGGCCGAAACTCCAAAACGCATCATCGGCTGGCGGTCGTAGGCGATCCGTCCGTCGCTCGTGGCGATCAAGATCTCGCGCACCGACTCGGCGAAGGACGCGCTCGCCTTCACAAGCTTCGGGTCATAGGCAAGAACGGCGCGGGCGGCGCGCTCGAGGAGCTCCCGCTTCTTCGCCCCGGGCTCGTCCAGCGTGTAACGCGAGAGATCATAACGACTCGCCGTATCGACCGGCGCGAGAGCTTGGACGTGGAGGCCGGGGGAGCCGCTCGCGATCCGCGCTGCGCTCTCCGCCGCCCGCTTCATGGCTTCGAAACTCAGATCCTCGACGTGGGCGTAGCCCGTCGCGTCCCCCTTCTGGACGCGTACCCCGAGCCCCATGCTGACTCCTCGCGAGGCGCTGCGCGTGATGCCCTCTTCGAAGGAAATCCCGCCGGAGGCCCGGTACTCGAAGAAGAGGTCGGCGTAATCGCCCCCTTGGGCCAGGGCGATCTCGAGCAGCTTCCGCAGGATTTCTGAGTCGATGGCTCCGGGCTGACCCGGGGCGAAGGGAGCTCGGTAAGAGCCCTCGGCACGCGCGTTCATCAGGGAAAGATGCGCCCCGGGCCCAGGCCGCGCAAGGGCCGTCGCCGGTCGTTGACCGCCCCCCGGGGCGGTGCCTAACCTGCCAGAAGGAAGGCCGTCCGCGTGCCTCCGGGACGCATCGTGGCATTCGATCGAGACAAGACCCTCCAAGCCGCCGCCAAGCTGGTCGACAAGAAGAAATACGACAAGGCTATCTTGGAGTATCAGAAGGTCGTCCAGAGCGATCCGACTGACGCCCGAACCCTCCTTCGTATCGGCGACCTTCAGTCGCGCATGCTCGACTACAAGGGCGCCGTCGCTACCTACGACCAGGTCGCGCGCTACTACTCGGCTCAGGGATTCCACCTGAAGGCGATCGCCGTCTTCAAACAGATCCGCGAGCTCATCAAGAAACACGCCCCCGACCTCGCGCCCAAGTACGCTCACGTCCTCCCCAAGCTCGCCGAGATCTACGCGGAGCTCGGCCTCGTGAGCGACGCTCTCGTCGCCTACGATGAGGTCGCCGCGAACTACCAGTCCCTCGGCCGCGAACGCGAAGCCGTCGAGGTCCTGCGCAAGACTGTCGAGCTCGATCCGAGAAATCCCCTGCCTCATTTGCGGTTGGCAGAGGCCTGTTGTCGCATTTCCGACATCGATTCAGCTGTCGCCTCCTTCTGGACCGCGGCGGGCATCTTGCTCGATTTGAAGCGTCCGGATGACGCCCTCCGTGTCCTCGAGCGCCTTCTGACCTTCCGTCCAGCTCCCGAATACGCGCGCGCCGCGGCAGAGCTCTACCTCCGCTACAACACGAACGAAGCAGGCCTCGCCGCGCTCGCTCGGCTCCAGATCGCGTTCCAGGCGAACCCGAAAGACCTCGATACCCTCGCGCTCCTGGCGCAGGCCTTCGACATGATCGGGCAGCCAGACAAGGCCTTCGCGGTGCACCTCGAGATGGCGCGGCTCGCTCGCGACCAGGGCCGCCCTCAGCTCTTCATGGAGATTTTGGCGCACCTCAAGCGCGTGGCGCCCGGCCACGACCAGGTACTCGCGCTCGAGCGACTCGGCCCGACCAGCACCTCGATGGTGCCGCCCCCGCCCGGTTCGCGCAGCGCGCCCCCCGGCCGCAAGCCACCGCCTCCTCCGGGCGCCCCCTCTTCGATCGCCCCAAGCATCGAAGTCACAGAGGAAGAGGCCGAGTACGAAGAAGACGTCGAGTGGATCGACGAGCCCGAGGAAATCGAGCCGATCCCCTTAAAGCCCCAGGTGAGCGCGCCGCTCACAACCGAGGTCCGCGCGCCCGAATCAACAGTCCCGACCTCGTTCCAGCCCGCCTCGAGCACGCGCAAAGCCATCGTCAATGCCGAGGCCTTCGAGCGCCTCGGTCTGCTCGACAAAGCTGTCGAATCACTCCACCTCGCCCTCGAGAGCGATCCGAATTCGATCCCGATCCGCGAGAAGCTACGCGAGATCTTGGTCGGCGCCGGAGAGCGCGAAGCAGCGATCGAAGAGACGCTGAACATCGCCATCATCCACCTTCACAATCAGGACACCGAAGCGGCCCTCCCGCTCATCTCCGAGGTCCTCGAGATCGAGCCTGAACATCCAGAAGCGCTCCGTCTCCTCGACCACCTCGAGGCACTCCGCGCTGGCGCTCTGCCCGCGGCCGACGACGGTTCGCTCGGCTCCTACGATCTCGAAGGTGTTCCCCCCGCTTCGGCCATCAACGTGCCCCAGGGCGCGCCGCTGCCGAAATTTGGGCTTGATTCGTCGCCCCCGGCGCGCCCGCGCCCCTCGCCCCAGGCGATCGAAGAGGTGCTCGAAGAGGCCGAGTTCTTCGCGAGCCAAGGACTCTACGAGGACGCCGAGGCGATCCTGGCCGATACGCTCGAAGCAGCCCCCGGTCACATTCTCCTCACAGAGCGGCTCGCTGAGGTCCGCGAGGCGCGCGAACAAACGGGCATTCCAGCGCGGGGCACTGTGCGTCCGCCCGAAGATCAAGCCTTCGATATCGCCGCCTCTCTGGACGCACTCGACGACCTCGGAACTGCCCTTCCGAAAGCGAAGACGCCAGCCGAGGAGGTCGACGTCGATCAAGTCTTCGCGAAATTCAAGGAAGGCATCAAAGCGACCATCGACGACTCGGACGCTTCGACGCATTACGATCTCGGCCTCGCCTACAAGGAGATGGGCCTGATAGACGACGCGATCGGCGAGTTCGAGCTCTCGAGCCGCGATCCGG
Organism: Pseudomonadota bacterium; assembly: GCA_023428245.1. Lineage (GTDB taxonomy): Bacteria > Myxococcota_A > Polyangia > Polyangiales > Polyangiaceae > NIC37A-2. The sequence goes on from JAEYYX010000012.1 coordinate 6,745, forward strand.
ACCGCGCTGCGATGGCCGCGTACATGATCGGCTGTCTCGAGCGGGACCGCGGACGCCTTGACCAGGCAAAAGAAGCTTTCTTGCGAGCGCTCCGCTCAACGATGAAGTCGGACCTCGAGCAGAAGGCCGTCGAATACGACCTCGCTGGCGTCTACGAGCAACAGGGCGATCCGCAGAGCGCGATCGTCATGCTCAAGGCCATCTACCGCAAAGATCAGAACTATCGGGACGTCGAACGACGCATCCGCAACCTCGGCAGCGTCCCGAGCCAGAATCCGAAGGACGACGACGAAGAGCTCGACGCCGCCCTCAACAACCTCTTCGGCTGAGCCTCCTTTTGCTCTTGGCCCCGGCCCGAGAGCTCTCGGAGTCGTCCGGACGAGCCTTCAACTGAGAGAAACTACCCACCTGCTCCCAGCCGGACGCGCCCCGCGCGCGACTGCACTCACCCCCGCGCGCGCTCGTAGCGCACGAGAAGCGCCTCCGTCCCTCCACCCAAGTTCGGAAAGACAAACGAGCGCGCCCCGCGCGCGGACCTCACAAACCCCACCTTCTCCAGCACGCGCCACGATGCGCGATGCTCCGAGTGACACAGCGCGCTCAGCTCTTCGATCCCGAGGGACTTCGCAAACTCGACCATCGCGGAGAGCGCCTCCGTCGCATAACCCGCGCCCCAGGCATCCTTCGCGAGCACGTAACCCGTCGTCACTTCACCGGGCGCGTCCACGGAGAGCCCAGTGCACCCAAGAAGCTCCCCATCGGCCCTGCACCGAATCAGAAGCGGCCCAGCTCCGTCCCGCTCCCAGGCTGCCCGGCTGAACTCGAGGAACCAAAGCGTATCCTCGAGCGACCTGTGGCGCGGCCATCCGAGGTATCTCGTCACGTCAGGATCGCTCGCATAGCGCTCGAAGATCGCCTCCGCGTCGCTCGGCGCAGGCCGAAAGTACTCGAGGCGCGCGGACCTCCACAGAGGCGCGCTCATTGCGGAATGAAAATCGCCTCCATGTTGGTGCTGAGAATTCGGGCATTCGGCGAGCTCACTGCGCCCTTCTTCGCTCGGAAGTAATATGTATAGGTTCCCGCGCTGGTGACTTCGAAGGTTCGACCGGCGCTAAAAGGCACCGCGAAGAATCCCGTTCCGCTCGCAGGCGGGAAGCGAACCATCGTGGCACCGCTGTGGCTCTGGGAGACTGCCGCCTGCTCGGTCTGATAAATTCCGCCGACCCAAAAGATGTGGTTCGTGGCGTCGAACTGTCCCTCCGCGGTACCGTTGAAGAAGACCATCACTCGCCCGCTCGACGGGACCGTGATCGTCACCTGCCGAACGGTCTGAGCGTTTTCGCTTGTGATGTCGACAAGAGAGCCTTCCGCTTGCGTGGCTCGCGTGTGGAGAGGACCTGGTTCCCCTTGGGGCCCCGCGGGGCCGGTATCCCCCTTCGGTCCAGCCGGCCCCGTCGGACCCATGGGCCCCGCGGGTCCCGTGTCTCCTTTCGGTCCAGCCGGCCCCGCGGGTCCCGTGTCTCCCTTCGGTCCACCCGGCCCCGTCGGACCCATCGGCCCTCCGGGTCCCGTGTCTCCTTTGGGTCCCGTGGGGCCCAAAGGCCCCGGTTCGCCCACGCTGAGAGGCCCGACCCAGCGTCCTTCCTCGTCGATGACCTTTTGGCCCGCGATGGTGATCGAGCGCGGCGTGATCGCGCCGACCGCGTTTTCAGCGGTGAGCGCGTAGGGAACCGAGCCGATCGGATAGCGCGGCTTCAGGGTCTCTCCGTCGATCGTCACTTCGAGAAACAACTCACGGCCCGTGAACACGTCAGGGAGAGCTTCGGCGCTCCCCAGCATGTGCGAATAGAAACCGTCCTCGAGCGTGATGTCGACCGCTTCCTGCCAAAGGGGCTCGCCGCCCATCGCGCTCTCGAAGAGCGCAAAGAGGAACGGAACCTTTTCATTGTCGATCGGCTCGCCGCTCTCCGCATCGAACAGGCGTCCCTGTTGCACGAGATAGTTCGGCACCCCGCCGGCCCCAGGCCGAGCCAGGCACAATGCTAGACACGAAGCGAGCGTCGCCGCCTTGACCCTAGGAATCATTTTACCCCGCACAGCACAAAACCCGGCCCCCAGATTGGTCACAAGTCGACCTTTTTGGCAATGCCCTTTCGCGCCCCGCGAGCGCTCCGATCGACGCCCGCCTCATGGCAGGACGAGGAGCCTCGGGACTTCGGTAAGGAGAGGCGCAACACTCGAAAAGCCGTTTCGATTTCCGCCTCGTTGAGCCGGGCATAGCCAAAGCGCGCGTGGTGATCGCCGCCGGCTCGATCGAAGAAGAACTGGGACCCTACCTGAAAGATCACCTTCCGCTCCCGCGCCCTGAGGGCCCACCTCTGGACATCGACGCGAGGAGCCACCCGCGCCCAAACGGCGAGTCCTCCCCGCGCCGGCTCATATTCAACAACGTCCCCGAGCTCCCGCTCGAGACATTCGAAGAAGACCTTCCGCCGCGCCGTGTACGCTCGAAACATGCGGCGCACATGGGCTCCGAACTCTCCCTCCTCCATGAGAGAAGACAGAGCTACCTCGAGGGCCGCATCCCCCTGTCGATCGACCACCGCGCGCAGCGCGGTCATCCGCTCAATCAGCTCCCTTGGGCCGTGCGCGTAGCCCACGCGGAGGCCCGGGGCGAACACCTTTGAGAGAGTTCCGACGTGGAGCACCACCCCGTGCTCGTCTTTCTGGGCGAGCGGAAACACGGGATTCCCCTCAAAATGGAACTCGTGATCGTAGTCGTCCTCGACGATCACGAAGCGCTCCCTCGCGGCGAGCTCGAGCAGCTCGAGTCGTCTCGGGCCGCTCAACGTCACGGTCGTCGGATATTGATGATGAGGAGTCGTATAGACGGCCGCGAGCTTGCGCCTCTTCGCGAGACGCGCGAGCGCGCTCACCACGAGTCCCTCCTTATCGATGGGGATCGGAACAAGCTCCGCGCCCGCGACCCGAAACGCATCCCAAGCCGCCGGGTAACCGGCCTGTTCGACGGCGATGACGCCCCTCTTTCCGATCAGAGCGCGCGCCGCCAGAAAGAGCGCCTGTTGACTGCCGCGCGTGACGAGGAGACGACTCTCGTGCGCGGCGACGCCTCGCTGGTTTCTGAGGTGTGCGGCGAGCTCTTTCCTCAGGCGAATGTGGCCCTGAGCGTCACCATAGTCGAACAGCTCATGCGCGCTGCGTAGCGCGGCTCGGTACGCTCGATGGAGCTCCGCGGCCGGAAACTGCCGAAGGTCCGGGAGCCCTCCGAGCAAAGGCAACTCTTCCGGGTGCACCCGCCCGACCGGTCCAAGCGCGAGCGGCGGCAATTCGATCGCCAAAGGCGCGACACAACTCGGCCCGAGGCTCGCTTCACTCGCCGGAATTTTTCGACTCACAAACGTCCCACGCGCCTTCACGGTCTCGAGATACCCTTGGGCGATGAGCTCCCTGTAAGCGGCGAGCACCGTGTTCCGATGGACGCCGAGGGAGCGGCTGAGCTCACGACTCGACGGCAGCTCGGCGCCGGGCGCGAGGGCACCGCGCTGAATCTCGCGGACAATGCTGCCCACGAGCCGCTTCGTGAGGGGGAGAGCAGCGGGGCCGCTGAGGTCGAGGGCGAGCTGGGGGGACATCTGGTCTAATCAGTTTCTCGAATCTGGTACTTTTCTATAGACCAGTTTGGCATCAAATCTTGCCCCGGACGGCTGCTATGCGAAAAAAGCTGAGAAAAACCGACGAAGCTCGGGCTTACGCGCTCCTCGAGCGCCTCGACGTGGCCTACCTGGCCGCCCAGGATCCTTCCGGCGGGATGGTGGTCCGCGCCCTGCACCCGGTGATCCAAGGGGACTGGGTGCTTTTCCACGGCGCCCACGCGGGTGAGAAGTCTTCCTGCCGCGGCCCGGCCATCCTGACGGGGCACCGGACCATCGCCGAGATCCCGAGCTACTTCGTCGACCCCGAGCTCGCCTGTCCCGCCACGACTTATTATGAGTCTGTGGAGGCGCGGGGACGGCTCGAGGACGTCCTGGATGTCGCTCTCAAGGACGCGATGCTCGAAGCGCTCATGAGAAAGTACCAGCCAGAAGCTGGCTACCTTCCGATCGACTCCCGCACCAAGCTCTACGCGAAACAGGTCCGCGCCACGCGCATCTTCGGCTTCCGCATCGAAAAGATCACCGGCAAGTTGAGCGCCGGCCAAGACCGCCCTGCTGAGAGGGTCGAGAAGGTCATTCGGGGCCTCTTTCGCCGCGGCGCGCCGGGCGATCTCCAAGCGATCGAAGAAGTCCTCTCTTGGTCGCCGGCCGCGCGGCCTGACTTTTTGCGGCATTCCTTCGGAGAGTTCTGCGTCGCCTGTACGCCCGAGCTCGCCGCAGCCCACGCGCGCCTCCTCGAGGGCGCCTACTGGCGGAAGAGCTCGACTCCCGACGAGATCGCGCGCGCAGCGCTCGCATCAAGCGCCTGGGTCGGGCTCATGAGCGCCGAAGGAGATCTGCTCGGCGCTGCGCGCGCAACTACGGACAAGGTTTGGGCCGGGATGGTCTCAGACGTTATCGTCCACCCGAACTACCGGGGAAAGGGCATCGGCACCGCTCTCATGCAATTGCTCCTCGAGCATCCCGCGGTGCGCGAGGTGAAGCGGCTCCGGCTCGGCACCGCGGACCAAACCGCATTCTACCGCCGCTTCGGCTTCAAAGCTGCCGCCGAAACGCCGCTCCCGTTTCCGTCCACGGAGATGGTCCTTGCGCGATAGCTCGCTCATCATTCCGAGGGCAACTCGAGCAGCTTCGAGCCGCCACCTTTCCAATCGGCACATTCGAGCAAAAGAGTTCCCTCGACCGGTTCGTCTGCGCCTTTTTCAGGGAACACGATGCGCCTCGCACAATTCGCTCGAAACGGCGTCGTGAGAAGTCGCAGGTAGTTTTCCTTCGCGCTCGAGAACTTGTCCCATTTCGTCTCAGCGGAGCAGGTCTCGCTGCGACACTCGACCTTCCCCACCTTGAACCCGACTTCCTCGGCCACTCGCTCGATGTCCATCTGGAAGCTGGGAGTCGTCCCGCGCGCCCAGGCAGGATCAACTGGCTCTAGCCGGTGCGCCTCGAGCGTGTCCTCGTGCTCCGCGAGGTACTCTTCCGCCGTCTTCATGGGCTGTCCCTCTTCGGCACCCCCGGGCCCCTCGGGCCTCTCGCTGCTCTCGAGGTTGTCCACGCGCGACTCGAGCTCGCCTACCTTGGCCAAGAGCGCCAAGTCGCGCCCCGAACGAGCCGGTGCGCGCGCGGTGTTCTCCTCCGCTTCGTGGGCGGGAGCTTTCGCCGCCGCCACAGGCGGTGGAGCGCTCGTGCGCCCCGCAAGCGCGCTCGATACCACTCCACCGCCGATGGCAGCCACAAGGAGGGCGGCCGCCATCAAGAAGGTCTGACTCGTTTTTCCCATGGCGTACCGCTTTGTCCTCAGCCTTGCGTGTAATAGCCCTTCAAACAGGACTTATTGCCCCCGGACGCTGGCGGAATGGTGACGTAGATCGCCCCAAAATCAGTCGCATTCCAGCCGGCCCAGGTCGGCGGATAGAGCGTGTCGATTCCGTTGACGGACGTATCAATGCCTCCACAAGCACCACCCGTCGCCGAGTAATAGCTCACGCAGCGGCTAGCGATGATGAAGCTCGGCGACTTGTCGTCAACGTGAACGTTCATGAACGCGATGCTCGTCTTCGGGTTCGCCTGGGTATCGATGACCGGGCAGGAGACGACGATCGAACCTCCCGTAGTCACGTTACACCCGTCGCTATAAGCGCCAGCCGATCCCAGCTCCTGATGACAAAAGGACGGGTGTTGCCTCGCCCAAAACGCCTCGGAAACGGCCGGATGGCCCAGGATCGCCCCAAAGGACGCCGCGCCCACCAACATGGCCACAGACCTCTTCATGCTCCCGGAAATACCTGGTTCTCGCTTCATACTTTCTCCTCACGTAACAGTTTCAAAAATGGGAAAACCGTAGACGCTCGCCCCTTGTCCGCGCAGGAGCACATCCAAGAGTCGAGTGTCTTCACTCGTCCTTCCCCAGGCAGACATTCATCACAGCGCACCGACTTTCGCAATCCCGAATCGTCTGCTCGTCGAGCTCTCACATCACAATTATCCCACATTTGTCGGGTGACTGGTCAGCCAACGCGGATCCCCCTTGGGTCGACCGGTCAGTCGAGGCGCCGGGCAGGATCTCCGCGACGTCGTGAAAGCGGTGAAAACTCCGCCCGTGCGCCGTGGGCCCTCTGCGGCGAACTGCGCGGAGCCGGGCTCGGAAGGCCAAAGATCGCCCGCCGCTTGCTCCCTGGCCCTCCCTCCGGCACTTTTCCTCGCCATGGCCGAGACCATCTTCTCCAAGATCATCCGCGGCGAGATCCCGAGTCATAAAGTGTACGAGGACGACCACGTCCTTGCTTTCTTGGACATTGGGCCGCTCAGCCGAGGCCACACGCTCGTCATTCCGAAGCAAGCTGTGAAGACGGTGGGGGAGCTCTCCGACGAATCGGCCGCCGCCATCGGTCGCGTCTTGCCGCGCCTATGCCGCGCGGTGCAGAAGGTCACCGGCTGCGAGGACTACAACATCCTGCAAAACAACGGCGCTCCCGCGCACCAAGCGGTCTTCCATGTCCACTTCCACATCATCCCCAAGCCGAACTCCGAGGAAGGCCTGGGCGTTATCTGGAACCCGGGCAAGCTCGAGAACGGCGCCGAGCTCGCAAGCGAGATCCGAGAGGCCCAGGAGAGCGAGTCGCGCTCATGATCACCATCTATACCGACGGGGCCTGCAGCGGAAACCCGGGGCCCGGCGGCTGGGCGTGGGCGATTGAAAATGGGCCGTTTGCGAGCGGGTCTGCTCCGAACACGACGAACCAACGCATGGAGCTCACTGCGGTGCTCGAAGCGGTGAAGGCGAACCCCGGACCAATCGAGATCGTGAGCGATAGCACCTACGTCGTGAACTGTTTTCGTGACAAGTGGTACGAAGGTTGGCTCAAGCGCTCCTGGACGAACTCGAAGCGCGAAGCTGTAGCGAACCGCGACATCTGGGAGCCCCTGATCCGGCTCGTGCTCGCCCGCAAAGACGTCAAATTCCGCTGGGTCAAAGGGCACAGTGGGCACCGCATGAACGACCTCGTGGACCAGCTCGCGGTCGAGGCGGTACGGAATCAAGCGGGGCGGAGCGGCTCGCTCCAGCCTTGAGTTTCCGCGCCGAATTCGTGCTAGGCCCGCTCGGCCATGTCGTTCCCCCAGGGTCCCCTCGCCATCCGCCCGCTCGAGCTCACCGCGAACCCCAAGCCTTACCTTTGGGCCATTCCGGGCTCGAAGAGCATCACGAACCGCGCTCTGGTCCTCGCGGCCCTCGCCGAGGGAACCACAATCCTGCGCGGCGTGCTCCACAGCGATGACACGAGGCACTGCAGAAACGCGCTCAGCGACCTCGGGATCGCCATCGAGACCCTCGACGAGACGACCTTGCGCGTCGAAGGCGGCGTCTCCAGACTCCGCGCCCCCGAGAAAGAACTCTTCATCGGCAACAGCGGAACGACGGTCCGCTTTCTGACGGCGCTCGCCGCGCTGGTTCCTGGCAAGGTCACCCTGGTCGGAGACGAACACATGGCCAAGCGGCCGATCTCCGATCTCGTCGAGGGCCTCAAGCAGCTCGGCGTCAAAGTCGACTGTCCGAGCGGCTGCCCGCCCATCACCATCTACGGCGGAGAGCTCTCCGGCGGACGGGTCAAAATGCGCGGCGACAAGTCGAGCCAATACTTCTCGGCTTTGCTGATGGCGGGTCCCGCCGCCAAAGGGCGCATTGAGCTCGACGTGGTCGGCAGCCTCGTCAGTCGGCCCTACGTCGAGATCACCTTGGACATGATGCGCCGCTTCGGAGCCATCGCGGACTCGACGGACACGGGGTTCGTGACCGATCCGGGCGGTTACCTCGGCATCGACTATCACATCGAGCCGGACGCCTCGTCCGCCAGTTATGCGCTGGCCGCGGCCGCTGCGACCGGCCTCGACATCACTGTCCCGGGCATCGGCTTGAGCGCTCTCCAAGGCGACGCAGCGTTCGCCGACGTGCTTGGACGCGCCGGAGCGCTCGTGGAGCGCCGTGAGCACGAAACCCGCATTGTCGGAGGAGGCACCTTGCGCGGGCACACCGAGGATATGCACCACATCTCCGACACGGTGATGACCTTGGCTGCGATCGCGCCTACCTTCGAAGGTAAGACGCGCATCGAGAACGTCGCGAATATCCGCATCAAGGAGACCGACCGCCTGCTCGCGACCGTCAATGAACTGCGCCGCCTCGGCCAAAAGGTCGAACACGGTGACGATTGGCTCGAGATCACTCCGGCGCCGATCACACCTGCCGTCGTCCGCTCCTATTCGGATCACCGGATGGCCATGAGCTTCGCCATTCTTGGACTCGTGCGCCCCGGCATCTCGATCGAAGATCCCGCCTGCGTCGCCAAGACCTATCCGACTTTCTGGGACGACCTCAGAAAGCTCTACGCCCACGTCGGACAAGATCCGGCGTATTGAGTTTGAACACCCCGGTCCCGAGAGGGCACCGACGAGTGTGCGAAACTTCGTCTCCCTCAAAGCCCTCGGACTTTCGGTCTTCTTGGCTCATCGTGCAGCCGCCGGGGAGGCGAACTCTCCCGACCGTTCGGAGGAGGCGAACCACGCAAGAACGCAGACGGCAATCCAGCCTCTCCCTACCCGCCGCCCGTCGAGCCGGAGATCGTTCTGCCGAACAATCGAGGGACGCTCGCTCATCGGAGACGTCGGACTCGAGTTCAAACTCCCGCTCGAGCTCACCCTCGATGTCGCCGGCTTCGCCGGGGCGTTCTTCGATCTTTGGGACGTCGAAACGCTCGATGACCTCGACGACCAACCGAGCGGACCACGGCTCTTACGTAGCGCTCACACTCGGGGTCTTGAACGCCGGTTTGCGCAAGGACTCGACCGACCTTGATTGCACAAGAGGAGCCTGTGAAGAGAACCTCGTCGGCCCCGCGACAATCCCGACGCTCGGCATTGCTGGAAGCCTATGAGAACGTTCACCCATCCCTCGTCTCGGCAGACCAGGCTCTCGCTTCAATGCGCTCCACGCGCTCCTTGATCCCGAGGAGCATCTTTCGGTCCATGGCGAAGCCCACCGGTTCGAGCAGGAGCGGGCCTTGGGCGAGTCGCGTCTGCAAGTCGGAAGAACACGCGGTCCGGAAGCGGCTGATGAGGCGGCTCCTTGTGGGGCCGACGGGTTCAACCCAAAAGAGCCAACTCGCGGCCGCCCAGGGTCGACCTTCTTTTTTCGCGGCTTCGTCCGGCCCCCCAAATGCGAGCAGCGCTCGTCCCGGCTCCACGCGCACGATCTGCAAAGGCGGCGCCTTCGGATGCAAGATCAGACCGTCGCCCTCCGAAAGCGCCCACTCCGGGTGAATCGCCTCGGCGTTTCGCAAATGGCAGCCGGCGAGATTCTCGAGCCATTGGTAGCTGTAAAATCCCGCCCGATCCGCGCCCAATTGAGCCACCCAGGGCCAAACTCGATCCGTTGGCGCATCGATCTCGATTCCGTGAGTCCATGACCAGTCGGGCTCAACGATGAGCTCGTCTCCTGGATAGTCGCGCTCGAGCTCCTTTTCGCTCAGCCCGTAACGGTTGCGGCGAGCTCTGAGAAAGGGAGTGAAAAAGGAGAGAGCGATGAGCCCAATCCCCCCGAGTCCCTCCGCGAGATCTTTCGCCGTATCCCGAAAGAGCCGCCCTTCCACGCGCGCCGCGAGATTGTGAAGCTGGGCGCCCTGCATGAAAGAGTGAATCGGCCGAATCCAGAGGAGATGGAGAGCTTCCGACTCGGAGAACTGGGCGCGAGCGCGCACATGGAGACGCGTTTCGTTCGCGCTCAGCGGCTCGAGCACAAACGCCCAAGTCATCTGCCAATATTTGAGCGGACGATCGGCGAAGAACGGGAGCTGTGTCTTCGCCTCTGTGTCGAAGAGGCCTCCGAGCACGAGATATCGGTCGGGCTCAAACTCTAACACTTCGAAACCATCATCGCCGTCAGGTGTCGCTTTTAACACTTGACCGATAGCGAGCTCCTGCCACTCGGGATGAATCTCTCGGGCGCTCTCGATCCCGCCATTGTCGACGGCATCGACCGAATAAAATCCCGCTCGTGAGCACCCCATCTGGACCAGCCAGGGCCAAATGTGCTTTGGCGCCGCGCGAATCGTGATGCTCTCGGTGAGCTGACCTCGAGCTTCCTCGAGGAGATGATCTCCGGGAAGACCACGGGTCTCCTCGTGGGCGTCAGGCCCGCCAAAACGGCGACGGAGGCCGCGCAGCAGATTGCGCCGAATGAAATGGGATCCGGGACCGATCAGCCGAAAGTAGCGACGAAACTTCTCCCACGACTCCTCATCGGTCGCGTCGACTCGCAGCTCGAGGCTGAGCAGGCTCCCGAGCTCTCCCCGCGTTTCGACCCGCAGCTCCCAGGCCACCTTGATCCAGCCAGGATCATCGAAAGTCGCGAACTCGGTCGGCCCGTCGACATGGCGAAAAGAAATGTCGAGCTGCCACACCTTCCCAATCGCTCCCACGCTCACCGAGCGGTTTGGCTCTTCGGTGAGGAGCTGGAACCCCGGAGTCTCCGGAGTTGAATGAAAATCGTCGAGACGAAGTTCGAGCTTCTGACTCGGCTTCGCGCTCAGTCGACTCGGCAAGGTTCGGACGGCGAACAGCGCCCGAACCAAAGGCGACTCTCCCAGATCGCCGTGCCGCACGAACTGCCATACGTCTTCCGGGGGCGCGGCGAGTTCGACTGAACTCACTTCGAGAAGCCGTGGAGTCGAAATGAGATCGTCGATGTTCCCCATGCGGCCAGAGTAGCAAGGGCCGCGCCACGGCCGAATCGGCCGCTACCAAGTTCTGGGCGCTCATAACCGGCAAAACTTGCGCTCCGCCCGGTGCAGGCCCGCGCCCGGAGCGCGCGAGAGAACGGTCGAACGACTCGCGCCCGCCCGCTCTCTATCTCTATGCCCTTTCAGCGCGCCGCACGACGACGCCGAGACACGAGCCATGCGCTCGCGGCGGCGAGCAGCGCCATCGACGCTCCGCCCCGTGAGTGGCCCGGGCCAACATGGCAAGAGCATCCGTCCGCTGCCGGTGGCACCTCTTCACCGCCAGGTTGTCCCCCCGTCGCGACCGAGCCGCCCGCCCCGACAATGACGGCTCCCCCTGTGCCTGCGCCGCCGCTCGCCGACACGCCGCCGGTGGCCGCGAGAGCGCCTCCAGCACTGGCCCCGCCCGCCACCTGAGCCGCACCGCCGCTCGCGTCCACCGCGCCGCCAGAGCCCGGAGCCGCGCCACTGCCGTCGGTTCCACCCGCGCCCGGAGCGCCTCCGCTCCCGTCACCGGGCATGGTCACGCCGGTGAACTTCCACCAGTTGAACTTGAAGAGATCGCCTGCGCCGCCCTTAAAGACGAGGAAGAGATCATGAACGCCTTCGCCGCCGCTGACCTCGCAGGTCTTCGTCTCCCAGGAAGAAGCCCCCGACACATCACACTCTCCGAGCAAAGGACCGGTCTGGCTGTCGATGTGGAGCTCGATGCGCGCATCGCCCGCTGAAGAGGAGACGCGCGCCTCGAAAGAAACGACACCGCCCAAGAAGTCGACGTTGCGAACCTTGATGTAGTCGTCACTACTGATGGCGCGGACGTTCATGCCCCCACCTTCGTCCATGCAGCGCTCGGTCTTGAGCCCTGAGGAATAGGCGATCGTCTCCGCCTCCACGCGCTCGAAGGGGTTCAGAGTCTCGATCGGCTCGGGGCCCGCCTTGGTCGGCTGGATCTTCGGGATGGTCCCGTCTTGTCCGTAGGTGAACTCCTCCACGCAAACCGAGCGTCGGAAGTCATTTCCCCCGGGCAATCCACCATTATGATAGAAAAAGTAGGAGTGCCCCTTGTAGTCGACGACCCCCGCGTGGTTCGTGAATGTATCAACGGGGTCCATGATGTCGCCGCGCTGGGTCCAGGGACCCGTCGGGCTATTGCTCGTGGCGTAAGTGATCTTCTCTCTTCCGGAGGTCGCGGCGTAGATCAGGTAATAAAGAGATCCGCGCTTGGTGAGCCAAGGGCCCTCCGTGAAGCCCGGCATGTCGACGTTCGTGATCGGCCCCGAGGTGCTGATCATGTTTTCGTTCAGCTTCACGTAGCGCAGCGTGCCATTGCCCCAGTACATGTAGGCCTGACCGTCATCGTCGATGAACACTGTCGGATCGATGTTCCCGGAGCCTTGGGCCGCGAGGTGCGTACCGAGCGGGTCGGTGAACGGCCCTTCGACCTTGTCTGAAACACCGACGCCGATGCGCGCTCCCGTGTTGTTGTTGAGCGGAACGTAGAGATAGAACTTGCCGTTCCGGTAGATTCCCTGCGGCGCCCAGGCGTTGTCCGTGGACCAGCTGAACGTATCGAGGCTCGCGGGAGATCCGAGATCGGTCCAGTTCACCATGTCCTCTGTCACGTAGAGGTGCCAGTCGTTCATGGTGTAGAAGTTATTGACCGTGTTGTCCTCGTCGTGGGACGTGTAAACGTAGAGCTTTCCCTCGTGGACCATCGGCGCCGGATCGGCGGTGTAGCTGGTCTGAACGATCGGATTGTCCGCATAGGCCGGACGCGGCGTGAGCGCGATCATCCCGACAGTAAGCCCACCTGTGAGCAGATGATTTTTTGAGCTCTTGTACGTTAGCATCTCGATCCTCTTCGATTCGACGTGCGGGCTGGTCACTTTCCCGTACAAAGCACCCCGCGCGGCTGTGCTTGCCACGCCGCTTCGAGCGACGTCAAAGCCCCCTCGAGCTCTCTCCGAGGTGTCCGCTCAGCCGACGCGCCTCATCGGGAAGACCCACCCGCCAGAAATCCGCCGAAAACTGAGCGCTCGCTAGGCTCCGGTCTATTGGCTGCAATCGTCCACAGGCGGGAGGTGAAAACTTTCCCCTGCTACTTTTCCTGCATTCGCCACCCTCAGCGCGACCGCTCCCTCGGCTCAGCTGGGCACGCCCGCGGCAGAGCCAGGTGGGCGCCCGCGGCAGACCCAGGTGGGCGCCCTCGGCAGAGCCAGGTGGGCACGCCCTCGGCAGAGCAAAGCTCGGCCCCTCAGCCTACCTTCCGCCAGATGAGCGTGAAGTTATTCGCGGGCATCAAGACTCGCTCTTCCAGAGCGAAACCGTGATTCTGTGCGATGGGTATCAGAGCTTTGATATCGCGAACGCCCCATTCAGGATTTCGTGAGCGCAGCGACTCGTCGAAGAGGCGGTTCGAGTCGGAGATGTGCTGACCGCCTTCCAAGTAAGGGCCGTACGTGATGAGAGGCGCGCCCTCTCGGAGGATCGCGCTGGCGCCACGAAAGAGGCCGATCGTTACGGCAAACGGACTGATGTGGATCATGTTCGCGTTGTAGACAGCGTCCACCGGTCCAACGGGCCACGGGAACTCGCTCGCGTCGAGGCGGATCGCTTCGCGCAAGTTCGCCAAGCCAACGTGGGCGCGCCGGGCCGCTAGGTTTCCGAGATGTTCGTCCGTCACGTCACTCGGCTGAAAAGTGAGGTTCGGTAAGGCGGCCGCGAAGTGAGCGATATGTTGTCCCGTCGCAGAGGCGACTTCGAGGACAGTTCCGCTCGCCGGGAGTACGCGCCGAAGCACATCGAGAATGGGTCCTTTGTTGCGCTCGGGGGCCGGCCAATCGACAAGCTCACTCATGCCCCCTTCATGGCACAGGCTGCCGCCTCACGTCACTCCGGGTCCTGGCGACGCGCGGCGCGGGAGCTCATCCAAGCTCACTCCCTCAAGTCCAAGAACCAAACTGCGTCGCTCTCCGACTCACCTACGTAGACGTCGATGACGGTCAAAAAACTGCCGGCACCCAGAAGCTTCCCCTGAGAAGGCGGCCGGCCTTTCGCTGCCAACTCATCCCAGCGGCCCGTCTTCGGATCGAATCGCGCGCCGCTCGCGCAGCGACCTAAGAACACGAGCTTCTCATCGACCACCGCCCCCTGCATCGGATCGGCCCAAACGGGCACTTCGACTTCGCTCCAAGCTCCTTCGTTCAAATCGTAACGAAACAGGCGCCGCGAAAGCTCACCACTCGGGGTCTTTCCGCCGTAGAGATAAACGCTCGAGCCCACCGTCAGGAGCTTGGCCTCGATGCGGAGCGGCGGAAGGACATTGTCCACCTCGAACTCTCTTCACACCATCGCGTCCACATCGAAGATCGCTCCCCAGTTCTCGCGCCGATCCGGCGTCATGCCCCAGACGAACAGCCCCGCTTCGGTCCAGAGCGACGCCGGCGAAGGTCCTCCGTCGCCCCAGAGGTAGTGACCAGGCTCCCGCGCCGGCGGGATCTCCGTCCATTCGAGCAACCTGGGATCAAAAAGCGCACCATCGTAATGATAGACCATCGGATCATCAGCATCGACCGTGGGAATGCTGTCGGGACTCACCTCCTCCGAGCCGCCCCAAATGATGAACTGCTCACCGGCCGCATGGACATGCGTGAAGTATTTCTTCAGCGCGGAGGGCGCCTCATAGCTGGACCACTTCAGTGTGGCGCGGTCGATCAACTCGACGGTCCTCACGGTGGGCAGTGGCGGGCTTTCTCTCCATCCCAAATCAAAGACAAATGCCTCCGAAATAGCGCGCAGCCCCGGGTGACTCAGAAAAGTCTCCCGCACAAATGAAGTCGAGCTCCACACTGCCTCATGCGGTTCGAGGACCCACAATGAGCACGTGTAGCAATAACTATCGAGCAGGATGAAATCCCGACCATCGCTTAGGCCCTTCTTGCCCGGAATGAACGCGTCCTTCCCCGGCAGCTCAACATAGCTCCAAGTCCCCGCTCCCACGTCGACATCAGAGCACTGTAGCGTCGTCTCTTTCTCCCCCGAACAGGCCAGGAGCGCAGGCAAGAGCAGACTCACGCATGACCCCCGGCCTGAGAAGCGAAAATGGCGCTTCAACCCACGAATGGATCGCAGCCAAGAGAAACCATTCACATTGCCCTTCACGTCGGCTCGCGATCCTCCACGCAACAACCATCGTGACACATCCAATAATGATGGGGCCTCGGAGTTCCGCAATCCACAAGGTCATTGCAGCGAAGCTGAGTTGTGCCGGGGCAAAAGGAACCCCCGTCAGCGGGCACTTTGAGGACACTCACAGGCAGACCACACGTGTAGGGCAACATACCATTCTTTTCCGGGTCTATTGGGTCGGCGATGTTTGTAAATCGACCAGCTCTCGCCCCCCTATGAAAATGCGCATTTGCAACGAGCTGCGTTTGAACAGGAACCCTGTCAGCAGGGGCCTCTACCAAATCGCAAGTGAATCGTTGGTCGACTTGATAGACGCCCACGCCCAGGTTTTGGAGTCTCGAGAGGGCGTTGTACTCGTGGGCTGACGTCGGGGTATCAAAAACATACGTATCACATGCTCCTGATGGGGAAGTGCAATAGCCGCCAGCATCTCGTCTTTTCACGAACAAGCCAGGGTCGAGAGAAACTTTTCAAAACATCCGCCGCCCTCGCGAAGCCTCTCCGGAGCCGGATTCACTCCCTCAAGTCCAAGAACCAAACCTCCTCACTCAGATGGTGACCGAACTGAACGTCCAAAGCCAAAAGGAACCTGCTGGTGCCCCAAAGTGCCCCGAACGACTGCGGACGGCCTCGCCAAGCGAGCTCATCCCAGCTCCCTGTCTTCGGGTCGAATCGCGCGCCGCTCGCGCAGCGACCTAGGAATACGAGCTTCTCGTCGACCACCGCCCCGTGCGAAGGATCCGCCCATGCGGGCACCTTGAGCTCGGTCCAGACGTCTTCGCTGAGAGCATACTGAAACAGTCTCCGCGATGGCTCTCCACTCGGCGTTTTCCCCCCGTACAAATAGACGCTCGAACCCACTGTCAGGAGCTTCGCCTCGATGCGAAGCGGCGGAAGGACGTTGTCCACTTCGAGCTCCTTCCAGGTCAGCGTGTCCACGTCGAAGATCGCGCCCCAGTTCCCCCGCCGATCCGGCGTCATGCCCCAAACAAAGAGACCCGCTTCGGTCCCGAGCGACGCCGGCGAAGGTCCTCCGTCGCCCCAGAGGTAGTGACCAGGCTCCCGAGCCGGCGGGATCTCCGTCCATTCAAGAGTCTCGGGATCGAGGAGGAGCCCCTCGTAAAGAAACGCCATCGGCGTGTCAGGCTCCTCACCGAGTCCCCCGCCTGCCTCCGCCCGGACCACTCCACCCCAAAGCCCGAACGCAGAGCCGGTCGAGAAACTTCGAGCCAAGCGGGGACGGAAGCTTTCCGGCTTCTCGACGACAGCCCATTCGTTCGAACCCCGCTTCAAAACGGCGCTGGGACCGCCAAGACGCGCTAGGCCGTCCTCGTGCCGCGAAAGTATACCAGGACTAAATAGGTACTCATCATTGGATGATATCTCCCTGTCCAGTAGTTCGATCGAACTTGTGGTTTCTATCGTATTCCACGTCAGAGCATCAAGATCGAGCTCTGCAATCATGGGAGTATAGACTGCCCCCTGAACCAGAATGAGAGCTTCAGCGTCCCGCACGACCGGATCGGGCTCGTAGAAGACATCCGGCCGCAGGACATGCTTCCATTCGCCGATAGGAGCGCTCGGCTCCCGACAGGCAAGCTCGGGGCCCTCACCTTCGTCTGTGCACGAAAGGGACAGGATCCCGGCGCTCATGAACTGGAATACGAACCCTAGCCTGCGCATACTCAAGTCGGGTGACGTTCCTCTACACAACATCCGTCGGCACATATCCAATAGTGAAAAGGCCGCGCCGGGCCGCACTCAGTGAAGTCGTTACAACGAAGCTGCGTCGTGTCAGGGCAAAAGCTAGTCCCGTCCGCTGGCACCTTCAGGACCGGTTCGGGAAGTCCACAAGTGTATGGAACCGCTCCCCCTGTAAACTCGAGGTTAGTAAACCGTGATATGCGTGCCCCCTGGTTGAAATAGGCATTTGCAACGAGCTGCGTTTGAATAGGAACCCAATCAGCCGGAGCCTCTACCAAATCGCAAGTGAATCGTTGGTCGACTTGATAAGCGCCCACGCCCAGGTTCTGGAGTCTCGAGAGGGCGTTGTACTCGTGGGCTGACGTCGGGGTATCAAAAACATACGTATCACATGCTCCTGATGGGGAAGTGCAATAGCCGCCAGCATCTCGTCTTTTCACGAACAAGCCACAGTCGAGAGAAACCTTTCAAAACATCCGCCGCCCTCGCGAAGCCTCTCCGGAGCCGGATTCACTCCCTCAAATCCAAGAACCAAACTTCGTTGCCCAACTGGTGACCGAAGTGAACGTACTGCACCGTTAAAAAACCGTCCACGCCCCAGAGCTTCCCCAAGGACGGTGGCCGGCCTCTCCACGCAAGCTCATCCCAGCTCCCTTTCCTCGGATCGAATCGCGCGCCGCTCGCGCAGCGACCTAGGAATACGAGCTTCTCGTCGACCACCGCCCCGTGCGAAGGATCCGCCCATGCCGGCACCTCGAGCTCGGTCCAGACGTCTTCGCTGAGAGCATAACGAAACAGTCTCCGCGATGGCTCTCCGCTCGGCGTCATCCCCCCGTACAAATAGACGCTCGAGCCCACCGTCAGGAGCTTCGCCTCGATGCGGAGCGGCGGAAGGACATTGTCCACCTCGAGCTCTCTCCACGCCATCGTGTCCACGTCGAAGATCGCGCCCCAGTTCCCCCGCCGATCCGGCGTCATCCCCCATACAAACAGCCCCGCTTCGGTCCAGAGCGACGCCGGCGAAGGTCCTCCGTCGGCCCAGAGGTAGTGACCAGGCTCCCGCGCCGGCGGGATCTCCGTCCATTCAAGAGTCTCGGGATCGAGGAGGAGCCCCTCGTAAAGAAACGCCATCTCCGTGTCAGGCTCGACACCGAGCGCGTCGCTAGGCACGACTCGGACCGCTCCGCCCCAGATTCCAAAGGCGCGCCCCGTCGAAAAGCTCTGAGCGGAGCGCGGGACGAAACTCGCGGGCTTATCAACTACCGTCCACTCGCTCGTCCCTCGCTTCAGTATCGCACTGGGCCCCCCGAGTTGAAATACACCGTCCCCTTGCCGCGAGAGAATTCCTGGGTTGAAGAAGTAGTCATCGCTGGCGTTCACCACATCGTCGACGATCTCTACCGAGCTCGTCGTCTCTGTGGTGATCCAAGTGAGCGCGTCGAGGTCGACCTCTGCTATTGCGGGGCTGACCCCGCGCCTGAGCTGGAAGAGCGAGTTTGCGCTCAGCACGAACGGGTCTGACTCGTAGAAGTCCTCGAGGATCGGCACATGCTTCCACTCCCCAACGGGCGCAACCGGCTCCCGACACACGAGAGCCGGCCCCTCGCTTCCGGAGCCGCACGAAACAGCGAGAAGTCCCGCACTCACGAGCAGGACGCTAAGGACAAGGCGTTGACTGCGCATATTCAGGTCGGCTCGCGATCCTCCGAGCAGCATCCATCGTAGCAGTTCCAGTAGTGATGGGGCCTCGGAGTTCCGCAATCCACAAAGTCATTGCAGCGAAGCTGAGTTGTGCCGGGACAAAAGTTCTTGCCATCCGCAGGGACGGCCAAAATCGGATCAGGAAGTCCACAAGTGTAAGGCACCTTTCCCCCAGAAGCAGGTAGATTCGTAAATCGGCTACGATCTGCGGCCCTATTGAAATGCGCGTTTGCGACGAGCTGCGTTTGAACAGGAACCCAGTCTGCCGGCGCCTCCACCAAATCACAGGCAAACCTCAAACCGACCTGGAAGGACCCCACGCCTAGGTTCTGGAGTCGGGAGAGCGCGTTGTACTCGTGGGCTGACGTCGGTGCTTCAAAGACATACGAATCACAACGACCCGGCTCGTCAGCGATGCAGAATCCACCCTGTGTATGGTCCGGTGCAACCGTATCATGCCAGTTCTCATGAATGATCGTTTCCGCAATGGCGACGAACCCTCGCCTATG
The DNA here is from genome assembly GCA_023428245.1 of Pseudomonadota bacterium. Classification (GTDB taxonomy): domain Bacteria; phylum Myxococcota_A; class Polyangia; order Polyangiales; family Polyangiaceae; genus NIC37A-2. The sequence continues at coordinate 25,789 of JAEYYX010000012.1, forward strand.
ATCGAAGGTCAAGCAGTTGTACTCGAGAAGCGCGTCTGGATCCTTGAATAGATCCCAGATGGATCTCCACCACGCGGAGGAGTTCGGGTCCTCCGGAAATGAGTCGACGACCCCCGTCCCCGTCCCGTTCCCCCAGATCTCCATGAGCCCGAAGGGGCCGCCGCGCGGGGCAGCCACTGGAATTCCGCTCCCTGGGTCCACGTGCCGCATCGCCAGCGTTCGAATGTCCCAGCTCAGCGCCCAATAGTCGTCCATGGACCGGTGGAAGGTGTTCATGAACGAGATCCCCTCCGGATCATATTCCCACGCTCCACTCTCATTCTGCCTCAGGGGCGGCGGCGGACTCGCGATTCCATGGCGAATCAGGAAGGTAGCGTAAAAATGGCTATCGAACTCGTCCGCACGGAGCGGCATGTCACCCCATCCGTACTCGTCGAGCATCCAGTAGTAACCGTTCTGGTAGTACTGAAGATGCTCTCCGGCGGCAACCGAGGTTCCTATCCTCGCCATCACGGCGTCATCCGACGAGACGCCCGGATAGCTGCAGTCAGCGTGAGCCGTTCCTTCAAGCGTCACAATTCCGGCGAACGCACCCAAGGCCAGGCATGTCAGTGTCTTGTGCATCGTCTTCTCCTCCCCTAGTTCGAATACTTGGCCCTGAACTGTACGGTGTCCGCATCAAAGCTCGGACTCGAACGACGCGGCAAATCCAAATAGAATTCATCTTCCGGGCGCAGCTCGGCGCGCAGCGCTTCTATCTCCGCCGGGATTTTCTGGTACCGAAGGGTCTGGATCGCAGCGTTCCGAAGCTCGACAATCGGATGGTTCTTGGCAACATCCATCACCGCGGCCGTCGTCGCAGGAGCCCCATAGGCGTTCAAGATGTGCAGAGCCTGACGCCGGTACCCGATTTCATCGTCGTAGGTAGTGGCGCGGGTCCCAGCGGGATCCGGCGCCCCGGGGCCGGTCTGACTCAGTAGATACATGAGGGACACGCGCACGTACGCCTCGCGCAAC
>JAEYYX010000050.1 GCA_023428245.1 Pseudomonadota bacterium
CTCGAACATCGACGACGAGGGGGGGCCATTCTAGCGAGAGAGGAGGGTTACCCAGATCTGCGCCCGAGCTCGAAGACTCCGCCGAAGGCTCTGCATCGGAGTCCTCTTCAGCTTCGTCTTCGCCATTCTTGGCGGCCTTTTCAGCGCGCTCGTTCGCTTTTGCAGGAGAAGGATTGATGAACTGAGGAGCTACGAAGACCCCGAGACCGCCCCCCACAAGGAGGACGCTCAGACCTGCGCTGAGGAGGACCATTCGGTTCCCTTTTTTTGCCGGAAGCCCGGCGGTCTCTGTGTTCGTCTCGGTCGACATGGCCCTAGTTCATTGATTTCCGCGCTGTGCTCAGAGTTAGCGCTTGATGTTCAAGAGCTCTTGGAGCATGTCGTCGGCCGTGGTGATGACCTTCGAGTTTGCGCTGTAGCCGCGCTGATGTTGGATCAGGCCAACGAACTCTTCGGCAAGGTCCACGTTCGACATCTCGAGCGCTCCCGAGCTGACCGCTGCGCGACCTCCGCTGCCCGCCGTACCCATCGCCGCTTCACCACTCTCGCGGGTGGCCATGAAGAGCTGGTTCCCCGCGCGTCCGAGCCCGTCGTTCGAGACGAACTTGGCAACACCGAGCTGCGCGATGGCGAGCTTTTCACCATTGGTGTAGAGGCCGCGGACCACACCCTGCCCGTCGACGGACACGCCAGCGAACTCGCCTGCAGCGTAGCCGTCCTGACTCTGGGAAGAGACGTTCGACTTTCCTGCGAACTGGGTGACGCCGTCGAGGCCTGTCGCGTCAGCCCCAAGGGGCGTGCCGAGGTCGAAGGTGATCGTCTGGGCGTTGGCACCCGCGAAGGTCACGTTGGCGGTGTTGCCCGTAATGGCGGTGAGTGCACCGTTCGAGTCGAAGGTCAGCGTGCCCGTGCCGATCTGTGAGTTGCCAGCGACGGGCGGGTTGAGTTCGTCACCCGCCACCAGGACGTTGTACTCCCAGGCGTTTTCCCCGCTCTTTCGGAAGTAGATGTCGAGGTTGTGCCCATTGCCGAGGGAGTCGTAGACGGTCAGCGTCGTCGAGAAGTTCGAAGTCGCTGACGGATCCTGCGCGTCCCAAGCGAGGGCGGGGGTCTCAGCGTTCGAGTCGAGATTGGCCGTGACCATCGCGTTCTCAGTGATCTTGGGCGGGATGGCCGAGGTGGGAACCTGGACGGCGCTAAGGCGCGCCTCGAAGGTACCGTTCGCTTGAGCGGCATAGCCCATCACGTTCAGGCCACTCGGGTTCGTGAGGAAGCCATCCTTGTCGAGCTGGAACTGACCAGCGCGCGTGTAGAAGTTCGCAGTGACGCCGTCGACGGTACCGGAAACGGTGAAGAAGCCGTCGCCCGAGAGGGCGAGGTCCGTCGAGAGACCGGTGTTTGAAAGCGTTCCTTGCTTGTGGAGAACCTGCACGTCGGTGACGCGCGTTCCCGAGCCGGGGTTGGCCGCGGGCGTTCCCGCCAAGATCGAGCGTCCGAGCTGATCTTGGAAGATGGCGCGCTGCGACTTGAAGCCGACAGTGTTGACGTTGGAGATGTTATCAGCGTTGACGCTGAGGGCCTCTGACTCAGCCCGGAGACCGGTGACTCCGGTCTGAAGGGATCGCATAACCATTTTTCTTTTTCTCCTGATTCCTGTGGTTGGGTTCTTTCTTCTCTCTCGTTCAATGAGCTCGAACTAACGTTCGAGTTTGAGCAAATCTCCGACGGGTGAATTCATGCCGTTCTGGAGGTGGAGTACTGGGTACCCCTTGTCGAAGGACACAGCTGTGATGAGTCCGCGCGTCTCTTGGTCTACGTCGACAGCCGAGTCGTCCTCGGACGTAGCGGACACCGCCACGGTGTAGGGGCCCTTCGGTTGAACGATGCCTTGATCGTTCTTGCCATCCCAGTTGAGAGTGACTCTGCCGCCCGCCCGAGAACCGACGTTGATGGTGCGCACCACGTTCCCAGACAAATCCGAGATCGTGACCTTGACAGTTTTCGCGTCACCCGCGAGTTCGAAGCCGAACGGCACAGGCTGACCCGAACCTTCGGCGGTGACGGTGCCGCCGCGCACCGTGGCCATCGCGCCGACCATGTCGACGATGTTGCTGTTCTGTAGGCCTTGGTTTTGGAGCGCGAGGGTATCGAGGCGCTCATTGATCGCCACCGTCTGCTCAAGACTCGAGAATTGGGCGAGCTCGGCGATGAAGGTCGAGTTGTCCTGGGGCTTGAGGGGGTCTTGGTTCTGGAGCTGGGCGACGAGCAGCCGGAGGAAGTCGTCCTTGCCGAGACTCTTGGCGGCGCCAGTGAGCCCCTGAGCCTGTTGGGTGGCGGTTGCGTTCGCCGAGGCGGTGATGGGATCGATCATATTTATCCTATGAGGTTGAGCCGTCGCTTCTTGGGCCTGTGTGGGGCTCCCGCCGAGTCCGCGTTGGCGTCGCCTTCCCGTTTCTCTCGCCCACGAGCAAGAACAGTGCCGAGTTCTCCGCGGCCGATGACGCTCACCGTTCTGACGGGGAGGCGAGCCCCTTCAAGGTGGCGAGCGAGACCGAATGGATCGGGCGAAATGAGGGCACGAACCTCATCGGAAGCCGCTATCCAAAGCGAGAGCTCTCCGCCCTTCCGGTCCACGATGAAGTCGATCCGTCCGAGCGTTTCGGTGGTGATGGAGAGCGTCAGGCGGGATGGACTCTCCGGATTGACACTTCCGGTGTCAGAACTCTGGCTCTCCATCGGCCCAGTGGGTCCTTTCGGGAGTTCGTCGGCTCCCGTCGGCGCACCAGATGCGGTGGAGGTAGGTAAGAGCAGCGGCCGCTCCTCGCGCGGGAGAGCTTGCAAGAGGAGCGCAGCCCAAGCCGCTTTGTCCTCGTCCCTGAGTGTTGGGGTCTCGAACCGAGCGGTCGGCGATTGGATCTCCATGTGGGAGAGAGCTTCTCCGGAGCGGCTACCTGACTGCATTCAGAGAGGTGCTCTTGCAAGTGACAAGCCACGCTCAACCGAGGGTCAGCGGCTCGAACTCCGAGGGTCAGCGGCTCGAACTCCGAGAGTCAGCGGCTCGAACTCCGCGCGTCACGCAGCTGGCTGAGCTTGGCTTGCGCGACCTCGTCGGTGTCTTTCTGTTCCGCGCGCACGAGAGCGATTCGCTCCTCTTCGCGGATCTTCTCGAGCAGGAGCTCGATCTTTCGTCGTTCCCGCTCCGCCGTCATCTGCGCGCCCTTCTGCGCGCGGACGCGCTCTTCAGCGAAGCGCCTCTGTTCCATGAGTTTTTCGAGAGCCTGAACTGTCGCTTTGAGCCAATCGCTCTTCACTTCGAAATCCTGAATCAGCCGCGATTCGCCTGGAGCCACGCGGAAACCTGTCGCTGCCTTGCGCAAGGCCTCTTGTCCCTCTTGCACGCGCACAGTTGCTTCTCGGAGAGCCTGTTCGGCCTTGGCAACGAGCCTCTTCTGTTCGTCGAGCTCACGCTCCCGGAGCGCGAGCAGCCTGGAGAAGCGGGGGATTCGAGAGGCCAATTACTTTCCTTTCGCAGCCACCATGCGGAGCAGCACGGCGAGCGTCTCCGCAGGGCGCGTCTTCTCGTCCGTGCGCTGTCGGAGGAGCGCGTCGAAGGCCGGAGCGAGCCGCAGAGCCTCGTCAACTCGCGCGTCGGAGCCCGGCGAGTAGGCGCCAACCTGGATCAGGTCGAGGGCGTCGCGATGGGCTCCGAGCAGGTCCTTGAAGCGGTTCGCCGCGGCGACGTGGTCCGGGTGAGCTACTTCGTTCACCAAACGTGAGACGCTGGCTCCGACGTCGATCGCCGGGAAGTGACCGCGCTCCGCGAGCTTACGGGAGAGAACAATGTGCCCATCGAGCACGCCACGCACCGTATCAGCGATCGGATCCGAGAGATCGTCGCCTTCGACGAGGACCGTGTAGAGCGCGGTGATGACGCCTTGCCCCGGGCTCGTGCCCGCTCGCTCGAGGAGCCTGGGTAATGCAGCGAACACGCTCGGCGGGTAGCCTTTGGTTGCGGGCGGCTCTCCTGCGGCGAGGGCGACTTCCCGGAGCGCCATGGCGTACCGAGTGACCGAGTCCATGACGAGGAGCACGCTCTTGCCCTGATCGCGAAAATACTCGGCGATGGCAGTTGCTGTCTCAGCGCCGCGCGCTCGCAGCAAAGGCGCCTGGTCGCTTGTGGCTGCTACGACGACCGAGCGCGCCAGTCCCTCTTCGCCGAGAGATTGGCGGATGAACTCGTTCAGCTCGCGACCACGTTCCCCAATGAGGCCAATCACGTTGATGTCCGCGCTCGAGCCTCGGCAAATCATGCCGAGCAGCGTGCTTTTGCCGACGCCACTGCCCGCGAAAATGCCGACACGTTGACCGACGCCGAGCGGAAGTAGCCCATCGATAGCGCGCACGCTCGTCGACAGCGGCGTGCGAATGGGCTGCCGAGAGAAGGCGTCCGGGGGATCTCGTTCGAGGCTGACTCGGGACAGGGCCGCGGGGAGCGGCTTCCCATCGAGGGGGCGCCCGAGCGCGTCGACGACGCGACCGAGGAGGCCTTCACCGACCAGCGTCGTCCCGCCGTGGGACGCGAACACCGCTTTTACGCCCCGCCTGAGCCCCGCGGTCGAGCCGAGCGGGGTGGTGAGCAAATGGGACTTCCGGAAGCCCACGACCTCGAGGCGGAGTCCCTGAGCGTTCGGAACCGTCAAACAATCGCCGATGGCGGCGCGAAGCCCGCCTACCTCGACGATCAGCCCGTTCACTTCGACGATGGTGCCTTCGGGGCGATGGACTGCGGCGCTTCGGGTGCGCTCGATAAGTGGCTCAAGGTTCATGCTTCACCTTCTCCCGTGAGCGCGGAGAGGAGCGCATCGAGCCTGGTCGACATGGATTCGTCGACGGAGCCGAGGCTCGACCGGAGGTGACAGGCGTAGGGCTCGAGCGTCTCGTCGATGGCGATCTCGGCGTGCACTCCTTCGCGCTTCAGGCGCTCAACGAGAGCCGGGACCTGGGCTGCAAAGCCGTAGCCGAGCAGGACCTGAGTGTGTGTGGATTCTTCGAGAGCGGACAGGCCTTCGCGCACGAGCCTGAGAGCGACTTCTTCATCGCCGTCAATCTCGCGAGCAATCACTCGTTCGGCGACCAGGCGAACCAGCGTGAGCAAGGCACTCTCCGTGTCCTTGAGGAGCTCCTTCCGCTCGAGTTCGAGAGCCAAAATGGCGTCTCCGAGCTCTGCGAGTACTTCTTCGGTCGGCGCACCCTCGACAGAGGGCGGGGGCGCCCGCCAGGACTCGCGCATCGCGGCTGCAAGTGATTCCGACTGCATTTTTGCGTCGTAAAGGGGGTCAAGCGCAGCAGAGGGAGCCTGGCTGTCCGAAGGGCGCTCTGTCCTGGGCGTGAGCGGCGTCGATTCGCTGCCGCGGTCTCGGCCGAGCGCGACCTGAGCAGCGGGGCTCGCGGGGCGCTTCTCCGGTTCACCGCGCAGCCACTCTGGGACTGGGCGCTGGCCTTGCGTGACGTCGTGAAAGAGCGCCTTACCCGGCGTCACTCTCACGACCTTGAACAGGTCACGCGACATCGTCGTCCCCGTCGAGACTGATCGATCCTTCTGCCATCAGGCGAGTCGCCACCTCGACGATCTCGCGCTGAGCCGCCTCCACGTCTGCGAGCCGGACGGCCCCGAGCATTTCCATGTCTTCCCGGATTCGATCGGCCGCGCGACGCGACATGCTTGCAAAAATGGCGTTCTTGAGCGGCTCCGGGGCGGTCTTGAGCGCCAGTGTGAGGCGCTCGCTCGCGACTCCTTCGAGCACGAGCCTGAGGCTTGCCGGGTTGAGAACCGAGAGATCCTCGAAGGTGTACATCGCCTGGCGGATAGCGTCGGCGAGCTCGTCGTTCTGCTCCGCCATGGCGTCGAGCACGTCTTCGCCGAGTCCGCGCCCGAGCTTTCGAATGACGGCCGCGGTGCGATCGAGCCCGCGCACCTCAAGCGTCGCGTCGGCGTCCACAGACGGTAGCTCGCTGGTGAGGGCTCCGGCAATTTCTTCGACGATGCCAGCGGGAACTTCCGTCATAGTGCCTAGGCGCAGGAGGACGAGCGGTCGCTTTTCCTCGGGGAGGCGTGTGATGACCTCGGCGGCGCGCTCGGCCTGCATCTGCGAGAGGATGGCGGCGACCAGCTGCGGGTGCTCGTGTTCAAGGATGGCCGCCATCGCGGCCGGATCGGCAGCTTCGAGTCGCTCGAGGGAGGAACGCTTGCGTCCGGAGAAGATCTCTTCGCTCTTCGCGGGTCCGAGGGCTTGCTCGGCGATCTGTTCGAGATAACGCAGGCCGCCGCGAGGCACCGCAAGGGCAGCCTGGGACCGTTCGATGAACTCCCGGTAGACGGTTCCGAGCTGTTCGACGGGCACCGAGCGCAAGTGAGTCGCGGCGACTCTGAGGCGCTGGACCTCTTCGGCGCTCATCTCCGCGAGCACCGGCACAGCCGTAGCCTCTTCCATGGAGAGGAGCATCAAAACCGCTTTTTGCGGACCCGTCAGAGGTGCCATTTCTACGCTCATAGTCCCATCATTCCTTGACAGCGGTTGCCTGGATCACTCAGCAGCCTTCTCTTCGAGTTGCGCTTCCTCGGCGAGCCAGGCCCTGAGCACGACGGCGGTCGAAGAGGGGTCTTTTGCCGCGATTTCGAGAGCCTTCTCGCGGATCTTGTTGATGGCGTCGGGGCCGCCGCCCAAAGCTTTCGGTTCGAAAGCAGACTCCAGGCTGAGCGCGCCATTTTCGCCGAGCGTTCCACCTGCAAGCATTGCTTCTGCCTGCTCCCGCTCCTTGAGACGGGCCGCTTCGACGGCAGCGAGTGGCTCGCGCTGCTTCTTCTTGCTGCGCCAGACGAGCACTCCGGAAAGGACCAACAAGAACGCGACGAGTCCGGCCGCAGCCAGGAGCATCCAGGGCTCTCGGTACCAAACCATTGGCGTCGCTTCGGCGTCGAGCTCGAGATCTGGCCTCTGGAAACGCGCGGTGGTGACGGTGATTGTATCGCCGCGCAGCGCGTCGAAGCCGACGGCTTGTTTCACGAGCTCCGTCAGGTCTTTGATCTCTTGCTCAGGCCGCGGCTCGTAGACTTCTTGTCCACCCTGGCCCTTCTTCCAGATCCCGTCGAGCAGGACGGCCACGGAGAGGCGCGCAACGCGCCCGGGAGGCGTGTGGATCTTGGCGACGGCGCGGTCGACTTCCCAGTTGCGGGTGCTCGAGTTGCGCGTGGTCGTGTCGAGGTTTTGGTTCGCCTCGGTTTGCGTGACGTTGCCGCTGGCGTCGGGCAGGTTCGTCCGGGAGCCAGGGATTCCGGCTTGGGTGCCGGTCTGGTTTCGGATCTCTTCCGAGCTTGTTTGTTCGCTACGGAGCGCTGTCTTGTCCGGCTCGTAGGTCTCTTTGGTCTCTTCTCGCGTCGAGGTGTCGAGGGTGACAGCAATCCGGACGTCTGCGCCAGAAGCACCTACGACGCGCTCAAGCTGAGCGTTGGCTTTGGCCTCGAGGGTGCCCGCGATCGTCTGGGCCTCTTCGACGAGCGTCTCGCTGCCGATGCCGCCATCGCTCGTGCTCGGCCTGTGGAGTGTCAGGCCCTCGGTGCTGACGAGGCTGACGCGGTTTCGACTGAGCCCAGGCACGGCGGCCGAAACCAAATGTACGACTGCAGCGATCTCACGCTTCCCGAAGAGCGCTGGATTTTTGAGCCGGACGACGACGGACGCAGAGGGCTCTTCCTTCTTCGCGATGAAGACACTTTGCCTCGGCAGCACCAGGTGCACGCGGGCCGCTTCGACGCCGCTCACCGTGGCGATGGAGCGACTCAGCTCACCTTCGAGAGCTCGCTTCAGGTTGACATGTTGTTCGAACTCCGTGGCGCCGAACTGACTCTTATCGAAGAGCTCAAAGCCGACCGAACTCCCCTTTGGGAGGCCTTCGCTCGCCATCTCGAGGCGTAGCTTATAGAGCCGCTCTTCCGGGACCAGGACGGTCGAACCGGACGCCCGAAGCTCGTAAGGGACACCGCTCTGTTCGAGCTTCTCGACGACCTTGGCGGCGTCTTCGGGCTCTAGGTTCGAATAGAGGGGAACCATTGCCCTAGACCCCGACATTGTCGGCAAGAGCAGCGCGAGCAGTAGCACCGAGGTCGTCGCGAGGACGAGCGCAATCCGCTTGGTGTTGTTGAGCCCGTCCCAAAAGGTTCGGAGCTGATTCGTGAATTCGCGGAGTCCCTCAGGCACGTGTCATCCTCTTCAAATCTGCATCCGCCACAGCTCGTAGAATGCTTCGACGATCTTGTTCTTCATCGTGCCGACCATGCGGAGCTGGATGTCGGCTTCCGTAAGAGCAATCATCGTGCCGTGAATGTCGTCACTCTGGCCGTCGGCGAAGGCGCGTGCTTTGGCGTCTGCCTCGGTGAGTGCCTGGTTCGTTGAGGCGACGGTTTCGTGCAAGAGTTTCTCGAACGGTGACGCCCCATCGACGCCCCGTCCTCGCCCGAGCGAGACGACGTCATTCCCTACGCTCGGAACGGCGAAGCCGCCGTCGATGTGCGGAGGGAGCATAGCAATGGGACCGATCGGGGCAGCCAATGGACTTACCCACCAATCTTAATGGCCGCGTTGGCCATGCCCTTGATGCTCTCGATGGCGCTGACGCCCGCCTCGTAAGCGCGCGCCGCAGTAATCATGTTGACCATTTCTTCGACGACGTCGACGTTCGGATACTCGACATAGCCGGAGGCGTTGGCGTCCGGATGCTCCGGATCGAAGACCAAGGCTCCTTGACGCGGGTCGCGGACGAGCCGCTCGACGGACACCTTTGCGACCCCTTGCATCCCCGAGCCAGCGTCGAGTCCTTCGGAGCGGAAGAGCGGGTCGATCCGTCGAAAGGGTGTCCCATCGGCAGTTTTCGTCGTCTTCGCGTTGGCGAGGTTCGACGCGATCGTGTTCATCCGCACGCGTTCGGCCGAGAGGCCCGAGGCGGCGATATCCATGGCACTGAAAGCTCCGAGCATAATGATCCTCTTGATTAACGGCCGTCCGTGACTGCGAAACGGAGTTGGCTGAACTCCGCGGAAGCGATGGCTGAGATGACCTCGTAGCGGAGGCGGTTCTGTGCGATCTTGCTCGCTTCGACGTCGAGCGAGACCGAGTTGCCGTCGAGACCCCGTTCCGCGTCGGGTGAATCGATGACCTGTCCTCGAATCGAGGCGGATGTAGGACTACCGGGCAGGTGACCTGAGTGCGTTCGCGTCATCGCGGCAGACAGCAGGTCGCCAAAGTTTTGACCTGAGATCCGCGTCACGTCCTTCGCCTGATATCCAGGCGTTTCTACGTGAGCCACGTTGGAAGCCAGGACATTGTGGCGATCCATGTGGAAACCGAGCGCCTGCGACAGCGGACCGATGCCTTGAAACAAACCACTCATGCCTGCTCAATAAGCAGGAAGCGTGCCGGACTAGTCCGACGAGGCCGCGAAGGCGCGCATCTCAAAACGAGACGGAGTTTCGACTGGGGGTGCATCGAAGGGGCGCCAACCGGGTCACGAATGACTCGCTGCGCAGATTTGTTCGGCGGGTCAGTCGCTTATTAAGCTCCGGAAATCATGTGGAAAAGTTTCAGTAGGGTCAAAGCCTACCTTGGAGCTCCTCCCTGAGTGTCAACATTTGGACTTAGGTGGTCTCTTTTGACGCCGTTTCAGGGATGGCCCGAGGAGTTATGAGCGACAGCCCCATCTTCCCCCCCGAACCCAGGACAGACATCCATAACCTTCCTCGCAGCATGAGAAGCGTAGTAGGTCGCTCAGCGAAGCTGATCGAGACCTTCCGCATCATCGATCGCGTCGCCAAGACCGACTGTACGGTCTTGATTACAGGGGAGAGCGGCACCGGGAAGGAACTCGTAGCCCGCGCGGTCCATGAGCACTCGAATCGCGCTACCGGCCCGCTCGTTACCGTCAACTGTGGTGCGATCCCTGAAGCACTTCTCGAGTCCGAGCTCTTCGGCCACGCGCGAGGAGCATTTACAGGTGCAGCGGGCGCTCGGATTGGTCGAATTCAGGCAGCCGAAGGCGGAACCCTCTTCCTCGACGAAGTCGGAGAACTCCCCCTGAGTCTCCAGGTGAAGCTGCTTCGCGTTCTGCAGTATAAGGAGTACTCACCCGTAGGTGACGGTCGCGTGCTCACCGCAAATATCCGCGTTGTTGCTGCGACGAACGTTGACCTTGAAGCAGCGGTCCGAGAGGGGACGTTTCGGGAAGATCTGTTCTATCGTCTGAATGTGATCCACGTTCGCACCCCCGCACTCAAAGAGCGGGATGGTGACGTTCGTTTGCTCCTAGACCACTTCTTCGATCTGGCTCGGGAGCGCCTCGGTCGCCCCGATCTCACCGGTTTTTCCTTAGAGGCCAGGGCGGCCCTCGAAGCTTACGAATGGCCTGGGAACGTGCGCGAGCTCGAAAATACGCTCGAGCGTGCGGTCCTGCTCAGTGGAGGTCCGCTGATTGATCTGAACGACCTTCCTGAACGGGTACTCGGTCGGAGTGGCATCTCTCGCTCGGTACAGACCTCGCTCCCAGACGTCGGGATCGACCTGCGTCGCGCGGTCGAGAGCTTCGAGAACCAGCTCATTCAGCAGGCGCTTGAGCGTACCGGTTGGAACAAGAAGCAAGCAGCCTCTCTCCTTGGCATCAATCGGACGACGCTTGTCGAGATGCTCAAGCGCAAGCGTCTCGAGCGCGCCGCCTGAATCTCTCGACATCGGGACTCTCAAGGGCCCTCGTCTTCGCTAGCTGCGAAACGAGGGCTTTCTTGCGTCAGAGCCTTCGCGTCAGGCTGGAGGAGGCCCGACTGTCAGAGAACCAGCCAGCGTCAGCTTCATGAACTCTCCGCCAGCGCTTTGACGCCCAAGGGAGCCTCCGAGAGGGCCGGATGTGGGCCGCTGGGGGCTCGGGATAGCTTCGCGCGAAAGAGGTGGATGCATGCGGAAACGTTGGGAGCTGCCGTCGAAAAAGCGCGAGTTCTTATGTAGGCGAGGTGTCCGCGCGGAAAGAGGGGAGCGCGCTTTCGGCACAAGAACTTGGGCGAATGCGTGTTGGCACTCCGTTTGCTCATGGTTCAGCGCGAGCACGAGACGAGCTCGAACCAGACGGAGCGCCTTATTATGTTTCGATCACTTCACGTTGCTGCGACTGGCATGGCGGCACAACAAACCCGCCTCGAGGGAATCTCCCACAACATCGCGAACTCCGGCACCGTCGGCTTCAAACGGCAGCGCGTCGAGTTCCAGGATCTCCTCTACCAAATGGTTCGTCAGCCCGGCGCGACGACCGGCGAGACGACTCAAGCGCCTTTGGGCGTTCAGCTCGGCAGCGGCGTGCGTGTTGCCGGTACCGTGAACATCCACGAACAGGGCACATTCTTGACGACGAGTAATCCCCTCGATCTCGCGATCGAAGGGAACGGCTTCTTCGCGATTCAACGGGAAGACGGATCGCTCGCCTACACGCGCGCCGGCAACTTCCAAGCGGACTCGAGTGGTCGCATCGTCACGAGCGATGGACTCCCGCTCGACCCGCCCATCAACATTCCAGCGGAGGCGTTGGGTGTGAGTGTCGCTGCGAACGGAACCGTGACGGTCACGATGCCCGGCGAGTCCGACCCCGTGGAAATCGGGCAGATCACGACCGCCTCTTTCGTCAATCCGGCCGGCCTCCGAAACATCGGGCACAATCTCTACGAGCGCACCGTTGCGAGTGGTGAGCCCGAGTTCTCGACGCCAACCAGTGGAGTCCACGGCGCGATCATGCAGGGGGCTCTCGAACAATCGAACGTCGACATGGTCGAAGAGATGGTGAACCTGATTTCGGCCCAGCGCTCCTACGAGATCAACTCGCGGGTTGTGTCGTCTGCGGACGAGATGCTGCGCAAAGCGAGTGAGATGGCTTGATGAAAAGCACGCTCTTCCGAATTGCCCTTGCCTCTTTCCTGCTCGTCGCGCCAAGCGTTGCGCTCGGGACAGAGACCGTAGTCGTTTCCGGAGGTCGCGTGCGACTTGTCGATATCTTGCCGAACGCGCCCGCGGGCATTTCCAACACCGACCTCGGCCCCGCGCCGCCGCCAGGACGTTCCCGGTACCTCGACCCTGAGGAGATCGCGTCGCGCCTCCGCGCCCAGGGTGTTGCTGCGTCGCGGCTCGAGCTCCCGCGCGGTGTGCGGGTGGAATCCGCGGGACATCTCTTCACCCCGGAAGATTTGACGCGTCTGGTCGCGAGCCCTCTTGCTGCTGCAATGCCCGAGGGGATCACGCTGATTGAGCACAGCATTTCGAGCTCGCATCTGCTCTCGCCCACGGTCAGCGTGGGAGCTGTGCACCTTCCGGATTTGGGCCGGAGGCACGAGGTTGTCACCCAGATGGCGACGGTGGAGCTCGTCGCGGGCGGCGCGCCTGTGCTCAGGCTCCCGGTGCGGATCAAGGTCCGCGTGAGCGACTCTGTCCGTGCGAGCTTCGTCGAGCGGGGCAGCCGTGTGACGATCTCGATCGTGCGCGGTCGCGTGGAGGTGTCGGGTGTCGGTGAGACGCTGCGCTCGGCCAAGGTCGGTGAGCTCGTCACTGTCCGGGTCTTGGCCACCAATAAGGTGGTCACGGTGGAGCTCGTCGCTCCTGACCGCGCTCGCTGGGAGATGAAACAATGAAGAACGACAAAGTTCTCTTCCTTGTGCTCCTAGCGTCGCTCCTTTTGAGCACGGGATGCTACCGGAACACGATCAAGGAGCCGAAGCCGCGCGAGCGGGACTACGACACCGGAGAATACGCGGCAAGCGCCGAGCGGAACCGCCCTGCGATTGGTTCTGTCTATTCAGAAGCTCAGTCCAGCTACTTTCAAGACACTCGCGCACTCCGCGTCGGCGATATCGTGATGATCCGCATCGAGGAACATGCCGATGCGCGAGGGGGGGCGAGCACGAGCCTGAGCCGTCAGAGCGATCGCGATTCGGGAGTCAAAGAGTTCATGGGACTCGTTCAAGTCATCCAAGCCCAAGCCCCGGAGGTCGATCCCGCGACGCTTTGGAAGCTCATGAGCGACTACGAGTTCAGTGGCTCCGGGAAGACCAGCCGAGCAGGCAGCTTGAGCGGCAGCATTGGAGTGCGCGTGAAGAAAGAGATGCCGAACGGCGATCTGTATGTCGAGGGAACCAAGATCGTGATGATCAATCACGAAGAATACCACCTCTACATCTCCGGCGTCATTCGTCCCGCCGACATCCAAGAGGATAACAGCGTGAGCTCGGCCTTGGTAGCTGATGCGCGCGTCGAGTTCACCGGCCGCGGCGATATTGAAGAGCAGACCCAGCAAGGTTGGCTCAGCTGGTTCCTCAACAAGATCAATCCATTCTGATGAGAGCGTTCATGGACCTTAACGGACGGATCGAAAAGCCAAGCCGCGTGCCTCGGAGCCTCGAAGAGCGGTCCTGCCCGAACCTGCCTTACTTGGCGGCCCGCGGTTGGTTTGGATTTGTGCTCTTGGTTGCTTCGTTCTTCTCAGTCGCGCTTCCGAGCCCCGACGCTCGAGCCGAGCACCTGAGCGATCTCGCCGAGGTCGTGGGCGCTCGGGAGAACCAGCTCGTGGGTTACGGTGTCGTTACCGGTCTCGACGGAACGGGCGATGACTTTCGCTCTCGGGTCGCGGAGCAAACGCTCCGCTCGCTCCTCCGTCGCCTCGGGGTCCAGGTGGACGAGAGCGCGCTTCGGTTTCGAAACGTCGCGGCGGTGATCGTGACGGCGAATATTCCGCCTTTCGCCCGCACGGGCAGCAAGATCGATGTCACTGTCTCCTCGATTGGCAATGCGCGTTCGCTGATGGGCGGGGTTCTGATTCAGTCGCCGCTCCGCGGAGCGGATCGCGTGACCTATGCAGTGGCGCAAGGGCCGATCGCGGTCGGAGGTTATGGGGCTCGGGGCAGGAGCGGCAGCTCGGTCCAAGTCAACGTCACCAATACCGGACGTATTCCCGGCGGAGCGCTCGTCGAACGTGAGATCCCGACCAATTTGACGGGCGCGCGTCCCGAAGAGAAAAAGCAGAACGACGGGAAGAGTCGCAAAGAGAAGTCCGAAGCTGAAGAAAAACCTGAGCCCGCATTGACCTATGCGCTCCGGATTCCCGATTTTGTGACAGCCCAGCGCATCGCGACGGCGATCAATGATGCTCTCGGAGATTCGATGGCTGAGGCCGTTGACGGAGGAGCCGTGAAGGTGAAACTTCCCGACGAATTCAAAGAGAACCCGGTCCCGCTTTTGGCCCGGCTCGCGGAGATCGAAGTCACCCCGCACATGCCTGCGCGTGTGGTGGTCAGCGAGAGGACGGGGACGATCGTCGCGGGCGGCGACGTTCGGCTCTCTCCGGTCGCCGTTGCCCAGGGAGGCCTGAGCATCTCGGTCTTCGAACAGTACAATGTGTCTCAGCCGAATCCGTTTGCAGACAGCGGTCAGACCGTGGTGCGTCCCCAGAGCGACGTCGCCGGGAGCGAGCGAGAGGTTCCCCTCCGGTACATCGAAGGCGGCGCGACGCTGAAGGATGTCGCCGCCGTGCTCGGCGCGATGGGGGTGACTCCTCGGGAACTCGCGAGCATCCTGCAAGCGCTCAAGACGGCAGGTGCCCTACGGGCGGAGGTGATTGTCCAATGACTCCCTTGCATGGAGCCGGTGTGAGCTTCCTCGAACTTCGGGGGAAGGACCCGGCGGCCCTTGATGCCTCGAGAGCAAAGGGAGCCTCACTCGACAAGCTGTCGAATGAAAAGTTACGGAAGACGGCCCTCGAGTTCGAGGCGGTACTGGTGCGCCAAATGCTCGGGCCGCTTGAGAAGAGTCTGACGTCGGGCATCGGCGGGGGCGGAAGCAATACCCCAATGGTGGGTTCGATGGTGCTCGAGAGCCTGAGTCGGGCCATTGCGGACGGGGGGGGGCTCGGGCTCGCAGAGGTCATCGAGCAGGCGCTCGCCGCTGCGGCTTCGAAAGAGACCCCCTCCGCAGGAAAATAAAAAGGACGCGACAAAAGACTCAAGTTCGCGGCCGCGTCTGCCGTTCTGACGACGTGAGGCGACCCGTCTCGCGCTCCTAGTTTTGGGGGCGCACGGTTCACCCGAAAGAGACCACCATGAAGGGCATTACCGGACATCGTGTGCACGACGCCTATGCGAGCATGGGAGCTCGACCGGCCGGCGTTCGGGCCAAGCCGGAGCAGACAGGACCGAGCGCCGAGCGCACAGCGCCCGAAGCAGCGTCGGTTGCCATTTCTGAGGGGGCTCGCAAGCTCTTCGAAAGCCGTGCGGTGGGCGACACCGCGCGCATCGAACATCTGAAGGACAAAGTGAATGCTGGGCCAAGCGCCTTCAACGCCGAGCTCATTGCGGAACGCATGCTTGCGGAGCTGGGAGGATGACCGACCGAAAGACCTCTCAGACGTCCGGCCCATGGGAGACTTGGCTCGCTGAACTCGGAGATCTCTTGACGAAGGAGCGCGCAGCGCTGGAGAGGATGGACGCTCTTGGTGTCGAGACGGCCAGTGCAGAAAAGCTCAGGCTCCTTGAGCAGCTCGAGTCGAAAGACCGCGCCGAGGCAACGCCGGAGGCGCTCAGAGAGCTCGCGCGTCTGCGCGAGGTTGCCCTCGAAAATCAGCTGCTCCTCGTGCACGCGCGAGACCTGCTCCGGGGCGCCGTCGAGTCGCTTGGCCCGAGCCGGGATGGAAGGGGAGCTCTCCTCGAGGCGGTCGGATAGATGGGCATCAACTCGCTCCTCTATACGGCGCGCGATGCCATCGCAGCCCAGACCTACGGTCTGACCGTTACCGGTCAGAACATCAATAACGCCAATACCCCCGGCTATGTGCGCCGCGAGGCCATCCTCTCGAGCCGCATCATGGGCAACGAGACCTATGGGTCCGTTGTCGCCGATGGACTCAGACGTCCAGCGGACGCCTATCTTGAAGGGCGCCTCCACACCTCGTCGTCACTCGCTCAGGCTGCCAGCACTCGCGGGAATCAGCTCGCGGTCACCGAAGGGATTTTCAACGAGCTCGCCGGCACCGGGCTCGGGGACGCGCTGGACCGTATGGCGCGCTCCTTTCAGGAGCTCTCGGTCAACCCAAGCGACACCGTGAGTCGAGATGAAGTTCTGCGAGGACTCGAGGACTTCCAAAACCGTGCGAACGAGACGGGTCAGGCTCTCGCAACGCAGCGGAACGAGATCTTCGGGGCCATGGGCGAGGTGGTCGGCGAGATCAACGACCATGCCCGAGCCATCGCGAAGCTCAATGAGCAGATCAAGAACGCGACCCTCATGGGTCATGACGCGGCCGATCTGAAGGATAAGCGCAATCAGGCGCTCTCCGCGCTGTCCCCCCTCGTAGACATCCGCGTCGTGGACGCTGAGGATGGTCAAATCTTACTGCAAGCGGCCGGAGCGACCCTTGTCGAAGGCAACACCTCCCGCGAGCTCTCCCTCGATATGGACGCGAGTGGAAGTGCGATTGTGCGAGCAGGACGCCCCGGGAGCTCGACGACCACGAACATCACGGGTGGTCTCACCGGAGGCATGCTCGCCGGCATGAAGCAGGTGAGGGACGGTGACCTCCGAACCATGATCGACTCGTTCGATCGTTACGTTTACGACGTCGCGACGGCTTTGAACGGTCAGCATGCTTCGGGCTATGGTCTTGACGGTTCCACGGGACTTGAGCTCTTCGATCTGTCCGCGGTGACCTCGCCCCCTGCGGGCGCCGCCCGCTCCATCCAAGTGAGCGCGGCGATAGCCGCGAACCCCGCGGTCATCGCCGCTTCGGGCTCGAACGCGACGCTCCCCGGCGGAGCCGACAACGCAAGACGATTGGCTGAGCTCTTCACCAGCCCTGTGCTTTCGAGCGGGACCCAGAACCCTGGGGAGGCCTACGCGAGCCTTGTCGGAAAAATTGGAACCATGCGCGCCGATGCGCTCCGCGAGACGTCGCTTCGAGAAGCGATGACGAACCAGGCTTTCGAGCTCCGCGAGAGCAAGCTCGGCGTGTCCATGGACGAGGAGATGATCAACCTGACCCGCTTCCAGCGCGCCTACCAGGCCGCGTCAAAGCTACTCTCGGTCGCAGACGAGCTCCTCGAAGAGCTCATGGGGATCGTTCGATGAGGGTTACGGATAACATGCGCCTCGGATCGGCGCTCAGTAGTCTCTCCAGTTTGCGCTCTCAGCATTTGCGGGCGACTCGGGAGGCGTCCACGGGGCTCCGCGTTCTCGCGCCTTCCGACGATCCCGCCGCGGCTGCCCGCCTCACGCGCATCCAACGCATGCAAAGTGATGGTGAAGCGATCTCGCGCTCTCTTGTTATGGGTCGCGTCGATCTCGAGCTTGCGGAAGGGACGCTTGCGTCTTCCGCCGACCTGATGAAAAGGGCCAAAGAGCTCGCCATGACGGCAGCGAACGATTCTCTCCCAGCCGATGCGCGGGCGAGTGTCGCGGATGAGGTCGCGAGCATCCGGGAGGCTTTGCGAGGTCTCGCTAACACAAAGAGCAGCCGTGGATCCATCTTCGCGGGATCCAAGACGGATGGTGAAGCATTTGACACAAGCTTTACCTACCAGGGCGACGACTACGAGCACACCATCCGAAGCGGCGGGAACTCACAGGTGACGATCAACGCGAGCGGCGCGCGAGCCTTCACGGCAGCGGGGGGACGAGACATCTTTACCGACCTCGAAGCCCTGGAGACGGCCCTCCGGGACAACGATGGGGCTAGTGTGCGCGCCTCCTTGGACGTCCTCGAGCGTGGACACGAACAGATCACGCGAGAGCGCGCGCGAACCGGTGTCCAGCTCAATCGAGTCGCCCAAGGAGAGGAAGTGCTTTCTGAGCTCAAGCTCCTTTACGAAAGCCAGAAGTCTGAGGTAGCGGGCGTCGATCCGGCAGAGAGCTACACCAAGCTCATCACCCTCGAACAAGCGGTGCAGCGCTCGATCTCGGTCACCGAGCGGCTCCTGAGCGTCAGCGGTCTGTACCTGTTCAGCGGTCAGTGAAGCTCAAAAATGGGTAAAGGGACGACCAGCTTTGGGGGAGGCGCGCCGAGCGGCCTGACCAAAACCTTGGCCGAGTGGCGGAATCGGCGCTATCCCCCTTGAACTGCCGGAGCTCCGCTCTTGGCATGAAGTCTGCCTAGGAAGGGTCGATCACCATGCTCGTCGTCACGCGTCGGAAGGGTCAACGCATCGTCATTGGGAACGACATCGAAGTGATCGTCTCCGGAATTTCAGGTTCTACGGTGCGCCTAGCTATCGTAGCGCCCCGGAATGTGCCCGTACTTCGCGGAGAAGTGTTTGAGGCGGTTCGGGACATGAATCAGGTGGCGCTCGGCACGGAGCTCGGCGAAGATTTCACGTTTGATTTGGGGAGCCTCGAAGTGAAGGTGGAGGAGGAAGCTCCCGTCAACTCTCTGTCACCCGAGAGCGTCAGCCCTCCGGCGGAGAAGCCATGATTGAGTACTTGGGTGATGGTGTGTTTGGGCCTGAGCTCTCCGCCGCGACGAAGCGCGCGGTAGCCGAGGCCGTCATTCACGGGCGCACGGAAGAGACTGTGGACGGTTGGCCCTATCTCGCCCTTTCAGGACGTGCCAATGAGCCTCTTGATGCGCCTCTGGGCTACGAGACACTCGAACAGCTCGCAGATGAGCGAGATTCGGCCATCGTGGTGTTCGGCCTGGGTCTCGGGCACGCGGTCCGGGCCATCCGAGGCGCAGGAGCACGCATCGCGTTCGTGTTCGAGCCGGACCCAGGCATCGT
>JAEYYX010000067.1 GCA_023428245.1 Pseudomonadota bacterium
GGCAACCCTATGCGGGGGGGCTAGGGGGGTTCCCGGGGGGGGCCCCCCGATACGGGCGGCGCCCCCGGGGTGGATCCAGCAGGAGGTGCTAGTGCCGGAGGAGCTCCAGGGTTAACGGTTGAAGAGAATACAGGCGGCGTTGGAGGACACTTCGTCGGCCAGCCCCCGCACTCAGGCGGCCTCGGGGGCGCCACAGGCGACTGAGATTCTCAAAGGCGAGCCATCAGCGCTTCTTGATCGCCGCTGCAGCACTGAACGTCCCTGGCCCTTCGTCGCCGAAACAGATCCCGATGTCACGAGCTGTTGTGATGGCGTCGGAGCTGAGCTCGACGAAACGAGTTCCCGTCGAGACCTCACTCAAAGCAATGAGCTCAATGTCGCCGCCCCGCTGCGCGACCAAGCCGCTCTTGTCCGTCTCCGCGAGATAACGAACCGCCGCCGAACCGAGCCTTTGCGCGAGCACTCGATCGAAACTGCAAGGAGAGCCTCCACGCTGCAAGTGACCGAGCACGACGGAGCGCGCCTCGTGGCCCGTCTTCTCCTCGATTTGCTTGGCGAGCCGCTCAGCGATTCCTCCCAAGATAGGCTGCGGACGGAACTCGTCCTTGTCCTCCTTGTAGATGGCCTCCCCGCCCACGTCGCGGGCCCCTTCCGAGACGACAACGATCGCGAAGTTCCGCTTTCGAGCGTACCTCTCTTCGATCTTCTCGCAGACGCGGTTCAGGTTGTAAGGGATCTCCGGGATCAAGATCACATCCGCGCCGCCCGCGATCCCCGAATAAAGAGCGATCCAGCCAGCGTGCCGGCCCATCACCTCGACCACCATGACGCGGCGGTGCGCTTGAGCCGTGGAGTGAAGCCGGTCGAGGGCCTCGGTTGTCGTCTCGACCGCCGTCGCAAACCCGAAGGTGACGTTGGTCCCCTTCAGATCGTTGTCGATCGTCTTCGGAACCCCGATCACGCGCGGCAAGCCGCACCCGAGAAGACGGTGGGCCAGGCTCATCGAGCCATCGCCCCCGAGGGCCACGAGGCCATCGAAGCCGAGCTCTTTGAAGCGCGCGATGAGCTTGCCCGAGAGATCGCGGGGGACCTTCTTGCCCCCTTCGAGGACCGGAAAATGGAAAGGGTCGGCTCGATTCGTGGTGCCGAGGATGGTCCCGCCGAGGTGCCCGATGCCGCGCACAGCGTCCCGCGTGAGAGGCACGATCGCGTCCTCATCGTCCGTCAGAAGTCCCTCGTACCCATAACGGATCCCGAACACCTCCCAGCCTCGGTTCAGCGCACTGAGCGCCACCGCCCGGATCACTGCGTTCAGTCCAGGAGCGTCTCCGCCCCCGGTGTTGATGGCTATACGACGAATCATTTCTGCTAGCCCTCAGTTGCTCGACCACTTCCGCGCGACGAAAGATCGCCGCGCCCTCTGAGTCTCCCCGATCTCCTTCGAATGTACAGAGTCGCGCGAATTATGAAGAGCCGTCGCTCGGACCTCGTCAAGCCGTCACTCGGATCTCGTCCAGCCGTCACTCGGATCTCGTCAACCGGAGGAGGAATAGTAGTCTCGGC
Source organism: Pseudomonadota bacterium (assembly GCA_023428245.1). Classification (GTDB taxonomy): domain Bacteria; phylum Myxococcota_A; class Polyangia; order Polyangiales; family Polyangiaceae; genus NIC37A-2. Next base: position 1,564 of record JAEYYX010000067.1, read on the forward strand.
GATCGATGGTGGGGAAATCGAAGAGGGTCGGCGCTCGGGACGGGCAGTGGAACCGCGCGCGGAGAGCTGCCGCTCTCGCCCTCTCAGTTTCCCTGCTCGCGTGTGATCCTTCTATGATGCGGGGCGCGAGAGCCAAGGTCGCGCGCGTCCCTGGCGCCGAACTCGAGCGCGCGGCCCGCGAGGAAGCCGAGACCGACTCGCTGCACCTCGAGCGCTTCGGAACGACCCCTCTCCGCGAAGACGGCTCCGTTGTCATCATCGCCGGAACCATGGACGGCGAGCCATTTCGGCTTTGGTTCATTGTACCCGGAGAGCTCGAGGTCGGAAAAGAACTCACCTTCCACAAACATGAAGCCGCCCAGCTGACGGTCGGCAGGCCGCCCTACCGTTTCGTTTCCCATCGCCTCTCCTTCACCCTGGAATGGAAGCGCGACGGGACCGCGTTCATCGACGGGAGCGCGACGCACGGGGAACGTGGCAAAAAAAGAAAACTCCGATTCGTCGGCCCGGTTCAACTCGCCCCCCCGCCCTCGACGCCAGCCGCCCCGTACGAGACTGCCTGGAGCGGCCTCGGTCCACGAACGGACTACACCCCTGATGTTCTCCCCTACGCCTACCCCGGGCAGTCACCACCCCCCGGCTATCAGGAACACTCCAGCCTCATCAATCCGACCCCGCTCATCGCAGGCGCGGGAGTCTCCGCGCTGGCCTACGGGATCCCGCTCCTCGTCGCTGCGAGCGAGAACTTTCGAGGCGGCTCCGATGGTTTCGCCTATCCCATCGTCGGTCCTTTCGTAGTCCTCGATAGGTACGCCGACATGCAGCCGTACCCCTACGGGCTTTTCTTCGTGGGGGTAGGTGCGGTCCTCCTCGCAGGCACACAGATCGGCGGACTTTTTGTCATGGCTGATAGCCTCCGCAGACCAAACATCACCTGGGTTCGTTCGCGCGAAACTGCGCCTAAGAAAACCGCTTCTCCGCGCCTCCGTCTGCTACCCGTCCTCGCGCACACCGACGCAGGATTCTCTCTCTCCGGGTCGTTTTGAGACATCAATTGCGCCTGAGTGCACGCCCCTACCTTAGACGCCGCAGATGTTCTTTTGTGATCGCCCGGAGCTCTACCGCGGCAAGGTTGTCCTCGTCGGTGACTCTGCTCACCAACTACCCCAAACATGGATCAGGCCAAACCCTGCGCGCCCCGCGCACAGCGCGCGTCACCGAAACGTCCCGCGTTCTGCGCTCTGCCCGAAAGAGAGCATGTGAAACAACTCACCTCGGTCGCCACCTATGACGCTGGTGCCGCAAATTTGTCGGCGGGATGTGAGCGCGCGAGGCCGGCTCACAACGCCGACCGGGAGCCCTCGTAGAGCAAGCGACTGTCCTCAAAAAGCGCGGCATCATGTGCCCAACACGCGAAGCTCGGGTACATACGAGCCGAGGGGGGAGCTTTCCCTCTTGGAAAGCGAAACAGCTCATGACGTCGCCCTCCGCCCGCACAGACCGCGACCCACTCGTCTCTCCCGGTGCCCCGCGCGCGCGCTTCGCTCTTTTTCTCCAAGCGGCTGCGCTCTTGTCCGCGGGGCTCCTTTTGGCTTCGGGCTGCATCGGACGGCCTGACTTCGGACAGCGCTGCTCGGAAGAAGGAGCGACAAGACTCGCCGACGACGGCTGCAACTCATGCCTCTGCAAAAGTCGCCGCTGGAATTGCACGACGGCGGATTGCGGCGATGGCACCGGCGACGGTAACGATGACGGCGAGTGTGCGGAGGGTGCGACCAAAAGAGTCGAGTGCAACACATGTCTCTGTCAGGGCGGCTCCTGGACGTGCACTCGGATCGCCTGCAGCGACACGTGTCGCGAGGGAGAAACCGCGACAATGGAAGGAGGCTGCGGTGAATGCACTTGCGAGCAGGGGAGCTGGTCCTGTCCGCTCGAAATCTGCTCTCCAGAATGTCAGGACGGGGACACGCGCTCTGCCGGCGACGGCTGCAACACCTGTTTATGCACGCAGGAAGAGTGGATCTGCTCCGAAAAGGCCTGCACGTCATCCTGCGAGGACGGCGAGACCCGTTCCGCCGGCGACGGCTGCAACACCTGCCTCTGCGTGGACGGCTCCTTCCTCTGCACGACCCGGCCCTGCAAAGAGCCCTGCACCGATGGGGAGACAAAGTCCGCAGGGGATGACTGCAACGCCTGCCTCTGCCGCCAAGGTACCTGGAGCTGCACGATCCGAAACTGCTCCTGTTCGGAGGGCAGCGTGGTCTCGGCCCAGGACCGATGCAACACATGCACCTGCATCAAACAGCGTTGGTACTGCACAAACCGGGACTGCGCCGAGTGAGCGGCGCTCGTGTCGCACGAGCCGTCGTGCGCCCCGGCTCCAAGGTGCTATGCTCCTTTATGATTCAAGAGAAAGATGACGCCCCTGAGAGGGCGAGTATGGATGGGGCAAGGCCCGAGGCGCCTGAGTGCGCCGGTTTTGAAGCGGTACCTCTTTCCGCTTTCCAATCGCTCCCGAAAACCGATCTCCACGTGCACCTCGACGGTTCACTCCGTCCTGAGACGATCCTGGAGCTCGGAAAACTCCAGGGAGTAGCGCTCCCCGCAAGAACCAAGGAGGGGATCGAAGAGGCCGTCGGCGCTGGGGTCCAGTTCGGGTCCCTCGTCGAATATTTGCGCGGGTTTTCCCTCACATTGAGCGTGCTGCAGACCGAGGAGGCTCTGGAACGGGTCGCGTTCGAGCTCGCTGAGGACGCTCACCGGGAGAACGTCCGCTACATGGAGGTTCGTTATGCGCCGCTGCTCCACACGCAGAAGGGCCTCCGTCTGACGCGCGTGGTCGAGGCTGTGCTCGATGGGCTCCGGCGGGCACGCGAAACCTACGGCATCAAGAGCAACGTCATCATCTGCGGCATCCGGAATATTTCGCCGGAGTCGAGCTACCAGATGGCCGAGCTCTGCGTCGCATACAAAGGACGCGGCGTCGTCGGCTTCGACTTGGCGGGGGCTGAAGCGAACTTCCCGGCGAAAGATCACATCGCCGCTTTCAAGCTCATCCGCGACAACAACATCAACTGCACCATCCACGCGGGAGAGGCCTTCGGTCCCGAATCGATCGCCCAAGCGCTCCACGACTGCGGCGCCCATCGCATCGGCCACGGCTGCCGTCTCGTCGAAAATGGCGATCTATTGCACTACGTCGCCGACCACCGCATCCCGCTCGAGTGCTGTCCTTCGAGCAACGTGCAGACCGGCGCCGTCCAGAGCCTCGAGACACACCCGCTCAAGCTCTACTTCGATCTCGGTCTCCGCGTCACCATCAACACGGACAATCGCCTGATCACGAAGACGACGGTGAGCGAAGAGCTCCACCGCGTGCACACCTCGCTCAAGGTGCCCTTCCGCGAGATGAAGCTCATGGTGCTCGCCGGGTTCAAGTCAGCATTCTTGCCCTTCCACGATCGCCAAGCCGCCGTGCGCAAAGCGAGCCAAGAGCTCGCCCTCTTCGACGATCGCGGCGTCCGCACGACACCGAAGACCCCCGCTTCGCCTCCCGAGTTCACCGGCGTCTCCGGTTCGTCGTTCCCCCACGCGACGAACTAGAGCGCGTCTGATGCCCTCTAGGTCCTCTCCCTCGGCGCGGGATCGACCAGATAGCTCGTACCGCGTCGAGGATTCTCGTTCGGATTCTCCGGAAAGCCGATGCCAAAGAGCGTGGGCCGCGAGGGCGCGCGCTCCTTGAGCGTCAATGGGAACTCTGATTGAACGTGGCTTGACAGGTGGGGGGGGTGCTATCCAGTGCACCACAATGGCGGGGTTAAGGATTCGCGGCGCATCGCCGCTAGTTGGAGTGGTTTGTTTGGTGCTCGGCTCTGGATGTGCAGGAGACGCGCCTCCAGAGCAACCGTTCTCGGACCCAGACGCCTGGGAAGTAGTTGACGCGCTGGATGCTTGGGGCCCAGAGGTGATGGCCCGAAGCGCGAACGTGAAGCGCCTTGGCGCTGATCCAATTGAGACGCCGTCGGTCACATTGGCGGAAGGGGAAGTCTTACCCACTCTTCGCGATCTTCTCTACCGGAGCTTGCTGATGCGCTGCGCGTGGTGACCTTCGACGAGAAGGGGAATGTGCTGAGGGAGCGGGAACCGGCATGGGAACGCGCGCAGGCTTATCTGGCGTTCGAGGTGGATCGGTCAGCGCAAAAGGCTGGTGGGGATTCCGTTCGAGAGACGACACAGAACCATGTGTTCGGCGCGGACAATCGGTTGACCCCACCGAACACGACGACATACCGACCAGTAGTTCACCTGAGCACTGGGTGCAGCGGCACCTATATTGGACAGCGAACGCTTCTCACCGCGGCTCACTGCGTTGTTAGCTTCTCGACCGCCCAGGTTCGGCTTCCAATTACGATCACACCCTACCGGCTTGGCAGCGGGACGACTGCACCGGATTCTCCGTACTTGAATCACACCGTATCGAGTCCAGCGCAAATCAAAGTTCCAAACGGATACTTTGCGGCGATCGTTGCGAGCGGAGGTCAGTACACTGGAAACGTTATGCCGCACGACTACGCCGTGATCGTTTTTCCGGCAGGTGCCTCTCGTCCGGCTCCAATGGTGGCTGCCGGCTATCGCCCGATGTACACGAATCACAACGGGAGTGGGGTTCTGACGATTGCGGGCTATCCAGGTAGTGGATGTCCCGATAGCACGAAGAAGCCGCGCATCTGCGCGCATAGTGGCGGAGCGGCTCAAAACGGAGCAGAGTTCCTGCTCACTCAGCACATCGATATGAGCGGGGGTCAGAGCGGCGGCCCGTGGCTCAATTCGAGCGGGAGTGTGGTCGGGATAAATATCGCGTCGGTTACGTACCATGATTTACTTGAGTGCGGCTTTGACGCTTGCCTGCGCAACTATGCTCGACGCATTGACACGGTTGCTACCGTTTTCGTTCAGGCAGTGAGCGATGACTATTGAAGGCGAAGGGAACCAGTTCATGACCATGATAGTGAAACAAGCTGGGCTCTGGATCGCAGGCGCAGTGCTCCTCGGCGGATGCTCGAACAGCCAAGACGCGTCGCTGATAGCGAAAACGGACAGAATCGGGAGCGACTCGAGTTGCACCGAGGGGGCGACTCGTATCGTGTTCGATCCTCCGCTGAGCATGGAGGACGCGGACGAGGTCCACTACGAGGTCATCGTAGAGCCCGAGTTCGACTCCGAGACGCCTTATTTCGATGTGCCGTTCTCCTGCGCAGCCACTCTCGACGGTGGTGAGCAGTCGACTGTTGCCTGTGATGAGGAACGACTGGCGATGGGCGGAACCGGCTCCGACGGCGACGGTCCGTTCCTTCGATTCACGGGTTTTCGCGACAGCGAGCACAAGTGGCACGATACCGATTTGGCAGCGGTATTTTGGCGCGCTCCGCCCGCAGAAAAGGCGAGGCTGACGGTGCGTCGCGACGGAGCTTTCGTCTTTTCCAGAACGGTACCGTTTGGTCTGACGACCTGCGACGGTGGCGACTCGGCCGAGGATACCGAGGTCCGCGAGGCGCGTGTTGCGGTGGATGCCGGGACCTAAAAAGCACCGCGAGCCGTCGAACTCTAGTGAGACTGCTTTCCAAGAGCTTCTGCATCGCGTCGAGCCGCTCCGTTGGGCTGGGCTTCAGGAATCGTTCGAGCTGAACTAGGTCAATCCCAGAGGGCAAATGTTCCAGCACTCGCTCCTGCCAGCTCATCGGTCCTCGGCGCATATGCAAAGTGTGCCAGACATATTGGCTTGCGTCACCGCGCTCAAATCAGAGGATTTCTCACCCGCAGATTCATTCGACTGAAGTCGCGGTCGGCCGACCAGAGCTCATCGACGCCGTGGACGCTGCAGATCGCGGCGATGCGCGCGTCGTGCACCGCGGGACCGCGGACCTTCGCGACCTGGATGACCTCGCGGAGGTGGGGCCAATAGGGACCCTCCTCTGCCAGAAGCACGAGGTTGCCACTTTCCATCCACGCTTCGATCTGATCGAGTGCTTGCGCGACGGTGCTCGGTGGTGAGTAGATGCGCGGGTGCGTGACGATCGAGTAGAACTCGTGCACACAGGGCCAAGGAATCGCCCAGGTAGCCCGCGCCTCCGCGAGCTCCACGAGCCGAGCGTACGCGATAGCATTCCACTCCGAGTCTCGGCGATGCGCGTAAACGAGAATATTGGTATCGACTGCGATCAAGCGCCGCGCCCCTCGTAGCTCGCTTCGGAGATTTCGCGGAATGTTTTACCGGCAAACTCGGGGCTCAAGCCGGTCCCCGAGACTCGCGCGTCACGCAGCGGCTTTCGGGGACGCTTCTTCTCGCGCTCTTCGAGCACCAAGCGCAGTCCAGCCTCGACGAGCTCACGCAGAGTCGTCGAATCGCGCCCAGCAATGGCCTTAGCTCGTTCGAGAAGCGGCTCCGGAAGCTCGACAGTTGTCTTCATACGGGTACCCATATCGCAAAAGATGGCTCGCCACAACGCGGCCCGGCTGGCTATTCTCGTTCTGCCCGAGCATCCGGAGGCGTCCGCCCCCACCGCGAGACCCCCGGCAGCGCCCGGTAGAGGACCTCGTGGTAGAGGGTGCGCGGGAGGAGGCGCCGAAGCATCGAGAACAAGAAGGCGTCGAAGGTTCCAGAGACCCGGAGCGGCGGGCGCTTCTGCTCGATGAGGCGCGCGATGCGCGCCGCGACGCTCTCCGGCGTCGCCCAGGTGCGCCGCATGATCTTGGCGATGAAGGTCTCCATGTAGTGATAGTGGGCGTGGTAGGGCGAACGACTGTCCTCGTGCCCCTGGTAGCTGCGGCCGGTGTAAGCGACGCGCTCGAAGCCGTCCGAGTTGATGAATCCCGGCTGGACCAGGGTGACCCGGATGTTCCAAGGGCGTACCTCGTAATAAAGCGCTTCGCTCGCGCCTTCGAGCGCGAACTTCGACGCCGAATACACGGTCATGGTCGGCATCGCCATCATGCCGCCGACCGATGAGACGTTGATGATGCGTCCGTAGCGCTGGGCGCGCATGTAGGGAAGAACGAGCCGCGTGAGCTCCATCGGCCCGCGGTAGTTCACGCGCATCTGCTCGAGATGGTCCTCTTCGGTCACATGCTCGAGGACCGCCCGCGTCATCACCCCGGCGTTATTGACCAGCACATCGACGCCACCGAAGCGCACCGTGATGTTATGGATCGCTGTCTCACGACTGAGCGGGTCGACCACGTCGAGAGGGGTGAGCATCAAATCGGGGTCTTCAAAAATGCCGAGTTCGCCGAAGCGGAAAAGCGACGACGGCCGCGCCGTCAGGACCAGGCGATAACGACGCTTTTCGATGAGCAGGCGCGCGAGCGCCAGGCCAAGACCGTGACTTGCTCCAGTGATTAGGACAGTGGGCCGATCCTTCATCCCGAAAGCTCCCCGCGGCCGCGCGAATCCCACGCGGCCAACTTCACCATGTATCGAATCCCTCGCCGCGGCCAGGGGGCAGGTGTGGGTCCCGCCCCTAGAACTTGATCGACGCGCGATCGCTCAAGTCGACGGCGGCGGACAGGGTCTCGGCGATCGCTTCGAGCTCGGGTGTCGTCGCCTTCGGCATGCGGACCAGGAACCGAACGAACAAGTCGCCTGTCTTTCCGCCGCGGGTCACCCCCTTCTCGCGCAGCCTGAGCAGCTGACCGCTCTGCGCGCCCGCAGGAATGCGCAGGCTGACGGTCCCGGTCGGAGTCGGCACGTCGACCTTCCCCCCCCGGAGCGATTCGAGCGGACTGATGGGAATATCGACCTTCAGATCGAGCCCATCCCGCTCAAAATACTCATGAGGTTTGACGCGCACGGTGAGCACCAGATCTCCCGGCGCACCGCCGGGACCGGAGGGCCCGCCGCCCTTCACCCGCACCTTGTCGCCGTCGTTCGCTCCCGGGGGCACGCGCACCTTCACGAGCCGCTCACCGACCGCGAGCTCGAGCTCCGCCCCGCGCACCGCGGAGACAAACTCGATCGTCACTTCACTCTCGACGTCGGGGCTCTTCCGCTTGCGCGCCCCGCGCGCCCCGCCGCCAAAGAGGTCGCCAAACAGATCGCCAATACCCGCGCCGCCACCGCCCCCGAAAAGATCTTCAACAGAAGCCGGTCGACCGCCACGCCGCTGATAGGAGCGCGCGACATTCGGGTTGAATCCCTCGCGCAGCCCCTCCTCCCCGAACTCATCGTACAGGGCCCGCTTCTTCGCGTCCGTGAGCGTATGATAAGCGTGGTTCACCCGCTTGAAGCGAGCCTCGATCTCGGGCTTGCCTTGATTTTTGTCGGGGTGCAGCTCGGCGGCGAGTTTCCGATACGCTTTTCGGATCTCGTCCGTCCCCGCCGTCCGCGGCACACCGAGCTCAGAGTAGAAGTCCACCGACGAAACATAATGCCGAGCCGGTTCCGCTCAAGGGGAAGCGAAAACTCCCCTCGTACGTCGCTGATCGGCCCGAGCGCCCTGGAGCCGGTACAGAGCTCCCGTTTCTAGGACCGTCGCGATCTTTTTTGGAGTCGCCGATCCAACTGCCCCAAGGAGGCTCGGGCGGCGAGTGCCCGAAAAGACCCAAGCTCGAAGCCGCGCCCGGGGGTTCCGAACCTGGACTGCCACGCCACTCATTGCCGCGAGGGAAGGTCCGTCAGCTCTGCGGGGGCATGCTTCCGAGGCGGCGCGAGCCGTTGCGCCAGGCCTCGGGCAAACCCGCGAAGCCCGTCCTCCGAAAATTCCCCCGATTGGGACGTCCTATTGCAATTCTCAAAGACCTTCCCAAGATTGAAACGAATTGCCTGGGGGTGCGCATTCCGTGCATCGGGGTACCGAGGAGGAGGCGAAGACAATGAAACGAATCGGAGTCGGACTGGTGCTAGCCTGCGTGATGAGCTTTGCGTCGTCGGCGCGCGCGAGACCAGGAGACCTATCACTTCGGTTTACGAAGACCTGGCCAATCCGTCTCACGGAGGGATTCCCCGGTACATGCTTCCTGAACAGCAACTATGCCAGAGTCTTCGCTGGCTCCGATCTCGTTTGGGAGACGGACCACATGTCAACACAAAACTGCATCATTTTCGAAGGTGGAGAATGCGATCCTTCTAACAACCCAACGTACCCATTGCAGACTATCTTGAACACGGATGCGATGGTCACAAATCTTGAACGGCCGATAGGAAACGCTGACCCCGTTTCGAGATATAGAATTGAGCTGCACGATACAGGGGACGCCTTTTGCGAAGCTCGACAGCTCGACATTGTGCCGGGAGACTCAACAGATCTCTACATTTCTGCTAACTTCCGTACCGGCGTTGTAACCGTCGATCACCCTAGTGCGGTGGCATTGCCGAACGGTGAGACATGTATCTCGAATAGTCCGAGTGGTTCCGGCCTATGCCTCGTCGCATCGGTCGAGCCTTACGCACCGCCGACCTGCGATCCCAATGCCCCTTGCCCAGACCGATCGCTCCACGCCATTCAAGAACTTTCGCCAGGCGCCTATCTCTCACAGTTCGATAACCTGCGTCCCATCGCGTCCTTTGTCCTGAACGAAAGCGAGGAGGCTACGCGCGGGTACGCGCAACCTGGGAACATTCCTTTCAGCCTCTCCCTCGGTTTCGGTGTTGAACTATACGCAAACACCACCCCTGACGCTCCGCCTCCGCCGAGCCCCACACCCAATCACGGTTCGCTCAGGCAAACCTATCTGCTCCATCGCACGGCGCAAGAGCGCCAACAGCGACTCGACTCCATGTCCTTCGCGGGAGAAAGGGCATGGTTTGAGGGCATAGGCGTGCCCTTGACCTACGACCCGATCAGCGTGCGCATGGCCAAGAGATCTCTAGTGGGTAATCCTCCGCCCGAGGAGCGCGAGTTTTCTTCCTTGGAGACATGGAAGCTGTCACGAGACACGCTCCTTGTTCCGGTGGATGTGATTGAGGCGTATCCAACAGGCTCTGCCCCCACGCTCGGCGAGCTTGGCGCGCGCGCTCTCTTTGATGATCCAGCACTCATGGACCATTCATTTCCGGTGGCCGGTGCGCTCGTGGGGCTCGTAGGGGTCGCTTTCGAGGACGACCCCTTTCCTTTGAAGGAAGCTTTCTTGAACGGATCCTTCTCACCGAACTTCCGAACCGTGGCTGGGATCGTTCGACCGGACGACATTTTCGTCCAATGCGGGATCCAATTTCGGCTGCGAAGCTACACCGCGATTGAGGTGTCGGAGCTTACCTATCGCAATGGCGGTGTCGCCGAATCCGGTACGGCCTCCTCCGGGGGCCCCTGCGAGTTTATCTACGAGGACATCGGTGATAGTGCTGCGACGCAATGCTTCGTAGGATGGCAGGACAAAATAGGTGACACTTCTAACTTTCTTTGCGGGGACGAGCTTGCAAGAAAACGGGCCACCGGGCGTATGCTGGTTTCGGTCGCAAACGAGCGGTCGCCGTTCCTCCCTCGGGGAGTGCGAACGGTCTTCACCGGGCGCGTTGCGGGTGCGCGAAATGCACAATGCGACGGGGGAGACTTCAACATTGGGGTAGCCGATCCAGAGGCCGACTGGGCCGCTGCGTCCCTCGCCCTAATTAATAACGAACGGACAGCGCTCGCTCATGAGCTAGGGCACGTTCTGCTTCAAAACCCTGACCATACTCAGGAACCGAACAGTCTCATGATCGCTCGGGGATCCGGTACGCAGATCTTTGGATGCAGCGACTGGGCGCGTTCTGAGCTTGGCGCCGCCTTCAACTGCGACAACAGCTTTACGAGCGTCAACTTCAGTTGTGAAAAGATGAGGACCCGCGCCAGAAGCCTGGCCGGCCTTACAATCCCCCCACTCGACATGGAGCTCCCGCCGACTGGCTCCTCTGTTTGGACTTACGGGCGTCCGAGCTACGGGAATACGAGTCCCGCGGGTTTCGTCGATCGGCCGAGCGGAGCGGGGAAAGCGATTCAGGCGCCGAATGGGTATAGCGATATCGCGAGCCCCGTCTTTAGGACCGCAGATCTCGATCGCTTTGGCACAGAAGTTCAGGTCGAAGTGTACGTCCCAGCAGCCGTGAACAATCCCTACTGGGTGGGCAGCGTCGCGGTCTCCTTCGAGAACATCGCGACCTCGACGTATTCCTACTTCGGGATCCTCGACCTGACGCCTCTGCCGCGAGGAGCTTGGTCGACCTTGAGCTTTGCGGTTCCGGAGAACGTCCGTACCGTTCTCCTCGGGGACCATCCGGGCGCGCTCTTCGTCGTCACGACCAATACTTCGACAGACGGAGTTCTCGTGGACAACTTTGCGTTCGCAGGGACACTCACGAATCGAACAGTACCGCACCAATCGGGGAGCTCAGGAATGGACATCGCGACCACAGATCTTTGGAGCTTCGAGGTGGGAGCGGACTGGACCTCGAGCGCCGCTCTCACGGCCGAACCCATCGACGTCACGCATGGCGCCCGGGCGCTCGGAGTCGAGGCATCGGGCTGGACAGTCATCACGAGTCGCGCCTTCGCGACGAGTGAGCTTCCGGTTCCGACGAGTCACCTCGGAATCGACGTATTTATCCCGGATCCGCAGCCGAACCCGTGGTGGGTCGGAGAAGTGCGCATGCTCCTCACATGCCCCTCCAGCGAAATTCAGGATGCCTTCGTCGGGAACCGACCGCTCCAGAACCTGTTTCCGAACGAATTCAACCACCTAGTGTTTGAACTCCCGTCAGACGTTCAAGCTGCGCTGTCGAGCTCGACGATTTGTTCTTTGGAGATCATCCTCAATACTCAGAACGGCGCCGGCCGTTTTATCATCGACCGCCTTGGCTTCGAGTAAGGCATGAGAAGACTATTACTTGCCGTACTCGGTCTTGCGCTCGCCGCCGGCTGCAATGGTCAAATGACCGAGGGGCTTCAGCCCCTCCCCGAGGACGAAGCGAGGAAACATGAGGCGCCGCGCATGGATGGGAGTTGTGCGGCTCAGCGTGCCAAATCCGTCTCCTGGTCCGTGCCGCTCGAAGCGCGGGATCTTGCCCTTCATACGGACCTGAGGATCGTGGAAGACCCCTGCGGCAATGTCGTCGTGACATGGGGGCAAATCCGAGAAGCAGACTCCGTAGATCCCTTCGTTGCGTATGGCGTGGTAGTGCGTCTCTTTCGTGATGGCTTAGCGGATTGGGGTTTGGGAGTTTTGGGGGGACGGTCGCATCTTAGACCTTTCGCGAATCCGAGCCTGGTCTCCGACCAGTTTGGAAACATCTTGCTACTCGCCGAGCATTGGCTACAGGTCTTCACAGCGGCTGGCGGAATCCATCCAACAATGCCTCTCGGTGGGATTGGGCCAGGCGGGACAGGTATTGTGGAGCTGAGCTCGGGATGGTTGATTCAGAGCACAGTTCTTCGTCTGCTTTCGCTGCCAAGTGGACGCATCCTTTTGGAGCGCCCCGAGACGAATCACACGTCCCCTCAGCGGCACTCCTTCTTGCATGTTGGGAGCGATCGGGTCCTGTGGAACCAGGTAGTGAACGGGATGGATCAACACGACGGTATATTCCATGGAACCAACTTCTACGTTTTCGAGAGAGGCCCGGAGGGAACGACCTCGCTCTTTTCCAAGGCACTTTATGAACCGACGCTCTATGCCGAAGCCGCTCTCCTCGCGAGCGATGGCAATCACGTCTTTATGGGCTCGACCTACTACAAGGCCAATTCGATCACTCTCGAGCGCATCGAGTGCTCCGAGTCCGTGCTGATCGACATTCGAGACGAAGCGTGGAAGCCCGATCCGCTCGGATTCTGCGGGGCGATTGAAGCGATGGCGCTGGTCGATGGTTCACTCTTCTCTTTGTGGTCCGTCCCCGTCGAGCCGCTCGATCCCGAGTATCATCCCTTCGAAGCGGTCCCGATCTTGATGCGTCACGACCTCGACGGGCGCGAGACCGGCCGC
>JAEYYX010000010.1 GCA_023428245.1 Pseudomonadota bacterium
CGTCGGGATGCGGGCGCATCGCCGCGGGGCGGGGGGGGCCCCGCCCCCCCCCCCCCCCCCCCCCCCCCCCACTCACCTCCCCACCCCCGGAGTGGGCGCGAGAATTTCAGTCAAAGTCGTAGCCGTCGGACTCCGCTTCCCGGAGCGCGGCCTCGAAAGGATCCAAGTCGAAATCGAGCTCGCGACGCTGCCCATCGAAGTCGAGCTCATCGATGCTAAAACCCGCGCCCATGCCGGGACGAAGGGCCTCACGTTGAAAATCGGCGTAACTCTTGTAGCCTCGAGGGTTTTGCATTCGTCGTGTTTTTCCGTTGTCTTGTGGGCGAGCCCTGTCCCGGACTCCGCGCCTTCTGTTTCATAAGTAAGTCAATGTAACCATCCGGGTTACCTTGTCCTACATGTAGGCAGAGTAATGGAGGGGACGGGTGCCCTCCAAGAATTCGGCGCGCTTCCCCTTCACTTCGATAGGAGCTTCAAGGGGCCTTCTCGAAGCGCCTCTCTTGGTCCAGAGCGGGTCGCAATCCGCGGCCTGTTGTGACTATGGTGCGCCTCCTGGTTATGACCCAAGGGCCTACCATCCTCGCCATCGCCAATCAGAAGGGCGGTGTTGGAAAGACGACCACCGCAGTGAACCTGGCCGCCAGCTTGGCTGCGCTGGAGAAGCGGACCTTGCTCGTCGATATGGACCCCCAGGCCAACGCATCGAGCGGTGTCGGGATCCCTCCGCGCTCTGCGCGCCGGACCATCTATGACGCTCTGCTCGGCGAACCGCTCAGCGAGGTCATCGCCGACACAAAGATCCCCACGCTCAAGGTCGCTCCCGCAAGTCAGGATCTGACAGCCGTAGAATACGAGCTCTTCGATGAGAACCGCGGAAGCCACCTGCGCCACGTGCTGACGAGCGAAGCTGCGCAGGACTTCGACTACGTCATCATCGACTCGCCTCCCTCTCTTGGCGTCCTGACGCTGAACGTGCTCGGCGCCGCGCACCGCGTGATCATCCCGCTCCAGCCCGAGTACTATGCCCTCGAAGGCATTACCTACCTGATGGCGACCATCGATCGCGTCCGAGCCAGCCTGAACCCCGACCTGGGCGTCGAAGGCATCGTCCTCACCATGTGGGACGGGCGCAATCGCCTCGCCCACGAAGTCGCCGATCAGGTCCGCGGACACTTCCGCGTCTTCGAGACGGTCATTCCGCGCAACGTGCGTCTGAGTGAGGCCCCGTCCCATGGCCTACCCGTCTTGCTCTACGACGTGCAGAGCAAAGGCGCTCAGGGATATCTCACACTCGCCAAAGAGCTCGTGTACGGCCCCGATGCTGTGCCGCACCATAGCGCTGAACAAGGAGCTGAGACCTAAATGAGCACGAAACCGAGAGGCCTCGGGCGCGGTTTGGACGCGCTCTTACCGGTAGCACCCCCGCCTGCTCCGACGGCGACCCGAGGGGCCGCCGAGGCGCGCGCCTACGAGGGGAACGTTTTCTCCTGTCCCCTCGAGCGCATCATTCCCCAGGTCGGCCAGCCGCGACAGCACTTCGATAACGCCAGGCTCGATGAGCTAGCCGCTTCGATCCGCGAGCACGGCTTGCTCGAGCCGCTCGTTGTTCGGCGCAAAGGCAATGACCAGTTCGAACTGATCGCAGGTGAACGCCGCTGGCGCGCCTGTCAAAGGGCCGGCCTCAAGGAGGCGCTCGTCGTCGTCCACGAAGTCTCAGGAAAAAACGCCTTCGAACTCGCTATCATCGAGAACGTCCAGCGCGAAGACCTCGACCCGATCGAGCTCGCTGAGGCTCTCGACCGCCTCGTCAAAGAGCACGGCTACACCCAAGAGAAGCTCGCCGAACGCATCGGCAAAGATCGCTCCACGATCGCGAACTCACTCCGCCTTTTGCGCCTGCCCGAGTCCATTCGCGACAAGGTCGTCTCCGGTGACCTCAGCGAAGGCCACGGCCGCGCGCTGCTCGGGGTCGAGAGTGACACGAAGATGAAGGAGCTCGCCGACAGGGTGCTCCGCGGCCGACTCAGCGTCCGCCAGACCGAGGACCTGGTCCGCGAGGCCAAAGGCGGAAGTCCCTCCGGGAAAAAAGACCCGAAGGGCAAGCCGAAATCCCCCGGCATCCGCGACCTCGAGAAGCGCCTCGAACAGCGCCTCGGCACCCGCTGCGAAGTCCAAGACAAAGAAGGCACCGGCACCTTGCTCATCAAGTACTCGAGCCTCGACGAGCTCGACCGGATCCTCGAAGTCATCCTCTAAGCTCTTCTTGTTTGGCCCCGGCCCGCCTGCCCGCGCCAAAGCCCAAAAGAGCCTTCAGCTGCCCTCACCTGCTCGGCCGCGCCGAAAACCGGACGCTTCTCCTTTAGCCCCGATCCTCTCCTCAAGCGCTCACTTGCCCGCGAGAGCAGCCTTCGCCTGCTTCCCGAAAGGCGTCTCCGGGCCGAGCTCGACGGCGCGGGTGAGCGCCTTTTTGCCCTCGACGGCCTTGCCCTGCGCGACGAGGTGCTTGCCGAGATAAAAATAGCCCATCGGGTCCTCAGGAGCCTCCGTCGTCGCCCGGCGGAAGTCCGCCTCCGCTCCGCTCAGGTCCTTCGTCCCGAGCTTGCACCGGCCGCGCCGCACCAGAAGCTCCGCGGAGCTCTTGTCCGCCAGAGCCCGATCGAAGAGCTGCACGCAGCTCGAGAACTCCTTGAGCACTCCGTAGAGGTCACTCACGGCTACCAGGAGGTCCACGTCTTTCAGCGCGTCGCTCGAGATCTTCTTCAGCTCGGCCGCCGCTCGGTCAGTCTTCTCGTGGAGAGTCAGGACACCCGCGTAATAATAACGGAGCCAGCCGTCGCCCGAGCGAGCAGCGAGCGCCGTCTCGAAAGCCTGTTCCGCCTCGTCCGAACCGAGCGCTCCGAGGGCTAAAGCGCGATTGCCGAGGAGGCCCGGATCTTTCGGCGCATTCTCGAGCCCGGCGTCCGCTACCGCGAGCGCGCGATCAGCCGCGTCCTGTTCGAGGAGAAGCGCCGAGAGATTCTGGCTCGCTTCGAGGAGGGCCGCGTCAAGCTCGAGCGCGCGCTCATAGGCGGACTTCGCCGCCTCGGTGTCGCCGAGTCCCTCGAGCGCGACTCCGTGATAGTAGGCGGCTTGAGGATCGTTCGGCTTGTCCGCCCGCGCCTCCGAAAGGACCTCACTCGCCTCTTCGAACTTGCGCGCCGTGAGTAGGTCACGCCCCTTTTTCACTTTTTCAGACGATGCGGGCGCTACCGAGGGACCACTCGAGCTCGAAGCCGGCTCCGGCTCCCGAGGCTCCGATTTGGTTCCCCCACAGCCAGCGAGCGAACCCAGCACCAAAACAATAGCCGCGCTCGAGCTCAGCCTTCCCGATATCGTCTTCATGGCAAACGGCTCATAGCCTGAGTTGCCGAGGCGAGGAAGTTCCTCCGCCGGAGCCCCCGAAACCCCAGCCGATGCCTCAAGCCGTCGGGCGCGTGGCGGCGATTTCTAGGTGCTCATGGAGCTCAGCGAGCTTCGTCTCTTCGGAAATTTTTCCACCTTCGTGGTCGGTCACATAAAAGACGTCAGCGACTGCGTTGCCTTCGGTGTTGATCTTGGCGAGGGCGATCTCGACGCCGTGCTCCGTGAGCGTTTGCGCCAAGCGGTGGAGCAAGCCGAGCCGATCTTGGGCAATGACCTCAATGATGGTGTGAGACGAGGCGGAGTGATTGTCGATGGTGATGGCTGTCTGGACTCCGGGGGCCGGACGATCGCTCACTCGGCTCTGTTCGCGGCTCTCGAGCAGCTCCGTCGGACTCAGCTCGCCCGCGAGCAGCTTCTCGAGATCAGCCTCAACGCGCTTCAAGGTGCGCTCGATGGCCGCCAGGCTGTCGCCCAGGCGTACCCAAAAAGTATCGAGAACACAGCGACGGCCATGTTGATCGGTCCAGCCGTAGAGCTGAGCGCCGATGACCTTGATGCGATTGGCGGCAAGGGCCGCCGTGATCGTCGCGAGGGTACCTGTGCGATCTTCGGTGACGAAACCGACCTCGATGTACGGATCATCGCGCGTGAGAAGCCCGACCATGAAACGGCGATTCTGAGACTGACGGGCGAAGCGGCTGTGCTTGACGATGCCCGCGGGTTCGTTCGCGTAGATGTACCGTTCGGGCACGACACGGAGAAAATGGTCCAAAAAGGACTTCTCTCCCTCGGAGGGACAGAGAGAGCGCGCAGCGTCACGGAGACCTTCAGCGCGGGACTGAGAGCGGCTCGGCTGGCCTTCAAAGGCGATCAGCGTGCGCCCGTAGAGCTCGGCGAGCATGCGATCTTTCCAGCTCGTGAGCGCCGTCGGGCTCGTCGTCGAGACGTCACAGATCGTGAGCAGGTAGAGCTCCCTGAGTCCTTCGGTGCCGTGCACGTCGTTTGCGAAGTCTTCGATGGTCTTCGGATCGTCGAGGTCACGCCGCGAGGCGACGTGGTACATGCGAAGATGCTGCTGGACGAGGTGTTGGATCTCGACGATGTCGTGTTCCTGGACCCCGAGCCGCTTGAGGATAATTCCGGAGAGGTCAGCGCCGCGCTCCGAGTGCGCTTTGCCGCCAACGTCTTTGCCGATGTCGTGGAGCAGGGCGGCCATGAAGACGACGTGCGGCCGGGCCATTTCTACAGCGAGCCGCGAGGCGAGCGGATGTTCGCGGGTGAGCTCACCGCGGGCGAGCGCGCGCATCCGATCAACCGCTGCGATCGAGTGCACGTCGACGGTATAGACGTGATAGATGTCGTGGTGCACCCGCCCGACCACCGGGGCAAACTCCGGAACCATCGCGAGCAAGATGCCGACCTCATGAAGCTCGGTGAGCAGGGAGTTCTTCTTGAACTTGACGCTGCGCGCTGAGCGCACGAGGCGCCGGAACAGGCGCGCGGCCTCCTCGCTCTCCCGGAGCCGCTCACAAAACTCCTCGTTCTGAGTCACGCGCGCGACGGCGTCGCGGGACCCAGGGGTCACGCCCATGTCGCGGTGCACCGCCTCCCAGTAGAGCCGGAGCGCGAGGGTGGGCTCGGCGTGGAGCTGGTGAGGATCTTCGAGTCCGACCGCGTCGCCCACCGAGATGAGCCCGTTGCCGAGACTGACCTCCCGGCGGCGGCCCTCCGGCGGAACCGCGCGGCGGAGCAGCGTATCGTGGAGATTCGCGATGACGCGCGCGTGGCGATAATATTCGCTCATCATGCGCTCACACGCCGGCCCACCCGTCCCGTAGCCCATGCGCTGCGCTACGAGCTCCTGTTGTTCGAAGCCGAGGCGATCGGTGCGACGACGAGAGTTGTAGTGGAGCACATTGCGCACGCGCATCAGAAACGCGCGCGCGTCCTCGAGCTGCTCGTGTTCGCGCGGCAAGAGCACGCCAACATTGACGAGCGCTTTCAGGCTTTTCACGCGCCAGCGCGAAAAGGCTGTCCACTGGACGACATCGAGATCGCGCGTGCCCCCTTGGCCGTTTTTGATGTCCGGCTCGAGCAAGTAAACGGAGTCACCGAACCGAAGCCAGCGCTCGTTCGACTGGTGCTCGAGCAAAGCGAGGAAGTTTCGGATCTGCGCGGGAGCGAAGATAGTGCTGAAGGCCTGGGCCTGAAGTTTGTTACTGGCCTCAGGGTCGCCGACGATGTGACGCCAGTCGAGCAGTGTCGTGGCCGTGGCCATGTCCGTACGCGCCAGGTTGATGGTCTCGCTGGCAGTGATGACTTGGTGACCGACCTGGAGCCCGGCGTCCCAGAGCGGATAAAGAAGCGCCTCCGCAATCGGAGCAGCCTTTTTCGGCGTTTGACAGAGCAAGCGCACATCGAGATCGGAGCGAAACCCGAGCCCACCGCGTCCGTAGCTACCGACTGCCGCAAGAGCGAGACCTCCGAAGAGCTTCTCGTCTCCGTGTTTGGCTCGAACCGCGCAAAACAAAGAGCTGAGCAGGCCATCGAACACCCGCGCCCATTGTTCGCTCGCAGGAGTGCCCGCTTCGCTGCGACCCGCTTCGATCAACGCCCCCACGGTCTCAGTGTGGCGCTTGAGGTAGATCTTGATCTCGCTCGCGAGGGTCGGAGACGATGGCTGAATATCCAGAGAAGCGGCGGAGGGCTGGGAGGCGACTTCGAACATCGGAGCTTTCAGAGTGGAAGCGCGGCCCATTCCGGGTTCTAACGGCGCGCTCCAGGGCGCTCTATAGCGTGAATTGCGCGGCGCTTCTAAAGCAGCACGCAAGAAATCCGCGTCCAGGTGCGGCGCGGAGGAAGGGGGTGGCGCGCGACCACGTAGCTGGGGAGATGGCCATCGCGCGTCGCTCGCGGGCAGTGCGGCCAGGCATCGGAAGGGCAGCTCAGGCTTCCTCCGCGCGCCGGTTCACTCTAGGGGTCCCCCGGGTCCCCTGAACGAGCAACCTTTGGTCATTTTGACAATTGGAAGGGGAATTTTCGCTCACCGGTGACAAAAAAGTCACCTGGGCCGTCGGTTGACTCCTCCTAGGTCGAGGGCCTCGGAGCGACGCGTGCTAAGGTTCGCGTTAACCATGCTGGAACGCAGGACTTTCCTGGCACAACTGGCCGCCCTGGGTCTTCCTCTCCTCTGGCCCGAGGAGGCCGACGCGAGCGCGCTCACTGGACTCACCCTCGCCGAGCTCGTCGGCCGGAGCGATCGCGTGGCCGTCTGCGAACCTGTTGCGAGCGAGTCCCTATGGGCCGACGTTGCCGGCACGAGGCGCATCGTCACGCTCACGCGCCTGCTTGAGGTCGAGAAGCTGACAGGCGGCGCCAGCCCCTCCGAACACATCACGATGACCCTCGGCGGACGAGTCGGCGACCTCGGACAAAAGGTTCACGGTGAAGCCGTGCTTCCTCCCGGAGTTCCAGTGGTAGTGTTCCTGGGACGCGACCAGGCGAACCGCGGCGTCGGCTTTCATCGACGCGTGATCGGCATGGCTCAGGGGTCCTACGAAGTCGACGGCACCGATCGCTCGCGCCCACTGCGCCCGAACCGGAATCTGCCTCACCTCATCCGGCGCCCCGGTGTCGGCCCTTTGGCTGTCGATGAGCTCACGGGAAAGAGCCTGAGCGAGAGCGCGAGACTCATTCGAGGGGCAGCCCGATGAGGAAAAAGTCCCTCGCGCGGGGCCTCTTGTCCTTGGCCTTCGTGGTCGTCTGGTCCGGACAAAGCTTCGCCTATTGTCGCACGACGACCTGCGAGCCGAGCTGGAGTTGCGCCCAGCATCCTGAGGACTGCTGCATCCGAGACGACAGCGGCTGCGACACCAACGGAAAGCCGATTTCGTGGCCGAGCTCCTGCGTATCTTTTGCGGTCCAAAAGGACGGCTCCGTCAAGCGTCATATCACCGCCGACGACCTCACAGCGCTCATCGAAGAGGCCTTCGCCACCTGGACGAGCTCGACGTGCGGTGACGGCTCGACTCCCTCTCTGCGCGTCGAGAACTATGGCCAGGCCGAGTGCGGAGTGAGCGAGTACAACCGCTGCACTGGCAACGCGAACATCTGGATGTTTCGGGACCGGAACTGGACGGGCAGCGACGCGGACGGCGGCGGCGAAGGCTTTGATTCGTCGGCGCTCGCCGTCACGACAGTGAACTTCTCGGTCCAGTCGGGGCTCCTCTACGACGCGGACGTCGAGCTGAACTCGGATCAGGCGTATTTCACTCTCCCGAACCAAGCTCCGATCATCGACCTCAAATCCATCATCACTCACGAAGCCGGTCACTTCCTCGGCTTCGACCACTCTCCGAACGAGGACGCGACGATGTTCTTCGCGTACCAACCCGGAGAGACCCACGCGCGCACCCTCGAGCCCGACGACCAAGCCGCCATCTGCGCCACCTATCCCCGGGAACGTGAGCTTCCCGGAGGAGACAGTTGTGAGCCACGGCGGGGCTACTCAGCGGAGTGCCACCCCGAAGACGACGAAATCAAAGACGCCTGCAATGGCGTGGGCTCAGCTCCTGGCTGCCAAACTGCGACAGGTCCTGGCTCTCCCTCGGGTCTCGGGCTCCTACTCGGTCTCGCGGGGATCTTCGGGCTCGGCGGGCGCCTGATCCGACGCAGGGCCTGAGGCAGACGGAAAGCCGAGCGCTCCGAGACGCGCACGTATCGAGGGCCCGAAAAAAGAAAGCGAGCACCCGGATCCCGCGTGCTCGCTCGACGCTCCTTTGCGCTCCGTCTAGGCGACGGGCGCCTGGGGCCGAAGTCCTGCCGCTTCGATGAGCGAGGTGTCTTCAGTGACGTCCGGATTCGGCGTCGTGAGCAGGCGATCTCCGTAGAAGATACTGTTCGCGCCCGCGTAGAGACAGAAGAGCTGCGCCTCTCGAGTCAGCTCGGAGCGGCCCGCGCTCAGGCGCACCTTTGCGCGCGGCATCATGAGCCGAGCCAGGGCCACCATGCGCACGAGATCCGTCGGATCGATCGGCGGCAAGCTCTCGAGCGGCGTTCCCGGAACTCGGACGAGCGCGTTCACCGGTACGCTCTCCGGGTGCGGATCGAGGTTCGCGAGCTCGCGGAGCATCGCACAGCGGTCATTCGGCCCTTCCCCCATGCCGATGATGCCACCGGAGCAGACTGTGATGCCTGCTTCGCGCACATTCTTGAGCGTGCGGAGACGATCGTCGAACTCACGGGTGCGGATGATCGAGCGGTAGAAATCGGGGCTCGTGTCGAGATTGTGATTGTAGGCGTCGAGCCCGGCCTCTTTGAGCCGGCGCGCCTGGTCGTCGGTGAGCATGCCGAGCGTGACACAAGCCTCGAGGCCCATGCCCTTCACCCCGCGCACCATGTCGAGCACGCGATCGAAGGCAGGACCATCTTTTACCTGACGCCAAGCCGCGCCCATACAGAAGCGCGTGGCGCCCGCTTCTTTGGCCCGGCCGGCCGCCTGGAGCACCTCACCGACGTTGAGCATCTTCTCGCCCGGGACGGCCTGATGATGGGACGACTGAGGACAATAGGCGCAGTCTTCAGGGCAGCCGCCCGTCTTGACGCTGAGGAGGGTGCAGAGCTGGACCTCGTCAGCGGGATGATAGCGGAGGTGCACCGCGCGAGCTCGGTCCACGAGCTCGAAGAGCGGCAGATCATAAAGAGCGCGCGCCTCTTCGAGGGTCCAATCGTGCCGGATGACGCCGCCTTCGGCGGACGATCCTGGGTTCAGGGGGGCGTTCATGGGGCCCGGGTCTTAGCCGGAGAGAGCTGCCTTGGCCACCTCTGCGCTGATGATCCGGCGCCCGGCGAGCTGGCGAATCGCCATCTCGAAGGTCTGCATGCCGTACATATCGGCGCCCCCGGTCATCAGCTCCTTCAGGGAGGGGTTGCCCTGGGGCCTCCGGATCGACTCTTTCACTGAGCCTGTCGCGATCAGCACCTCGGCGGCCAGGGCGACCCCCTTTCCCTCGGCCCGGGGCAGCAGGCGCTGGGCGATGATACCCTGGAGGGCGTCGCCGAGTCGCTCCCGAACGTCCGAGCCCTGCTCCTCCATGAGCGACATGACGCGATTCATGGTGCGTGCAACGTCCGGGGTATGGAGCGTCGAGAGCACGAGGTGTCCCGTCTCCGCCGCCTCGAGAGCAATTTTCATCGTCTCCTGATCGCGGATCTCACCGACGTGGATGACATCCGGATCTTGGCGCAGAGCGGCGCGGAGCGCGCTCGCGAAGCTCTTCGTGTCGTGACCGACCTCTCTCTGACTCAGGGAGCACTTCTGGTCACGATGCACAAACTCGATCGGATCCTCGATGGTCACAATGTGCCGCGAGAGGTTCTGGTTCATGTAGCCGATCATGGCGGCGAGCGTGCTGCTCTTGCCGTTCCCGGCTGCGCCAACGCAGAGCACCATGCCGCGCTCCTTTTCAGCGAGCGTCGTACAGATCGGGGGCGCGCCGAGCTCTTCGAGGGTCGGAACCTGATCAGGAACAACCCGCATCACGATCGCGAGGCTCGAACGCTGGCGATAGATGTTGACGCGAAAGCGCCCGAGACCAGGGACTTCGTAGGAGGTGTCGTACTCTTTGAGGGTGCGCAGGTTATCGAGGACAGCGTGATCGAAGATCAGGTGACGAGCGCAGGCCTCGGTGTTCTCCGGGGTGAGAGGATCGAGCCGGAAGAAGATCAGATCGGAGCGCACGCGCGCTCCCGGCGGTTGACCGACCTTCAGGTGCACATCCCGCGCGCCGGCGACGACTGCCTTCTGGAGGAGCTGCTGAAAGTAGGCCTCCGTCAGGTAGGGGTTGCGCAGAGAACCAAGGTTCAGCTCACCATCATCCATAGTCGCACCGCTTGTTTACCGAAGCGCCGACGGAAAGTCCTGAGGGCGCTCCCTCCCCTTACGGCACCGCCCCCGCCCGATGAAGGAGTGCTCCTCCACCCCGGGCCTCACCGCCACCTCATTCGGCGCCCCGACCGCAAAATTCGCGCATCAGGGGTCAACCCGGGCCCGGACGCGCCCCTCTCCGCTCGCCGCGTCCGGCACTCCCGCTCGCCGCGTCCGGCGCTCCCGCGCGCCCCTTCCCCTCCCGCGCGCCCCTTCCCCTCCTCATTCTGCTTTGGACTTCCAGAAATCGGACTCGACAAGCCCATCCTCGATACGAACGACCCGGTCACAGCGCTCGGCCATCCGAGGATCGTGGGTGACGATCAGGAAGGTCGTCCCGAGCTCGGCGTTGAACCGCCGCATGAGATTGAAGACACTGTCGGCCGTTTTCGTGTCGAGGTTCCCCGTCGGCTCGTCGGCGAGAATGATCGCGGGGTGATGGATCAGAGCGCGAGCGATCGCGACGCGCTGCTGTTGTCCGCCGGAGAGCTCATCGGCGCGCACGTTGGCCTTCTCTTCGAGTCCGACGTGCGCGAGGGCTTCTTTTGCGGCCTCCGCCGCGACCTCGCGATCCCGAAGTCCGCCGAGCCAGAGCGGCATCAGGACATTCTCGGTGACAGTGAGCGCGCTGATGAGGTGATGAAACTGAAAGATGAAGCCGAGCGTGCGCCCGCGCAGGGTCGTGAGCTCTTCTTCCGACAACTCTTCGGTCTTCCTTCCTTGAACCAGGACGCTGCCGGCGGTCGGGCGATCCAAGAGCCCAATCTGGTTCAGGAGCGTGCTCTTGCCGGAGCCCGAGGGCCCGATGATGGCCGTGAACTCGCCCGCTTCGAAGGTCAAGTTGATGCCGTGGAGGACCTCGGTCTTGATCTTGTCCCCGTAGCTCTTGCGAAGGTCGCGCAGCTCAAGGAGCGGCGGCGAGGTTTTCTCGACTTCAGGCATGACGGATCGCCTCCACCGGATCGAGTCGGGCCGCGCGCCGCGCCGGAAGCGCCGCCGCGAGCATGCCGGTGACCGTTGCCGCGCCGGCTGCGGCGAGGAAAAGATTCGCGGTGAGCTCGACAGGGAACGTCGGCGACCCATCGGGCGCTTTGGCGATCCTCGCGAACATGTTCGCGAGCCCTGAGCCAATGAAGGCCCCGACGATGGACCCCGAGAGACCAATGACGGCTCCCTGCATGACGAAGAGCATGAAGATCGTGGTGCGTTTGATGCCCATGGCCCTGAGAATGCCGATCTCGCGGGTGCGCTGGACAACGGAGACGACGAGCACCGAAGCGATACCCATGGCAACGGCGAGGAAGACGAAGAACTGGATCGTGTAGCTTGAGCTGGACTGACTCTTGAGCGCGATCAAGAGCTGTTGGTTCGTCTTCATCCACGAGTCCACGAGGAGCCCCGTCTGCGCCTCCATGCGCCGAGCGATCTTCTCGGCGTCGAAGATCTTGTGCACGCGAACGAAGAAGATGTTCGCGCCGCCGGGGAGCGCGAGCAGCGATTGTGCCCCGCGCAAGCTCAAAATGGCCCAGCGTTGATTGACCTGTTGGCTGCCGAGATCGAAGAGCCCAGAGACAGTGACGAGAGTTTCCGAGGCCGTTTGGGTGCGGAGGCGGAGCTGATCACCGACGCCAATGCCGAGGTCGCGCGCGAGCTCAACGCCGATCAGGACCTCGGAGCCGCTCGGCTCGTGGCGACCGGCGACGACGCGCGAGCGCACGTCGATGACTCGATTGAACTCATCGGGATCAAAGCCGTAGACGATGACGGGACGTTCTGCGCTGCCGCGGAGGGCCGAAGCGTTGCCAGAGACGCCGGCGGCAACCTCGACGACACCCGGGTCGCGGCGCAGCCGATTGCTCGTACTCTGCCAGCCTTCGATCGAGAGGAAACGCTGCTCCGGCTGTTCGACGCGACGCATGATGCCGACTCCGTCGAGCTGGGGCCGAGCAACCTCTTCGGCGGGCTGGACAGTGATGTGCGCTTGGCTGCCGAGAGTTTGACGGATCAGGCTTCCTTGGAGGCCGCTGATGAGCGCCGAGAGGAAGATCATGACCGAGACCCCAACCGCAACGGCCGAGATCGTGAGAAGCGTCTGGGCGCGATATTCCTTCAAGAACTTGAGCGCCAAAAACCAGGCAAGATCCATGGTTATCTCCGGGGCGCGACCACATCACTTCGCATCGCCTCGCCCGGCGCAATCGTCCCCGGTGGCGCCACGACGACCCAGTCTTCCGGCGAAAGTCCGTCGCGAATTTCGACGAGCTCCTCTCCGAGCAGGCCAAGAGAGACAGGACGTTTCTCAGCACGACCTCCCTGGAAGACAAGCACGTGGGGGTCTCTCTTTTCGGCGAGGACGCTGCTCCTCGGGACGGTGAGTGTCTGTTCCTTTTCCCGGACAGTGATCTCAGCAGAGATGGTCATGTTGTGGCGGAGGAATTCAGGAGGATTCGGCACAACGAGCCGAACCTCGACAGTCCCGCGCGAGGCATCGATGGCCGGGGCGATATAGGCGACCTTCGCCTCGAACTTATCGTTCGGAAAAGCCTCCGCAGAAGCGATCGCCGATTGACCCACGACGAGCAGAGCGAGGCTCCGCTCATCAGGCTCGACCCGAAGCCGCGTCTGACCAGTCGAGGAGAGCAAGAAGAGATTCGAGCCGCTCATGACAGCGTCACCGGGCTCGACCATGCGCGTGATGACGACGCCGTCCGTCGGCGAGCGTACGACGTGGCGCGTGAGCTGGACTTTGGCGCGCTCGAGCTGCGCTTGAGCGAGGGCGACGTTCGCTTGGGCTGTCTGACTTTGGCTCCCACCCGCTTCGGCCGCGCGCACCTGGAGCAGGGCCGCGTCGCGCTGGGTCACGGCGAGCTTCTCGGCGGTCTTCGCGTCGTCCAGGATCGCCTCTGTCGTCGCGCCCGCCTGATACAGGCTCTTCTCCCTGTTCAAGCGGCGCCGCGCGTCTTCCAGATTCGCCTCGGCCCTCCTGAGATCGGCCTCCGCCTGGGGTGCATTGAGCTTCGCCCAGGTCACGCGACCCGCCTTCGCGGACGCGAGTTGTGCCTCAGCCTGCGCGACACCGGCGCGAGCGTCGTCGTCATCGAGCACAACCAGAACCTGGCCCGCGGTCACCGTGTCGCCTTCGTCAACGAGGACCTCCTTCGCCGTACTCGCGACGAGGGAGGCCAAGCGGATTTCCGACGGCGGCATGACCTGACCGCTCACGACGACTGTCTGTTGAATGGGGCCCGCCTGAGGATGCGCAACGGGGACCGCTGGGGGTCGCATGGCAAGCGTCACGCCTCCGCCGAATGCAACCGTGCCGACCAGCAACGCTCCCCACAAACGCTTTCGCATAACTTGAGCCTAAGACGACGCGGGGGGCCTGTCTCCGGTCCCTCGGGCCCGGCCTCTCCGGGCTTTTTCTGCGCGCTCTGCCGAGAAGGGACAGGCTCATCCTCCCCTTCGAACAAACTCTGTTCGACAAGAAGCGACTTTCCCTTGCGACGCCCCCCATGCCTAGGTTAAGAGGCTGCCCCGGCTCGGACCTCCCCGGTCCATGCCGACTCCCGCGCCGCCCGATTTTCGGCCGGCAGGTCCTCACTCCTCCTTCCCGGAGTGGACGACCGAGGGATCCCCCCGGTCCCGCGGCTAGCGTCGCTAGCCCGAGACCTCCGCCCAGATAGCTCAGTTGGTAGAGCAGAGGATTGAAAATCCTCGTGTCGGCGGTTCAACTCCGTCTCTGGGCACCCTTCGTAACCACTTAAACTTAAAGAAGAATTCAGGGCGACCTCACAAGGGTCGCCCTTCTTTTTTGATGCTCCTGTCTCCACCTCTGACTCCACCCCCTCGGGCCCACCCCGAACGCCGCCTTCGGGGCGGAACTCCGGAAAGGCCTCATCGAGGGGTCGAAGGGGGCCGAGCCCGAGTTCATCGGCCGTTCGAGTGGGCTCTTCGGTACTCGTTGATCATCTGGCTCGATCGGTGACCCGTTCGATCGGCAACCCAAGTCTCAGAGCGGCCATTGACGAGGTTGAGCGTCACGATCGTCCCTCGAAGGTCATGGGCCCTCATGGGCATCCGAGTAGCCGTCCGCTCAAAGAGCTCGGGTCGAGAAATCTGGGCACGCGTCAGGTCAAGCCTGAGCTCCTTGGCCTTCTCGCCCCGACATAGAGATCTCGTTCCGACGAAATCGAAGGAGGGCCGCAACTAAGCGGCCACTACCTTCAGACTGACCCCAAGTGTGTCTAGCTCCTCTTGAGCCGCGACTTGGACGAAGTAGGCAGGAGGGTAGCCCAAGGCTTCCGCCCATCGTTTGGCTCGTTCCATGCTAACCTTGCGTCGGCCCTTCTCAACATCGCTGAGATGATGCTTCGAAACGCCGATCTTGGCGGCCACTTCTTCTTGGGTGAGTCCGTCCGTCTCGCGAATGCTTCGAACCATGGCCCCGAACGTAAGGGGACCACCAAGAAGTCCTTCGAGGAACTTCATCGTCTCGCTCTTTTTTGCCATCTTTCCTTTCCTTCCTTGCCGTCGTCTTGCGGCCGTCGTCTAGTATTCGTGGTTGTTCACCTCACGGACTTCCGCGAAGTGAATCTCGCCCTTCACAATCACGTAGAAGGCACGACAGCTCTTGCTCAGGCGGATAGACCGCTGGCCTTTGCGCTTGCCCTTCAAGGGCTCGTCGTGGAACCCCTGAATCTTTCGAACCTCTTCGAGGCCGTTGGTTTCAACCATTCCAACCCAAGTCGCGAACTTGGCGACAATCGCCCGAGGTAGCCCTGCCAAGTCCTTTCGAGCTGACTTGGTGATGACCACCGTCTTGATCATGCCTCAAAGGTACCCTTGAAAAGGGAACCGGTCAAATCTGGCACATCCTTTTATATCCGCGCTCTAAGGTGCCCCTCTCGAAACCCTGATTTTTTCTCCGCCACCCCGTCAGCCCCCAGCCGGACCCCATTGCGGCCACATGCATTGTCCAATTGGGCCGCGTCCCCCACTCCCTGGATACCGCTGACGCCCTGTCTGCCTTCGCAAACTCGCACCAGCACGTGGGCGCACTCCTCGGGATCTCCCGACAAGGGGCGCACGCGCTCACCAAGTGAAGATGAAGAAAGCCCCCGCGACAGCGCGCGCCCCCCTTTCAGTTGAGCGCTCTTTGCGCGGAAAGCGAGGGGGCAAGCTCGGCACGGCCTTCCTGGCGGTGCCCATCGCGCCCGACTGGCCCCTGCCCTAGACTCCCCGCGATGAGGGCGGCCGCTTTGGAATTAGGGGCACGGGGAATACGCTGGGGGGCGCTCGGCCTGCTCTTTCTCGCGTGCAGTCCCGCGAGTGATCCTCCCTATTACGGCGTAGGTGGTTCCCCGGGCGCTGAGAGCGGCGGGAGCTCTGCTGGCGGAAGCGCTCAGGGCTCAGGGGGAGCGAAAGCGAGCGGCGGCTCGGGAGGCGTGCGCGCAACGGGCGGTACCGGAGCGGGCGTCTCCTCCGGCGGAACCTCAAGCGGTGGCAGCGCCGAGAGCGGCGGAACCTCGAATGGAGCCGCGGCGAGCGGAGGCGCGACCACTGCGGACGGAGGAACAAGCTCAGGCGGCGACGGCTCCGGCGGAGCAACGGGCGGAGCGGCGGGAGCGACGACTTGTGACGGCGAATGTGTCCTCGAGTGGCCGCTGGTCGGGGAGCTCTCCCGCGAGTGGACGATCGCAAACTACGTCGATCTCGATCCGAGCGGGGGCATCCGCGACTACAAGGACGGAAGCCGCGCATACAACGGTCACCTCGGCGTCGACATCGCCATCGCGAGCTTCCGCGCCATGGACAAAGGCATCCCGATCTACGCTGTCGCTCCGGGAACCGTCACGTATGTCCACGACGGCGAGCCCGATCGAAACACCATCCCGAGCGTAGAAAATTGTTTCGCTGTCGCCAATAGCGTCTATCTCGTCCACGCCGACGGTCGAGAGGCTCGCTATCTTCATTTCCGAACGAACTCGATCACGGTCGAGGTCGGCGACAAGATCGCCACGGGCCACAAGCTCGGCGAAGTCGGCAGCTCGGGCTGTTCACACTCTCCTCATCTCCACCTCGAGATGTACGACGAGCCCGGCGGCCCCCTCGTCGATCCTTTCCTCGCGGGTCTCTGGCGCGAGCCCCCGCCCTACGACGCCCCCGTAAAGGTCATGGAGGTCATCCTCTCCCTCGGGCTCTTCTCTTCGGTCGAGAGCGTCACAAGCGCCCCCCCGAGCCCGACCCGCCTCCCCGCGGGCTCTCCCTTTGGCCTCTCTGTGATCACCGGCGGCACAACCCCCGGTGTCGTCGAACAGGTCAGCTTCTATCGAGGCAACACTCTCGGCTTCTCCCTCCCCTTCCACGTTTTCGATGGCAGCGAGCGTCATTACATGCGCTGGTGGGAAGTCATCGCCGATGCTGGCGAATGGCGCGCCGAAGTCAGCCTCGACGGAGAAGTCGTCGAGAGCGTCGAGTTTGTGGCGGAGTGAAGAAGGATCACAGCAGGAGCCCGCGCAGAACGTCGAGATCGAGCGGAGTGGCCTTGTCCGTGCCGTCGAGCAGGAGCTCGGCCGTGGCTCGCTTCTCCCCGTGGAGCGACAGAATGCGCTCTTCGACGGTCCCCTTCGTGACCAAACGGTAGACCGTCACTGGTCGGCTCTGCCCGATGCGGTGCGCTCGGTCGGTGGCTTGGGCCTCCACGGCGGGATTCCACCAAGGGTCGAGGTGAATCACATAGTCCGCCGCGGTCAGGTTCAAACCGAACCCTCCCGCGCGCAAACTGATCAGGAAGACCTCGGCCTCGCCGTCCTGGAAACGACGCACCGAGTCCTCGCGTGCGCGCGTCGACTTGGAGCCGTCTAAGAATTCAAATGTGACGCCGCGTGCCTCGAGCCCCGCCTGGACGAGCTTCAGGTGTTCGACAAACTGGCTGAAGATGAGCGCTCGATGAGCTCCTTCGCGTAGGTCGTCGAGGAGCGCAAACAAGGTCTCATGTTTCGCGCTCTGGAGATCCGCAGGCCCCCCCGCGAGCGTCGGGTGACACGCTGCCTGACGAAGCCTGAGGAGGGCGGCGAGGAGACGGACGCGCCGGACCCCTGGCGTTCCCCCCTGCTCCACGTCTCCAACAGCCTTTCTTCGGAGAGCCTCGTAGAATGCCACCTCGCTCGCGCTCGGCTCGACCGTGAGCGTCACATCGGTCTTTTCAGGCAACTCGCTCAAAACCTCCGCCTTCGTCCGCCTCAGGACGAACGGCGCGACGAGCCTCCGGAGCGCCGCTGTCGCGGCTCGATCGCCGAGCCGGATGCGATCCGTGAAGCGTCGCTCGAACGCATCTCGCCCCCCAAGAAGCCCCGGATTCGCAAAGTGCATCAGGCTCCAGAGTTCCCCCAAGTGGTTCTCGATGGGTGTGCCCGTCGCGACGATCCGCGACTCGGCTCGCAGCGAATGGACTGCCTTGGCCCGAAGGCTCTCCGCGTTCTTGATGGCTTGCGCTTCGTCGAGCACGATCGCCCGAAACTCGACCGTCTTGAGCCGTTCGACGTGGCGCTGGACGAGCCCGTAGCTCGCGATGAGCAACTCGCCCGCCCGCAGAGAGCTCTTATCGAGCTCTCCCTCATCGCTCGCGAAGACCCGCGTTTTCAAGGACGGGGCGAAGGTTTCGGCCTGAGTCGCCCAGTGTCCGAGGAGGGACTTGGGAGCGATGATCAGGGCGGGACCTTCGGCCCGCATGGTCAAGAGCACCGCGAGGATTTGGAGGGTCTTTCCGAGACCCATGTCGTCGGCCAAGATCGCGCCGCCCCCCGCATCGAGGAGCTGCTTCATCCAGCGAAACCCGGCGCGCTGGTAGTCGCGGAGCTCAGCCTGCAGGGAACGAGGGACCCGCACCACACCGTCCGTTCCCTGGCCCACACGCGCAGCGAGCCGCGCGAGCACCCCCTCTGAGTCTTCTAACAAGAAATCGGAGGTGAGCGCTTCGAGCGCAGGAGCCGCAAGGGGGTGGAATCCGAGCGCACCAGATTTCTCCTGGACCCCAGCCGCGGCGATCGTCTCCAGTTTCGTGCGAAGGTCAGCAGAGAGCGCGAGCACCTCACCGTTCGAGAGCTCGATGAAGCGCCCTTTCGTCTCCGCGAAGGAGGAGAGGAGCTCCTGCATCAGGATGAGCTCCCCCGGACTCGGTTCGATGTTCAGAGTGGCCGAGAGCCAATCCGGCGACGCCCCGATATGAACCTTGACCATCTCCGCCCGCACGCTGGTCGGAACCTTGAGCGGACTGCCCTCGCGCCATTCGACCCGCAGGGCCTCTCCAAGCTCAGTGAGACTCAGGATCAGCTCATAACACTGGTCGAGATCCGAGAGCTTCTCCGCCTCCCCTACGATACCGAAGGACGCCAGGATCGGCGAGCGCTCCAAGACCTCGCCGAGGAGGCGCTTCTCCTGATCCAGGTCCCGCCGAACCCGGAGCGTCTCTCCCGAACTGCCATGCCGCACCACCGACGCGCCGACCCCCGGGACCAAGAGCGGCCCGGAAGGGCCGAGCGGGCGAACGCCCATCGTGACGCGCAATCCTGGATGTTCGCGGTCGAGCACGACCGTCGGTCGAGCGTCACCAACTTCGGTCACCTCGCCCTCGTCGAGCTCGGAATGGACCTCGAGCTTACCCGCGAGACGCGCGAGGAGCCCGCCCAGACGCTCTCGCGCCGTCTCAGGGAATACGACCTTCGGATCGGCGAAGCGCTTCAGGAGCGAGAGATCCTCCTCAGAGATCGAGTAGACGCGGAGCTCTCCGCCGCTTCTGACCGCAAACGGGCCAGCTCGATGGCAGTCTCGAGGCTCAGCCCGGACTCGGTAACCCGACGGGCCGCTCTCGACGGACAGTTCGAGCGACTTCCCCACGACACGCAGCGGTCGATCCTTTTCGTCGAGCACTCGGGGGTGCCCCACGAGGGCGAGAACGATCTTTTCGCTCAAGAAATACTCACTGCCGTAAAATCCAGGAGACGCGCGGACACAGCCGATCGCCGGAACGTCATGTTCGTCGATGATCGATCGGTCGAGAGAAGCGAGCCGCTTCAGCGCGACGGCTCGACCCTTCTGTTCTCCCTTCTTCGAAGTCTTGCGCAGGCGCGGGCTCACTTCGGCGTAACCGCCTCTGAGTTCCTCAATCTTCCAATAAAGCTGCTCCCCTCCTCCCTGTTCATCGACTTCCTGCCGCTTGCCTTCGGTGCGGGTCGCCCAGCTCTCGAGCTCTTGGAGCGCAACTTCCCACGGCTCGGAGCGCTGGACCGAGGCCATGAGCCAGGACGGGGTCTTCGTGCCGAGCGCATCGACGCCTCGAACGAGGATCTGCTCGAGCGCGCGGTATCCACGCCGCCCGGCGAGCGAGGCTATGTCCACGATGGCTCCGACGCTTTGCGCCCTCATTTCGAGGATCCCGGCCTCCGAGCCCCAGAGGATCAGAAAGGCAAGGCACATCCGATCGAGCAAACCGGAGGGCGCGTCCTCTCGGCAGGCCTCGACGGGCCGCTGCGCAGCCCAGGCGGCGAGCGCCCGGGCCAGGTCCGCCGCGGAATTCCGCCGCTTCGAAACGGTTCCCTCGAGCTCAATCGCCGCCCGTTTGTGCGCCGCATCGCCGGTCGCGAGGAGGGCGTAGAATATATCGACGAGGGGGCCTTCGAGCTTCGCCTTCTTGTTCCCCTTCGAGCCGCGAGAAGCCGCCGTTGCCATGACGAGCTCGGACCGTGCGTCCTCGAGACGGAAGTCCGCGAACGCGAGCGCTGCCCCGAGCAGGTGCGAGAGGTCGGGACCGAGTTCAAGTCGTAATTTCTCCGCCGCCATGCGGTCGGAGGCGAGCGCGTCGAGGGTCCCGAGCGAAAGCAAAGCTCGCGAACGGTCCGCCGACGGCGGGAGGGCGAGCAACAGTTCTCGCCACTCATCTCGACCCGGCGCGAGATTCTCTGACGCGGCCGTGAACGCGATGAGCGTCGCCTCCGGACGATGTCTCTCAGGGAGCAGGCGGATCCGCTGGCTGATCTCGTGCAGTTCGAGCACCTCCAGATAGAGAGCTTCTTTCGCGCGAGGCGATTCGACGTACCGCACGGCCGTTTCGAAGGCGCGATGGTTGCCCGCATAGAGGGCGGCCAGGGGCACCAGATGTGCTTTCTCGAAAATGCCACGCCCTCGTTCGAGCGATCCCAAGAGCTCGTGGAGCACGGGCATCGGCACCCGCTCGAGCGCAAAGTGCGCCGCCACGGGCACGACCCTCGAGCCGTGCGTCCCGACCGGACGAAGCCAGCCGCGATCCCGAAGGCTTCGGTATTCGTTGATGAGCGTCGTCTTGCTCAGCTTCCTCGTGCCTTCGAGGGCCCTTGACCATTCGGCCATCGCCCTTCCGGCGGCGGCGTTCCCTTCGAATGGCCCGAGCAGGCTCGCCAGCATGAGAACTCCCTCCCCCGCGGGCCCGAGCTCATCCCAGCTCAAAGTCGGCCTCGCCTCGCTTTCTGCCGGTTTCTCATTCATGCGTCCCGGGCCTATCGCGGCCCACAACTCGGCCGCAAGCGGGCGAATCCGAGCCTGTCCCTGAGGCTCCCGGGGTGCGTTCAGCCGAAAAGGCCCCCAGCCACCCGAGCCTAGTCAAGCCACATTTCTTCCACAGGGGCTGATGCGGACATAATTTGCCCCACCTAAGGCCCTCTATCGCCGCCCCGCATCACTGCTCGGACAACATATGTCCTGCTGAACAAACCACTCGTAGAAAGCTCACAGTCTGCGCGCGTATCCATGGTGCATGGCGAAGGCTCACAACTCGTTCGGCAGCCACGGCGATCCAACGAAGAGCGCCCGCTTCCTCGCGCGCCTTCGCGAGGCCGCTCAGAGGTTCGTCGAGTTCGAGCGCCGCGGACAAAGAAGCGTCGGCGCCCCGCCTCCTCCCGCGGGTCCCTTCCTCCCCGAAGGCCCAACGCCCCACCCTTCGGACGACGGTCCGAAGGGCGACGAACGCGACATGTTATCGGTTTCTGTCACCGAGAGGCCGCCCCGCCGCGCGATTTTGAGGTCCTCTGTCAGAAAATGCCCCCGACCTCCAAATAGTCATTTTATCTGGCCCGCGTCTGATGTACGGTCGGACATTCGTTTCAAAGGGGGGGAAGAGATGGAGGGGGTCAGTCGTGGACTGGAGAGAGGCGATCGAGAGTTGGCGGGGGCTTTCGGCGGAGGAACGCCTTCGACGGGAGTGGGAACGCATCCCGAAGAACGTCGCAGAGAGCATGGCGTTCGCGGGAGAGCCAGTGGATATCGAGGTATTGACGACGCAGCACGCCCGGAGACCGCTTCCAGAGGGTCTTCGGAGCGGCACGCTCGGATCATCGGGAGGGGGCTAGACTCAGGCGTTCGCCGCTCGCGCTGTGCTTGTCGCGCGCATCGCTTCGGCCGCGAAGAGGAGGGCTTCTTTGATGTCGTCCTTCTCCAGATCCGGAAAGAGCTCGAGAATCTCCTGCTCGGACATGCCGTCCGCGACCATATCGATGACCACCGACACGGGGATTCGGAGGCCCCGGATACACGGAACACCACCCAATTGGTCCTGACGGACGGTGATGCGGGGGAACGTCACGACTCGGAAGTAGCACATTCATCGTCGAGTCTCGGACAAAGGGGTCCAGGCGGGGGCGCCGCCGGGGTGGGGG
>JAEYYX010000028.1 GCA_023428245.1 Pseudomonadota bacterium
TCCGGCGGCGCACCGGGCAGTGGCGGTTCGGCTTCTGGCGGCGCACCGGGCAGCGGCGGCGCACCGGGCAGCGGCGGCGCACCCATTGCGCTCGATTGCAACGCCGCGATGCCGACCTCCGGCGCCTCTCACCACAACAACAACGGCCAAGGGGGCTCGGGGAACCTGGCTTGGGAGATCTGGTCGAACACGGGCACGGGGCAGCTCACGACCTACGACGTCCCCGCTTTCAGTGCGGTTTGGAACAACGATGGCGGGTACCTGGGGCGTATGGGTTATGAGTGGGGCGGCTTCGGCCAAACCCCCGGAAAGCACCAGACCCGCGGCACGATCAGCGCGCAGTTCGTGGCGAAGAAGACGGGCGACGGCGGCGACTACTCGTATATCGGCGTCTATGGTTGGACGACGGATCCGTGTGTCGAGTGGTATATCGTCGAGGACATCCTCCCTCACCAGTTCAACAAGATGCCGTTCAATCCCGGCAACACGGTGCGTGAGGATGATGCGGCGGCGGGCGGCGTGCCCCTCGACGACGGCAATTACATCATCTACTCACGCCAAACGACGGGAACCGGCGGGAGCCGCTGCTCGGGCGTGAACAGCTGGGCTCAGTACTACAGCGTTCGGACCACGGCCCGGAGCTGCGGGACGATTTCGATCACAGAGCACTTCGAGACTTGGGAGAGCTTGGGTCTGACCATGGGGAATCTCTTGGAAGCCAAGCTCATCGCCGAAGTGGGAGGGGGTACCGGCCGGGTCGATTTCCCTGTCGCCCTCGTTACGGCGACGAACCCTTGAACTCGCATCGAACGGACCCCCGAAAAGGCATGTCGGTGACCGAGCCGGGGTTTTCTATTCGATTCGAAGGGGCCCCCCACATGCCGGTGACCGAGCGCGGGGGCTTTCTGCTTGAAGCGCGGAGAGCCCTCGATGCGCCGGGGAGTGTGGTGAGCCCCTGCGTTTTGACCCGACGGCAGCCGGGGTGGCCAGGCTGAAGTGCGGCCTTCACAGGTAGGGGGATAGCAGTCGAGCGGCGGCATCTCGGAGGCGCAGCGGCCAGCTGATGGCCGCGAGATCCGCCGCCTCGAAGCGTCGAGCGCGGGCGATACGTTCGTCCAGGAGACGGTCCAGCTCGGACACGAAACCCCGGTCGTAGCACTCGACCCCGAGCTCGAAGTTCAAGCGCAGACTGCGGGGATCCCAGTTCGCAGAACCCAAGAGCGCCCACGCTCCATCGACCGTAAGCAGTTTCGAATGATCGAACGGGGGCGGTGTCAGCCAAACACGGCAGCCGTGGCCGAGCACCTTCCAAATCTCGCCGCGCATTGCCCAGTTGACCAGGCGCAGATTGCCGCGCTCGGGCAGGACCAGGTCGACGACCACACCGCGCAGGGCGGCAGCGTTGAGCGCCGTGATGAGAGGCTCATCGGGTAGAAAATACGGAGTCAAGACGCGGATCGAACGCCGTGCGCTGCCGAGCGCTCCGTGCAGCGCCCACCGCATGCAGTCGAAATCCTGATCGGGGCCGTCGGAGATGACGCGGGCGATCGTGTCGCCCTCAGGCGCAAGGCCGGGGAACCAGGCTTCTCCGGCGAGGATCTCTCGCGTCGTGAACGTCCAATCTTCCGCGAAAACATCCATCAGCTCCGTCACAACGGGCCCCTCGAGACGGAAGTGGATATCGAGAGTCCTTGTTCGCACGTCCGTGAGCGAAAAAGAATGCCGGATGTTCATGCCTCCCGTGAACCCGACTCGGCCGTCCGTGATCAGCAGCTTCCTGTGATTGCGTAGATTCGCAAAAGAAACCGACCAGGGCCCGAAGACCCGGAGGAAGCGCGCGACGGGGACAGCTCGCGCCCGGAGGGCCCGATCGATGGCAGGGAAGGAATAGCGCGCTCCAGCGTCGTCGATCAGCACGCGGACCTGGACTCCGCGTCGTACCGCGGACTCGAGCGCATGGACGAAGCGCTGCCCCGTCGGGTCGTTATCGAAAATGTAGCTGGAGAGCGCGACGGAACGCGTTGCGTGCTCGATGGCCTGTAGCATTGCGTCATAAGCTTCCGCCCCGCTCTGGAGCAGCGTGACCCGGTTTCCGGGGAGAAGGGACCATCGGCTCGTTCGCTCGACAGTGCGCGCGATCTCGGCCAGGTGCGCGTCGTCGACCCTGAGGTGAGGGGCGAGGTCGGCGGAGGCGATGGGGCTCGCGCTGATGTGGAAATAGCGTTGCATGCCGCCCCGGACCCGGTGGGCTGCGCGGTGGATCCGGTTGATGCCGAGCAACACGTAAAGGAGCGTGCCGACCACAGGTACGAGTAAGATCAAAGCCACCCACGCCGCGGCGGAGCGGACCTCGCGCTTGTTCATGACAGCGTGGCCGGCGGCCCCGAGCGCGCTCAGGAGCGCGATGAAAGGCCCCAAGGCTGTGAGCCAATCCCCCCCAAAAAATTCCATAGGCTAGCGGGCTGGCGGCCTCCGGATCGGCCGCGACATGCCCCAGACCCTACTCTAAAACGCTCGAGGTTTCAGGGCACTCGCCGAAGGGTCAGCGAAAGAAACAAGAGCAGCCGGGGCTGACATTTGTTCAAGCGGGATCGGCGGGGGATCGCTAGTCTCGGCTCCATGAGCATCCTAGATCTCTTGAAAGACGCCGTACACTTGGACGCGCGCGAGAGGGCGCATCCCGTCCTCGACTTTGGGCACGACTACGAAAAATATCTGGTCGACTTCTGCTCGGAGAGCGACCCTGGACGCCTGGTGTGTCTCTACGAGACGAAGACCGACTGGGAAGCTTGGGAGGCGCATCCTGCCGGAGATGAACTCGTCTTGATCCTCTCGGGCAAGGCGGAGTTCTTTCAGGAGGTCGATGGAGAGCAGCGCCGAGTCGTCCTCGCTCCTCATCAAGCGATCATCAATCCGCCGGGGGTTTGGCATACGGCCAATGTGGTGGAGCCATTTTTAGCGCTCTTCATCACCCCGGGCCCAGGCACGATGCACCGCCCACGCTGACCGAGCCGCCTCTGGTCTGTGGGAACGCCTGGGTCACGCGCGCCGGTCGAGCAGACGCTCGACCTCGATGGCGAGTGGATCTCGCGCCTGGCGGGCGAGCGCGGTCGGGGTCATCCCCGCAAACTCACGCACCTCGCGGCTAAAATGCGCATGATCGGCGTAACCCGAGCGCACGGCCACGTTCGCGATGGACGCCTGTGTGTTCCTTCGGAGTAGTTCCTTGGCGTGAGCAAATCGACGGAGCGCGGCGTAACGCTTCGGGGTAAAGCCGGTCTCTGCAACAAAGCGCTCATGGATATGTGTTCGGCTCACGCCGAGCGCTTCGCTCAAATCGTTGATGCGCACCGAGCCGGGTTCCGCGTCAATCCGCGCGAGCGCTCGCCGGACCAAACCTGAGAGCGGCCGAGCTCCCTGAATCCTCGCGGAGAGCGCGGCCGCGACCAGCTCGAAGCGCGCCTCCCAGCTCCTCGCATCGTAGAGCTTGGGGCCTACAGCGCATCTCAAAAATGAGATGCGCTCAAAAAGCACCAAGGAACCGTCGAGCAGATCTCCGGAAAATACGGCGAAAGCTCTCGCCCGTTCGCCCTCCTGGGCGGGCGAGAGCGAAGCCGTAGCATTTTTGAGACGCGTTCTAGATCCGCGTCGATGCCGAGGGCATGGCTCTCTACCGCCAAGCCTCGAAGTTCGGAGAGGCCGCCTTGCCCCAAAGCAAAGGCTCCCGCGGGGCTCAGGTTTACCTCAACGCCGGCTTGTTCGCTCACGAACCGCGTGAGCGTGGGACGGTCATCGATGCCTGCGAAGAAACCCGTCCCAAAACGCACGGGAGCCCTCGAGTCCTGGCAGATCTCGATGGGGGCGCCGAACTCGAAGATCAGGACGGCGCGACCGCTCGGAAGTTCCACCCGTTCGACGGACTGAGCACTGACTTCTCGGTACCCGAGCCACGACTCGACAAAGGGAGCCAGTGCTCGCGGGATTGGGACGCGACTGAGCTCGAAACCGGGACCTTCGACCAGCACCATCGGACGAGCTTGCCATGCGGCTCCGCACTTGTCGCGCGGCGGCCATGCGTTTCACCGCCGGTCCGCGTGGGCCATTGCGGTGGCCGGTCGTATGTCGGCGTAGACGTCGGCGGGAGGCAGGCGACGCGGGGCGGTACGGTCGCTCATCGCTAGTTACTTACCACGGGGTATGTACTTGCTCAAAATGAGCGAGGGACTTAACTTTCGGCGCGCTGCATCACGCAGCTCTCACTCAGGAGTACCCCATGATCGCTGTTACAGGAGCCTCTGGTCATCTTGGTCGCCTCACCGTCCTCGCCTTGTTGGAGCGGGGGATCCCTGCGCAGAACATCGTCGCCATCGCGCGCACGCCCTCGAAGGCCACGGATCTCGCCGAAAAGGGGGTAGTGGTTCGTGAGGGAGACTATACGAAGCCGAACACCCTCGATGCGGCCCTTTCCGGCGTCGAGAAGCTGCTGCTCGTCTCCGCGAGCGAGGTCGGTCAGCGCGCGCCGCAGCACGCTGCTGTCATTCAAGCGGCGAAGAAGGCCGGCGTGAAACTTCTCGCCTATACGAGCATTCTCCACGGGGACCAATCGCCGCTCGCTCTGGCCAAGGAGCACATCGCTACCGAACGGGCGATCAAAGACTCGGGCCTTCCTTACGTCTTCTTGCGCAACGGCTGGTACCACGAAAACTACACGGGCAACCTCGCGTCCTCCCTCGCACACGGCTTCGCTGGCTCTGCCGGTGAAGGACGCATCGCGGGCGCGGCCCGGTCCGATTTTGCCGCGGCAGCGGCGACCGTGCTGACGAGCTCCGGTCACGAAGGTAAGGCTTACGAGCTCGGCGGCACCGCCTTCACGATGCCGGAGTTCGTCGCTGAGGTAGCGAAGCAAACGGGCAAGGAGCTCAGCTACGCGAACCTCCCGCCGGAAGCCTACCGCGACATCCTCGTGGGGGCGGGTTTGCCGGTACCGGTCGCGGAAATCCTGGTCGACGCCGACGTACAGATCGCGAAGGGTGCCCTCGACGATGCGAGCGGCGACCTCGAGCGACTTGTGGGGCGCCCGCTGGTTCCGCTCTCGGACTCAGTGGCCAAGGCCCTCGCCGCGCTGAA
This sequence comes from Pseudomonadota bacterium, assembly GCA_023428245.1. Classification (GTDB taxonomy): domain Bacteria; phylum Myxococcota_A; class Polyangia; order Polyangiales; family Polyangiaceae; genus NIC37A-2. The sequence continues at coordinate 5,128 of JAEYYX010000028.1, forward strand.
CGGCTGAGACGCCTCCGTTCGGCCCCGCCGTGAGGCTGTCCTGATTCGTCGGCACCGGAGCGCCAAAATCGGTCGTATAGTGGGGGCAAAGGGAGGGGGGCAGGAGACTCAGCTCAGCTCAGCTCAGCTCAGCTCAGCTCAGCTCAGCTCAGCTCAGCTCAGCTCAGCTCAGCTCAGCTCTGCTCTGCTCTGCTCTGCTCTGCGAGCGGCAGGGGCGCGCGAAGAACCTGCCCTCGCGCCTCTCTCGCTTCTTTGAGCTCGCCACGCGTGAGCGGGCCTCTCAGGATGCTCATCGTGTGACGGGGATTGAGCAGGACGTTGCCGGCTTCGGGGACATGGGCATTTCTGACCACGAACCAGCGCGGGGCGAGGCGGCCGATGGTTTGGTTGAGTTCTTTGAGGTCGCCGCCGGCGGTGGAGCTCGAGGCGAGGCCGTCGACGACGCGGGCGCGATCGGCGTCGGTCTGGAGGCGGCCAATGCACCAAAGGCCCGCGTTCGATAGCGCCCGGTAGTCGAGGTCCATGGGATTCTGAGTCGCGACGACAACGCCAACCCCGAAGGCCCGCGCTTGTTTCATGAGCGCGACCATGGGCCGCTTGGTGGGCGGATTTGCGGGGTGCGGCGGCAGGAAGCCGTAGACCTCGTCGAAGATGACGAGCGCTTTGAGCTGACCGCTGCCGGGCAAACCGCGGACCCAGGACAGGATTTCCTCGAGCACCACACCGAGCACGAGCGCGCGCTCTTCGTCGTCGAGGTGCGCCACGCTCAAGATGACGCCCGGCGTTCGGCCGTCTTTCGGCTTGACCCATTCACTCACGTCCAAGCTTGCCCCCTCGCGCCAGCTCGAAAAGGTCGGCGACGCGAGAAGAGAGTTCAGGGCGGCCGCGAGACTGAGCCGCTCGCTCTTTTTGAAGAATGCATCGATCGGCAGCGCGCCAATCGTTGTGATCGGTGGATTCGAAAGGTCCTCCATGAGCACGCCAATGTCAGCGTGACCTCCCGCGACCAGGCGGCGCTCAGCGAGGACGCTGAGCAGCACGTGTTCCTTGCTCCGGGCAGGATCAGGATCGCGTCCGAGCAGGCGCAAGACGAGGCTGACCGCCGCGCTCAAGGCGTCGCGCGCCGACTCGGGATCACTGTCCCAGCGGGGAGAGCGGCGCTCGAGGGGCGAGAGCACGTGGAGCTGTTCGCCGGCGGTCGAGCCTGGCGTGATGACGCGCAGCTCGGTTGAGCGGTGAAAGCTGTGGAGCTCTCGTTCCTCGATGCTCGCTGCTTGGAGCGCAGTGCGGCGCCTTTCGAGCTCGGCTGCGAGCGCTTCGTCCATCAGAGGAGAGTCGTCGCGACGGAGCCAGCGAGCCCAAGCGTCCGGCTCGAAGTCAGGGAAGGAGAGGAGGAGGTTGGGGAGGTCGCCTTTGACGTCGATAGCAATGACTGGGATTCGCGCGCGGAGCGCTTCTTCTGCGACGACGGTCACGAGGCCGGTTTTTCCGCTACCCGTCATGCCGACGACGACGCCATGGGTGACGAGATGTTTGGCCGGGAGCAGGAGACTCGGCCCGCCTGCGAGCCCGCGCATCGACCGATAGGCGCCAAGATTCAAGTGAGGAGCTTTCATGAGGGACCTGTGGTTTGGTTTGCCTGAGGAAGGAAAGGAGAAGGGCGCGGAGAACCCCGCCGCGCCCTCACTTGTTCAGCGTTAGGAAACGAATGGACCTCCGGTGCTCGCGCCGTTGGAGCTCGCGCTGCCCGCCGCGATGGCCGCGGCCGCGTCAGGAACGGCCGCCGGAATCGCGGCGCCTGCTGCTGCGTCCGGCTCAGCTGTCGCTGCCTGGAACCTGTCCGCGGTGGGAGCGGGGGCTTCCTTTTTGCGCCCGCCGCGGCCTTGGTAGAGGCTCGGGATGATGGTGTCGACGTCGCCCTCGTTCCAGCGCACGTAGGAGACGGCGCGACGCAGGTCCCCATACGCTTTCACGAAGAGACTAAACGCGCGCACGCGCAGGTCACCGCTCTTGGCGATCTCGGCGGGGCCCTGCTCGCGGAGACCGACCGCCTGAATGAGCCAGCTCACGAGCTTCTCAGCGCGCGCGAGCTCCGATTCGGTCGTGGCACATTTCCCGGTGATACTGTCCCAGCTGGCCCGGAAGACGTGCACGAGCATCTGCAGGTCCGCTTGCACGTTCTTGTAGCCGTTCGCGCCCTTGAGGTTTTGGAGCCCGTCCCCGCTGATGAGCCCGCGTTTGGCGAGAGTTGTCGCGTCGGCGACGAGGAGCTCCCGGAGCCTGACAGCCTCCTCGAACATCGGCCGCAGGTGATCCTGGGGCTGAGAAGCGACGAGGTGTGCCGTGTGAGCGAAAGCGAGCGCCATGGCGTACTCGCCGAGGCGGTCGAGGTTCTGAATGTCGAAAGAGGGAAGGTCCGCGACGATCTTGTCCCGCAGCCTATTCACCTCCGGAATCACGCCCGCCGCCGTGTTCACGGCGGACATGACGTCGAGGTTGATCGCAACGAGCGTCTGGGGCGCGAGCGCCTCGAGCTCCCCGACGACATTCTCAAAAGCATCAGCCAAACTCTGGTCCCCAAAGGGCGACTCCGCGGGCGTAAAATCAATCTCTGCCATTGTTGCTGTTCCTTCTTTGAAAAGGCGCTTCCCCAATCCCCAGCACCACGCTCGGCCCGAGCAGCGCACTCCTGAACGACTCATTCGTGTGGAGCAGGGCGAAAATTCCCTACAGCAGGGCCCGAGGGTGCGAGTTTTCGTGAGGCGGCTCGTTTTGGCTCAAGCGATGCGCTTGCGGAGCGACGTTTGAACGACGGGCCAAATGGGGGTGCGCTCACGGAGCGCTACTGGATGGCGGGCCGGATGGGCTGAATGCTCGCGGGGCGTGGCTAAATCGCTTTCGGTGCGGAGTGCTTGCGCAGTGAGGGCGGAACAGACGCGACTGGAGCGCAGGGATCGGAGAGCGTCTTGTTGTGATCTGGCAGCGAATCAGGAGTGAGCTGCTGACGATGACATCACGATGGTTCCCGGGAGGCGGCTAGCTGCTTTCGGAATATCCAGAGGTCGTGTCCGGAGGCAGCTGGCTGCTTCTGGAGACGGAAGAAGGGTTCCCTCGGGGTAGCTGGCTGCTTTCTGAGGAACTAAGGCTCGCGTTTCGAGGCAGCTAGCTGCTTTCGGAGTATCCAGAGGGCGTGTCCGGAGGCAGCTCGCTGCTTCGGAGAAGGGCGAGGATGGTTTTCTGAGGCAGCTGGCTGCTTGGGGGAGACGGTAGGAGGGTTCCGTCGAGGCAGCTGGCTGCTTTCTGAGGAACTGGGGCGGTGATTTGAGGCAGCGGGCTGGGGTGGGGG
>JAEYYX010000033.1 GCA_023428245.1 Pseudomonadota bacterium
GCGCGGTTGGGCGCGCGGGTGGGCGCGCGGGTAGCGCGCGGTTGGGCGCGCGGTTGGGCGCGCGGGTAGCGCGCGGGTAGCGCGCGGGGGGCGCGGTCTCGAAGCTGAGTGCAGGCGAAGGCTCGGCCGAACTGAGGCGGATGTGATGGGCCGGGGCCCCTAAAAAAGAACTCAGAGGAGTCTTCGCCGCGTCAAGACGGCGCACCACGAGAGCGTGCCTGCAGAGGCGAGGCCGCCTCGACCCTGCCGCCTCGACCCTGCCGCCGAGGGGCACCTGCCAGTGGGGCTCGCCGGAGAGCAGGCGTTTTTCGGCGCGCGGCTCCTTTTACTTGTGGGGGCGCTCCGCGACAATGATCAGGCTGGGCGAGTTGCTCCCGAGGAAAGCGCCGGGTGTACTCGGGCTCCCGGAGACTGAGCGCACCACGAAGCCAACGTCGTGGAACAGCTTGCCGATTTCCGAGAGGCAGTAGAGACGAATCGAGTAGGTGACCTCTTTGCTGCGTCCGTCGTCGAGGATAACGCTGCGCTTCACGGTCAGGCGGCTCGTGATGAAGTCGAGGGTCATGTCATCCATACAGATGCAGCCGTCGCCTTCATACCAATTGCTAATGGGAGCTTCGCGCGCCGCGTAGTCGCGATTCAGAATCTCCATGAGGAGCACACCACCCGGACGAAGCGCCGAATACATGCGCCGAAGGACGTCTGTATTCCTATCCTCTTCGAAGTATCCGAAGGACGTGTTCCAAGAGACGATGCCGTCGAACATGGACTCGAAGGCCATTTCGCGCATGTCCCCTTGGAGGAAGTTGATCTTCTGGCTCGCGGACTGAGCCCGATCGGCCGCCATAGCGAGCTGGAACACAGAGAGGTCGTAGCCGACCACCGAGTAGCCGCGCTTGCCGAGCTCGACAGCGTACTCACCCTGACCGCAGGCAAGATCCAAGACAACAGACCCGTGGGGCAAAGCCAATGAGCGTTCGATGAAGGTCGTCTCACGCTCGATCTGCGCGGGAGTTGGCGAGCGGTAGCTGCGCGAGAAGTCGTCCCCGAAGATCTCCTCCCACCAGGGCTTCTTCTTCATCTTCGCGGTCGGGAGCGCCGGTCTCCCGGATCCTCCTTGCGGCGTCGCCTTGAGCGACTGGGGCGGGCTGCGCTTCGGGGGCGGCGGCCGATCACCAGGGGAGCTGGTCGAAGGCGGAGGGGCCACAGCCACGGGCCCCGGGCCCGCCTCCGCGCGTACTTCCTCACCTTCCTGGCGAGGCTCGTAGCTCGGAGCGATGGGCGTCGGTTCGACGTCTTCGAGCTCAGCTTCGAGTTCCTCGTCGTGTCGCTCCGAGAGCGGCTCGATGTCATCCGCTTGGAGAAAGCCCGGCAAAGAGAGGCGCGGTTCTGAGTCGCGCGCCGCTTCGGCGAGCACCTCTGGGATGGCCGCGGCGGCAGGAGGCTCGACAGGCGCGGCCGGTTCTTCTTCTTCGAAATGGACCGGTGGCTCCTCGAAGTCCTCTGTCGGCGCGACGAACACGGGCGTGGCCGCGTCCGAGAGCTCATCGGAAAAGGACGGAAGCGGGCGATCGCTCGCCACCGGCGGGCCGGAGACGGGGCGACCAGAGATCGGAGGAAGGCCCGAGACCGGTGGGCCCGAAATGGGCGAGGCAGGCCCCTGCGGCAATGAGCTCGCGCTCGGTACTGGGCTCGGCCAGACGGCGGCGGGGAGAGAACCAGGCGGCGGAAAAGACCCGGGCATCGGACCAATCGGGGGGCGCGACGCCACAGGCGGCGGGCTCGGCGGGAAGGACCCATGGGGCGAGAACGAGCCGGTCGCAGGGCCCTCCGCGCTCGAAGCGCCCAAGTCCTCGGCAGGGGCTCCTTGTTCGACGTCGACTTCGACTTCGTGCTCCGGCGACGACCAGGCAGGCGAACTCGTTTCGTCAGCTTTCGGCGCTGATTCGTCGGCCCTACGGCTCGGGGGCGAACTGCGCGAAAGCGCGATCACCCGCATGGCCCGAATCGGCGCGGGGGTCCGCTCGTCAGTCGGCTCGCCCGGGCTACCGCTCTTGTCGCCTCCGCTACTCATGCTTCCCTCACAAGTCCGGTCCCATAGCGAATCACGCCGAGACCGCGGGAGATATGAACACCTGGTTCGACGAGGACGACCGCCGTCGAACCCAAATGAAACTTGCCGAGCTCGTCGCCGCGTCGGACCGGGACCGGGGGAGTCAGCCGCGTGAGGCCCTTCGGAACCGCGGGCTCCGCAATCATGGACATGCTGATGCGCCCGACGATGGTCGCGCCGACCATGACGACGGTGACGCGCCCGAGATGTTCGGTGTCGATATGGATCGCGACGCGGTTATTGCGTACGAAAAGCCCGGGGAAATGGGCCTCGCCGACCGCATTCACCGGGAACAGATCGCCAGGGATACCGATAACTTCGGCGACACTCCCGTCCACCGGACTGTGCACCCGGTGGTAGTCGGAGGGCGCTAGATAGACGACAGCAAATTCTCCACCGACGAAACGCTGGCCCTCCTTCGCGTCACCGACGAGCTCGGCCACCTCGTAGACCTGCTGTTTGACGACGATCTTCCCGGCGCCATCGATCGGACCCGCTGCTGACAGTTTTCCGTCGGCGGGCGAAACGAGCGGGACATCCGCGATGGGGCGTGCACCCGGGCGCAGCGCCCGAGTGAAGAAGGCATCGAAGGACTCATAGGGCCCCGACTCTGCCGCCTCCTCCATGTTCACCGGATAGAAACGTCGATAGATCCCTTCGACCAAGCCGGCCGCTACCGGCGGCAGTCCTTTCTCCGAAAGGGCGCCGACAGCTCGACTCAACTGGACTCGGGGCAACGCTCGAATGAGCTGGGCCGCAGCTAGGGAGGTAAAACTCACGAAGTCTTCCGAAGGTGGGTGCTCAGGACAGGCGCTCCTATGGTAGGCGCTCGCGAAACTCTTGGTCAAATCGCGCGAGCTTGTGCCCGGTGGTTGATCTTACTCGGCCCCGCGCGGAACCAAAGCGCGCACATGGGCGCACAAGGGCGACAGCGACACTTTGTCCTCGGGCCCCCGCGGATCGCCTGGGGAAATGACGTCTCGCGGGGCATCCATGCAGGCCACTTCGAGCAGATAGGGATCGAGCCCGAGGGCCTGACGCCCGAGGTCCCCCGAGACGTTCGACGCCTTGGCCAGGAGAGCCAAGTGCCCCCCGTGGGCCGAAGAGACTTCCTCCACACTACCGAGAACCGCCCGCTCTTCCTCGACGAGTCCCTCGCGGGCGGCGGACCGCGCGGCACTGAAGCGCAAGGGCGCGTGGCCCGGGACCCGATCGAGCTCAAGGGCCGCGCGCTCAAAGGATTCCTCGTAGCGACCGGCGAAGAAGAGCAGCTCACTCACGCGATGCGCCCGCGCCGCGGTGACTGCGCCGGCCCCTTCTATGCCGGGCCTCGTGGCCAGGGCCGGGTCTCTCTTGCCCAGCTCGGCGTGAAAGAGCGTCTGCCAATCCGAGAGCCCATAACCCGAGATCCCGCGGAGCGCCCGATCCGGATCGCCGAGCAGAGCGATCTCGCGAAGCAGCGCTGGCAACGCTGCTGGTCCCGACTTTTCGATCCAATAGCCGACGAAGCTCGTCACCTCCGCGAACGCGATTTGCGCCGCGTCTGCCGAGGGCAAGAGCGCGATCGACGAGCCTAGCCGATCGACTCCACGCAGGCGCCCGGAGCGATACGCCTCGAGCGCTACCTCGAGCGGAGGGTCGCGATCGTCAAACGCACGCGGCGCGCGCCAGCGCCGCTCCTCTCGCTTGGCTACGCCCTCTTGGAGCCAGAGAGGAGCCCTGTCGAAGCTCGCGCGGCTGATGATGAGGTGGGTGATTTCGTGGGCAAGGGTGTCCTGCCACGGGTAACCGTGGCGCGGCGCGCGGGGAGTGATCATCGTCACGCGCCCGTACCGAGCCACAGCGACCGTTCCCGTCGTCTCGGCCGCGTCAAGGGGCAACCCCGTCACCGCCGAGAGCGAGAACAGGTCTCGGACGAGATCGATCCTGAGCGGACGCGGCAGCTTGGTGCTGAGATTCTTTTCGATCGCGTCGCGGGCCGCGGCCGCGGTGTCCATGATCAGCTCGGCGAGCACCTGGTCCGCCGAGTCTTGCATCCTGAGCCAGACCCCGCGCCGCGCATCCTCCGTCACACGCGCTCCTACCGTCGCACCTGCGCAACGTTCCGCATAGGCGCGGAGCTCCTTGGCGCCATCAAGACTCTCGAGAGCGGCCCCCGAGAGGCGAGACAACGCTCCCTCACAATCGCCACGGTACACATCGAGCCGCGCGCGCGCGCGCCCGGCCCCCGGGCCCCGCCAAACTTGCAGGAGGTT
>JAEYYX010000046.1 GCA_023428245.1 Pseudomonadota bacterium
GTCAAGAGCTCGCCGGCGCGACGAAGGAACCACTCACGAAGTCGATCGAAAACGGAGAGCCGGACCGAAGCGCGCGGCGAGCGCCCTCGAGAAGGCGAAAGGGGACCTGCGTCGCAAACCGGCTTACGACATCGTCCGCTTGCAGCGTGCCTTCGAAGTCCCAGGGCACCCGCCGCTCGGGACACTCACACTCGAATTCGAGTCCTCGGGTTAGATCGAAAGCGATACGGAACGACCCGCGCGCGGCGCTCAAGCTGAGTGCGAGATCGACGAAGCCCGCGGCGGTGGGGATGAACGCAGCGGAGGCTGTGGTGTTCATAGCGGATTCGCCTTCTAGTTGAATCGAGCGATGCGGATGAATTTGTTTCAGGTGCGCCGCGTAGACGCCGAGGTCGCGGAAGATGCTCGGCGGCGGCGGGCCGAGCGGAAGGTCCAAGGCGAGAGCGACTTGCTCCGGCAAACGCTCCAAGGTGAAGCCCATGCGCGTCACACCGCTCTCGACCTTGCGCACGGGGCTCGATGGCTCTGCCGACATGGTCATCAACTGCAGCGCCATACGCGCGATTCCGAGCGCCCCGCGCGCGTCATGGGCCCAAGGGCCGGCCAGCGCAGAAGCGAGCGTCCGGGCGCGGTACGAAAGGAGGGCCAGCCGGACGGCGAGCCATATTTCCCGGGGGTTTCTCAAGCTCGCGGCCGGGGAACCGTGGTCCGGGCTCGAGGGGGCTTCGCCGAAGATCTCCACGACGGGAAGCCCCGCCCGAGCGAGCTCCATCGCGTCGCTCAAGCGTGCGTCATCGGCACTCACAAGGAGACAGGCTGTCTCGCCGAGGGAAAGTGAGAGCAAGCTCCCCGGGGCTTCGTCGATCTGCTGTCCGGAGAGAGCGCTCCGAAGCGCGTCGAGAAAGGGACCGGGACCTGCTGCGTAAATTCGCAGTGACATGTTTTCACCTCATGGCGCTAAGATGGCGGCGCCTGAAGAAGACGGGAAGAGAACTGTACTTCTCGTCTTTCTAGCATGATTCTCCGTAAGTACGCGGTCGAACTGCATATGGCCGAAGCCACCATCTTGAGTTACCAGGGGAAGGAAGAAGTGTTGTGCCGAGCCGCGTTCTCACTAAAGAATTCCAAAGGACGCAGGGGCGGACACGCCGGGCGATCCTGAGCGCGACGTTCCTGATCCTTTCGGTAGGCGCTACATCGGCCTGGCAGATGCTCCGGCTGAGTAGCGGTGCCGACCTCGTGGTTCGCTCATATGACGCTGTACAAGCCATCGGTGAATTGACGGAAGCCCTCCTCAGCGCGGAGACGGGACAGCGCGGTTTCCTGCTGACGGACCAGAGCACCTATCTTGCTGACTACTCGGCGGCGGTGCGATCGCTTCCCTTGCTCCGAGATCAACTTCTCGAGCGCGTCGCACCCTACGTCGACGACGAACATCGCCGCGACCTCTCGGCGACACTCGATGTGAAGCTCGCGGAGATGGCTGAGGTGCTCGAGCTGCACCAGGACGGTCACTACTTGGACGCGCGTCGCTCCCTCGAGACGAACTCGGGCAAGCTAGTCATGGATAACTTGCGGGAGATGCTCGACCTCGTCCGCAGCGGCGAGGAAGCGCGGCTCGCCGAACGCCAGGCAGAATTTCGTCGCACGAGGAGCTTCGGCATTCTCAGCATCGCCGCGGTGGGGCTTCTCTCCTGCGTCATCGCGTTCTTGCTCCTGCGCGGACAACATCAAGCCACAAAGCGCCTGCTTGCCGCTGTGAACATCATCCAGCGCCAGAAGGGTTACCTCGAGGCGATGCTCTCGAGCGTGAGCGCCCCGCTCATCCTGCTCGATCTCGAGGGCAACATTCGCTTCGCAAACTCCGCGTCGGTTCAGCTCTTCGATGCGCCCGAGGAACGGCTCATCGGGCGACCCTTGAGCGAGTACGTGCAGTTCCGGGGTTCGAGTGAGCGCAGCGGCGACGAATCGATCTTCGAGCGCGCCGTTGCCGAACGTCGTGTGCTCCGGGAGCGTCGAGTCGGAATTCAGACCCCGAGCGGGCCACAGGTGATCGGGCTTACGGTGCGGCCGGTGGAGGCGGAAGGGGGCTCGCCGATCGGATGCATGATCACCCTGCGCGACATCGACGAAGAAGAGGCGGCCGTTGAAGAACTTCATCAACAAGACCGCGTGCGCAACCTGGAGGCGACGCTCGGCCGAGTCGTCGCCGAGACCGCGGACGCGCGTCAGCTCCTCGAACGCTGCGGGGACGCAGTCCGTCAAATGAGCGATGCGAGCCTGGTTCGGATCTGGATCGGGGATGCGCTCGAGCCGGGTGCAGCGCTGAGTCTGGGAGCCACGACCGCAAGGGAATCGTCCGGCGAGGTTCGTCCGTCGAGCCTTGTCGAGAGCGCATGGCGCGATGCAATTCCGGCGAGCAAGAGAGGACAGGAGGGGCCCTATTGCGCCGCATTCCCAATGGTTGCAGACGCGGCCGCGCTGGGGGTTCTTGAGATTGTGAGCGCTGAGCGCATTCATGAGCGACTCGCTGCTGAGCTCCCGCGACTCGCAAACGCGATCGCTCTCGGCTACGAGCGCCGAAGGAATGCTGAGACGGTGGCGAACCTCGCGCTCGAGAAAGATCGCTTCATCGCCACTCTCTCCCATGAACTCCGAGGCCCCTTGCTTCCGCTCAAGTTTGCGGTGAGTGAGATCGCTCAGCGGGCGACCCAGGTCGATCCGAAGATCATGGGGCTCATGTCGAGGCAAGTGATCCAGCTCGAACGCCTCGTCGAGGATCTGCTCGATGCGCAGCGCCTCAAGCGCGGCACTCTATCGCTTCGCTGGGCCCGGTTCGACTTACGCCAGGCGATCGAGCAGAGCGCTGAAGCTGTAGGGCCGCTGCTCGATGGGCGGCGTCAGAGAGTCGAGATTGAGCTGTCGAGTGAAGCTCTTCCGATCGAAGGTGATCAAGCACGGCTCGTCCAGGTGATTTCGAACCTTCTCAACAATGCGTCCCGCTATTCGCCTCGCGAGAGTGTGATCACGGTGCGCGCCGAGCGAGACGGTGAAAGTGTTCTGGTTCGCGTGATCGATCACGGCATCGGGATCGCTGAGGAGAACCTCGCGCGTGTATTTCACATGTTCGACCAGGGGAGCACCGGTGGGAACAGCGACGGCCTTGGCATTGGGCTGGCGCTCGTGCGCCAGCTCCTCGAGCTCCATGGTGGCAGCGTGTCCGCACAGAGCCCCGGCGTTGGCCAGGGAGCGACCTTCACGGTGCGGCTTCCTCTGAGTCAAGCGCGCGAGAATCTACCCGTCGCCCCGCAGCACGCCGAGCTTCCAAAAAATCAGAGAAGCCAAGACCACCACGAGCCGCCGGTCGGAATTCAGCTGGACGCCCCGCGGCCCGGGAAGAGTTCTCCGGTGCAGCCGCGCGTCGGGATGTTTGACCGATGTGTGGTTGTCGATGACGACGTCGATTCGGCTGAGACGATCGCACTGATGCTCACGAGCTTTGGGCTCTCGGCGAGTGTGGCACATGACGCATCCGGAGCGCTTGAAGCGATCGGGCGACTGGAGCCGGAGCTTGTGATATTGGACCTCACGATGCCTGGTCAAGATCGCTACGCGATCGTCGACCGGCTCAGGGGTGAAAAGGGGTCGCGGCTGCGGGTGGTCGCAGTTACTGGGCACGCCGATGAAGAAGTGCGCAAAGAAGCGCTGGCGCGTGGCTTCGACGACTTGCTTGTGAAGCCGATCTCTGCGGAACAATTGGCCGCGGCAGCGTCGCGTTCTTCCTCGCTCGCGAGCTGAGCGAAAGGGCGACGCCCGTGCACTCTTAGGACATTGTGCGGGGAGCGCCTCGGCCTAGACGTCAAGGCGCTCCCCGCACCGTCTTCTCGCTTCGAAGAGCGAGAATCGATCGCGCTCGGTGCTCGCGTTATGGGAGCGTCGAGCCGCCGCCGCGGGTCAGGTTGACCAGGAAGGAGATGGCAGCGAGGACAAGAAACACGAAGAACAAGATCTTCGCGATGCTTGCGGCCATACCGGCCAAACCACCAAAGCCAAGGAGGGCTGCGACGAGCGCAATCACCAGGAAGATTACTGCGTAGCGAATCATGAGGTTACCTTTCGTTCGTTGTGGCGTCTGTGAGGACGTGTGACTTAACTTTCCGGCTACCTCGCAAGGGCTGTGCCAGCTCGATGGCGCGCGGGGATGCCTCGTCGCTGAGTTCCGAGATCGCTCAGGATTTCCAAATTGGGTTCCGGGACCGACGGCGCGGGGCGCGCTTTGAGTCTGCGCGAAAGCGCCGCTGGGAGCTCCATTGGCTTGGGTCAAACTGCCTCACCGTGCGCTCATTCGCCACAACCTGGTTGGCAGTTTATTTAGGAATTTCATTGCCTTAGGTGCGTGTGCAGAGAACTTCCGCCGTCGCCCAGAGGACTTCGACGGTCGGTTGTCCTCCGGTTCTTTCGGGCAGATGCGCGAAAAGAAACGGGGAAGTCGAAAGGCGCCGAGAGGAAACGCGCTCTCTTCGCGGATGCGCCGCTCTCCATCATCAGTGTTCGGCACGGCGCTTGCTCTAGTTCGGAGCGAAAGTGCGTGGGGCGCCGCTCCGAGGTGGAGCAGGCCCACGCGACTCATCAGAAAGGTGGAATTTTCATGAAAGCGACACTTCAGACTCTGGCCGCGCTCTCCTTCGCATCAACGCTCATGATCGGTTGTCACGGCAAGGACGCGGAATCCCCTGAGGGTGCTGCGGAGGAAGCTGGCGAGGAGATCGACGAGGCCGCAGAAGACACAGAGGAAGCTATCGACGAAGCGGCCGACGATGTCGAAGATTCGGTCGATTGATCGACCTTCTTGCCGCCCGGTGATCGAAGAGGACGACGCCCTTGGCCACGAAACTCTCCCCTTTGAAAAGGCGCGCCCTCGCGATCACTGCGGCTGCTCTTATCTTTCTTTACCTAGCTTATGTGACCTTCGTGTATGTCGCGCTCCATCGCGGCGCGCTCACGAAGCTCACTGAAGACGTCGACGACTTCAAGGTCGACGTCAGTGGTGGATATAGCTTATGGCCGGGGCGGCGCGTTCTCGACCACCCCCGCCCACGCGTGAAA